>CAVZJZ010000028.1:0-177949 GCA_963775665.1 uncultured Alphaproteobacteria bacterium | reverse complement strand
CAGCATGAAGTGGCAGTTGACCCATGTGCAGCCGTACTGGAGCTGCGCGGCGGTCCGCATGCCCTTCGAGAGGTCGCGCGTCCAGACAGACGAGGCGAGACCGTAATCCGAATCGTTCGCCCAGGCGACGGCCTCGTCGACGGCGTCGAAGCGTGTCACCGACACCACCGGACCGAACACCTCGCGCCGGACGATCTCGTCGGTTTGCAGCGCGCCGGCCACCACCGTCGGCTCATAGAAGAAACCGCGCCCCGGAGCCGGCCGACCACCGGCGGCGACGGAAATGTGCTTTGCTTCCAGCGCCCGTTCGACGAAGGAGGAGACGCGCGATCGTTGGCGGGCCGAAATGAGCGGTCCGAAGTCGTTCGAGTCGTCGTCGGCTTCGTTGAACCGGAGGGTCCCGACGGCAGCCGCAAGATCGGCGACAAGATTGTCGTAGATTTTCGCCCCGGCGTAGATCCGGCAGGCGGCCGTGCAGTCCTGGCCCGCGTTGTAGTAGCCGAACACCTTCACGCCCTCGACAACCGCCGCAAGATCCGCGTCGTCGAACACGATCACCGGGGCTTTTCCGCCGAGTTCGAGGTGCGTGCGCTTGACCGTCCTGGCGGCGGCGGTCAGGACTTTCTTACCGGTCGCGACGTCGCCGGTCAGCGACACCATCGCGACCTTCGGGTGATTGATCAGCGCATTGCCGACCGTCTCGCCGCGCCCGACGATCACATTCAGGACGCCGGGAGGAAAGATGTCGGCGGCGAGGCGAGCGAGACTGAGCGTTGTCAGCGGCGTCTGCTCGGAGGGCTTGAGGACCACAGTGTTGCCGCCGGCGAGCGCGGGCGCGAGCTTCCACGCCGCCATCATCAGCGGGTAGTTCCAGGGCGCGATCGAGCCGACGACTCCGATGGGATCCCGCCGGATCATCGAGGTATGGCCGGCGATGTACTCTCCCGCCACCGCGCCGTGCATGGTGCGCACCGCGCCCGCAAAGAAGCGGAAGCAGTCGGCGATCGCGGGAATCTCGTCATTCAGCACGCGAACGCGCGGCTTGCCGCAGTTGAGCGCTTCGAGAGCGGCCAGGGACTCGGCATTGCGTTCGATTGCGTCGGCAAGCTTCAACAGCAGGGCCGAGCGCTCCGCGGGAGTCGTGCCCGACCATTTCGGGAATGCCTTTTCCGCTGCGCCGACGGCCGCTTCGACCTGCTGAAGCGAGGCTTCCGGGTGATCGAGGATCAGCTCCCCGGTTTTCGGATTGAGAACGCGCTCCCCGGCCTCGGCGCCGGCGACGAATGTCTCGCCGATGAGCATGTCGGTATCGAACATGGGACCTTTCTCCTCGAACAGGAAACGATGGAACCGGCCGCTATTTTCCGGCGCCGGCGACATGCTCGCCTTCGCGCGTCAGGTAATAGGCGGCGAGAATCGGCAGCGTGGTGACGACGATCACGGCGACGGCGACGACATTGGTCACCGGGCGCTGATGGGGTCGGATGAGTTCGGCCAGCATCCAGATTGGCAGGGTGCGTTGCTGACCGGCCGTGAAGGTTGTGACGATCACCTCGTCGAAGGACAGCGCGAAAGCGAGCAGCCCTCCGGCCAGAAGAGCGGTGCCGACCGACGGCAGCACAATATGTCGAAAGGTCTGGAAGCCGTCGGCGCCGAGGTCCATCGAAGCCTCCACCATCGAGGGCGAGAGCCGACGGAAGCGAGCCACAGCGTTGTTGTAGACGACGACGATGCAGAACGTCGCGTGACCCAGGACGATCGTCCAGAACGAGAACGGGATGTCCATGAGGCCGAAGGCCGAGCGCAGCGCGATCCCGGTGACGATGCCGGGCAGAGCGATCGGCAGGACGAAGAGGAGGGAGATGGCCTCGCGTCCGAAGAACTTCGCACGCGCCAGCGCCCCCGCGGCGAGCGTGCCCAGGAGCAGCGCCAGCGCGGTCGACAGGAGCGCGACGCGAATCGAAAGCGCCAGCGACTCCCATATGTCGGGCCGGTTCCACGCAACGCCGAACCATCGCAGGGTCAGACCCGGAGGCGGGAATACGAAGCTGCGGTCTTCGTTGCTGAACGCATAGAGCAGGATGAACGCGAGCGGCAGATGCAGGAATGCGAGCCCCGCGGCCGCGGCCAGCCGCAGACCGAGAGGCGAGCGCGGAGCGTTCATGGGCGAACCCCGGCGCGCAGTCGACTGCCGCGTCGATCAGATCGCATCGAGCGCCCCCACGCGCTTCGCCACGGTCAGGAAGACGACCATGACGAGAATCGGCGCGACGCAGAACGCAGCCGCGAGAGGAATATTCCCGGCGGTGCCCTGCTGCGCGTAGACGGCCTGGCCGAGGATCAGCGAGGAGGGTCCGACAATCTGAGGCACGATGTAGTCGCCGAGCGTGAGCGAAAAGGTGAAGATCGATCCGGCGACCAGCCCCGGGGCGGCCAGCGGCAGGATCACGTGGCGGAACGTCTGTCTCGGATTGGCTCCGAGATCGCCCGACGCCTCGATCAGCGTCGCCGGCACGCGTTCCAGCGACGCCTGAACCGGCAACACCATGAACGGCGTCCAGAGATAAAGAAATGTCAGCACCATGCCGGTATAGCTGACCGAGAGCGACGGGCCGCCGACAAGCGGCGCGGCGAGCCACGCGTCCAGGGCTCCGGTCAGGCCGGCCGCATGCATCAGCCAGCCGACCGCGCCTTCTTTGGCCAGAAGCAACTTCCAGGCATAGACCTTGACGAGATAGCTCGACCACAGCGGCATCATCACGGCGACATAGAACAGCGCCTTGACCTTTCCCCGTGCGTACCGCGCCGCGTAGTAGGCGATCGGAAACCCGACGATCGCAGCGAGGGCGGTGACGACCGAAGAAATGACGAGCGTGCGGACGATGATGTCGAGATTGGCCGGGGCAAGAAGCTCCGCGTAAGTCTTCAGCGTCGGCTGGTAGACAATTGCGCCGGAGAACTCATCGATCGAAAACAGGCTCTGCACGAGCATCGCGAACAGAGCGCCGAGATAGATGACGCCCAGCCAGAGCAGCGGAGGCGCGAGCAGAAGCAGCAAAAGGAGCGTGCGCCGCTGGACCAGAACGTCCGAAATGCGCCGAAGGGCCGTGTCTTTCGGTGCGACTCCGACGAGAGCCTGAGTCATTCGGGCTCCATCAGATGCAGTGCGTCCTGGGAGAAGGCCGCGCGGGCGAGCTCGCCCTGCTCCGGGGGTCGCCCGGAGGCCGGCACGGTCAGAACAAGGCGGCGCTCGCCGGAGACGATCAGTTCGACACGGTAGGCGGCGCCGTGAAACAGGACCTGGCCCACGCGGCCATCGATCGCCAACGCGCCCGTAGGGCATGTCTCGCCAGGGGCGAGAAGCTCGATCTTTTCGGGGCGCAGGCTCGCCGGCCGGTCGAGCCCGGTCCACCCTCGCACAATCGCAGCTTCGATGACGTTGGAGCCGCCGACAAAATCGGCGACGAACCGCGTGCGCGGCCGCTCGTAAATGTCCTTGGGGTCGCCGACCTGCTCGATTTGTCCGTGATTGAAGACGGCGACGCGATCGGCCATGGACAGCGCCTCGCCCTGATCGTGCGTGACGAAGACGAAAGTGAGGCCGAGCGCATGCTGAAGGGTCTTCAACTCGCCCTGCATCGCCTCACGCAATTTCAGGTCGAGCGCTCCGAGCGGCTCATCGAGCAGAAGAACTTTCGGGCGCAGGACGAGAGCGCGCGCCAGCGCCACGCGCTGGCGCTGGCCTCCGGACAGTTCGCTCGGTCTCCGCTTCTCCATGCCGGGGAGCTTGACCAGCTTCAGCGCCTCGACGCCGAGCCGATGGCGCTCCGAATTCGCGACGCCGCGGATCCTCAGCCCATAACAGACATTGTCGAGCACGGTCATGTGCGGGAACAGCGCGTAGTCCTGAAAGACCGTATTGACCGGGCGGCGGTAGGCGGGCACGCCCTCCACCGCTTCGCCGAAAATCTCGATGTGGCCACCGGTGGGCTGATCGAAGCCCGCGATCAGGCGGAGGCACGTCGTCTTGCCCGAGCCGGAAGGCCCGAGCATTGCAAAGAATTCGCCGGCGACAATGTCGAGATCGACTCCGTCGACCGCCTTCACCGCGCCGAAATGGCGCCGCACGCCGCGAAACAGAACCGCGGTCGAATGCGTGGCTGGGGACGAGAGGGGCGGCATGGGCTTCCCGCCGACTGAGGAGCGCGTCGCGGAAACAGGCGGGGCGGGTTCTTCCGCCCGCCCGCGATTTGTCATCAGGCGCTCGCCGACAGGCTCGACGCTCACCGGCCGCCGATCACGGCGATGTAGTCGGTGACCCAACGGTAGTACGGGACGCAGGTCGACTGCGATGCGCACTTGGCGACCGGCGTCTTCCAGAACTTGATGCGGCTGAAATTGTCGTAGCCGTTGGTTTTGCATCCGTCGTCGGTCAGGAGCGCGTTGCCCTTGCATGCCGCGGGAACCGCCGGCAGCGAGCCGAACCATGCGGCGACGTCGCCCTGGACCTTCGGCTGCAGCGAATGCTCAAGCCACTGATAGGCGCAATTCGGGTGCTTGGCTCCCGTCGCCATCATGGTCGTATCCGCCCAGCCGGTCGCGCCTTCGTCGGGCACCGTCGAGGCGATCGGTCGCTTGTCGGACTGGAGCAGATTGACCTGGAACGGCCAGGACCCCGAAGCGGCGACCCCTTCGTTCTTGAAATCGTCGACCTGCGCATTGGCGTCGTGCCAGTAGCGCTGGATGAGCGCGTGCTGCTTGCGCAACACATCGAGCGCCGCCTTGTACTGGTCTTCATTCAGCTCGTAAGGATCCTTGATTCCGAGATCGGGCTTCTTGGCCATCAGGTAGAGCGCGGCGTCCGCGATATAGATCGCGCCGTCGTAGGCCTGGACCCTTCCTTTGTTCGACTTGCCGTCCGGGAGCGTCTGCTCCTCGAACACGACGTTCCAGCTCTTTGGCGCATCCTTGAAGACGCCGGTGTTGTACATGAGGACATTCGGCCCCCACTGATAGGGAACGCCGTAATGTTTGCCCTCGACCGTGTGCCAGGGCGCGTTCTGAAGGCGCTCGTCGACCGTCTTCCAGCTTGGAATCAGCGCCGGATTGATCTCCTGCACGCGCTTGCCGGCCACAAGCCGGAGGGAGGCGTCGCCCGAGGCGGTGACGAGGTCGAAGCCGCCTTCATTCATCAGCGCGACCATTTCGTCCGACGTGCCGGCGGTCTTGACATTGACCTTGCAACCCGTCTTCTTCTCGAAATCCGTGACCCAGTCGTAGTTCTTGTCGCTGTCGCCGCGCTCGATGTAGCCCGGCCATGCAACGATATCGACCTGGCCTTCGCCCTTGCCGACGCCTGCGGCATAAGCCGGAGCGACCAGCGAGACGGAGCAAGTCAGCGCCAGAAAACTGTTGATGATGCGCATTGGGGGTTCCTCCGCATTCCATGGATTAGAACGTTCTATAGATGTCTAATACAAACTATTCTTTGGTCAGGACCTGACAGAGAAGCAAGAGCACGGGCTTGGGCATGCGGGAAGATCATTCTGGAGATACGCGCTATCGGAAAAACCGTTTGCTACCGCGAGCGGCCGCCGCGAAATGCTCGCACCAACGCCAGGAACTGTTCGCCGGCGGTCGGCAGGGGCGCTCCCCGACGCCATGCGACGACGACATCGACGGGCGGGATCGCCTCGACAATTTCCCTCGCTTCGATCCTGTCTCCTTCGAGCGACCAGGGTCGATACGTCAGATCGGGCAGCACCGCGACGCCAGCGCCTGTCGCCACCAGGCTGCGGGCTGCCTCGACCGACTGAGTGCGGATCGCAATCGGCGGGCGCACGCCGGCCAGCCGACACGCCTCTTCCGCCGCTTCGGCGATCTCGTCCACATTGAGAAGCACCAGCGGGTCTTCGGTGAGTTCGCGCACCGAAATGCGTTCGGACTCGGCCAGCGCATGTCCGGCCGGCAACCAGACGCGATAGCGCGATGTCTCTACGCTTTCGACCTTGAGGGCGGAATCGTCCTTCTCGGCGCCGGCGACGATGACCGCGACATCGAGCTCGCCATTGACGAGCAGATGCTCCAGGTACCCGCGGCTGTCCTCGACGATGTGCACGTCAACTGCGGGAAACGCGCGGCGAAATCGCGCAAGGATCTCCGCGAGGACATAGCCGGCCACCAGCGGCGTCACTCCAAGCGCCAGTCGCCCGCCTGAAGTCGGCCCCTGTCCTCGCAGGGCCCGCCTCGCCTCGGCGACGTTCGCCAGGATCTTCCGGGCATGGCGCAGGAACTGGTTGCCCTTGAGCGTCAGCTCGACCCCCTGCGCCTTCCGTTCGAACAACGGGAAGCCGAGATCGGCTTCGAGCTCCCTGATCGCTTCCGCCACCGTCGACTGCGAAATCGAAAGCTCGTGCGCCGCGCGCGCCACTGCCCCCTTCTCCGCGGCGGCGACGAAGTACTGGATCTGTCGAAACGAAAACGCCATCGCCGCTGAGGCTATCAGCGCTGGGAACCCATGTCGATTTACGCTCGACATTTGGGGTCCGAGAACCTAACGTCTCTGAGTTGCAGCGAAGGCTTTCCAAGCCGGAGGAGGTTGAAACTCCGCCTTTCGCTACGTTCCGGTTCGAGGCGCTCGGCGTGGGTCTCGCCGTGGGCGAGCAGGGTTGGCGGCACGAGGTCATCGCATTCGCCAAGCCCTTCTCTCCAATCGGGCGACCGTCGCCAATGCCGCTGTTAGCCTTCGAATCAACGAACCCATTGCCATAGGGCCGACATGGCGGCACACACGCCCAAGTCGTCGGCCTCGTGGCGGAATGGCTACGCAGAGGATCGCAAGTCCTCCTATGAGGGTTCGATTCCCTTCCGAGGCCTCCAGTCCATCACGCGCGCCCCGAAAAGTGCGCGCCGCCTCTCAAGCCCTCACGGATTGACCGCGAACATGCGCTTCACGCCGCCGCGGCTCACGGGCCGTAGCCGGGCCAGCCGAAGTGGCGGCGCAACTGTTCGTCGGCGACCTGATCCGCCATCGCAAGCGGGTCCCAGGCCGGGGCCGATTTCACCTGCTCGCGCGTCACGTTGACGCTGACGCGGCGCTGCGGCCAGTCGATGTCCGTCACCGCATGGGGCGCAAGCTGCACGAGCTTGCCCGGCAGCCAGTGATGCGTGGCGACGACGAGATAGCGGATGTCCCAGGCGACGTCGTCGGCGAGGACATGCTCGACCGGGCCGAGGTCGCCGTCCGCGGCGTGCACCGCGCAGCCCTTGATGTCCGCGGCGCTGCCGAGATGCGGATCCCCCGGCGGAGCGTCGAGGTCCTCGGCCCGCCCTTCCGCCACTTCGGCGGGGACCGGCCGCCCCGAGGGCCGGGTGACGACCGCGTTCGCCGCCGAAATGCGACCCGCCCCAAAACGGATCCCACCCGTAATGGTCGTAGAGGCGCGCCTCCAGCTGCTTCGTCACCGGCTCGTCCTCGCCCGCCGACGGGCTCGCCTCGATCTGCTGACGGGTCAGGCGGACGGCGACCGTGAGCGTCTCGCCCATGCTGACCATCGGCAACGCGGGCTTTGGCGGCAGCAGCAGCGGCTCGATGGCGGAGGGATGGATCAGCCCTTGGCGGCCCGGACGCCAATGGCCCGTCGCCGCCTCTATCCCAAGCTCAGCGTCAAGTGGTTGTCAGAGCGCAAGCCGATTTTCCAGCCCGCCTTCGAAGTCCTCCGCAAGGCGGGGCTGCCGGAAGAATGAGCGAGACCCGGAAGATCGTCGCGATCCTCGCAGCCGGCGCGGTCGAGCGGGCCCGGCCTAGGCCTTGACCGCCCATGCGCTGGCGAAGGGCCCGGTCACGGTCTGGGCGCGCCGGGCGATCGCTTCGGCCACGATACGCTCGGCGAGAGTGTCCGGATCGCCGACTCGGGGATCCACCGTTCCAAACTTCTGCATAAGCGGGAGGAGCGTTTTGTAAGTGAGGATAAGCGAGCGCAGCCAGATGTCGTCCTTCGAGCCCACTACCACCGATTCCCAAAGCACTTTCGGTTCGGGGAGCCCGGCCTCGATGAAGCAGCGGATCATGCGGCCGGCGACGTCGGGGCTCGGGAGCGCCGCCAACATGGATCGCTTTATGCTGCCGGCCGCCGCGCTCCTGAGCTCTAGCTCCGGAAGAGAGTGGCCGTCGCGGTGAATTGCCGGTTCGAGAAACGCGACGACGCCGCCCGACCGCACGACCGCTGCCGAGCGGCGGATCATCGTAGTCGGATCGCGCTGATGGATCAGCACGAAGCGTCCGATCGCCGCATCGAAGGGTGCGTCGGCGGGCAGAGCGTCGTCGCCGGCGACCGTGAACGCGACGTTGCTGTATCCGGCTTCCGCCGACCGCCGCCGCGCGAGCGCGACCGAGCGTTCCTCCCGGTCGACGCCGACGACCGAACCCGTCGGTCCGACCGCCTCAGCGACGAGGAAGGCGACGTCGCCCGGTCCGGCGCCGAGGTCGAGCACGCGCATGCCCGGCCCGATGCCGCTTTCCCGGATCAATCGGCGCGTCAGTCCTTCGAGACACAGCGCCTGCAGTTGCAGACGCTCGAGTTCGGCCTCGGACCCTGGATCAAAGTGAGAGCCGTCCGACATGAACCGATTCCTCCCTAAGAGAACCCCAAAAGCAAAACTCGGAATCTGCCGCGGCTGCAGTGACCACGGTCACATTGCACTGCTGCGGCGCAGCGGCTTGCGCCGTGGCGGGGGCATTCGAAATCCTCGAAGGGCTTTCACGCCGTTCCTGGCTCCCGAGGTCTCCCCGATCCAGTTGCGCTGCACCTGACGCTGGCGCCCCACCTCGGCAAGATCGATCGCGCAGTCTGGGTCCTCTATGCTTTCGTCGATCGACTTCCCACGCCGCTGGCCGGCACAATGGTCCGGCCAGGGTAACCAAATCCAGACCAAAACGTTGCTTATGACGCCGCCGCGAAGCCGCGCCCCGAAGACCGGATCGCCTGGATCGATTACGCCAAAGGCTGGTCGATCGTCCTGGTCGTGACCATGCACTCGGCGCTCGGCGTGGGTCTCGCCGTGGGCGAGCAGGGTTGGCTCCACGAGGTCGTCGCATTCGCCAAGCCCTTTCGCATGCCGGACTTCTTTCTCGTGGCAGGCCTCTTCGCCGGCCGGGCGATCGAGGGGCCATGGAGAGCCTTCATCGACCGCAAGGTGCTGCATTTCGTCTATTTCTATGCGTTGTGGCTGTTCATCGCGCTCGCGGTGAAGTCGCCCGAACTCCATCTCTCCACGCCGTCTGCTTTTCTCAGCGCTTACGCATTCGGCTTCGTCGAGCCGTTCAGCTCGATGTGGTTCATCCAGCTGCTGCCAATTCTCTACCTTACGACGCGATGGACGGAGTGGCTCCCTCCGCCGGTCGTGCTGGGGCTGGCGATCGGGGCGCACGTCCTCGCAGCCTCGTTCCCCGAAGGGGGAAAATTCGCGATGGCGTCGACGCTGACCGGCTGGACAACGGTCGACAGCTTCCTGCTGTTTTTTGTCGATTTCTATTGCGGACATCGCTTTCGCGATCCCGTCTTCGCATTCGCCCGATGGCTGAAAGGTCATTTCGCCACGGCCGTCGTGGGGCTGACCTTGTGGGCGGTCATCGAGGAGCTTGCCGTCGCCCGCGGCCTGCCGGAAATCCCGGGCGCAACCCTCCTGTTCGGCCTCACCGGCGCCTTGGCGGTGATCGCCGCCGTGGCGATCCTGGACCGGCAGCGGCGGATGCGCTGGCTCGCCTATTGCGGGCGAAACTCGCTGGTCATCTATCTCTCGTTCTTCCTGCCGATGGCGGCGACGCGGGCCGTGCTGATCAAGACGGGCTGGATCGCGGATATTGGCGCCATATCGGCTCTTGTCGCCGCGGCGGCCGTCGCCGGGCCCCTCGTGCTGAACGCGTTCGTTCGCGGCACGATGTTCCAGTTTCTTTACGTCCGCCCGTCCTGGGCCCGACTGAAAGACGCGGCCGCGCGGACGCCGCGCTCCAATCGCGCGACCGTCGCCAATGCCGCTGTTAGCCTCGAATCAACGAACCCATTGCCATAGGGCCGACATGGCGGCACACACGCCCAAGTCGTCGGCCTCGTGGCGGAATGGCTACGCAGAGGATCGCAAGTCCTCCTATGAGGGTTCGATTCCCTTCCGAGGCCTCCAGTCCATCACACGCGCCCCGAAAAGTGCGCGCCCCCTCTCAAGCCCTCACGGATTGACCACGAACGTGCGCTTCACGCCGCCGCGGCTCACGGGCCGTAGCCGGGCCAGCCGAAGTGGCGGCGCAACTGTTCGTCGGCGACCTGATCCGCCATCGCAAGCGGGTCCCAGGCCGGGGCCGATTTCACCTGCTCGCGCGTCACGTTGACGCTGACGCGGCGCTGCGGCCAGTCGATGTCCGTCACCGCATGGGGCGCAAGCTGCACGAGCTTGCCCGGCAGCCAGTGATGCGTGGCGACGACGAGATAGCGGATGTCCCAGGCGACGTCGTCGGCGAGGACATGCTCGACCGGGCCGAGGTCGCCGTCCGCGGCGTGCACCGCGTAGCCCTTGATGTCCGCGGCGCTGCCGAGATGCGGATCCCCCGGCGGAGCGTCGAGGTCCTCGGCGCGCCCTTCCGCCACTTCGGCGGGGACCGGCCGCCCCGAGGGCCGGGTGACGACCGCGTCGCCGCCGAAATGCGACCCGCCCCAAAACGGATCCCACCCGTAATGGTCGTAGAGGCGCGCCTCCAGCTGCTTCGTCACCGGCTCGTCCTCGCCCGCCGACGGGCTCGCCTCGATCTGCTGACGGGTCAGGCGGACGGCGACCGTGAGCGTCTCGCCCATGCTGACCATCGGCAACGCGGGCTTTGGCGGCAGCAGCAGCGGCTCGATGGCGGAGGGATGGATCAGCCCCTGGCGGCCCGGACGCCAATGGCCCGTATCCACGACCATCCAGCGAACCCTCCAGCTCCGGTCGTCGAACAGGAAATCCTTGACCGTCCCGACGGCGCCGTCGCTCGCCTTGACGGGACATCCGATCAGACCGCTCGCGGCGAACAGCATGGCGTTCCCTCCTGCATCTTGTGACGCGACGGGCCTTCGCCGGGGCCCGGCGAAGACCCGGGTTGAGCCCTCAACCCCGAGTGTTAGAGCATCGCCGCGTGAGATGGAAACAGCGCGCGCGATCCACGCCCGCGCCATGGGGCGCCCATGCCCTGGCCAAGGGTCGAGCTCGTCTTGAGTCCCCCACATGGCCGTTAATAACATTAGCGATATGTTGTTTATTAAGCAAGAATTGCCGGCGCGTCCAAAAGTTGCAGAATTCGGCGCCTAAGCCTTTGAAAAACCTTTCCGCGTGACGGATTCGAAAGCCCGCGCCGCCCCGAGAGCTCCGGACCCTGACGCCGCCCCACAAAAAGGCATGCCCCCCGCATCAAGACTGCGCTTGATCTCCGGACCGGGGCGCGAAACGTTCCCCGCGGCCGAATCTCCCGGGGACTTCCATGAAAACCAGAGCCGCCGTCTGCCGCGCCTTCGGCGCGCCGCTGACCATCGAGTACGATCGAACTCGCCGAACCCGGTCCGGGCGAAGTCCGCGTGAAGATGGCCGCCTGCGCCATCTGCCACAGCGACATCTTCTACATCGACGGCGCCTGGGGCGGCGAGCTGCCGGCGGTCTACGGCCATGAGGCTGCTGGCGTCATCGAGGCGGTCGGTCCCGGCGTCAGCCGGCTCAAGCCCGGCGACCATGTCGTCGCGACCCTCATCCGCAACTGCGGCTTCTGCCCGGCCTGCGCCGAGGGCGCGCCCGTGTTCTGCGAGGAGGTGTTCCCGCTCGACCGGCAGACGCCGCTGCGCGACGGCGCCGGCAAGCCGCTCGTGCATGGGCTGCGCACGGGCGCCTTCGCCGAGCATATCGTGGTCGATGCTTCGCAGACGGTCGCGATCCCCAAAGACGTGAAGCTCGACAGCGCCGCTCTCATCGCCTGCGGCGTGCTGACGGGGATGGGCGCGGTCGTCAACACGGCCAACGTCAAAGCGGGTTCGAGCGCCGTCGTGATCGGCTGCGGCGGCGTCGGCCTCAATTCGATCCAGGGCGCGCGGATCGCGGGATGCTCGCCGATCATCGCCGTCGACGTCGAGCCCGGCAAGCTCGCCGCCGCGCGCGAATTCGGCGCGACGCATGCGATCAATGCGAGAAGCGAAGACGTCGCCAAGCGCGTAACGGAGCTGACCGCGGGCCGGAAGGCCGATTGGGTCTTCGTCACCGTCGGCGTCAAGGGCGCGGCCGAACAGGGCGCCTCGCTGATGAAGCGCAACGGCGCGACCGTGCTTGTCGGCATGCCGCCCTCGGGCGTGACCGCGACCATCGATCCCGGCTGGCTCGCGGCTGACGGGCAAAGGATCCTCGGATCCAAGATGGGCTCGGCGCGGCCCGTGATCGACGTGCCGAGGATCGTCGCGCTCTACCGGGAGGGGCGGCTCAAGCTCGACGAACTCATCACCGGGCGGTATCCCTTGGACAAGATCAACGAGGCGGTCGCCTCGTCGCGCTCCGGCGCGGCGCTGAGGAACGTGATCGTGTTTTGAGAGGCGCGCCCATCCCATGAAAATCGCGGAACTCAAGACCTTCGTCGTCGGCAATCCGCCGCCCGCTTTCGGCGGACGCTACTTCCTGTTCCTCAAGCTCAAGACCGCCTGCGGAATCGAGGGCGTCGGCGAGGTCTATGCCGCGAGCTTCGCGCCGAGCGCGATCGTGCCGATGATCGAGGACGTGTTCGAGCGCCATGTGCTCGGCGCCGATCCGTTCCGGATCGAGGCGCTCTGGCGCAACGTCTATGGGCGCGGCTACACGGCTCGCCCCGACGTCTCGCTGATGGGGGTTCTGTCCGGGCTCGAAATGGCGCTCTGGGATATCGTCGGCAAATCGGTCGGCAAGCCGGTCTATGAGCTCCTTGGCGGCAAGGTGCACGAGCGGCTGCGCAGCTACACCTATCTCTATCCGGACGAGCCGGGCTCCCACGCCTATTCCGACAGCCCCGTCTATTCGGTCCCGCAGGCGGCGGCCGAGCGCGCGGTCAAATATGTCGAGCAGGGTTTCACCGCGGTGAAGTTCGATCCCGCCGGCCCCTATTCCACTTTCGATCCCCGCCAGCCGAGCCTGGAGCGGCTCGCCCTCAGCGAGGCCTTCTGCAAGACCTTGCGCGAGGCCCTCGGCGCGAAATGCGATCTCCTGTTCGGCACGCACGGCCAGTTTACCGTCTCGGGCGCGCTGCGTCTGGCCCGCCGGATCGAGGCTTATGAGCCGCTGTGGTTCGAGGAGCCGACGCCGCCCGAGGCGCCGGAAGAGATGGCCATGGTCGCGCGCCAGTGCCGCATGCCGATCGCCACCGGCGAAAGGCTGACAACGAAATACGAATTCGCCCGCGTGCTCGAGACCGGCGCGGCCTCGATCCTGCAGATGAATCTGGGTCGCGTCGGGGGCCTATTGGAGGCCAAGAAGATCGCCGCCATGGCGGAAGCCCATTACGCCCAGATCGCGCCGCATCTCTATTGCGGACCGATCGTCGGCGCGGCCAATATCCAGCTCGCGGCCTGCAGCCCGAATTTCCTTATCCTGGAGAGCATCGAGCGCTGGGACGGCTTCCAGGCCAAGCTCCTGAAAAAGCCGATCCGCTGGGAGGAGGGCTACGTGATCCCGCCCGGCGACCCGGGCCTCGGGGTCGAACTCGACGAAGAGGTCGCCGCCGCTCACCCTTGGGAGGGAGCTGCGCTCCATCTCGTGCCGCGGTTCGGTCCGGTCGAAGCCCCGGACTGACGTCGGCTTCAACGCCTCAGTGTTGAGGCCCCATCATCCAGTGGCCGTTCGCCGCGCAATAGACGTGGTTGTGCAGATTGGCCACCCACTGGCGGCCAGAAGCGGTCAATGCGAGATATTTGATCCCCTCTTCGATATGCGCCGACACCCTTTCGGAGAAGAAGCTCGGGTATTTGTCGACGAGGTCGGCGGGGGAGCCGTAGCCATACTGCCGGTTGCTGCCGAGCTCCTCGAACTCCGCGAATAGCGCGTTGGCTTTCTTGGGATAGAGCGGGTCGCCGAGCTGGCCGATCAGATCGGAGGCCAGAACGAGCCGGGCCTCGAGATCGGCGTTCTCCCGCCCCTCGAGCATGGGCGGAAACCGGGTGAGCTCGATCGCCTCGGCGACGCGCGCCGCATCGACCGCCGTCGAATTCCCGAGCCGCTCAAAGCAAAAGAGCTTGGAACGGTCGACGTGATAGGGGGCGAGCGCGGCGTCGGAGGCGCCGCGAGGGAGCGTGACCTTCTTGCCGTCCTGGTTGATGACGAACTCGGTCGCGGTGTCGCCGCTCAAGACGCCTCGCACAAAGCCGATGTCGTGCAGCAGACAGGCGCAAATCAGGTGAAGGTAGTCTCCCGCCACGATACGCTCGTTGAGCGTCCGTCCGCGAAGCATGTCGCGGCCGACAAGCGTCACCAGCATTGTGTGTTCGAAGTTATGGTAGAGCGCATCGCTTCTTGCAATGCACTCAATAGCGCTGCGCGCGAGCGCGCCAAGGCGCTCGGCGTCTTCGTCATGGTTCGAGCCGAAAATCTCTCGGAAATCGTGAACCAGAAATTTGCCGAGCTTTTTCGCCGCCACCGCCGCGATCGTTTCCACCTCATCGGCTCCCGAAACAAAGCGGCCCGCATCCCCTGATAAGTTAGCGCGCCCCATTCGATACTTAGTGCAAGCCGGGCTTTTGCGCCAGAGCAAGCAGCGACAGTTGTAAACCTGCTACAATTAAAATTGCCTGTCGCCGCCGGGCGCCTATTGTACTCGATGTCGGCGGAGTTCCCTTGGGAGACGCGAATGACGACGCGATACGGTTTCATCGAACTCGGCAATCTCGGCGCCGCGCTCGCCGCAAGCCTGAGGCGCGCGGGCTTCGAGCTCTACGTGCACGACGTCGATCCCAAGGCGGCGAAGGCGCTCCTGGCCCAGGGCGCGGTCTGGTCGGAATCCCCCCGCGCTCTCGCACAATCGGTGGACGCGGCGATCACCTGTCTCCCCTCCCCCGCCATATCCGAGCGGGTGCTGACCGGCGCCGACGGCCTTCTGTCCGGTCTCGCCCCGGGGCTCGACCTGGATCGAGATGAGCACCAACGATACGGACACGATCCAGCGCCTCGCCGCGATCGCCGCCGAGAAAGGCGTCTTCACCCTCGAGGCGCCGGTCACCGGCGGCGTCCACAAGGCCGCGGCGGGCGAGATCGCCATCATCGTCGGGGGCGAAGCCTCCGTGTTCCAGCGGCATCGCCCGGCGCTCGAGGCGATGGGGCGGCCGATCTTTCATGTCGGCCCGCTCGGCTCCGCTTCGGTGATCAAGGTCATCACCAACATGCTCGCCTTCGTCCATCTCGTCGCGGCGGGCGAAGCGCTGATGCTCGCCAAGCGTGGCGGGCTCGACCTCGCGCAGGCCTATCAGGTCATCAAGGCGAGCTCGGGCAACAGCTTCGTCCACGAGACCGAGTCGCAGCTCGTGCTCAATGGCTCCTACAACATCAACTTCACCATGGAGCTGGCCTGCAAGGATCTTGGATTTGCGATGAACCTCGGCCGCGAGCTCGGCGTGCCGCTCGACCTCGCCGCGATCACGACGCAGACCTTCATCCGCGCGCGGGAGACCTACGGCGGCGGGGCGTGGTCGACCCAGGTGGTGAAGCTGCTCGAGGACGCGCTGCACACCGATTTGCGCGCGCCCGGGTTCCCGGCGGAGCTGAAGGCTTAAGGCTCAGGAGCGTCCGCCTCCGGCCGGCGCCGACGGGCGCCTCGGGATGAGGACGGTGGGCGACGCAGCTCCGGCGCCCTTGTCGGTTTGGCCCGGCTCGAACCTCACCCGAACCGGAAGCCCGAGATCACCTTGCCGCCGACCGTGTCGCGAAACGCATGCTCGCCCTTGCTCTCCCCGGCCGCGCCGGCGACCACCATCAGCGGGATGAGGTGCTCCTCGCGCGGGTGGCAGGCGCGAGCGGAGGGAGCCTTGTCCCAGGCGGCAAGCCGCGCCTCCCGCTCGCCCGGAGCCGCCTTTGCGGTCTCGTCGAGCCAGGCGTCGAAGGCGGCCGACGCCCCTTCGCCGCCGTCGAAGAAATGGCGCAGGTCATGGTAGCTCATGCCGCTGCCGACGATGGCGACGCCCTGATCGCGCAGGGGCGCGAGCGCCTTGCCGAGCTTGATGTGGAACGCCGGATCGAGATCCTTGCGCAAGGACAGCATGACGACCGGGATTTCGGCCTTCGGATCGACGATGAGAAAGGGCACGAACACGCCATGGTCGAAGCCGCGCTCGCTATCGGTCGCGACCGGCAGGCCCGCCGCCTCGATCAGCCGCCTGACCTCGGCGCCGAGCTCCGGCGCGCCGGGAGCAGGATAGCTCAGCTTATAGGTATGGTCCGGAAAGCCGTAATAATCGTAGAGCATGCCTGGCTTCGGGTTGACGCTGACGGTCGGCTCGGCCGCCTCCCAATGGGCGGTCACCACCAGAAACGCCTTCGGGCGCTCGGGGAGCGAGGCGACGA
The DNA here is from genome assembly GCA_963775665.1 of uncultured Alphaproteobacteria bacterium. Classification (GTDB taxonomy): domain Bacteria; phylum Pseudomonadota; class Alphaproteobacteria; order Rhizobiales; family Beijerinckiaceae; genus Roseiarcus. The sequence continues at coordinate 161,374 of CAVZJZ010000028.1, read as the reverse complement.
GGCCGGAGAGATAATCGCGCAACTTGTCCCAGGCGTGCGGGCCGAAGGGAGGGGGAAACTCCATCCAGAAGCAGGGTCCCCCGCCGTGGGGAATGAAGATCGCGGGCTGACGGGAAGCGGACAAGGGCGTAACCTCAGGTGATTGATGGTCGGGGCCTCATGTAATCCGCGAGGCGGCCGACGGCAACGGGCCGCGCGGCAGGGCAAGCCCTCGTCTGCCGTGCGCCCGGCGGGGGATTTCCCCGAGCCGCCGAAGCCGTATAAGCCCGGCTGCGGTTCGCGGTCGGCGCCCGCGGACATCGAGGACGCCATGACAAGATCGTTGCTGGCCGCGCTGGCCCTTGCGCTCCCGCTGGCGGCGGTCATCCCCGCGCGCGGACAGGAGGCCGGGACCGCGGCGGCCGGGCGAAAGCTGGCGCTCGAGGTCTGCGCGAGCTGCCATGTCGTTGTCCCAGATCAGGCGCGCGCGCCTGTCCTCAAACCGCCGGCGCCCGCCTTTTCGGAGATCGCCGCGAGGCCCGACCTGACGGAGGCGTCGGTGCGACGCTTTCTGGCTGAGGCGCACGGCGAAGCCCGCCGCAACAGCGCCATGCCGGCGTTTATGCTGCACGGATCGCAAATCGACGCCGCCGTCGCCTATTTTCTGAGCCTGAAGCCGAAATAGCTTTCGGCGCGACTTGGCGCTTGTCGCGCTATCCGCGCCCGGCGGCGTTCGGTCATTGATTGCCTGGAGGGGCGAGCCGCCTGGCCCGCGCGTCAGAGTCGACGCCAGGACGATTCCCCGCTATTTTCCTGGAGTGCAAGGGTGCAACCCCTTCCGAGGAGACGAGCCATGGGAGACCAGGAGATTGGTTGGATAGCCGCCATTATCATCGGCGGGATTGCAGGCTGGCTGGCCGAGCAATTCATGAAGAGTGATACGGGACTGCTGATGAACATCGTGCTCGGCATCGTCGGAGCGGCGATCGCCAGCGCCATCCTCAGCTTCTTTGGAATCATCCTGGGCGGATGGATCGGCTACCTGATCGCTGGGTTCATCGGCGCGTGTTTGTTGATCTGGATCGTCCGCGCGGTGCGGGGCCGCGCAGTGTAAGGAACGCGCCTTCCCCCCGGGGGAAGAGCCGGCCCCGAGCCTGTCGAGGGGTGTCGCGCCGAAGGCGCGACCGATGCGGGTTGTCCAGCAAGGCACCGCTGCCTGCCCTCATACGGCGCCGCCAAAGCCCGCCGAAAGACGGGCGTCTTTTGACGCCCTGTCGCGCCACCTTCTCCCAAGGGAGAAAGAGAGCGCCCTTCGCGATCTTGCGATTGCAATCTATACGCTACAAGCGTACAAGCAGGCACGCCGATGGAATTCGAATGGGACGGCGCCAAGAGCGATCAAAACCTAAGCGAGCGCGGCTTCGGATTCGACTATGGCGCGTGCGTCTTCGACGGCCCCACTGTTGAGACTGTCGACGGCCGGCGCGCCTACGGCGAAATCCGAATCCGCGCTATTGGGCAAGTCGGCGAAAACGTCCTTGTCGTCATCTACACCGACCGCAACAAGATCCGGCGGATCATCTCCGCCCGCAAAGCCAACCGAAGAGAGCGCCAACTATGGCAATCGTTCGTAAATCCTTAGACGATCTGCAGTCTGAAAAGCCGATCATCGATCACACCAAAGTCGCGGCCACTACCGAGGATGAAATCCGTCAACACGCCATCGAAGATGGCGAAGATCCCGACGCGCCTCTCGCACAATTCGATCTAGTGATCCCTGTCCACGCTGTTCGGCGCAAGCTTGGCATGTCCCAAGCCGATTTCGCCCGCACGCTTCATATCCCAATCGGCACGATCCGAAACTGGGAACAGGATCGTGTCCAGCCGGACCCGGCGGCGCGAGCGCTCCTCACCATCCTCTACCGGCAGCCCAAAGCAGCGCTCAAGGCCCTCCTAGCGGTCTGACGCCATTAGCGTTTCGCGGCAGTTTTATGAGGCGCCGATGCAATAAACCGTGGTTGGGAATCAGGCAGTAGCCCCAACATGCGACGCGGTTGGCGCGGACGGTTTACTCAACCCTCTTTCTGCAACGTGCTGGCGGGCTAAAGCCGCCCCACGTTCACCCGAGGGCAAACACAGCCGCTCTCTCGATCACCCATCACTCCGCTCGATGCTTTCCATCGGATTATATCGGCTTCCCCAATAACCCAGCCCGGGCGCATACTCGAAATCGGCGGAATTTCGCTGCCGTCGGCGACCTTGCGTCTGCCCAACCTCACATGCTCGTGGGGAGCCGCCGCGAGAGCGCTTGTTTGGCGACTTCGCAAACGAGGAGAGACTTTATGGCTGCCGTGACGATTATGGCGATAAAGAATGGCCCGTACGTGGTGACTGGCGAAGTGGAGGTCAAAGACGCCGCTGGGAACACTTATCCCGCTTCGGCGAGAACGGTGCTCTGTCGCTGCGGGGCGTCCACCAACAAGCCGTTCTGCGACGGGACCCACACCAAAATCGGGTTCGCGGCCGCGGAGCAGGCCGTACCTGGGTCGGCCGAAACCTAGACCGCGACGGCGTTCACGGCCGCGCCCAGCCGGGCGCCCTCAGCAGCCCCTTTGCGTCGGACTCGTCCAGTTCGAGGATGCGATCGTTCGGAACGGCACGGCAAGATGGGCGCCGGACAGCGCCTGGACATGCGAGGCGCCTTCCGGCGTCTTCAGCCTGACCAACTTCGACGTCGGCCGTGACCTGTCGGCCCGCCCCTACCGCCGCAGGTCGATAGAACTCAATCCAGTCCTCGGGCGTCATCCCCTGTCGCTTCACCCTCGCCCAGGCTAGCGCCTGCGCGGTCGAGTTCGACCTGGTCGTCCCAGCGGCCGGCCCCTTCTCCACGAAGTGGGGAAGGTGTCGCCGAAGGCGACGGATGGGGTGTGGAAAGCAGGATCGAGACGATGACGGTTCGCGGCGCCGCTTGTGCAATCGTGCTGGCGTCGAGGCGGCGGCCCACACCCCATCCGCCGCTGCGCGGCACCTTCCGCGCTTTGCGGAGAAGGGCGAGCGCGCGCTCCCGCCTGCGCCCCTCGCGTCCCATGCCGGCCGCTATGGCCGAGGGCCCTGGCCCCCCATCCGCCACGCGAGGTTTTGAGCCCAGAACTCCGGTCCCGCCGGCTCCGAGCGCTTCTTCTTCATCCAGGCCAGCGCCTGCGCGGTCGAGTCCACCTGGTCGTCCCAGCGTCCCGCCGGGAACGCCGTGAGCTCGGCCAGGTAATCGGCGAGCCAGGGCGCCTCCTCGGGCACGAAGACGAAGCCGTTCTCGATCACGGCCGTCTGCGCATGGAGCCGCATGATCTTGTCGCCGTCGGGGGAAAAGCGCGCGACATGCGAAATTCCGTCGCCGATCAGGTCCTGGATGAGCTGCGTGCCCGAGGCGCGGTCCTCGATCACGATCGACTGGGGGTTGAAGAGCCTGTCCTGCTCGATGACCGCGCGCCTGAGCTCCGGGTAGGAGAGCTTCTTGCGCAGGACATTCAAGAGATAGAAGCGCGGGCCTTTCACCGCCCCAGGTGGTGCAGACCGAATAGTCGGAAAGCTCGCTCGGCTTGTTGGCAGTGTCCCAGCTCTGCACGATGCGGTCGAAGGAAGGCGGGTCGGCGAGGCGGAAGCGCTGGAGCCAGGCCGCCTTGACCATGCCGCCGCCGGCCGGCGCGGGCCGCTGCTGGTACTGGGCGGCGAAATTCATCTCCCCGATCGTCGAGCGAATGCGCTCGAGCGCGGGAAGCGGCTCGCGCGCCGGATCGAGCGCTTCGCCCGCCGAGCGGCGGAACGCCCAGGGCCCGCGCGGCGTCTCGATCGCGTGCGCCTCGTCCTCTTCGGCGACGGCCGGAAACGAGACGACGTCCCAGCCGCCCTGGGCGAGCACGTGGCCGGCGAGATCGTCCTCGTGCAGGCGCTGCATGACGATGACGATCGCCCCCTTCTGCTTGTCGTTGAGCCGCGAATAGAGCGTCGAGTCGAACCAGTCGTTGGCGGCGGCGCGGCGGCTCTGCGACATGGCGTCGATCGGCTTCAGCGGGTCGTCGATCAGGATGACGTCGGCGCCGCGGCCGGTCAGCACGCCGCCGACCGAGGTCGCGAGCCGAAAGCCCCCGCGGGTCGTCGCGAGCTCGGCCAGGGGCTCGCGCGGCGAAGCGAGCCGGGTCGTCGAACAGCGACTGGTACCAGCCGGAGGTCATGATCATCCGGCAGTCGCGGGCGAACTTCTCCGAGAGGTCCTGGGCGTAGGTGACGTTGACGATGGCGAGCGTCGGATCGTGGCCGAGCAGCCAGGCCGGCAGCGCGACCGAGGCGGCGAGCGACTTCAGGTGCCGGGGCGGCACGTTGACGACGAGCCGCTTCATATGGCCCTCGTGCACGCCCTGAAGCTTGGCCGCCAGAACCTCGGCGTGCCACGCCGGCGAAAACGTCCGACCGATGTGAAGCTCGGCGAAGCAGCGCACCATGAAGGTATAGAAATCCGCCCTCTGCAGGGCCTCGACTTCGGCGGGGGTGAGCGGACCTTCGTCGCCGGGTCGATTGCTTTGGGTATGCGAGGGGGCGGCGGAGGGGTCGTCCCCGTCCACGTCCGCTTCCGCCGGGCGAAGTCCGAGGGGCCGGGCCGACGTCATTGGGGACGCCGCGACAGGCGCCGCACGATCTCGGCGACGACAATGGCGTCGCCCTCGCGGGTCCGTTGGGGCGGCCGCGGCGGCGCCAGCGGGTCCTTGTCGTCGGCGACGAGGGAGAAGACGAGTTGCGCCGCGTGCCGGTCGCCTTGCGCCGCGCGATTGACGAACTGCTTCACCGTGGCCTCGAGCTTGGTGATGCGGACCGGCTGGCCGTTTTCCGTCGCCTCGATCTCTTCGCCAAGCTCTTTCGCCACGAGCGCGCGCAGTCGGCTTGCCGTCTTCGGCCGCCCGCGCGGATTGCCGGACCGGCCGGGGCGAAATCGGGTGGCGAGCGGCGGCCGGCGATCGCCAATTTCCCGCTCTCCGGCGGGGGAAGGGGCCGGGGTGAGGGAGCCCTGGCTGCTCATTGCGCGCCCCCGGCGTTCTCGCCATTCGCGCAGCGCCCGTCTCTCTCTCCCGCCCCCCTTGTGGGGGCGGGTTGGGGTGGGGGGTCGCGCTGAATTTTCCGATTGAGACTGCCGCGGGCGACAGCCGGAAAAGCATGGCCCGATCCCCCTCCTCAACCCTCCCCCACCATAGGGCGTTCGGAAGAACGCCCGTCGTCAGAGCGGCGTCTGGCGCGCAGGATCGAGGCGAAAGTCTCTCCCTTCGGGTGAAGTCTCGCGCTTTCGCCCGTCGCCGCCTGCCATCGCCGGATGGCGGCGTCGATGGCGAGAAAGGCCGCAGGGTCGGAGTCGTCCCCGCAAACGAGACGATGCGGCCCGAGCGCCCAGGCGTCGCCCGCCCGCGCCGCCGGGACCCCATGTAGCCGCGATCCCCCCGGGCTGCGACCCGGGGGGCGGCCGACGCCCTCTTGTAGCCGCGATCGTTGATCGCGGCCGACGCGGTCATCGACCGCGTCCACAGCACGCCCGACGCGGTCCCTAGGGAGTCCGGAAGGACGCCCGTCTTTCGACGGGCTGTCGACCGCGTCCACAGACCCGATCCGCAGCTCGATTTCGCCCAATTCGAAGCCGGTGGCGGAGAGGGCGAAATCGAGGTCGAGGATCTTCAGCCCCTTGAGCTCGAGGCCGAGCCGAGCCTCGTCCCAGGCGGCGAGCTCGCCAAGCCGGTTGTCGGCGATCATGAAGGCGCGGCGCTGGGCTTCGTTGAGATGGTCGAGCGCGATCGTCGGGACCTCCTTGAGACCGAGGCGCCTGGCCGCGAGCACCCGCCCGTGGCCGGCCAGCACGCCGCCGCTCCCGTCGATGAGGACCGGGACGTTGAACCCGAAAGCCGCGATGCTGTCGGCGATGCGGACGACCTGCCGGAGGGTGTGAACGCGGGCGTTCCCGCCGTCGGGCCTCAGAGCCTCGAGCGGCAGCCAGCGGACCTCGATCCGCGCGGCCGGCCCGCCCGGCTTGCGGCTGTCGCTCCGCAGGCGCTTCGAAGACCGTCCGGCGCCCCCCGGGTCATGCCCGCGGACGGAAGCCGCATCGACAGGGGTTATGAATTCGGACAGGTCAGTCATGAAGCGAAGGCCCCTTGCGTCAGCGAAGACATGGGACTCATCCTATCCGCGCGCGGCGCCCGCGTCAAGAACAAAAAAGGAACGAATGCGATTTTTATGTTATATTTCAATGCTATACAATGATATCTGCATGTAACGCGCGAAATCCGCGGGGGTCATGGCCGGGCTCGTCCCGGCCATCCACGCGGTCTCTGTGGGAATCAGTGGCCCCGGGATTTCCGCAAAGTTCGGCAAGTCCATGAATTCTAAGACCTTTTCCGCGGGGAGGCCGAATCGCGCGGGAGTTTAGCGGAATCAGAGCGTGGATGTCAGCAACAAGCCCCGCAACGATGCGTGGACAAGCGCCCGGGCCCTGTTATCCCCCCGATCAGGGGAGCCGGCGCCCTGTTATTGTCCTGAAGTTCTGCATGAAAACGCTCGCAGAAGCGATTGAAATCAAATGATTTATACTGCCCCGCCAAGCTCCAGGATCGGTGCCCCCTCCCTGTTAGCAGGGAGTAACAGGGAGAATCCGGCCCTAGTCCACGTCCTCGACCACCACGGTCCGCCCCGACAGGCGCTGGGCGAGCGAGGCCTCCATGAACGGGTCGAGATCGCCGTCGAGCACTTCCGACGGCGTGCCCGAGACGTGCCCCGTGCGCAGGTCCTTCACCATCTGGTAGGGCTGCAGCACATAGGAGCGGATCTGGTGGCCCCAGCCGATGTCGGTCTTGGAGGCGGCGTCGGCGTTGACCTTGGCTTCGCGCAGCTCGAGCTCGCGCTCGTAGAGGCGCGCGCGCAGCATGTTCCAGGCGGTCGCCCGGTTCTTGTGCTGCGAGCGCTCCGACTGGCAGGCGACGACGATGCCTGTCGGGATATGGGTGATGCGCACCGCCAATTCGGTCTTGTTGACGTGCTGCCCGCCGGCGCCTGAGGCGCGATACGTGTCGATGCGGCAGTCGCTTTCGTTGACGTCGATCTGGATGCGGTCGTCGACCACAGGATAGACCCAGACCGAGGCGAAGCTCGTATGCCGCCGCGCGTTCGAATCGAAAGGCGAGATGCGCACGAGACGGTGCACGCCCGATTCGGTCTTCAGCCAGCCGTGGGCGTTATGGCCCTTGACGACGATCGTCGCCGACTTGACGCCGGCCTCGTCGCCCGCCGTCTCTTCGATGACCTCGACCTCGAACTTCCGGCGCTCCGCCCAGCGCACGTACATGCGCAGGAGCATCCGCGCCCAGTCGCAGCTTTCGGTCCCCCCGGCGCCGGAATGGACTTCGACATAGCTGTCGTTGCCGTCCGCCTCTCCCGAAAGCAGCGCCTCGAGCTGGCGCCGCTCGCCCTCGACCTTCAGCGCCTTCAGCGCCGCCAGCCCTTCGGCTTCGGTCGCAGAATCCCCTTCGGCCTCGCCGAGCTCGACCAGCGTCGTCGCGTCGTCGAGCTCGCGCTCAATCTTCCTGAGCGAGCCCAGCCGGTCCTCGAGCAGGGTGCGCTCGCGCATGACCTTCTGCGCGGCCTCCGGATCGCCCCAGAGACCGGGATCCTCGGATTTCGCATTGAGTTCGGCTAGACGCCGCGTCGCCGCGTCGACGTCAAAGATGCCTCCTCAGCAGTCCCACGGACTGCTTGATGGTTTCGACCAGTTGTTCGGCTTCGGCGCGCATGGGATTGGGACCAGGAATGGGATGATTGCGAGGCCAGTCGCGGCAGGCGATTGGCGATGGCCGGCCTCAGTAGAGGCCGCCCGTGCCGGAGCCGACCGACTGGTCGCCAGCCTGAGCCGAGGCCTCGCCGCCGCCGCCTCCTCCGCCGCCATAGCTGTCCGGCGGACCGGTGCCCGGCTTGAACGCTTCGAGGATCGTGCCCTGGCCCGTCGCGCGCATGCCGGAGTGGACGTCGACCGAGATCAGCTTGATCCCGGGCGGCACGCGGAAGGGGGTGTCGGGCGTGTCCTTGAGCGCCATCTTCATGAAGTCGCGGAAGATCGGCGCGGTGTAGAGCGCGGCCTGCGCGCTGTCGCCGAGCGAACGCGGCTTGTCGTAGCCCATGAACACGCCGAAGGCGAGATTGGGCGAATAGCCGACGAACCAGAGGTCCTTGGCGTCGTTTGTCGTGCCGGTCTTGCCGGCGAGGGTCTTGCCCACTTCCTTGATCGCGATGCCGGTGCCGCGCTGGATCACGCCCTCCATGATCGAGGTGATCTGATAGGCGCTCAAAGGATCGATCACCTGCTCCCGCTTGTCGACCAGGCGCGGCTCGGGCTGGTTCTCCCATTTGGCGGCGTCGCAGCCCTCGCAGATGCGTTCGTCATGCTTGTAGATCGTGTTGCCCCAGCGGTCCTGGATCCGGTCGATCAAGGTCGCCTTCACCCGTTTGCCGCCGTTGGCGAACATCGAATAGCCGGTCACCATCCTCAAGACCGTCGTCTCGCCGGCGCCGATCGCCATCGACAGGAACGGCGGCAGATTGTCATAGATGCCGAACCGCTTGGCGTATTCGACGACGAGCGGCATGCCGATGTCGCGGGCGAGCCGGACCGTCATCTGGTTGATCGAATGCTCGACGCCGAAGCGGAGCGTGTGTGGACCTCCCGACTTGCCCTCGAAATTCGCGGGAGTCCACATCTCGCCGTTGCCCTGGTCGATGGTGACCGGCTCGTCGAGCAGGATCGAGGACGGCGTATAGCCGTTGTCGAGCGCGGCCGAGTAGACGAACGGCTTGAACGACGACCCGGGCTGGCGCTGGGCCTGCGTCGCGCGGTTGAACTCGGATTCATCGAAGGAGAAGCCGCCGACCATGGCGAGCACCCGCCCCGTGAACGGGTCCATCGCGACGGCTGCGCCGCTGACCTCCGGAATCTGCCGCAGCCGGTATTCGCCGTCGCGTCCGGCGATCGGCTCGACGTAGAAGACGTCGCCGGATTTTGCCAGGCTTTTGGGCGGCCGGCCCGTCCAGCGCAGACCGTCAAGCGTGACCAGTCCCGTCTGACGGTCCTGGACGACCGCGCCCGCCTTGTCGTGGTCGGGCTGCAGGCCGATGCGGATCCCGTTGTTGGCCACATCGAGCGCCACCGCCAGCCGCCAGGGCTTGATGTCGCCGTAGGCGGGAATGTCGGCGAGCGGGACGCCCCAATCCTGGCCGAGGTCGATCGACTTGATCGTTCCGTGCCAGCCATGCGCTTCGTCATACCGGACGAGTCCGTCGGCCAGCGCCTTCCGGGCCATCAGCTGGACCTTCGGATCGAGTGTCGTGCGGACGGAAAGGCCCCCCTCGTAGAGCTTCTGCTCGCCGTAGCGTTCCGACAATTCGCGCCGCACTTCCTCGGCGAAAAACCCGGCTGCGATCGAATCGGGCGTCAGCGCGCGCGGATTGACGACCAGCGGCTCGGCCCTGGCGGCGCGCGCCTGATCGGCGGTGATATAGCCGTCCTCCGCCATGCGGCCGATGACGTAGTTGCGGCGCTCGACCGCGCGGTCGTGGTTGCGGAACGGATTGAGCGAACTCGGCTCCTTCGGCAGCGCCGCCAGATAGGCGACTTCGGCGATCGTCAGGTCGTGCACCGACTTGTCGAAATAGTTCAGCGCGGCCGCCGCGACGCCATAGTTGGAGAGGCCTAGATAAATCTCGTTGAGATAGAGCTCGAGAATCTTCTCCTTGGAGTAAGCCGACTCGATTCGCAGGCTGAGCAGGATCTCGCGGATCTTGCGATCAAACGTGCGGTCGGAGTTCAGCAGGAAGTTTTTCGCAACCTGCTGGGTGATGGTGGAAGCGCCCTGGACGCGGCGCGAGCCCTGAAAATAGACGAAGGCGGCGCGGACGATGCCCTCGGGGTCGAAACCCCGATGGGTATAGAAGTTCTTGTCCTCCGCAGAAATGAACGCCTGCTTGACGAGATCGGGAATGGAGGAGGAGGGGAGATAGAGGCGCCGCTCCCGCGAATATTCCGCAAGGAGGGTGCCGTCGCCGGCATGGACGCGCGTCATCACCGGCGGCTCGTAGTTCTTGAGCTGCGAATAGTCCGGGAGGTCCTGCTCGTATTTCCACACAACAGCAGCAAGAACCGCCGACGCCACAATGAAGATGAGCGCGCCGGTCGCAAAAATGAAGCCGAGCAGTCGGGCGATCCCGCGCATTCAAAACCTTCCGTTGCGCCCGCCGGCGAACCCTCATGGGCGTCGAGACGAACCTGAACCTGCCGCATTCCCGAGCGCGCGCAATCCCTTCGATGGGCCGCTAGGGTCCCTTTAGGGCCGCCGGACAGGGTCACGCGCACCGCGACCCGACCGCAAGCCCGCCCCCTTTTCTTCGCGAGTAAGGCGAATCTATGATGGGGGCGACGCTATCGGCGCTCGGCCATCCGCCGATAGCGTGAAATGACCTGCCCCGGCAAGCCTCAATGCGTAGGGTCGATCGTCGGCCGTGCGCTGAGCGCGATTCCCGGTTCGGCCGCGGCGGCGGCCGGTCCGGCCGAGCCCGCGAAGAAGGCGTCGATCGCCTTGACCATCGCCGCCGCCGTTTTCGACCGCCATTCCGGGGAGCTCATGGCTTGAACGTCCTGCGCGTTGGAGAGATAGCCAAGTTCGACCAGCACGGAAGGAAACTCCGGGGCCTTGAGGACGACAAAGCCCGCAGAGCGCTCCGGATTGTGATTCAGCCGGACGGCGGAGCGCAGCCGGTCAACCAGCCCACGCGAGAAAATGTGGGCGTAGGCGCGGGTCTCACGCCGCTTGAGGTCGAACAGGATGTCTGCGACCCCAGGGTCTTCCTGCGCTCTCTTTTCCGTTCCCGGCGCCTGGCCGGCTGCGTTCTCGCTGGCCGCGATGCGGGCCGCTTCGGCGTCGGAGGCGCGCTCGGCGACAGTATAAACCGTCGATCCGCTGACATCGGCCACTTCGCCGAGGGCGTCGGCATGGACGGAAATGAAGAGCGCGGCGTTGGCGTCGCGCGCCATTGTCACGCGATCGTCGAGATCGACATATTCATCGCCCTTCCGCGTCATCGCAATTGTATACCGACGGGTCGCCTCGAGTTGACGCTTGAGCTCCGAGCAGAATTCGAAGACGAGCGTCTTTTCCACCGCTCCGCCAACTCCGCGCGCGCCCCCGTCGGCGCCGCCGTGCCCGGGATCGAGAACGACGACAGGAGGGGTGACGGACGGTGAAAGGTCGAGGCCGGCAGAGGCAGACGGCCGTTCCAGAGCGGCGAAGTCTGCATCCTCACAGCGTCTCAGTTCGATCTTCAGCCGGGACGCGGGCGTCCCCTCGACGATCGGTCTCGATCCGACCTGGGTCGGACAAGCAGGGCGCTGAAGATCAATGACGATGCGGGATTTGCCGGGCGCCAGCTGGCCAAAGCGAAACGCCTTGACCAGGGCTGCCCCGCCGGACGCGACGCGGCCCACCGACGGATCGAGCTGAAAATTGATCTCCGGCAGTTCGACGATGATTCGGTCGGGCGAAGACAGCGCGTAAACATGCGCCTCGACAGGCCGGGATAAATCAAACACCAGCCGGGCGCCATCCTGGTCCTGCACAAGCCGGGCGCCGACCGCGACGGGCGCAGCGTCCCCGGCGAACGAAGTCGTCGAGGACATCAAGATGAACGCCCCCGCGCAGGCGGCGGCAAGCCCTCGGCTTCGCGGCATTTTCCTCGGCCCCTCGGGATCCCATTTACAGTCAGGCCCCGCCTTCAGGCAATGGTTTTGCGTAGCACCACCCCACGCGGCGCGGATTGAGCGAGATGCTCGTCAGGACTTTGAGCCTCGAAGAGGTTTACGCACGGTGAATCGTTTTGAAAGACGCTGGCCGCACATGCGGCCAAAATGGATCCGGCCGGGAAAAAACTTGCCAAGGCGCGGGTCGCGCCCTATTTAAAGCGTGTTACGAATTCGGACCGAATCTGCGGAGCCGTCTCGCTCAAGGCTGAGCGACGCAAATGCCAAGACCGTCGGATGGCGGCTTGCGGCTCTTAGTGGATGACGCCGGGGCGGGCTGTCGGCCCGTCGGCTTAGTCGCCTTCCCTGTGAACGGGCATTTTGTCCGAACAGGGGTTTGATGGCTGAGACCAAAGAAGCGATCAGCCGGACTGGCGCCGGCGGCTCGGCCCGAATCGTAGCGTTGGCGCGGCATACGCGCCGCTCGAATGGCGACGAGGCGAGCTGCGCCCTGGTTTTTGGTTGACGATGTACTTCCCGCGTAACTGCAGCTTTCCCACCGCGACGATGGCGGCGTGTGGAGCGGCGGTTGCGTATCGGTTGTCGGTCGGCGCTCCCAAGGCGCCTGTTTTGAGTTTTCATTTTCCCCCCATCTCCAACACAGACGCCGCGCGCGGCTCGATCGAACGGCTCATCGGGCCTTCGGCGTGTCCTGGCGCGCGCCGCAAGAGAGTTCTTCATGGCAAACAAGATGATCATCGACGCCTCTCACCCGGAAGAGACCCGGGTGGTGGTGCTGCGAGGTAACCGGGTCGAAGAGTTCGACTTCGAGTCGGCAAGCAAGAGGCCGCTGAGAGGCAACATCTACCTAGCCAAAGTGACGCGCGTGGAGCCTTCACTGCAGGCGGCCTTCGTTGACTACGGCGGCAACCGACACGGTTTCCTCGCGTTTTCAGAAATTCACCCCGATTACTATCAAATTCCGGTCGCAGATCGTCAAGCGCTGCTCGAGGAAGAAGCGCTGTCGCAGCGCGAGGAAGAGGACGAACCGAGCGGCGAACGGCGCAGCCGCCGGCACCGTCGTTCGCGCCAGCCTGAAATCGAGGCGCGTGCGGGCGATGGCGAGACGCTTTCGGAGCCGGCGCCTTTGGAAGGCGGCGTCTCGAATGAAGGCGAGTCGCAAGACGGTTTCTTTCCGTCCGCGGGGACCGCTGAGCCAGCCGCCTCGGATAGCGGCGCGGCTCCGGAATCCCTGACTGCCCCGCAGGGCGTTTCGCCGGGCGAGACCGCCGAGCCGCTACACGAATATGAGCGATCCGCGACGGGCGACGTCGTCGAGCGCAGTGAGCCCGAAACGGTCGAATCAGGCGGCGAGCCTGTCGCGCCTGCCGGCGAACACGAGGCGGGCCTCGCAAGTTCCGAAGCCATGAATGTTGTCGCGCCCCGGGAAGGCGAGGCTCATTCGCACGACGACGACGACCACGAGGTGACAACGCTTGAGGGCGGATCCGAAGAACGGATCGGGGCAAGCCGTAAGACAGTCGCCGAAGACGAGGGCGAACCGGTTGAGCAGATCGGCGGCGACGCGCTCGAGGAGGTGCCGCGTCGCCCGCACCGCCTGCGGCGACAGTACAAGATTCAGGAGGTCATCAAGCGCCGGCAGGTCCTGCTTGTCCAGGTCGTGAAAGAGGAGCGCGGCAACAAGGGCGCTGCGCTCACAACCTATCTGTCATTGGCCGGCCGATATTCCGTGTTGATGCCTAACACGGCGCGCGGCGGCGGCATTTCCCGCAAGATCACGAACTCCCAGGATCGCAGCCGTCTCAAGAGCATTGCCGAGGAGCTCGACGTGCCGGAGGGAATGGGCGTGATCCTGCGTACGGCCGGCGCCTCCCGCACGAAGGCCGAAGTCAAGCGCGACTTCGAATACCTCTTGAGGATGTGGGAGACCGTGCGCGAAACGACGCTCGCTTCGAGTGCGCCGACCCTGGTCTACGAGGAAGGTTCCCTGATCAAGCGGGCGATCCGCGACCTCTACAGCAAGGAGGTCGAGGAGATCGTCGTGGCGGGAGAGACTGGCTTCCGCGAGGCTCGGCAGTTCATGCGCCTTCTGATGCCGAGCCACGTCAACAACGTGCAGCTCTATCGCGACACCCAGCCGGTCTTCGCCAAAGCCGGCGTCGAATCCCAGCTCGACGCGATGTTCTCCAACCAGGTGACGTTGAAGTCCGGCGGCTACATCGTCATCAACCAGACCGAGGCCCTGGTCGCGATCGACGTCAATTCCGGGCGCTCGACGCGCGAACACAATATCGAAGACACCGCGCTTCGCACCAACCTCGAAGCAGCCGACGAGATCGCGCGGCAGCTTCGATTGCGCGACCTTGCGGGTCTGATCGTCGTCGACTTCATCGACATGGAGGAGTCGCGCAACAATCGCGCCGTCGAGCGGCGGATCAAGGACGCGCTCAAGAATGACCGGGCGCGAATCCAGGTGGGCCGAATCTCTCATTTCGGTTTGCTCGAAATGTCGCGTCAGCGCATCCGAACCGGCGTCCTCGAGGGGTCAACGGTCGTGTGCGCTCACTGCCAGGGCGCTGGCGTCGTGCGCTCGACCGCATCGATCGCGCTTCACGTGCTGCGGGTGCTCGAGGACGCGCTGATCAAGAGTTCGACCCACGACGTCGTGGTGCGCACCCGCACGCCCGTCGCTCTCTATATTCTCAATCAGAAGCGCGCCAATCTGCGCGATCTCGAGCGGCGCTTCGGCGTCATCGTCACGATCGACGCCGACGATAGCCTGACGGGCGCAAACTATCACGCAATCGAGCGCGGGGAGCCGGCGGCGGGCGTGAAAGGCGAGGCGGAGACTCCGCCGGCGGTGGCCGACGAGTTTGTCGTCATCGCCGAGGAGCCCGCGCCCGTCGAAGACAATTTTGATGACGAAAGCGAACCGGGCGAGGACGAAAGTCCTGCGGAAGAGAAGCGGGAAAGCGATCGCGAGGTCGCAGGTTCGTCCGACGAGAGCGAGGTCGCTCGCCGACGTCGCCGCCGCCGCCGCCGCCGCGGCGGCGACCGCCCGTTCGGAGAAAGTATGTCTCCGGACGCGCCGCAGCCGACCGACGATGGCCTCGCCGTCGTCGCGGAAATCGGCGGCGATCTTCAGGCGCCCGTCGCTGACGCCGAGGCGTTCGGCCGAAGGGAGCCGCGAATCGAGGGCGAGCGCGGCCGGCGCTCGAGACGTTCGCGTGGCGGACGGAACCGGTTCTCTTCGCGAACGAACGAGGGCGCGTTCGGCGAGCCGCAGCCTTCAGGCGATGGGGAGACGGTCGAGACCGAGCCGGCGGCCGTCTATTCGGGCTGGCCGACCTCGGAGCCGGGCTTCGATACGACATCAGGCTCCAACGCCGAGCCAATCGCGGCGTCCGAGGCGTCGCGCGCCGTCGAGGCCCAGGCCGCCGTCAAGATCGAAAACCCTGCGCTCGCTGAGCCTCCGTCTCGGGAGCCCGGAGCGGTCGCGGAAGAGCCGGTGGAAGCGGCTGCCGCCGCTGAGGAGGCGCAAGGAGGCGTGTCTGCGCCCGAGCGCGTCCCCGAGACCGCCCCAGCGGCGGACGAAGTCGCTTCGTCCCCGCCGCAGCGGATGGTGGCAGCGCGCCCGTGCGAGCATCGTTGGGGAATGATGCGGCGAGGGGTCGTCCCACGACCCCTCGTGATGGAAACGAAGCGATCTTGCGAGCGGAGCGACGCAGCATAGAGGCGTTATTTTTGCTCATGTAACACATGAAGATTATTTCGTAACTTATTGTAAAATCGAGACTTTCATCCCGCAGTGGCGATCAAAATGGCGCAATTCCGCCGGTTCCGGACGGTTTCGGGCGGCTGAGGATAGCAAATTCTATACTTTGGCGCCCTCGGGCGGGCCGCGAAAGCCGTCCCTCGGCTTCGGCTTTCCCGATTGTCCTCTGCCTGTTATCGGGCTTAACAGGGAGATCGCCTCCCTGTTATCTCGCTCAACCCTTACATGAGCAATTCATTGCAAGCAACTGATATTCAGCACTTTCATGCACCGAAACCGAGTGCGGCGAGGCTCGCGTTCCCCTGTTAGCAGGGGATAACAGGGAGAATTCCGGTTTTGGCGAAATTTCGAGCGCGCCCGGCGCGAGGGCATGAGTATAGATTTTCTATCCCGTCGAAAGATGGGCTTCGGCGGCGCCGTTTCCGTCACAACGCTCGGACCTTTGGGCTGCCCGCCTTCGCGACGCTCAACCGGTTGCGCAGCGGCAGGCCGAACGGTTCCGATTCGATTTCGAAAATGTCGCCCTTCTCCGTACGAAGCTGCGCGCTGAACGAGAGCGTGGCCGTTCCGAAGAAGTGGATGTGAACGTCCCCCGGACGACGGAACAGCCCGTACTTGAAATGATGCGCCTCGAGATTGGCGATCGAGTGCGCCATATTCTGTTCCCCCGAGAGGAAGGGTTTTTCCCAGATCACCTCCTTGCCGCGCCGGATCCGGGAGACGCCCTGAACATCTGAAGGAAGATCGCCGACCAGGAGCTCGGGCCCGACGCTCGCAGGACGCAATTTGGAATGGGCGAGCCAAAGGTAGTTCTCGCGCTCAGTGACGTGATCCGAAAATTCGTTGCCGAGCGCGAAGCCGATTCGAACCGGCGCGCCCCCTTCATCGACCAGATAGACCCCGACGATCTCGGGCTCTTCTCCCCCGTCAAGAGCAAAAGACGGACTTTTCAGATCGCCTTCCGGCGCGACCAGTATCGAGCCGTCGCCCTTGTAGAACCACTCTGGCTGCGCGCCCGTCTCTCCCCTTCTTGGTTTGCCGCCCTCGAGTCCAACCTTGAACATGCGCATCGAGTCGGTGAGTTTAGCGGGATCGGCGAGATCCCTGTGCATCTGATCGCGCCCTTCCGCCGAGCCGAGGTGGGTCAGGCCCGTGCCGGTGACGAACACATGCGCCGGGTCCTTGTGATCGATCGGCGTCAAGACGCGCCGCTCCTTTAGCGCGCGCCGCAGATCGACCGGCTTGCCGACCCCGCGGTCGGCGATGAGCTTGCGCAGCGAGACCCCTTCGGCGATCGCCTGTCGCGCCAGTTCGAGCGTCGAACGCGCCCCCTTGACCAGCCGGCTCTCGCCGCGCGCGGTTACCGCAAGCGCCCGCTTGCCGTTGTCGTCCACAATTTGCGCCAGTCTCATAACCTGTGCCCTTGCACTGAATGAAGGCCGCAGCGCGCTGCTATCAGCGGGGGAATGCGCGGATCGGTGAAATCAGACGCGGCGATGGTCGCCCCTGCGCGGACCAGGATATCGGCATTCAATGTCGTCGTCATCCCGACGACTGCGAGGCCAGCGGCGACGGCGGCGCGGACCCCGGAGAGCGAATCCTCAAAGGCGACCGAGCGCTCCGCGTCCGCGCCGGTGCGCTCGAGGCCGGTCAGATAGGGCAGCGGGTCCGGCTTTGAGCGCGGCAACTCGGAACCGATGACGACGATCGGCAGCCTCTCGCCGATCCCAAGGGCCGCCAGGACCTTGTCTGCGTTGGCGCGCGGCGCATTGGTGACAACCGCACGTCTCAGGCCGTGCCGGTCAGCAAAATCCAGGAGCGCAACCGCACCAGCGATCGGTTCGATGTCATTGAGGTTGTTGCGGTAGTCCTCTTCCTTGGCGTCGATCGTCGCGGCCTGCTGCATGGGCGTCAGATGCGACAGGAAAGCCTGGGCGATCATCGCGTTCGAGGCGCCCATGACCTTCGCTGCATACTCTGATGCGCCGAGCTCGATCCCGTGGCGCGCGAACGCCCGCTGGAAGGCGGCGAGATGCTGGGCGTCGCTGTCGACGAGGGTTCCGTCGAGATCAAAGAGGAGCGCGGCGCGCTGGGTCACATCGTCGCCCCGATCTGCCAGGGCGTGAACTCGGCTTCCCCATAGCCGAGTTCTTCGGACTTGCTGCGCGCGCCCGATGCAACCGTCAGAATCTTGTCGAAGATTTCTTGACCCTTATGCTCGATCGAAACGCCGTCGAGCACATCGCCGCAATTGATGTCCATGTCGTCGATCATCTTGCGGTAAACGTCGCTGTTCGTCGCGAGCTTGATCGAGGGCGTCGGCTTGCAGCCGTATGCAGAGCCGCGGCCGGTGGTGAATGCAAGGATGTTCGCGCCTCCCGCGACCTGTCCAGTCGCGGACACCGGATCATAGCCGGGGGTGTCCATGAATACGAAGCCTTTGGCGGTGACCGGTTCGGCGTATTTGTAGACGGCGTTCAGAGGCGTCGTGCCGCCCTTCGCGGCGGCGCCCAGCGACTTTTCCAGAATTGTCGTCAACCCACCCGCCTTGTTTCCGGGCGACGGATTGTTGTTCATTTCGCCACCGTTGCGCGCGCAATAGTCCTCCCACCAGACGATGCGCTCGACGAGCCTGCGTCCGACGTCCGGCGTCGTCGCCCGGCGAGTCAGGAGATGCTCGGCGCCGTAGATTTCTGGCGTCTCCGACAAAATTGCGGTGCCGCCGTTGCGCACCAGAATATCCACGGCTGCCCCGAGCGCCGGATTGGCGGTGACGCCCGAATAGCCATCCGATCCGCCGCATTGCAGCGCCAGCATTAGTTCGCTCGCCGGCGCGGGCTCGCGACGCGACCGATCGAGCAGGGGCAACATCGCGCGCACGCGCTCCATCCCCGCGTCAATGGTCTTGCGCGTCCCGCCGGTCGCCTGGATAGTCAGACTCTGGAACGTCTCGCCTTCGACGACGCCGTATTCCTCCTTCATCCGGCCGATCTGGAATACCTCGCAGCCGAGCCCGACCATCAGCGTCGCGCCAACGTTCGGATTGGCGGCGTAACCCCACTCGGTCCGCATCAGGGCTTCGAAGCCCTCGCCCCTCGACGCCATGCCGCAGCCTGTGCCGTGAACCAGTGGGATGACCCCGTCGACATTGGTGTAGTCGCCGAGCAGGCCGGACCGCTCCACCTCGCGCGCGATCAGACGGGCGGTCGTTGCCGAGCAATTGACCGAGGTAAGAATGGCCAGATAGTTGCGGGTTCCGACTTTCCCGTTCGGCCGTCGGAACCCGAGAAACGTCGGCTGATTTTCGACTGCCGCGATTGTTTCTGGGCGAGCGTCCTCGCCAAAGTGATAGTCGCGAGCGAATTCTTTCACCTCGCAATTGTGCTCATGCACCCATTCGCCGGCGGCGATCGGCTGCGACGCGAACCCGATGATCTGCCCGAACTTTCGAATGGCGGCGCCGGTCTCCACCGCGGCGACCGCCATCTTGTGTCCTTTGGGAATCCGTTGCCGCGCTACGACGCCTTCCGCCCCGGCGCCCGCGGGAATTTCGTCGACCGCAATGATGACGTTGTCCAATGCGTTTAGACGCAAGGCCCGTGGCGTTGTCATGGCTTCGTTCACCTGTTCAGTGCTGCCTTCACGGCGAAAACAGTTCCGGCCGCTCGTGCGCGACGGTTTGAAGCAGGGCGCCGGTCACGCCGAGATGACGCTTCATCGCCTCACGCGAAGCCGTTTCGTCGCCCGCATCTACGGCTTCCGCGATTGCCTTATGTTCGCTGAGCACTTCGTGCAAGCGCCCCGGCGGCGACATCAGAAGGCGTCGCGCCCGTTCGAGGTGAACGCGCAGGCCGTCGAGGACTTCGCTTGCCCGCGCCATGCCCAGACGAGCGGTCAGAATCTGATGAAAAGCGACATCGATCGCGTAAAACGTCGACTTGTCCCCGGCTTCGACCGCAGCGGCCGCCTCCTTCAGATTCACGAGGAGCGCGTCCTTGTCCTGGCGGGTCATGCGGGCGGCGGCTTCCGCCGCGATTTCGGATTCCAGCGCGCGGCGAATGAACAGCCTTTCTTGCACATCCTTCAGGGAGATACGGGAGACGAATGATCCATGCTGAGGCGCGACGTCGACCAGCCGATCATAGGCCAGACGGCTGACTGCCGCCGAGACGGGAAAGCGGGAGACGCCGAATCTGTCGCATAGCTCCGCCTTGTCGATCAGAGAGCCGGGCTCGAGAGCGCCCGACAAAATCGCCTCCTTGAGGTCGCCGTAGACGGCGTCCGCTTTCGAATGGGCGCCCTTGGCCAAATTTCCTCGCCCGTTCTCGTGTCGAAGCGGCCTGCTTCGCACTTTGCTGCTAACATGTTAGAGGCTAGAGAGACAGGACGACGCCGTCAATCCTTCGAGCGGCGGAGCGGGAGGAAGGATATGGGGTCACTAGCGTTAGGCGAAAGCGCGACGTTGCCCGACGACGGCTTCGTAGGCGCGCTTGCAGCGCGGGTCTGGCGCCCTGACGTCGGCGGACCGTCGGTCGTGGCGGTTAGGGCCGACGGCGTTTTCGACGTCAGCGCCGCCTATCCGACGATGCGCGACCTCTGTGAAGACCCTTCGCCGGCGGAAGCGCTTCGTGGCGCCAAGGGCTCGCGGATCGCCATGCTGGCGGACGTCCTTGCCCACACGCCGCGTGATGCGCAGGAGCCTGGCCGGCCGCGAATCCTTGCGCCCGTCGATTTGCAGGCGATCAAGGCGGCGGGGGTCACATTCGTCGAGTCGATGCTTGAACGCGTCATCGAGGAGCGCGCGCGGGGAAGCCGCGAGGGCGCCGCCAAAGAGCGCGGTGCGATCGCCGCCCTCCTCGGCGAGGAACTCGGCAGCCTCAAGCCCGGGTCCCCCGCCGCGATGCGTCTCAAGGAGGCGCTAGTCGAGGCGGGCGCTTGGTCTCAATATTTGGAGGTTGGCGTGGGCCCGGATGCGGAAGTCTTCACGAAGAGCCAGCCAATGTCTGCGGTCGGCTGCGGCGACGACGCCGGTTTCCACAGCGCTTCGCAATGGAACAATCCGGAGCCCGAGGTCGCGCTGGCGGTCGCGTCCAACGGCCGGATCGTCGGCGCGATGCTCGCCAACGATGTCAACCTGCGCGATTTCGAAGGGCGTTCCGCGCTTCTCCTGGGCAAGGCGAAGGACCAGAACGCGAGCTGCGCGCTGGGGCCCTTCGTTCGCTTCTTCGATGAGACATTCTCCCTCGACGATGTGCGCCAGGCGACGGTCTCGCTGACGGTGGAAGGCGAGGACGGTTTCCGGCTGGAAGGCGGCTCATCAATGGCCAAAATCAGTCGCGATCCTGCCGATCTCGTCGCGCAGACGCTGGGTCCGAACCACGCCTATCCCGACGGGCTGGTCCTGTTGCTCGGCACGATGTTTGCGCCGGTCGCGGATCGGGGCGCTCCTGGCATGGGCTTCACGCACAAGACCGGCGACATCGTGACCATCGGCTCCGCGAAGCTCGGTAGGCTCGTCAATCGCATGCGGCCATGCGAGCAGTGCGAACGGTGGACGTTCGGGACCGGGTCGCTTATGCGCAATCTGGCGCGGCGGGGCTTGATTTGACAGCGCCCCGCGGACAAAGTCCAGAGTTCGAGATCAGGAACGTTCATGAGCGCGCTGCACAAGAATTTCATCGCCGGGGAATGGGTGGAGGGTGCGGGCGTCACCCGCAACATCAATCCATCGGACACGAACGACATTGTCGGCGAATATGCGCAGGCCGACGCCGCCCAGACTGGCGCGGCGATCGAGGCGGCGAACGCCGCCTTTCCCGCCTGGGCCCGCACGACGCCGCAGGAGCGGCACGACATTTTGCTGCGCGCCTCGACGGAGATCCTTGCCCGTCGCGAAGAGCTAGGCCGACTGCTCGCGCGGGAAGAGGGCAAGACGCTGCCAGAGGGAATTGGCGAAGCCGCCCGCGCCGGTCAGATCTTCGATTTTTTCGCGGGCGAGACGTTAAGGACGCCGGGCGAGAAATTTGTTTCCGTCCGGCCGGGCGTCGACATCGAAGTCACGCGTGAGCCGGTCGGCGTCATCGGGATCATCGCGCCCTGGAATTTCCCTATTGCGATCCCGGCCTGGAAGATCGCGCCGGCTCTCGCCTACGGCAATGCGGTGGTGTTCAAGCCAGCGGACCTCGTTCCCGGCTCCGCTCACGCGCTCGCCGAGATCATCGTTCGCGCCGGCGTTCCCAAAGGCGTCTTCAATCTGGTCATGGGGCGGGGCTCGGTGGTTGGCCAGACGATCCTTGACGCCAGGCGGATCGATGCGGTCACGTTCACCGGCTCGGTTGCGACTGGCCGGCGCGTCGCCGCCGCCTGCGCAGGGGCTATGCGAAAATCCCAGCTAGAGATGGGCGGCAAGAACCCGCTCGTCGTGCTCGCGGACGCAGACCTGCCGAATGCCGTCGAATGCGCGGTCAACGGCGCCTATTTCTCAACCGGACAGCGCTGCACGGCGTCGTCGCGTATCATCGTCGAGGAGCCGGTCTACCGGCGTTTCGCCGACGCGCTGATCGAGCGCATGCGCGCCCTGGTGGTCGATGATGCGTTGAAGACCGGAACCCAAATCGGGCCGGTTGTCGATGCGAGCCAGCTTGAGCAGGATCAGTCCTACCTGGGGATTGGTCAGGGCGAAGGCGCCAAGCTCGTGCTCGGCGGCGAATTGCTCAATCGCGCGACGCCCGGCTTCTACATGGCGCCGGCCCTTTTCCTCGATGCGGACAACACGATGCGGATTTCGCGCGAGGAGATCTTCGGTCCGGTTTCCGCGATGATTCCGGCGCGCGATTACGATCACGCACTGGCGATCGCCAACGACACCGAATTTGGCCTGTGCGCCGGCATCTGCACGACGAGCCTCAAGCGCGCTGCCCACTTCAAACGCAATTCAGAAGCGGGCATGGTCATGGTCAATCTTCCGACCGCTGGGGTCGACTATCACGCGCCTTTCGGCGGCCGCAAGGGCTCGAGCCTGGGACCGCGAGAGCAAGGGCGCTACGCGGCCGAGTTCTACACAACAGTCAAGACGGCCTATACGCTGCCGTGAAGTCCGCGGTCCTGGTGGGGCGACGCAAACGATGATTCTGATTTCCGGCGAGGCCTTGATCGACCTCATCCCTGACCCGGTGAGATTGAACGCCTACGACGCGGTGCTGGGCGGTTCTCCCTACAATGTGGCGATCGGACTCGCACGTCTCGGCTCGCAGACGGCGTTTGTTTCGCGGATCTCTGCCGACGGCAATGGCGACGCGCTCGCGGCCGCGCTTCTCGACGACAGCGTCGACCTTCAGTTTGTCGTGCGCGACAAGCGGCCATCAACTCTGGCTTTTGTTATGCGGGGCACGGCCAAGGCGGGGTCACGCTACGCCTTCTATCTCGACGCGACATCGTTTGACGGCCCGTGGCCCTTCCCTGCGACATGGCCTCCGAGCGGTCGCCATCTACATGTCGGATCGATCTCCGCGGTCGATCCCAGGCACGGCGAGACTGTGGTCGCGGCGCTCAAGGCCGCACGCGAAAATGCAAGCGTCAGCTTCGATCCCAACATCCGCCCGCTGGTCACGCCCGATCGCGAATCGGTGGCGAAGCTTGTCGAGCGGCAGGTCTCCCTCGCGCATCTGGTCAAGGCCAGCGAAGAGGACCTCGAGTGGCTCTATCCGGGCCGGGCGATCGAGGACAGCCTTGCGGACTGGGCAAAACGGGGCCCACGCTTCTGCGTCGCCACCCGCGGCGAGCGCGGCGCGCTCGCCGTTTTCGGCAAGGAGCGCATCGAGGTCCCGGCGCCCGCCGTCGATGTCGTCGACACTGTCGGCGCCGGCGACAGCTTCATGTCCGCATTGCTCTCGGCCATGGATCGGGACTCGGCTCTCGGCGCAAGGGGCGCTTTGCCCACTATCGCTGACCTCGAACAATGGCTCCGCTTCGCCTCGGCCGCGTCCGCGATCACCTGCACCCGCAAGGGATCGAATCCTCCGACCCGCGCCGAAGTCGAGGCGGCGCTCAAAACGAAAACATCCGCGTGATTGGACTTTCGACCAACGCTTCTGACATTGCGAGCGCGCTCCCGCAGGTCTAAAACGCTGATCAAACAGCGATAGGAAACCAACGCATGGCAACGATCGACGCTGCCTCCGGCAAGCGCCGTCCCCGGCCGCTTTCTCCGCATCTCGGCATTTACAAGCTCACGATGACGATGGCGATGTCGATCGCGCACCGTATCAGCGGCGCCGCGCTCTACATTGGCGTGTTGCTGCTCGCCTGGTTTCTCATCGCGGCCTCGACCGACGCGGCGACTTTCGGCGTCTTCTCAGCCTTCATCGAATCGATCATTGGCCGAACAATTCTGTTCGGCTTCACCTGGGCGCTGTTTCATCACCTTGTCGGCGGCATCCGCCATTTCATCTGGGACGCCGGATACGGCATGGACTCGCCATTGCGTGATCAACTCGCGTGGGCGACGCTGATCGGCGGCTTCGTTCTGACCCTGATCGTCTGGTCGATCGGTTACGCGGTCCGGTAAGGAGATCTTCTCATGGCCGATCCCCTATCTGGATTGCGCACCCCGCTTGGACGAGTTCGGTTCCTCGGCTCGGCTCGCACCGGGACGACAGAGGCGTGGCTCATGCACGTGACTTCGTTGGCGCTGATCCCTTTGACAATCAGCTTCGTCTGGCTCGTGGTCGATCTCCTGCACATGGACTACAACGGCGCGCGCGCGATGCTCGGCCAACCGTTGGCGGCCATCGTGCTGCTCGGCTTCATCCTTGCGGGCATCCTGCATATGGAGGTCGGCATGCGCTCTATCCTCGTTGACTATATCCAGGGCCACGCGCGCGCCTGGGCGCTCGTGGCAAACACCTGTTTCTCCGCGCTGCTCGCGCTCGCCTGTGTATATGCGACGCTGCGCATCGCTTTCACCTGACAACTCTCAACGACACGGAACTTCGCATGGCGACGAACGGCTCCTCCGCCCCGAGCGCAACGGCGCTCGGCGGCAAGGCCTATCCGATCACCGATCACACCTTCGACGTGGTCATCGTTGGGGCGGGCGGCTCGGGCCTGCGCGCCAGCGTCGGCTGCGCCCAGGCGGGTCTGCGGACTGCCTGCATCTCCAAGGTGTTTCCGACCCGCTCGCACACCGTTGCGGCGCAGGGCGGCATCTCGGCCTCGCTTGGGAACATGGGTCCCGACGACTGGCGCTGGCACATGTACGACACGGTGAAGGGGTCGGACTGGCTCGGCGACCAGGATGCAATCGAGTACCTCTGCCGCAACGCGCCGGAAGCGGTCTATGAGCTCGACCATTGGGGCGTGCCGTTCTCGCGCACTGATGAAGGCAAGATCTACCAGCGGCCGTTCGGGGGCATGACGACGGACTTCGGCAAGGGCATCGCCCAGCGCACCTGCGCCGCAGCCGATCGCACCGGCCACGCGATCCTGCACACGCTCTACGGACAGGCGCTGAGGGCGCGGTGCGAGTTCTTCATCGAGTATTTCGCCATCGACCTCATCCGCGATTCTGAAGGCGCCATTCGCGGCGTCGTCTGTCTCAAGATGGACGACGGCACGATCCACCGCTTCCGCGCGCAGAAGACGGTGCTCGCGACCGGCGGCTACGGCCGCGCCTATTTTTCGGCGACGTCGGCGCATACCTGCACCGGCGACGGCAACGCCATGGCGCTTCGCGCCGGACTGCCGCTGCAGGACATGGAGTTCGTCCAGTTCCACCCGACCGGCATCTACGGCGCGGGCTGCCTCATCACCGAGGGCGCACGCGGCGAAGGCGGCTATCTCGTCAATTCGGCCGGCGAGCGCTTCATGGAGCGCTACGCGCCCTCCGCCAAGGACCTCGCCTCGCGCGACGTGGTCAGCCGGTCGATGACCTTGGAAATCCGCGAGGGGCGCGGCGTCGGAAAGCATAAGGACCACATCTACCTCCACCTCGACCATCTCGATCCGAAGGTGCTGCACGAGCGTCTGCCGGGGATTTCGGACAGTTCGCGCGTCTTCGCAGGCGTCGATGTGACCAAGGAGCCGATCCCGGTGATTCCGACGGCCCATTACAACATGGGCGGCATCCCGACGAACTATCACGGCGAGGTCCTGACCAAGGTCGGCGGCGATCCGGACGCGACCG
Organism: uncultured Alphaproteobacteria bacterium; assembly: GCA_963775665.1. Lineage (GTDB taxonomy): Bacteria > Pseudomonadota > Alphaproteobacteria > Rhizobiales > Beijerinckiaceae > Roseiarcus. Next base: position 135,610 of record CAVZJZ010000028.1, on the reverse strand, counting down.
TGCCGGGCCTGATGGCGCTTGGCGAAGCGGCATGCGTCTCGGTCCACGGCGCCAACCGTCTCGGCTCCAACTCGCTGATCGACCTCGTCGTGTTCGGCCGATCGGCGGGCCTGCGCGCCGCCGAGACGCTCAAGAGCGGCGACCGTCAGCCGGAGTTGCCGAAGGACAGCGCCGAATTCGCGCTCGCGCAACTCGACCGTTTCCGCAACGCCAACGGCAAGACTCCGACGGCGATGTTGCGTCTCGCAATGCAACGCGTCATGCAGGCCGATTGCGCAGTGTTCAGGACCCGTGCGACGCTGGACGAGGGCAAGGAGAAGATCCACGCCGCGTGGCGCGCAGGCGACGACGTCGGCGTGACCGACCGCTCGCTCATCTGGAATTCCGACCTCATTGAGACGCTGGAATACGACAACCTGATTGTCCAGGCGGTAGTGACGATGGAGGGCGCCCTCAATCGCGAAGAGAGCCGCGGCGCACATGCGCGCGAGGACTATCCCAAGCGCGACGACGCCAACTGGATGAAGCACACGCTTGCCTGGATCGATCCTGGAAAGCAGACGGTCACGATCGATTACCGGCCGGTGCACGCCTACACGATGAGCAACGACATCGCCTACATCGAGCCGAAGGCGCGGGTGTACTGAACGCGCTCGCATCCGCGACCGACATGGATTGACGCCAATGGTTCAACTGACGCTGCCCGAGAACTCCCGCCTCACGGCCGGAAAGACCTGGCCGAGACCCGCCAACGCCAAGCGGCTCACCGAATTCCGCATCTATCGTTGGAACCCGGACGACGACGCCAATCCGCGGATGGACACGTATTTTGTCGATCGCGACGACTGCGGCCCGATGATCCTCGATGCGCTCATCTGGATCAAGTCGAAGATCGATTCCACGCTGACCTTCCGCCGTTCGTGCCGCGAGGGTGTCTGCGGCTCGTGCGCGATGAACATCGACGGGCTCAACATGCTCGCCTGCACACGCGGCATCGATGAGGTCGCGGCGCCGGTCATGATCTATCCGCTGCCGCATCAGGAGGTGATCAAGGACCTCGTTCCGGATCTCTCGATCTTCTACGCCCAACACGCCTCGATCGAGCCGTGGCTGAAGACCACGAGCCCAGCGCCTCAGAAGGAATGGCTGCAGTCGCAGGAGGACCGCGCTAAGCTCGACGGCCTCTACGAGTGCATTCTCTGCGCCTGCTGCTCGACCTCATGCCCGAGCTACTGGTGGAACGGCGATCGCTACCTCGGCCCCGCGATCCTCCTCCAGGCCTATCGCTGGCTCATCGACTCGCGCGACGAGGCGCGAGGCGAGCGGCTCGACAATCTCGAGGACCCGTTCCGGCTCTACCGCTGCCACACGATCATGAACTGCGCCAAAACCTGCCCCAAGGGCTTGAATCCAGCCAAGGCGATCGCCGATATCAAGGGCATGATGATTGAGCGGCGGTTGGGGTGAGACAGTCCTGAGTTGATCGCCTCCCCCGGGATTCGAAGGCCGCCGGAACGGAACCCAATCCAGCAAAAGGAATTCCAAATTCGTTTCTTTCCGCTGATCGGGACTTTTCAAGGGGTGGCGGCGACTCTTGGGCGATTTCCCGCAGCGCCGTCGCCAGCCGTGCGCGTTGCGGCGGACCGCCCCGCCTGCGGCCCGGCCGCGACGGAATTTGGCGACCGTTCGGCGGCTCCCCGCTTGGCTTTGGGACGTCTGAGTAGATTCCGACTCTTACCGCTTGGACTGGTTCGCGACTAACTGCGAGAGAGCCACGGCGTGTTTCGCCGAATTCCAGGAGGTCTCAATGTCCCGAATGATTCTTGTGCTGTCGGCGACGGCGGTAATATTCGCCTCGTCTCAAATTGCCTTTGCCGACGAAGCCGGCACGGTTACCGGGGCCGTCGGCGGCGCAGTTGCCGGGGCTGTTGTCGGCGGACCGGTCGGAGCGGTCGTGGGCGGCGTCGGGGGCGCAGCAATCGGGAACTCCATGAGCAATCACAGGGGCTACCATCGCGGCTACGCCTATCATCCCTATCACCACCACCACTACCACCAATACTGATCGATCGACGGCGCCCCAAGCGAGGGCGCCGTCGGACCAAGATCTGCCGGGCCAGAGGCGACGGCGTCCAACGACTCCCGCACGGTCCTCGACGCCGCGATCGGCGTGGTCAACTTCAAGTATCCGCAACGTTGACCGTGCGCCGCGCGCGGCGCCGCTATCAAAGGATGGCAAGTGCCTGAGACGGACGCGGCGACAACAGCCCTCCCGATCCATATCGAAGAAACGATCCAGTCGATCGCCGGGCTCCACGCCGAGCACCATGCGAACGCCACACCGCATCAGCGCGTCGTCGACCGCATCACTTCGCTCTTGGGCCGCGCCAGCTTCATCGCAGCGCTGACAGTTTTCGTCGTCGGATGGCTAACCCTGAACGGGTTCGCCGCCGCCCTCGGTTATCGCGCGCTCGACCCGCCTCCCTTTACTTGGCTGGCGGGCGCAGCGTCGCTGGCCTCCCTCTATTTGGTCATCCTTATCCTCACGACGCAAAGAGGAGACGATCGCCTGACTCAGCGCCGGGAACTCCTCAATCTTGAGCTGACCATCCTGAGTGAGCAAAAGATTGCCAAGGTGGTCGCGCTAATCGAGGAGCTTCGGCAGGATAGTCCGCACGTTCGCGATCGGGTCGACGAGCTGGCCGAGGTCATGTCTCAACCAGCGGACCCTCAATCGGTGATTGACGCAATCAAAGACGTGCGTTCCGAGTCCGCCCACGTCGCCCATAAGGCTGAAAGCGTCTAAACCCGAGCCGTCGAGCCGGCTCGCTAGATGACGGAGATCTGGTTCTCGACGTATGTCGCTCCAGGCGCCGACCATGCGGTCGCGCCCGCGAGATCACGGGCGTTCCATGTCGTGACCTGCCCCGTCAACTTGATCTTGCCGCCCTGAGCGTTGATGTGAATTGTGTTCGGATCATAGAACCAGCAGCGATGCAACGCGCGCGTGATGTTTTGGCCGACATCGTCCGCATGCACCGTCGGCTTGACCTCGATCTGATTGAAAACGTCGACGACGCCGATAAGAGTTTGGACGGCCTGCGCGGCGGCTTCCTTCTGGAATTGCCAGTCGACCTCGCCGTTCAGCGTGACGCATCCGTTTTCAACTTTGATCTCGACGACGTCGTGCGGAACCGACACGTCCCAGGCCAGACGCTCGATAGCCGCCCCGGCGATGCTCTCGTCGCCGCGCTTGATGTCATCGGGAAGCTTCACTACGATGTCCTCGATCACGGCTTTGACGCTCTTCACCCGGACCGCCGCCCTCCCTGCCGCGACCTTCTGCGGGAAGCTCTTGACGTGACCGGTCAGCGTCACGACGCCGGCGGTTGCGGCGACGTCGATATGCGCGGCGTCGATGCTCGGCTCCCAACCGAGTTCGGCCATCACCGACTCCTGCAGCTCTCTGTCTTGTGACATTATTGCGTTCCGTTGATTCAAGGTGAGCAGATCTTTTCAGACTGCGAGTCGCACCGTCATCGCATGCCTGCCGGGGCTGAAAGAGCGTAAGGCTTCCTGCAAGCTGGGCTTCAACGCGTCCGCGTTGAACAGGTCCAACGGACGCGATCAATCCTTGCTGGCGCTGATGAAGCGAAGACCCTCCTCATCGACCGACTTCATGATATCGCGCGCCAAGAGCTCGATCTTCACGCGACCCTCAACCGTCTGAGGCAAATGCGGCAGCCGGCGTATGAGCGCGCGTCGGATGGCGGAAAACGCGGCGTTCTTGTGCATGAAAACTCGCTCCTGCTGCGCTGACCATCGCCTGTCTTGGCGCTTACCAAGCCTCATCCGATCACGAATCCGGCCCACGCAATAGGTTCGGAAAGTACCTAGGCGTAAATGCGATATGCGCGCGCTGCGCTGACGAATCTCGCGCGTCGCACGCGTTGGCGACATCCGGCGGAACCGGCGGCGCCGTCGCGTATCGGCTGAGTAATTTCCGACGCTTGTGTCTTCGAGGCCGCGGCTGTCCAAGTGCACGCGGCCCGAAGACATGCGCGTTGGAATCGTTTCACGCGAAATTGAGGCCAGGGCTTTAGGCTAGGCAAGGGATGGACCGATGCACAAGGGAAACGCTGTCCAGTTACGGTTGGCCCTGTCGGCGGCCGCTGTCTGCGCCGTTCTCGCGGCCGCAACCCTCAGCGGCGGTCATCGAGGTGGATCGCCTTCCATCGCATCGTCCCAGGCGGCGGCGCCGATTGTCGCGCGGTCGGATTCGACGATGAGGACGCCGGACGTCGAGAAATCGGGAGACCCCCATGACCGTCTCGGTGCGCCCCTTTGACGAGGCGTTGCTGCGCCGAGCGTTCGACGCCGCAAGGTGCGCGCGAGAGGTGGGCGGCCATCCCTTCCGCGCGGTCCTTGCCGACGATGAGGGAAACCTCCTGATGGATGGCGTTGGCGCGGGCGAGGATGGGTTTGTCGGACGCCGCCAAGCTGCGACGCCGTTGCGAAATCCGATCACTCAGTCTGACCTCGCCGATGTGCGTGGACCCGTGGCCTAGGTAGTTTCCGAGGCTGCCGTCGCCCGATTATCCTCCGTACCGTCCTCACACCGGACGCGAGCCGTGTAGGTCCACACGCCGTCCCGTCTTCGCGCAGCCAAGGAGACCCAATCATGGACAAGAACAGAATCGCTGGTTCGATCAAGGAAATCAAAGGCGCCGCGAAGGAGGCCGTTGGCAAGGTGATCGGCGACGCCAAATTGCAAAGCGACGGCAAGGCCGACAAGGCCGTCGGCGAGATTCAGAACGCCGTCGGCGGCTTGAACGACGCGGTTCGCGACGCGGTGACGAAGCCGTAAAGGATGGTCCCGCCACCACGAATATGATCTGCCCGGAGGCTCGAATATGAGCACAATTGTCCTCATTGTCATATTGATCCTCATCTTCGGTGGCGGCGGGGGATATTACGCACACGGCCGCTACGGCGGCGCAGGTCTCGGCGGGGTGCTGGGCGTCGTTTTGATCGTGCTTGTGGTCTTCTGGCTCCTGGGCCGCTAGCCGAACCGTGCGCGCGTCGTTTACGTCACTCTGGATCCCTGATCGGTCTCTTCGCGACTCTCGGGAATGACACGTCGAACGGATCAAGCGGAAGTGATATGAAGCTCTGATCTGGAGTTTCGCCATTGTCGGATTCGGATCAGCGGCCTGAGGTCGAGGCGACCGAAGAATTACTGACGGATATGCCTCTACCGTCCGACGCGAAGACTTTCTTTCTCGGCGGCATTTTTGTTCTTTCGATGTTAACCGCGGTCTATGTGGCCGCGGACATCGTCCTGCCGATGATCTTCGCGGTCATGCTCAATCTCTTGATGCAACCCGCTCTGCGCGTGCTCGAACGGTTGCGTGTTCCCAGGGTGCTGGGATCGATTTTGCTCATTCTTTTCGTGATCGCGACCATCGTCGGAATTGGCGCGGCGATCGCCGGGCCCGCCGCGGCTTGGATAGCCAAGTTGCCCGAGGGCATTCCCCGCATCCAGGAGCGGCTAAGATTTCTCGACGCCCCGATCAATACGCTTCGAACTTTTTTGGCGGCGACTAATAATTTCGGCGCCGCGGGCCCGCAGCGAGGCTCGGCCGGGCCTTTGGACGGCGGAGCGATTCTGTCGAGCGTCTTTGCCGGGACGCGAAGCTTCGCCGGCGGGCTGTTCACGACCGTAATGTTTCTCTACTTCCTGCTTGTGGCGGGGGACAGTTTCCTTCGGCGGCTCGTCGAGGTCTTGCCTAGGTTTGCCAGCAAGCGGCAGGCGGTCGACATCTCGCAGCAGATCGGACGCGATATTTCCGCCTATCTCCTCACAATTACCATCATGAACGCACTTGTCGGCGCCGCGACCGCCCTTGTCATGTGGGCGACCGGAGTCGGCGATCCGATCTTATGGGGAACGGTCGCATTCATTCTGAACTATGTTCCGATTCTGGGCCCCGTCGCAGCCTTTTTCATTTTCCTGTTCGCAGGCTCGCTCACGATCGCCTCAACCTGGCAAGCCCTGCTCCCTGCGGCGCTCTACGTCGGCATCCATGTGATCGAGGGCGAGACGGCGACGCCGATGCTCCTCGCCAGGCGATTCACGCTCAATCCGGTTCTCGTCGTCTTCTCTTTCGTGTTCTGGTTCTGGCTGTGGGGCGTCCCCGGCGCGATTCTTTCGGCGCCAATCCTGGCCGCAACCAAAATCGTGTGCGATCGCATTCGCCCGCTTGCGGCCCTTGGCCATGTTCTCTCGGGCTGAAGACGCAAGCGCGGCTGCTTATCGCGTCGACGGCTCCGCTGCGCTACCCGAAGCGAGAAGCGCCAATCTCGCCAGCGCAGGCAGCGACTTTGATCCAGTTCGCTTCATAATGGCGGCGCGGTGGTTCTCGACCGTGCGCTGGCTGATGTTGAGATCGGCCGCGATGTTCTTGCTGGGCTGGCCGGCGAGCACCCTCTCCATCACGTCGCGTTGTCGCGGGGTGAGACCCGCAAGGTGAGCCGCCGCGGATTCTCGCAGTTTCGCCAATTTGCCGGAATCCTGGGAGAGCTCGAGAGCCCGCTCGATGCCTGCGATGAGTTCCTCCCGGCCTATTGGCTTTTCGATGAAATCCAGCGCGCCCGCTTTCATGGCCTCAACCGCCATGGGCACATCGGCGTTGCCTGTGATCATGATCGCCGGCAGGCGATGGCCGTCGCTGTGGAGCTTCGCGAGGAGTTCGAGCCCGCTCATCCCCGGCAGATAGGCGTCGATCAGCAGGCATGCGGATTTGGCGGGATTGAAGGCCTCGAGAAAGGCCTCGCAGCTTGAATAGGATTCTACGACCCGGCCGTCGTCTTCGAGCACGGCGCATATCGCCTCGCGAACGAGGTCGTCATCATCGACGACGATGATCCCGGCTGCGCCGGAGGCGCCTGCGGCATCATGGTGGCGATTAGGAGGCGGGACGAGCGGGTCGGGCGGCTTGGACAGGAGCTTCTCGATCGCCCGCGTCAAATCGTTCAGCTTGACCGGCTTGTTGAGATGAACGCAGTCGTGAAGGGCGATATCGCGCAAGGTCTCGGTCGAAATGTCGCCGGTGAGAATGATGAAGGGAATTCGCCTATCGAGTTCCTGCCTCAGCTTCTGGGAGACTTGAACCCCGTTCATTCCGTTCGGCAGATTGTAGTCGGCGAGGACCAGATCGGGCCACATCGACCCCCGAGCCAGCAACGCCAGGGCGGCGTGGCCGTCGACAGCCGTCAAAGTCAGATAACCCTCGTCGTCCAGAAACAGCTTCAGGTGTTCGCGCACTTCCGGATCGTCCTCGATGATCAGGATCGCTCCGGCGCGCGGCGCCGCTCGCGTCGATGCGTCGTCGGCCGTGCGCGGATGAAGATCAGGCGCCGGAATGTGGCCGCCTGGCGTCAGCGGGACCTCGATCGAGAATACCGACCCCTTTCCTTGCAGCGAGCGCACCCGTATCGGGTGATGGAGGAGTTCGCCCAGGCTCTTGACGATCGAAAGGCCCAGGCCCAGCCCATGGCTGCGCTGGCGGGCAGGGTTGTCCAGCTGATGGTATTCTTCGAAGATCGCCTGCAACTCCGACTCGGGGATGCCGATCCCGGTGTCCCAGATCTCGATGCGCAATTTGCCCTCGCGCCGCCTACACCCGAGGAGCACCCCGCCGCGCTGCGTATATTTCAGGGCGTTCGAAATCAGGTTGCGGATCATCTGCTCGAGCAGGCGCGGATCGCTCCGAATGGACAGGGCGCAAGGGACCACGCGGAACGCCAGGCCGGCCGCCTGCGCGTGGTAGGTCAGTTCTTCCTTCACCCGCTCGAACAAATCGTTCACGCGGAAGTCGGCCGTTTCGGCCTTCACGGCGCCCACTTCGATCCGGTTGATGTCGAGCAGCGTATTCAGCATGCCCGTCATCGCGCCCAAGGCGTCATCGATGCGGCCGACCAGCTGCTGAGCCTTTTCGCCAACGACTCTTTTCTCGAGCAGGCCCTGGAGGAGGGAGAGCGTCTGCAGCGGCTGCCTGAGATCGTGGCTCGCGGCCGCGAGAAATCGCGTCTTGGCGATGCTCGCCAGTTCCGCCTGCCGCTTGGCGGCGGTGAGCGCTTCCGCAGTGCGTCGCCGTTCGGTGACGTCTTCATAGGTGATGACGACGCCTTCGGTCTTCTCGTCGCTGGCGCGGTAGGGCATGATCCGGCGCACGAACCAGGCGCCGCTATGGCCCTCGATCTCCCGCTCGACCGGCGTCTGCCTCTTGAGAACGGATTGTGCGTCATCGAGGAGAGCCTCGTCCGCCGCAAGCGAGTTGAGGTCGGTGAGCGGGCGGCCCACGTCGCCCGGAATCACATTGAACAGCGCCTTTGTCGCCGGCGTGAAAAAGCGGATGTTGAACCGCGTATCGAGGAAAATCGTCGCGATTTTGGTGCTGTAGAGCACGTTCTGCAAATCGTCCGAGGTCGTGCGCTGCCGCTCGAGCGTCTCCTGCAACTGGCTGTTGAGGGCGTTCAGCTCCTCGTTGAGCGATTGAAGCTCCTCCTTGGAGGCGAGCAGCTCCTCGTTGGTCGATTGATATTCCTCGTTGACGGACAGCGCCTCCTCGTTGATCGCCATCTGCTCCTCGCTCGAGATCTCGAGGTTGCGGACGGCGCTCTGCAATTCGGTCTTTGTCGCCTCGAGCTCCCGTTCGAGCTCAACGACCCGCGTAAGGTCGGCCGGCGCCATGCTGCCGCTCCGGCCGGCCTTCGGCTCCGGCTCCTCGACAAAGCAGACCAGCAAGAGCTCCTCGCGCTCGCGCGGCGCTGGAATGACAACAATGCTGAACGGCGTGGCGCCCGCCTCGACCGTCGTCCGGCCGCCGGGCATGACGACGCGCGCGTTTTCATGCAGCGCTCGCTGAACGGCCAATTTCAGCTTCGTCCGCACGCCCTCGCGCGCCATTGCGATCACGTCATTGACGGGGCGGCCTGAAACGACCTTGAGATAACGATCGACGGGTCCCTGGAAGTACAGGCATTCGTGTTTCCGGTTGATCAGCACCGCAGCCGGACCATAGGCTTCGAGCACCATCCGTCGACAAAGCTCGGCAAGCTCGATCTGGGGCGAAAGCGCGGGCGCCGGGCCAGGACGCGCGCGCAGCCGCGAGCCATCGGCGGCAATCGAGGACAGGGCGAAATCGCCTGGTCGGGCGCCGCCGACCCGGCGGTAGATGCGTTGAGGCTTGGAAATAGCGACGAACCGGCCGTCAGCGACGCCGACCGTCTCGGCGTCGCCGACAAGCAGAAGCCCGCCTTCGCGCAAGGCGAAATGGATGATGGAGATGACCTTGGCCTGCGCCTCCGGCAGAAGGTAGATGAGAAGGTTCCGGCACGAGACGAAATCGAGACGCGCGAATGGCGGGTCGGCGAGCACGTCGTGCGCCGTGAACACGACGTTGGCGCGCAGCTCGGCCGAGATGCGGTAGTTGCGATCCTCCCTGGAGAAAAACCGGGCCAATCGTTCGGGCGAGACATCGGCCTCGATCGAGTCCGGATAGAGCCCGTCCCGCGCGCTTGCCACCGCGTCGGGATCGACGTCGGTTGCGAAGATCTGCATTTTGATCTCGCGCCTTGAGGCGTCGATGTGGTCGCGAAAAAGCATGGCGAGGGAATAGGTCTCTTCGCCGGAACTGCAGCCGGCGACCCAGATTCTGAGCGGCCGGTCCAGCGGATGGTCGCGCACCAGGTCGGGAATGACGCTCTTGGCCAGAAAGTCGAAAACGGCAGCATCACGAAAAAAGCCGGTGACATTGATCAGCAAATCCCGGGAGAGCTGATCGCGCTCGTTCGCATCCCGAGTTAGGAGCTCAAAGTACTCCGACGCGGTTTTGACCGCCGCCAGCGCCATCCGGCGCTCGACGCGCCGCTCGAGCGTGCCGTGCTTGTAAAGCGTGAAGTCGTGAACCGTCTTCGTGCGCAGGAGAGCGATAATGTCCGGCAGCAGGTCCTCGACCGATTTCAGCGCAGGCGATTTCGGCGCCTCCGGCGCAAAGACCTGGCCGCGCTCGCGCGCAACCAGCGCCTCGGCGATCTTTGCGGCGCGCAGCACGAGATCCACGCCGCCGGTCGCGACTGCGCTGCGCGGCATGCCGTCATAGTCGGCTTCGCGCATGTCCTGCGCAATGACGAGGCCGCCCTTCGCCTTTACCGATTTGAGGCCAAGACTGCCGTCTGCGCCGGTCCCGGAAAGGACCACGCAGACGGCGCGCCCTCCATATTCGCGCGCCAGCGAATTCAGGAGAAAATCGAAAGGAAGCCGCGCGCCGTGTCGCGCCTGCGGCTTCGAAATCCGCAACGCGCCCTTGTCGTCGGCCGAGAGATAGACCCCAGGCGGAATGACATAGACGCGCTCGCGCTCGATCGCCATTCCGTCGGCCGCCAGCAGGACCGGCATCGACGTATGGCCCGCAAGCAGATCGACCATCATGCTGTCGTGGCTCGGGTCGAGGTGCTGCACGATGATGAAGGCCATGCCGTTGATCGCCGGCAGCGCGTCCAGAAGCTTCCTGCAGGCGTCAAGACCGCCGGCCGAGGCGCCGATCGCGACGACCGGAAACTCATCGGTCTTGCTGGCCGACAGGGGCTTCGATATCCAGCGCGATCGCTTCGCCTCGATTGGATGTTGGAGGCTTCCGGGCATTCTGAGATTTTTCTCGAAGAGCGGCGCTCCAGCGGAACGAGCACGAAACAATACCAGAATTCTGCCAGCGATTGCGACCTATTTTGGCGAGGCGCCCCTCCGCAAGCATAGAGACCGAGAGCCTCAGGCATGAGTAGTTTCCGAATCTTTCCGCGCGAAGAGACATTGCTCATAGTCGTCGCTGCATCGCTGCAGCCGAAGGTTTCGCGGCGTTGGGAGACTTGGCCGTCATGAGCGCATCGATGAACACAGAAACGGATCTGGCGCTGTTTCGCGAGGATCTTTTCAACTTGAAGCGCGACGTCGCGAGTCTGATCGAGCACGTGAAAGGCGGAGCCGCGAACACGGTTCAGAACGCCGCCGACCGCGTTGAACGGCGCGTGAGAAGCCTTCGCCGGGGAGCGGAAGCCGAGGGCGAGCGCTCCGCCGAGGCGCTCAATCTCTTCGTGCAGAACCAGCCCTTTGTTGCGCTGACGATCGCGGTCGCGTTCGGCTACGTCGGCGCGCGCGTATTTCGGCGGTAAGCACCCTATTCCGTCACATCGCGACGTGCTCCGGCCGCCCTCGTAGGTCCTTTAGGCCAGAGCGCCGCGACGCGGCATGAGTAGTTTCCGAGTCTGCTCTTATCGTTGGACGGTCCATATCATCATTTCACACACATCCATCCTGCGCCGCGCTCGCAAAGGTTCTTCCGTCGATCGACGAGCGCCGCGGGGCGCGAGCTGGCGTCTGCTGGGTGAAAATCTCGAGGTTCAATCATGCATGCGACCCACAACACATTATCCGAAAATGTCCGCACCCAGACCGCCGAGCTGTTGAACAGGCACTTGGCGGCGGCGATCGATCTGCATGGCCAGCTGAAGCAGGCGCACTGGAACGTGCGGGGCCCGACCTTCATCGCCGTGCACGAACTGTTCGACAAGGTCGCCGGAGAAGCGGAGAGCTATTCCGACTTGCTGGCCGAGCGCGCCGCCGGCCTCGGCGCGGTCGCCGAAGGCACGGTCCAGGTCGCGACCGAGCGTTCGTTCCTCGTCCCCTATCCGCTGCGCATCGCCGACGAGAAGGAACACATCTTCGCTGTTGCGGCGACGCTTGCGGCGTTCGGGCAATCGGCGCGCGACGCGATCGGACAGTCAGCGACGATCGGCGACGCCGATACCGCCGATCTCTTCACCGAGATATCGCGCGGCGTCGACCATCAGCTCTGGCTCGTCGAATCGCATGCTGCGCCGCGATGAACCATGCGGCTGACTGTGCAGCGACGCGGCCGTTCGACGGCGCGGCCGTCGGGGTGAGCGAGGGTGGCGCGGGTGGGGAGGTTACCCGATGAAGGCGCTGCGCACACTGATCGTGGACGATGATGCGATGATCGGCGAACTGCTCGCCGAGACGCTCGAGGGTCTCGGTCACACGGTCTGCGCAGTGGAGACCAATGTCGCCGATGCGGTGGCCGCCGCCTGGCGGCATCGCCCGGATCTGATGATCGTCGACGTCGGGCTTGGCGACGCGAGCGGCGTCGCGGCGGTCAAGGAGATCCTTCGAAGCCATTATGCCGCGCATGTCTTCGTGACGGGCGATACAATCAGGGGCGTTCCGTTGGGTCCTGAAACTGTCCTCATTCAAAAACCCTTCCGCGTACGGGATCTGGAGCTTGCAATTCAGCGGGCGCTCGCGGCGGCTCACTCCGATCACAATGTGTCCAGAAAAGCCGTCGCGAGCGCCAGGTCCTCTTCCGTTATGCCGTGACCCGCAGACAGCATCTTGCGCTGAACGTTGGCGCCGGACGCTTCCAAGGCCGCTGCCAGCCGCCCAGCGCTATCGGCGGGAACAATCGGATCCAGGAGTCCGGAGAGGATGAGAACGTGCGTTCCGGCAAGCCTGGACTTCGGAAGACTTCGAAACGGCGCCATCGCTCGCATGAGCACCGCGCCGGCAAGCGTCTCAGGACGCAGCAGGAGAACGGCGGCTGCGATATTCGCTCCGTTGGAAAAGCCGACGGCGACCGGCTTCGCCAGGCCATAGGCTCCGCGCGCCTCGCCAACAAAATCGGCAAGTTCGTTCGCCCGCCGACGCACGTCCTCCTCATCGAAAACGCCCTCGCGCAGCCGGCGGAAGAAGCGCGGCATGCCGTTCTCGATGACCTTGCCGCGCGGCGAGAGGAGCGCCGCTCGCGGCGCAATCGCGCGGCCCAGCGGCAGGAGATCGCTTTCGTCGCCGCCGGTTCCGTGCAGAAGCAGGATCGGCGCCCGCGCCGGATCGGAAGCCGGCTCGAATGTGTGCACGAAGGCGAGGTCGCCCGTCATCGGAGGCTCCTTGCGTTGGAGGCTTCAGTCGAGTCTCGGCAGGGCCGCCTCGATGTTGTCGCGGCGCGCTTCCAGGAACGACGGCAGCTTGAGCGCGGTCCCAAGGCCTTCGACCGGCTCGTCCACGGCAAAGCCCGGCGGTTCGGTCGCGATCTCGAAGAGAACGTGACCCGGCTCGCGGAAATAGACGGAGCGAAAATACTTCCGGTCTTTTTGCTCCGTCGTCCGCAGGCCATGGTTTTCCTTGAGCTTGCGAACCATGCCGGCCTGGTCAGCGTCGTCGGCCGCCCGGAATGCGACATGATGCACCGAGCCGGCGCCCTGACGCCCTCGAGGGAAGTCGCCGACCGATCGAAGATCGACGATGCCGCCGAGCGCTGCGCCGGGCGCGCGATAGCGCTGGACGGCGTCCTCGCGGTCGCCTGCGACAAAGCCCAGAACGTCAGTCAGGATCGCCGCGGTCGGCGCTGCGTCTTTCAGGAGAAGGCTGACGCTGCGAAGGCCGCGGATCGCGTGCTCGACCGGAATTTCCCCGGCGCTCCAGCCGGGTTCGTTTTCAACGCCCGGCGTTGCGACAAACGCCAGGCGCGTCCCGTCGCCGTCCCTGAAAGGAAGCGCTTTCTCCCCGAACCTTTTGACCAGATTCCCGTGGGCGGCGCCTTTCGCGACCAGGCGATGGGTCCAGTATCCGATCGACGCCTCGGGGATGCGAAAGACGGTCTCCTGAGTTTCGCCGACGCCCAGACTGCCAGGCGCGGCGTGCTCCCACGGAAAGAAGGTCAGGATCGACCCCGGACTGCCCGTCGCGTCCCCATAGTAGAAATGATAGCTGCCCGGATCGTCAAAATTCACTGTCTTCTTCACCAGGCGAAGGCCGAGCACGCCGGTGTAGAACGCGAGATTGCGCTGCGTGGACCCGGCAATCGCGGTCACGTGATGGATGCCTCTATGCTGCATCGCTAACGCCTCCATGCGCAAATCGGGGCTACGACGACGGGTTTGGCGCCTCCGTTCTGAGGTCTAAAGTCGGGTTGGTCGCAGTTATCCCACGGAGGCGCCATGACCGGGTCCACGAGCTATCAGGCTGACATCCGCCCGCTCTTTACGCAACGGGACATTCACGCGATGAGCAAAGCGTTCGACCTCGCGAGTTATGATGACGTGAGGGCGAACGCGGCCGCCATCTTCGACCGGATTCGCGGGATCGGCGGCGCTGTCATGCCGCCCCCTCCGCCAAAGGGAGAGGGCCCATGGCCGCAATCTCGCATTGATCTCTTCGGCAAATGGATGGCGGACGGCTGCCCGCCGTAGAGCGCAGTCGTCCGCCGGCGTCCGAGTGGCCTGCATCAGCAAAATCGAAGGGCGGCGATATTCCCTCACCCCTTGTGGGGGAGGGTTAGGGGGGGTCGCGCCGCTGTTTCGAAGTGAAGCGCGAGGCCCTGTATTTGCCAGGCCGGAGTGCCCCCCCATCCCTGCCTTCCCCCACCATAGCCCGTCGAAAGACGGGCGTTCTTCCGAACGCCCTTTGGGGGGAAGGAGAGCGCCTTCAATTTCGCCGAAGCGCGCCACTAGAATCAAGATGGCCGGGCGCCCCAGGCGATAATCTGTCGCGCTCGCGCCTCGTCAGGCGCTCTTGCCTGCCGAAGCCGAGAAGACCCGCATCTGGGCGTCGAACAGCGAGGCGCCGAAGTCCACCATGTCGCCGGAGGCTTCCCGCATCAGCGAGTATGCGGTCGGGCGGCGCGCGGTGAGGCGGCCGGTCAGCGAATTCTCCTCGAAGGTGAATTGCGTCTTGAACTTCTGCGCCAGGCGCTGCATGCCGATATTGTCGGGCAGGCAGATGATTTCGATCGTCTCGACGCCGTGATTGGTCGCGGCGCGCTGGATGCGCCGGAACAGCTTCTCGCCGATGCCGCGCCGCCGGTACTCGGTCTCGACCGAAAAGGCGGCCTCGGCGTGGATGTGCCGCCCGAACGGCGCCTGCTCGCTCCAGATCGCCATGTTCGAGCGCAATTCCGCCGCGCCGCACATATGGCCGTCGACGAACGCCCCGTACAGGAGATCGCCCTGCCCGAAGCAGTGCTCGGCGTAGTGCGCAAGGAAGTCGTCCGACATTCCCCCGCCGAAGCGCTCGTGCCGGCTGCGCGAATCGAGCCGCAACAGGTGGTCGCGGAACGCTTCCATGTCCGACGGCCAAAGCCGTCGGATCTCGACGGCCGGTGACCTGTTTCTTCTCGCTCATAGCATCCTCGCCGAGTGGGCCTCGGCGTTTCATCCCGCGATTCGATATGGGGCGCCGCAATATTAATTTTCAAGCGCGTGGATTTATTCGCGCGCGGCGCCCGGCAGCCGAAGCAGCGTCTTTCCCAGCGTCTGGCGCCCGGCGATCGCCTCGAACGCCTCTCTGTACTCCTCAAGCGCATATTTTGCGTGAATGTGGACGCTGATAGCGCCGCTTTGCGCCCAGGCGAGCAATTGGGACATATTGTCGCGGTTGACCTCGGGCTCCCGGGCGGTGAACTCGCCCCAGTAGACGCCCCTGATGTCGCAGCCCTTGAGCAGGATCACGTTGAGCGGCGGGCGCGGAATCTCGCCCGAGGCGAAGCCGATCACCAGGAACCGCCCCTTCCAGCCGAGCGAGCGCAGCGCCGGCTCCGCCAGCGCGCCGCCGACCGGATCGTAGACGACGTCGACGCCCTTCGCGCCGGTGAGCTCCTTCAGCCGGGCGCGCAGATCCTCGGTTGCGTAGTTGATCGTCTCGTCGGCGCCGTAACGGCGGGCGAACGCGAGCTTGTCGTCCGATGACGCGCAGGCGATGACGCGCGCGCCCATCGCCCTGCCGATCTCGACCGCGGCGAGCCCGACGCCGCCCGAGGCGCCGAGCACGACCAGCGTCTCGCCGGGCTTCATCTCCCCGCGCTGCTTCGAGGGCGTGGATCGTCGTGCCATAGGCGATCGAGAGGCCGGCCGCCTTGTCGAGCGGAAGGCCGTCGGGCACATGGGCGAGGCGGTTCGCCGGAACTGCGATCCGTTCGCGCGCGGCCCCGAAGCCGGATCGAGCCCATCACCCGGTCGCCGATCGCAAAGCCCTTGACGCCGGCGCCGAGCGCGGCGACGCGGCCGGAAAACTCGCCGGCCGGCGAGAAGGGCGGGGCGGGCTTGAGCTGGTATTTGCCCTCGATGATGAGCGTGTCGAAGAAGTTGAGCGCCGCATAGGCGACGTCGACCACGACTTCGCCCTGGCCGGCCGACCGGCGGCTCGACGTCCATCACCTTCAGGTTTTCGACCGGACCAAGCGACGGACAGATCAGGGCTTTCATTCGCCGACTCCCAATTTTACTCATTTTTCATTAACCACAGGCAGGTTTACAGGGGCGGCGCGCCCTGCGAAAGCCGAAGGCCGGAATTTTGCCCCGATCCCCCGGCAAGAGGCGCCGCCGGCCTGCAAGGGCAATCGCGCCGAATGGGGTCCCAAGGACGGATGTCGATGAGTTTGACCGGATTGTCTTTCCTCTCGCGCGCCGGCGTCGCCTCGGCGCTCGTCGCCTTGGCTGTCGCCGGCGTTTTTGCGCCCGTCGAGGCGGCGCCCAAGAAGACCGACAAGAAGGACGCGCGCCAAGCCCGCGCTCGTCGCCAGCTTCGGCGACTGGAACGTCTTCGTCGGCCAGACCGGCAAGGGGCGCATCTGCTACACGCTGGCGCAGCCGAAATCGCGCGAGCCCTCGAGCCTCAAGCGCGATCCCGGCTACGCCTTCATCTCCGACCGGCCGGCGGAGGGCGTGCGCAACGAAGTGTCGTTCATCATGGGCTTCGACATCTCCGGCGGCGCGGAGGCTGAGGCGAACACGAAATCGGACGCCAAGCCCGAGGCGAAGCCGGATTCGAAATCGGCGGCGAAGCTGTCGAAGACCGCCTCGAAATCGAAGTCGAAGGGGATCGCCTCCCCGGTCGCCGCGGTGGACGAGGAGACCTTCGACCTCCTGCCCAAGGGCGCCGAATCTCTGGGTGAAGAACGCGGCGCGCGAGAGCGAGCTCATCGCGGAGATGCGCAAGGGCGCGACGCTCGAGATCCGGGCCGCCTCGCTCAAGGGCAACGCTTCGACCGATTCCTATTCGCTCGCCGGCTTCTCGCAGGCGATGGACCGCCTGCAGAAGGAATGCCCGCCGAAGCCGTGAGCGGGGCGCCGGCGCCTAGTGGTTCGCTTCGGCCAGATTGCAGGGTTCTCCTTCCCCCCAAAGGGCGTTCGGAAGAACGCCCGTCTTTCGACGGGCTATGGTGGGGGAAGGCAGGGATGGGGGGTCGCTCTGGCCTGGCAAATACAGGGCCTCGCGCCTCACTTCGAAACAGCGGCGCGACCCCCCTCCCTAACCCTCCCTGTTTGGACCGGGGACAAGGTGGACGGGCGTTCGGGGACATGGTGGACACATTTTTCATCCCTGGGATGCGGTTTGCTGCTGTTGTTGCGCCTGTGGACCCTGTGGGCGACGCGCAGCGGCGTCCACAAGTCCACAGGTTTCGGGATCGGTCTGGCTGAGGTCGACGGCCCCGATGCGATGGGCGCAGAAGTACACGGCGAAGACCCCGTCCTGGCTGGTCGGGCGCAGGGCGATCAGCTCGCCCCGCAGGCCTTTGCCCATGCGCCAGTAGCGGTTCCTGAAACTGATGAAGCCGTCGCTGCCGACTTTGCGGACCTCATCGTCAGGGGCGTATTCGACTGGCGGCAGAACCTCGGGGAACGGCCGCGGGCTTGGCCGGTAACGTTGCGCCGGCGTCGCCATGCCGAGCGCTTCATGCGGCCGCTCGTGGTTGTAGCGCGGGCGCCAGTCGTCGAAGGCGCGCTGGCAGTCGGAGAGATCGCGAAAGCTGCATCCGCTGACCACCTCGGCCTTGAAGGTGCGATGGAAGCGCTCCTCCTTGCCCTGGGTCTGGGGATGACGCGGCCGGCCGTGCAGCACGCGCACGCCAAGCCGGGTGAGCCAGACGCTGAAGCGGGTCAGGGGTTCGCCGCCCGGATCGCTCCACGGCGCACCGCCGTCCATCAGCATGGCGAGCGGCAGGCCATAGCGGCGGAAGGCTTCTTCCAGATGGCCGCGCACCGTCTGGCCCTGCTCGTCGCCGCAGGCCGCCAGCACCAGATTGTAGCGGGAATGGTCATCGAGCGCAGTCAGCGGATGGCAACGGCCGCCGTGCATGGCGAAGTGACCCTTGAAGTCCATCTGCCAAAGCTCGTTCGGGCTCTCCCGCTCGAAGCGAAGCCAGGGTCCCGGATGCTCCGTCGACCCCGCTTCCGTCAGGCGGTCGTGACGCCGCAGAATCTGGGTGATCGTGCTCGCCGCCGGGATGTCGACCTGCCCGCCATCCTCGAGCGCACGTTTGATCTTCCGCCCGCCCCAGACGTTGTTGCTGCGAGCGCGGACCGCCAGCACCTTGGCTTCGACGGCTGCGGGCGTTCGCCGCGGGCTGGCCTTCGGCCGCCGCGACAGCCCGATCAGCCCCGCCAGCCCCCGCTCCCGGTAGCGCTCGAGCAACTTGTATCCTGTCGTCGGACTGATTCCGAAACGCCGGCAAAGCTCCCGAACGTTCGCCCCCTCCGCCGCCGCAAACACGACGAACTCCCGCTTCTGATCCATCACGGACACCTCACGAAACGGCATCCCAACCCTCCCGACCTCACGATCGGAAAAGTGTCCACGATGTCTCCGAACGGGTGTCCAGCATGTCTCCGGTCTATACACCGCCCCCACAAGGGGTGAGGGAATGTCGCCGCCCTTCGATTTATCTGACGCGCGCCACTAATTAGCCTGGCCGTCGTCGCCAAAGAAGAGCGCTAACATCGCCACGTCAACCTGGAGTAGCGTCGCTGCTCGCCGAACTTCGGCGACTGGGAAGGAGAAACCATGCCGCAACTGCGATCGCTGCCGGCGCAACCGGTCATGCGCGATCTCTATCGGGCCTATCCGGCGACCTGCAAGCCGCTGGGCGAGTTCACCGAGGCGGCGATGCGCGGCCCCTCGCCTTTCACCCAGGCGCAGCGCGAACTGATCGCCGCCTACGTTTCGGGGCTCAACGCCTGCGCCTATTGCCACACGACGCATGTCGCCGTCGCAGAGGCCTGCGGCGTCGAGCCGGACCTCATCAAGGCGCTCGTTGTCGACATCGAGACAGCGCCCATAGACGTGAGGATGAAGCCCATTCTGCGCTACGCCAGAAAGCTGACCCTGAGCCCCGCGCGCATAAGCGCAACCGATGCGGCGTCGGTCTATGACGCCGGCTGGAACGACGACGCGCTCTATTCGACCGTGCTGGTGACGGCCCTGTTCAATTTCTACAACCGTCTGGCGGACGGGGTAGGGCTCTCTTTGCTGGAAGGTTACCCGGCCGAGGCGGGCAAGCGGCTTGCAACTCAAGGCTACGACGTCTTCGCCCAGATGGCGAAGACGGGGTGACTCCGCTGCTCGTGCTCTGGAAGCTCGCGCAAAACGCGTGGCGAGCGTGATCGGCGCCGAGCGAGTCGCTTTCGCCGAACCCGACCTTAAGAGGATCTTGGTTGGCGGCCGAGCTCCGTCAATTCGGACATTCCTCCTTCATTCCCAAAAGCCTGGCGTTCGTTGCTCGATCGGACCACCCAACCTCACCGGCGCGATGCATGTGGCAAGACCTGTGGCCGGATCGGTTTCGACTGCGACACCGCACATTGACGCCGCGCCCTCTGCAGGCAGGAACCGTCCGAACGTGACGCCCGTGGCGAAACGCCGGACCGGCTCTTCTTTCTGCATCCCGACGACGGAGTCGTAGTCACCCGTCATGCCGACGTCGGTGATGTAGGCCGTGCCGCCGGCAAGGAGACGGTGATCAGCACTGGGCGTGTGCGTGTGCGTACCCACGACGAGACTGACGCGTCCGTCGCAGAAATGTCCCATCGCCTGTTTTTCTCCCGTTGCTTCGCAATGGAAGTCCACGATGATCGCGTCGACATCCCGTCCGAGCTTGTGGGCCTGCAATAGGCGGTCGATTGCGCCGAACGGGTCGTCGGACGGCTCCATGAACAGTCGCCCCAGAGCGTTCACCACCAGCACGCGCTTGCCGCCGACGGTCTCGACCCGGACAAATCCCTGTCCTGGCGTGCCCGGCACGTAGTTCAGTGGCCGGATCAGGCGCGGCTCGGTCCCGATGAAGCTCAAGGCTTCCTTGCGATTCCAGGAGTGATTGCCCAGCGTAACCACGTCGGCCCCGGCGCCGCGAATGCCCTGATACGTATCCTCGGTAATCCCGAACCCGGCGCCGGCGGAGTTCTCGCCGTTCACCACCGCGAGGTCGACCTGCCAACGCGAGATCGCATCCGGAAGCATCGATTTCACTACGGTCATTCCCGCAGCGCCGACCACGTCGCCGATGAACAAAATCCGCAACGAACCCTCCCTCGCCTGCTTGGCGCCGACGGTCTAACGCATCGCAGGTCCTTCTACGTAGGCAGCGGAACCTATGACCGATGGGAAGTCTGGCTAGACAGACGATTTTTCCGGTTAGCAGAGCCCAACGACTAAGTAGTGGCCAGTTTTGTAAAATTTATCTGGCCAACTCTGCATATTATCGAGATTGAGAGCCCTTCCGCTCGCGGCCGTTCGACCTCCTGCCCAAGGGTGCGAATCTTTGGGTGAAGAACGCGGCGCGAGAGAGCGAACTCATCGCGGAGATGCGCAAGGGCGTGACGCTCGAGATCCGGGACGCCTCGCTCAAGGGCAACGCTTCGACCAATTCCTATTCGCTCGCCGGCTTCTCGCAGGCGATGGACCGCCTGCAGAAGGAATGCCCGCCGAAGCCGTGAGCGGGGGATCATCGAATCTCCGCGCCGCCGCGGCTGAGCCGAACCAGGCGCCGGCGCCCTGACGGCGGCGCCGTCCGCTTGCCCGACATCTTCTTGTCACGCGGCCAGACTCGTGGTTTCCTTTTGACGGGCGCCGCGTCAAGGGTGCTGTCGCGCGGGTTGAGCGAGAAGTCGAAGAGGTGATCTACAAGAGTGATCTGGCCAGTGCGATGATCGAAGTGCGGCGAAATCCCTGGGCCTGGATGGCCGTCGCTTTTGGCGCTTCGCTCGCGTTGGCCTCCACCGTCATTGTCGTATTCGGCGCGCACAGAGGCGTCTATGTCGCGCTCGCTGCGACCGCTCGGTTGGCCTTCCTGATCTTTTGGCCGGCTTACGCCGGCGGCGCCTTGGCTTCGCTCTTCGGGGCGTCTTTTCGCCTCTGCGAGGGCACGCGCGCGACCTGGGCCTGGCGTTCGCCGCGGCGCTGTCCGTTCACCTTGGGCTCGTGGCCGGCTTGTGCGTGGCGGGACATCCGCCTGGCGCGAAGACGTTCGTGATTTTCGGCGTCGCTGCAGGCTTCACCTACCTTCTTGCGCTTCTTTCCATCCCACGCGTTCGGCAGGCGCTGCCCGAGAAACTCTGGCCGCCGGTTCGCGCAGTCGCCATGAACTACATTCTCCTTGCATTTCTGCTTGATTTCACCAGGATTCCGTTGACGAACTTTGGCGACGTCATCAAATACTTTCCCTTCTTTGCCCTCGCCATTGTCGCTCCGCTGCTCAAACTCGCCGCGTGGGCGCGCAATCAAGTCGATATGCAAGAAAGATAGACATCGGCCGACATCGTCTGTAGCCGTCTTAACTCTGCGATTGCACGATGATGGTGATCACAGCGACATGTCGTCCACAATGCCGGCGGCGCGTTGACCAATCCCACGGCGGCTCCCTGGCGGCGACGTGAAGGCCACTCGAAGTCCCACTATCGAAGTCCTGCGCGTTTTCCTCAAGCTCGGCCTGACCAGTTTCGGCGGGCCGGTCGCGCATCTCGGCTACTTCCGCAACGCGTTCGTCGTCGAGCGCGGCTGGCTCGACGAGCGGGCTTTTGGCGACCTCCTCGCGCTCTGCCAGTTCCTGCCGGGACCGGCGAGCAGCCAGGTCGGCTTCGCCATCGGCCTCATGCGCGCAGGCTATCTCGGCGCGCTGGCGGCCTGGGCCGGCTTCACCCTGCCGTCGGCGGTCGCGATGACATTCGTCGCATATGGGGCGGGCGCGCTTCACGGGCCCATGGGCGAGGGCCTGTCTGCATGGCCTGAAACTCGTCGCCGTCGCCATCGTCGCCCAGGCCGTGCTCGGCATGGCGCGGACGCTTGCGCCCGACAGGCCGCGGGCGGCGATCGCGGTTCTGGCTCTCATCCTCATGGCGTTCGCGCCGGTCGGAGTGAGCCAGGTCGGCGCGATCGTTGCTGGCGCCCTCCTGGGCCTCGCCTTCTGCCGGCAGGGCGCCGAAGCCGCGGCCGGCGACGTCGACGCCCCGATTTCCACGACCGATGGGGTTCGTCTTCCTCGCCGCGTTCGCCATCCTTCTCGCGCTGTCTTTCGCGCCTGCCCGCGAGGGCGCGTGGGCTTTCCTCGCCGCCGTCTACTCGCTCCGGCGCGCTCGTCTTTGGCGGCGGCCATGTCGTGCTGCCGCTGCTCCGCGCCGCGGTGGTCGAACCGGGCTTCGTCTCCGACGGCGCGTTCCTGGCGGGCTATGGCGCAGCGCAGGCCATGCCTGGGCCGCTGTTCACCTTCGGCGCCTATCTCGGCGCGGTCGCGCCCGCGCCGGGCGGCGTTCCCGGCGCGGCGCTGGCGCTCGTCGCGATCTTCCTGCCCGGGATGCTGATCCTGCTCGCCCTCCTGCCGTTCTGGCATGCGCTGCGCAACCGGCCGGGCGCGCGCGCCGCGATGGCGGGCGTCAACGCGGCGGTCGTCGGCCTGCTCGCCTCCGCCCTCTACGATCCGGTCTGGACGGCCGCGGTGCGCGGGCCCGCCGATTTCGCCGTCGCCGCGACCGGATTCGCCGCGCTCGTCGTCTGGCGCGCGCCGCCCGCTCGTCGTCGTGCTGATGACCGCCGCCGCGGGCGTCGCTCTCGGCGTCGCGAGTGCAGGGTGATTTCCAAGCCGATCCACCCGGCGGCGGTGTTCAGGGCGCCATCCATCCGCCCTGCCCCGTCTTTATCTTATACATGAGCATATTCGCGCAAGTCTTTGCAAAGACACGGATTTCACAATCGCAAGAGGAGCTGCGCCCGAGCGATTCTTCGAGCGGAGCGACGCCACATAGGGGCGTTCAACATTGCTCATGCAACGCATGAAGATCCTTTCGTAATCCATTGTAAAATAATGAATTTCATCCCGCGCCGGCGGGCCACAATGGCGCCATTCCGGACGGTTCCGGGCGGTTTCGGGCGGCTGAGTATAGAAATTCTATACTCCACCGCCCTCGAAAGGCCCGCGAAAGCAGTTCTCCGGCTTCGGCTTTCCCGATTGTCTTCGACCTGTTATGGGCCGTAACAGGGAGGTTCGCTCCCTGTTATCTCGCTCAACCATCGCATGAGAAATTCATCATAAGACGACTGAAATTCAAAGATTTTATGCCTTTAACCCGAGCGCGGCGAGGCCCGCATTCCCCTGTTAGCAGGGGATAACAGGGAGAATTCCGGTTTCGGCGAAATTGCAGGCGGCGCCCGGCGCGAGGGCGTGAGTATAGATTTTCTATCCCGTCGAAACGCGCCATGCGCAAGCAAGGACGCGCGGCGCTCTGGCGCTCTCTTGTAACGAGCGCCAATGATAGCCATTTAGGACAGGCAGCAGAGGGCGAAGAAGCGCCTTCAGTAGAGTTGTTTGGGCCGAAAGCTGGGGCTCTCGACCGGTGGCGTCAGTGCGATTTCCCTCCGCACGCAGGCGGGCCGACGCGTAGATTTTGTGATTCTCCTCGTTTCAAGCGGGAGAAAACGAGTTCACCCGCTCGCCAATTCTTGGGCCGCGAGGGCGCGCTTCCAGGTCAGTTCAGCGGATTTCGTGCGGCGGCGTTGACCCGAAGCCGGTCCACGGGAACCCCCCGCGCCACTGCGCGGCAGAAAGGTCGAATGAAAGTCTTCTCGCGCGCCGCCTTCGACGGCGCCAGTCCTGCCATTCTTTGGGACAGTCAGGACCCCATTCGCGAGGAACTGTTCGGCCCCGAACGGCTCGAGGACCACGCGCGCAGTCTCGCGGTCGCGCAGATCGTTTCACCTCGAAAAATCAAAGGACAGCTTCTGGCGAGGCGTCTCGCCGATAACCGGGCCGTGCTGCTCGCCGCATATCGTTCAGCCGTGAGGGCGATCAATGAGGGGCGCGCCATCACGCCCGCTTCCGAATGGCTGGTCGACAATTATCATCTGGTGGAAAAACAGATCCACGAGATTCGCTCCGACCTGCCGCCCGGCTACTATCGGCAGCTTCCAAAGCTCGCGACTGGCCCGTTCAAGGGTTATCCCCGGGTGTTCGGCCTAGCGTGGGCGTTCGTCGCCCATACCGACAGCCGCTTCGACTCCGAGATGCTGGTTCGCTTCGTGAAAGCCTATCAGGAGGTGCAGCCGCTCACCATTGGCGAACTCTGGGCGGTGTCGATCACTTTGCGGATCGTTCTGGTTGAGAATCTCGGACGCCTCGCCAGACAGATCACCAAGAGCCGGGGCGAGCGACTCCGAGCCGACGGTCTGGCCGACCGCTTGCTGGGCGCAGGCGGGGCGCCGGCCGAATCGGTCGCGATCGTCCTCGCGGCGGAGGAACTGAAACCGCTTTCTCAAGCTTTCGCGGTCCAGCTCGTGCATCGGTTGCGCGATCAAGATCCCAGGATCACGCCCGCGCTGACCTGGCTCGATGAGCGACTGGCCATCCAGGACACGACAACCGACTTGGTGGTGCGTGACGTCCATCGCGAGCAGGGGGCAGCCAATGTCTCGGTTCGCAACATCATCACCAGCCTGCGGCTGATTTCCGATGTCGACTGGAAGCAATTGTTCGAGCGGCTCAGCCTCGTCGACGCTGTCCTTGCCTCCGACAGCGACTTCGAGAGCATGGATTTCTCGACGCGTACGCTTTACCGCAGCGCGATCGAAGATCTTTCGCGCGGCTCGAACCGCACGGAGCTCGATATCGCCAGCGCTGCAGTGCTTGCGGCAAAGCAGGCCGAGGCCGAGGCCCCGGCAACGGAGCGGGCGCGTCGGCGAGACACCGGATACATCCTGCTCGCGGGCGGGCGCCGCGCCTTCGAAAAGGCGATCTCCTACCGTCTACCGATGCGAAGCTGGGCGGCGCGGCTCAACCGATCCGCCGGCCTCCGCGGCTATTTGGCGGCGATCTCCGCTGTCGCCGCAATCCTTCTTGCAGCGCCGTTGCTCGCGCTCTCCGCAGAGGGCGTGAACCTGGTCGTTCTCGGCGTGCTCGCCGCGCTCGGCGCCATTCCCGCCATCGACGCCGCGGTTGCACTGGTCAATCGCGCGGTCAATCTCGGCTTTGCCGCGACTCTTCTGCCTGCCCTGGAACTGCGCGACGGCGTTCCCTCGCATCTGCGCACCCTCGTCGCGGTGCCGACGCTGCTCACGACGCTTGAAGGCGTGGAAGCGTTGATCGAGCGGCTTGAGATCCATCACCTCGCGAGCCCCGAGGGCGATCTGCATTTCGCGTTGGTGACGGACTGGACCGACGCTGCGACCGAACGGGTCGAAGACGACGCGCCGCTCGTCGTCGCGGCGGCAGAAGGCGTCGCGCGGCTCAACCTGCGCTACGGCCCGGCTCCTGGCGGACCCCGTTTCCTTCTTCTGCATCGGCGCCGGGTCTGGAATGAAGGCGAAGCCCGCTGGATCGGCTGGGAACGCAAGCGGGGCAAGCTCCACGAACTGAACCGGCTGCTGCGCGCCGCGACCGACACCACTTTCATGGACGTGGGTTTCGGAACGCCGGCTGCCGCCCCTGGCGTGCGCTATGTCGTGACGCTCGATGCGGACACGCGTTTGCCGCGCGACACCGTGCGTCGGCTGATCGGCAAGATGGCGCATTCTCTGAACCGGCCGCGCCTCGACGCCGACGGACGCCGCGTCGTCGAGGGTTACGCCGTCTTGCAGCCTCGCGTCACGCCGTCGTTGCCGATCGGCCGGGAAGGTTCGCTGTTCCAGAGAATCTTCTCGAGCGTAAGCGGAATCGACCCTTACGCCTCGGCAGTCTCCGACGTCTATCAGGATCTTTTCGGGGAAGGATCCTATGCTGGAAAGGGCATCTACGATGTGGACGCCTTCGAGGCTGCGCTCGCCGACCGCGCGCCAGACTCCGCCCTTCTCAGCCACGACCTCTTCGAGGGCGTGTTCGCGCGCGCCGGCCTCGCCTCGGATGTCGAGGTCGTCGAGGAATTCCCTGCCCGTTACGACGTCGGCGCCATTCGTCACCATCGTTGGGCGCGCGGCGACTGGCAGTTGCTGCCTTGGATTTTTGGGCGCGGGCCCGCGCCGCCAGGAGCCGTCGCATCATCGGGCGGACTTCCAGCGATCGGACGCTGGAAGATGTTGGACAATCTACGTCGAACGCTCTCGGCGCCCGCGGCCGTCCTCGCATTGCTTGTCGGCTTTACGCTCCCGTCTCACGCCGCATTGACCTGGACGGTGTTCGTCGTCCTGACGATCGCGCTGCCGACGCTCATTCCAGTTGTCGCCGCCATTCCGCCTCGCCGCCCTGGGGTGACGCTATCGAGCCATTCGCGGGCACTTGGGAGCGACGCCGGCCTGGCGTTCAGTCTCTCGACGCTGACCGTCGCGTTTCTCGCGGATCAGGCGTGGCTCATGGCCGATGCGATCGGCCGGACGCTCTGGCGCCTTGGCGTGAGCCGACGCCATCTGCTCGAATGGACCCCCGCGGCGCAAACGGCGAGCAGTCGCCGTCTCGACCTCGTGGGTTTCGCGCGCCGAATGGCTGGAGCGATGGCGATTGGGGCGATCGCGGCGATTGTCGGGCTCGCCTCCCGGCATGGATCCTGGCCGATCGCGCTACCGTTCGCCGCTCTCTGGGTGGCTTCGCCGGCCGTGGCCCGCTTTGTGAGTTTATCCCCCGGCGAGTCCGCGGTGCTGCCGATGAGCGCCGCCGACGCGCAGGCGCTGAGGCGGACCGCACGGCGCACGTGGCGGTTCTTCGAGACTTTCGTCACGCCGGCCGATAACATGCTGCCGCCCGATAATTTTCAGGACGATCCCGCGCCTGCGGTCGCGCATCGGACCTCGCCGACCAACATTGGCCTCTATCTTCTTTCCGTCGCTTGCGCTCGTGACTTCGGCTGGATAGGGACCGGCCAGGCGATCGATCGGTTGGAGGCGACGCTCACGACCATGACTTCGCATGCAGCGGGTTCGCGGTCATTTCTATAACTGGTACGACACGCGCGATCTTCGGCCGCTTGAGCCGCGATACATCTCTTCCGTGGACAGTGGCAATCTGGCAGGGCATCTGATCGCCCTAGCCAATGCGTGCCGGGAATGGGCTGACCGTCCTCTCGACGCGGAGCGGCGCTTTCGCGGCGTATCCGACGCGCTCGACATCACGCGCGCCGAATGCGCCGGCCTGCGCGATGGTCGTCAGACTCAGACCGTGACTTTGCATCAGCTCGACGACGCGCTCGCGGCGGTCGCAGCGGCTTTGCAGCTGGCCTCTCTTTCGAAGGTCGATTGCCGGACGCAACTCGCCGGGCTTCGCGCCAATGTCGAGACTATGGTCGATATCGCCAGTGCGCTTGCGATCGAACGTGGGGACGCGCCGAGCAGGGAAATGCTGTCCTGGGCGCGAGCGGTCAAGACTTCGATCGAAGCGCATTGCCTCGATCTGGTCGATGCCACAGGCGCATTGGTCCAGAGAGAGCGGCTTGCCGCCCTCGAAGACACGGCCCGCTCGATCGCGCTCGCAACGGAGTTCGGTTTTCTCCTCGACAGCGACCGGCAATTGCTTTCGATTGGGTACCTCGTCAACGAAGGCGCGCTCGATCAGAATTGTTACGATCTTCTGGCTTCCGAGGCGCGGCTGGCGAGCTTCTTCGCAATCGCCAAGGGCGACATACCGGCGAAGCATTGGTTCCGGCTCGGCCGAGGTGCGACGCCTGTCGCGCACGGCGCCGCGCTGATATCTTGGTCAGGGTCGATGTTCGAGTATCTGATGCCTTCGCTCATCATGCGAGCGCCGGCCGGAAGCCTTCTCGAGCAGACAAACCGTCTGATCGTGCACCGTCAAATTGCCTATGCCACGAAGCTAGGTCTGCCCTGGGGCATATCCGAATCAGCTTA
Source organism: uncultured Alphaproteobacteria bacterium (assembly GCA_963775665.1). Lineage (GTDB taxonomy): Bacteria > Pseudomonadota > Alphaproteobacteria > Rhizobiales > Beijerinckiaceae > Roseiarcus. The sequence continues at coordinate 107,454 of CAVZJZ010000028.1, read as the reverse complement.
TAATGCGCGCGATTTTGAGCTGACCTATCAATATTCCAATTTCGGCGTTCCTGGCCTCGGGCTCAAGCGGGGTCTCGGTGAGAGCAGGGTTATCGCGCCCTATGCGACCGCCCTGGCGGCAATGGTCGATCCGCGCGCAGCGGTCGCCAACCTGAAGCGGCTGGCTGAGATCGGTGCGCAAGGCAGCTACGGGTTCTATGAAGCTTTGGACTATACGCCATCGCGCGTTCCTGAGGGGCAGAACGTCGTGATTGTCCGCGCCTTCATGGCGCATCATCAGGGCATGACGATCGTCGCCATTGCGGACGCTCTCTTGGACGGCGCGATGCGGGCGCGCTTCCATGCCGAGCCGATCGTCAAAGCGACTGAATTGCTTCTGCAGGAGCGCATGCCGCGCGACGTCGCAGCCACACGCCCCTGGGCGGCGGAGGTGAAGTCGGCCGCCGGCGCGCGCGACGTCGAACCGTCGGGCGGGCGTCGGTTGACCTCCGCACATCAGGCGACCCCGGCAGCACATCTACTCTCGAACGGGCGCTTCGCGACGATGCTGACCTCCGCCGGATCGGGATACAGCAGCTGGGGCGACCTGGCGTTGACGCGCTGGCGAGAGGACGCGACTTGCGACGACTTCGGCTTCTACATCTATGTCAAGGACCTGCGCGCCGGTGTCGCCTGGTCGGCCGGCTTCCAGCCCAGCGGCGTTGAACCGGATGACTACGCCGTCGTCTTCGAGGAGAACCGCGCCGAGATTACGCGCCGCGATGGCTTCCTGACGACGACGCTGGATGTGATAGTCTCCGCCGAAGACGACGCGGAAGTCCGCCGGGTCTCGATCACGAATTCCGGAAGTCGTCCGAGCGATGTCGAGATCACGTCCTACGCGGAACTCGTTCTGGCGCCGCCGAGCGCCGACATTGCGCATCCGGCGTTCTCGAAGCTGTTCGTCGAAACGGACTATCTCCCCGACGTCGGGGCCATTGTGGCGACGCGGCGAAAGCGATCGCCGGGCGACCCGGAAATCTGGGCCGCGCATCTGACGGTCATAGACGGCGAGGCCGTTGGCGCTCCGGAATTCGAGACGGACAGGGCGCGATTTCTCGGTCGCAGCCATACCGTCCGCGCGCCGATTGCGATATCGGACAGCCGGCCGCTCTCAAATTCGATCGGAACTGTCCTCGACCCGATCTTCTCGATCCGCCGACGTATTCGCGTTGCGCCGGGAGCGACCGTTCGCGTGGCCTTCTGGACGATCGCCGCCGCTAGCCGACAGGCGCTTCTCGATAGTGTCGACAAGCACCGCGATCCTACAGCGTTCACGCGCGCTTCGACCCTCGCCTGGACGCAGGGTCAGGTTCAGTTGCATCATCTAGGGGTCACTGCCAGTGAAGCCAGCCTTTTTCAGCGGCTTGCCGGGCATGTGATTTACGCCGCGCCGGCGACCCGCCCGTCGTCGGACACCATTCGACGGGGTTCGGGCGCCCAGTCCGGCTTGTGGCCGCAGGGCATTTCCGGCGATTTACCGATCGTTCTTCTGCGCATCGCCGATATTGATGACATCGACATCGTCCGAGAGCTTCTGCAGGCGCACGAATATTGGCGAATGAAACAGCTCGCTGTCGATCTCGTCATCCTCAATGATCGCAAATCCTCCTATGTCCAAGAACTTCAGATCGCCATCGAGACACTGGTGCGGACAAGCCGGTCTTCCCCGCTGCTAGGGACGGAACACCGGCCTGGCCGCGTGTTCCTGCTGCGCGCCGACTTGATCGCGGCCGAAACGAAAATCCTTTTGCCCGCGGTTGCGCGAGTGGTTCTTGTCGCGCAACGCGGCCGGCTGATCGAGCAGCTTGAGCGCATACCGGAAACTGCGACGCCTGAGAAAATCCCACCACGGCCCGCCGTCGCCCGCTTGAGGGCTCCGGGACACGCTCGGGCGCCCGACCTCGAGTTCTTCAACGGGCTCGGCGGCTTTGCGCGAAATGGACAAGAGTATGTGACCGTCCTTGGACCGGGCCAATCGACGCCTGCGCCGTGGATCAACGTCATCTCCAATCCCGCATTCGGCTTTCAGACGGGCGCCGAAGGGGGAGGCTACACTTGGTCGATCAACAGCCGCGAGAATCAGATTACGCCTTGGTCGAACGATCCAGTGAGCGATCGTCCGGGCGAAGCTTTCTATTTGCGGGACGATGAAACGGGCGACCTCTGGACTCCAACGGCTCTTCCGATCCGCGAACCTGCCGGCACGTATGTCGCGCGCCATGGCCGCGGATATAGCCGCTTCGAATATGTCGCGCACGAGATCGCATCGGATCTGCTGCAATACGTGCCGGTCGACGATTTCATCAAGATTTCACGCCTCGTGCTGACCAATCACTCGAACCGGCCTCGCCGGCTGAGCGTGACAGCCTATGTCGAGTGGGTTCTCGGCCCATCGCGGTCCGCATCGCTGCCGTTTGTCTCGACCGCCATCGACGGGGCGACAGGCGCAATGTTCGCCCGCAATTCCTGGAACATGGGATTCGGTTCTCGTATCGCCTTCGCCGATTTGCGTGGCTCTCAAACCGATTGGACTGGCGATCGGCGCGAATTCATAGGCCGAAACGGCGCGCTCGCCGATCCGGCCGCCCTTTCAGGCGACGCCGCATTGTCGAAGACAGTCGGGGCGGGCCTAGATCCCTGCGCGGCCTTGGGAGCCAGCGTCGCATTGGCGCCCGGCGAGAAGGTCGAATTCACATTCTTCCTGGGCGAAGCGGAAAGCGAGGAAGCGGCCCGAGGCCTGGTTACGCGATATCGCGCCGCCGATCTCGACGAGGTTGAAGCCGACGTCGAACGCCAATGGGACGAAATCCTCGGTTCGATGGTCGTCAAGACGCCGAACCGGTCGATGGACGTCATGCTCAACGGCTGGCTCATCTATCAGACTCTAAGCTGCCGCATCTGGGCGCGTTCCGCATTCTATCAGGCGAGCGGCGCCTATGGCTTTCGTGATCAGTTGCAAGACGGCATGGCGCTGGCCGCGACCCACCCCGCGTTGACGCGCGAGCATCTGCTGCGCGCCGCGGGGCGGCAATTCATCGAGGGCGATGTTCAGCATTGGTGGCTGCCGCATTCCGGCCAGGGGGTGCGAACCCGCATCTCGGATGATCGGGCGTGGCTCGCTTATTCCGTGGCTCACTACGTCGAGGTGACCGGCGACCTCGCCATCCTCGATGAGAGGGTCCCCTTCCTGGAGGGTCAGTCGCTCGAGCCGGGCGAGTACGACAGCTTCTTCAGTCCGACTGTCTCTGACGAGAAGGCGACCGTGTTCGAGCATTGCGCTCGCGCGCTCGACGCATCGCTCGCCCGCGGCGCACATGGGCTTCCCCTGATCGGAACCGGCGACTGGAACGACGGAATGAACCGGATCGGCGAGAATGGCGCCGGAGAAAGCGTTTGGCTCGGCTGGTTCCTGCATGCAGCGTTGACAGCCTTCATCCCTTTGGCGGAGACACGCCACGAAACGACCAGAGTTCGCAAGCTGGCGCGCGCACGCCGCCGCCCTGCAAGCCTCGCTCGAAGCCGAGGCATGGGACGGAGAATGGTACCGGCGCGCCTTTTTCGACAATGGCGCCCCGTTGGGCGGGGTGACGAGCGAAGAGTGCCGCATCGATTCGATTGCGCAATCCTGGGCGGCGCTCTCGGGCGCGGCTCGGCCCGATCGGGCGGCGACGGCGATGGGCGCGGTCGAGCGGGAACTGATCCGGCGCCCCGAAAGCCTGGCGCTGCTGTTCGCGCCGCCGTTTGACAAGACCGCGCTCGATCCGGGGTACATCAAGGGCTATCCGCCGGGGATCCGCGAGAACGGCGGCCAGTACACCCACGCGGCCCTATGGTCCGTGATGGCCTTCGCCGCGCTCGGCGAAGGCGACAAGGCGGCCGACCTGTTTTCGATGCTCAACCCGATCAACCACGCCCGGACCCGCTCGGACGTGCATCGCTACAAGGTTGAGCCCTATGTCGTCGCGGCCGACATCTATGCGGCCGCGCCGCATATCGGACGCGGCGGCTGGACGTGGTACACCGGCTCATCGGGCTGGATGCAACGGGCCGGCGTCGAAAGCATTCTTGGCCTGCGCATCCGCGGCGCCGTCTTGCATCTCGACCCCTGCATTCCCAAAGGCTGGCCGAGCTTCGAGATAAGTCTTCGCCGGAAATCTGCGCGGTACGACATCGTCGTCGACAATCCCGCCGGAGTCAGCCGCGGCGTGTGCTTCGCCGAAATCGACGGGGTCGAGGTTACGGAGCGGCCGTTGCGACTGCCAATCGCCGACGACGGCGCCGTCCATCGTGTTCGGGTAAGATTGGGCTGAAGCGCATGGGCGTCGCTCTTGCCGCCCGCCGAAACGGGATAGAAAATCTATACTCTTGGCTTCCCGCCCGAGGCCGCCTGCAACTTCGCCAAAACCGGAATTCTCCCTGTTATCCCCTGCTAACAGGGAACGCGAGGCCTCGCCGCACTCGGATTTGATACATTAAAGCATTGAATATCAGTCTGTTGCAGATGAATTTCTCATGTAACGGTTGAGAGGGATAACAGGGAGGCGATCTCCCTGTTAAGCCGCATAACAGGGAGAGGATGATCGGTAAAACAGAAGCCGGAGAGCCGCTTTCCCGGGGCGTCCGAGAGCGGTGGAGTATAGAATTTCTATACTCTCCCGCCCGAAACCGTTTGGCGCCCGGCGGAATGGCTCCAGTTTGGCCCGCTATTTCGGGATAAAGATCCTAATATTACAATCTATTACGAAGCGATCTTCATGTGTTGCATGAGCAAGAGTTAACGCGTCGCTCCGATCGCGAGCCGGCATTGTTTGCCTTCACCGGAGCCCTGCTCCGACAGGGATAATCGCCTGGGCGCTGTTCCTTGGTAATTGCCTTAATCTTGCAAAGCTTCAGATGCTTACGCGAAGATCCTCATGTAGAGGATGAAGGACGGAACGGGGAGATCATTCTCCCGAAGAGAGAGCGGGGGCGAAAAAGCCGGGCGCGCGCGGTCTGCCGCGCGCGCGTGATCGTCAGGGCTGTTCCAAACCCTCCCGAAAGCGCGGCCCGAGATGCGGGTAGACCTGGCCGCTCACGCAAATGGCGAGCCGAATTGCGCCGCCTTGCCCAGCTCCGCCTCGATCTCGAGCAGGCGGTTGTATTTGGCGATGCGCTCGCTGCGGCTCGCCGAGCCGGTCTTGATCTGGCCGCCGCCCATCGCGACGGTGAAGTCGGCGAGGAACGCGTCTTCCGTCTCGCCCGACCGGTGCGACACGACGTAGTTCCAGCCCGCCTTGCGGCAGAGCGCGATCGCCTGGACCGTCTCGGTGACGGTGCCGATCTGGTTGAGCTTGATCAGCACCGCGTTCGCCGCCTTTTCCTTGACGCCGCGGGCGATGAATTCGGGATTGGTGACGAAGATATCGTCGCCGACGATCTGGATGCGGCTCGCCCTGCGCCGCGGTCTGCCTGCGCGAAGCCCTCCCAGTCGTTTTCGTCGAGGCCGTCCTCGATCGAGACGATCGGGAACGTGTCGATCCACTTCCCGTAGAGCGCGATCATCTCGTCGCTCGTCTTGCGGCCGCCCTTCGACTTCGACAGATCGTAGCCGCCCTTGGAGAAGAAGGAGCTGGCGGCGGGATCGAGCGCGATGGCGATGTCCTTGCCGGGCTTGTAGCCCGCCGCCTCGATCGCCTTGACGATCAGTTCGCAGGCCTCCTCGTTGCTGCCGAGATTGGGCGCAAAGCCGCCTTCGTCGCCGACCGACGTCGCGTAGCCCTTGCCCTTGAGGAGCTTCGCCAGCGCGTGGAAGGTTTCGGCGCCGTAGCGCAGACGCCTCGGCGAAGTTCGGCGCGCCGACCGGCATCACCATGAATTCCTGGAAGTCGACCGAATTCTCGGCGTGCTTGCCGCCGTTGACGATGTTCATCATCGGCACCGGCAGGCGGGTCGCGCCGACGCCGCCGAGATAGGCGTAAAGCGGCAGCTTCGCCGACTGCGCCGCCGCGCGGGCGACCGCCATCGACACGCCGAGAATGGCGTTGGCGCCGAGCTTCGCCTTGTTCGGCGTGCCGTCGAGCGCGAGCATCACGCGCGTCGATCTCCGCCTGGCGCGCCGGGTCGCGGCCGATCACCGCGGGCGCGATGGTCTCGACGACGTTCGCGACCGCCTTGCAGCACGCCCTTGCCGCCGTAGCGGGCCTTGTCGCCGTCGCGCAGCTCGACCGCCTCGTTCTCGCCGGTCGACGCGCCCGAAGGCACCGAGGCGGTCGGCGACCGTGCCGTCGTCGAGCGCCGACGTGAACGCGCACCGTCGGATTGCCGCGCGAATCGAGAATTTCGAGCGCGCCCACTTTTGCGATCTTGGCCATGAACCGTTCTCCCTGACCTTGCTCCGAGTTCTGTTACCGGAGGACGCGTGCGTGACAATGACGCAAATGGACGCATGCATCTGCGACGTTCGCTGGCCATGCGGCCGGCTCGACAAGGCGTATGACAGCCTTAACTCTATCATCGAAGCGGGCGATGGAGTCCGCCTTTAACCGCCGCAGGGCTGATGGCTCATCCGAACGTCTAAAGACGGAGCGGAGGCACGTTTAGTCGCCCTCATCGCCGAGGCGACGGCGCCCGAGCAGGCGCCGGCATGATTTCCAGCCTCAGCGCAACGTGGCGAAGGTTGAGCGACCGTCTCGCGGGCGCCTTTTGCCCAAATGTTGATCGCGATTTCGGCCGTTGCTAGAAACCATGTTCGCGACGATGGCAGTCCTCCGCCACATCATGTCCGTCAACACGCCGGAGCGGGTGGTCTCCGCGCGGCGACCCAAAACAAGGCTCAGGAAGGAATGCCGATACGATGAACTGGGCCCCCGCTTTGGCTGTTTCAATTGGCGCAGCCGTCGGCGCGCTTTTACGTTGGCAACTTGGCGTCCATCTGAACAGGTTTTTTCCCGTCGTGCCGCCGGGCACTTTGGCCGCCAATCTGATCGGCGGCTACATCATCGGCCTGACCATCGCATTTCTCGCTCAAGCGCCGAATATCGCGCCCGAGTGGCGATTGCTGATTATCACCGGTTTCTGCGGCGGGCTGACCACCTTCTCCACCTTCTCGGCGGAAGTCGTCACCAGCCTTCAAGATGGTCAGTTGGCCTGGGCCATGGGCGCAATCGTGATTCATGTCACCGGGTCGCTGATCATGACCTTTGCCGGGCTCGCAACCGGGCAACTGCTGAAATACCTGTGAGGAGCGCGCCATGACGAACGGCTACCAAATCACTTTCTTCAGTCATCAGGATCGCCGCTTCAAGGGCAAGCAAATCGGCGATTGGTTGATGAAGCTGGTGCAGGAACTGGAACTGCGCGGCGCCACCCTGCACTCGGGCGGCGAGAGTTTCGCCCGCGGCGGCCGCGTCCATTCGGCGCATTTTTTTGAGCTTGCCGACCAGCCGGTCGAAGTGCAGATCGCCGTCACGACGGAGGAAGCGACCAGATTGTTCGACAGGCTCAAAGCGGAGGGCGTGCACCTCTTTTACGTCAAGACCCCTGTCGAATTTGGCGTCCTGGGTCGCGACGCGTGACCGAAATCACCGCGCAACCAGAACCGGACACCGCGCGAGATGGACGATGCGAGCCGCCCGCGTGCCGAGCATGTGTGCGTAAATCTGCGAGTGACCCGATGCGCCGATGACCAGCAATTCGACGCGGAGATCGGCGGCGAGCTTGACGATGTCGCGCACCGCATGTCCGGTCACGACGTGCGTATGGATCTTCACCTGACTCTCTTCGGCCATCGCTGCGAGCGCGCTGCAGGACACTGTGAAAGCGGCGCGAGGCCGTTCCGGTCTCCTCACGAACCTCTTCGATGAATTCCGGCATGTAGTCGATCTCTTCCACCGAAACCGTGTGAAGCTCGGAATTATTTTGCTTGGCGATCGCGATCGCCAAGGCCAGCGCACGAAACGCGTGCTCCGACCCGTCGTTGGCGTGCAGGATCTTGCTGAACATTCAGCTGCCTCCCGCCTATTCGGCTGAGGTCGAGACCTGGCGCGGCGGAGCGCCGTCGCCCTGTTCCGAGGAAGCGTCCGGCCGTTCCGCCTTCGGCAGCAAGTGACGCGGCAGATAGAAAGCGTTGGCGATAACCGTGGGGACAACGGCGCTCGCGATCACCGTCGCCACCAGCGCCGAGTACTGGCCCTGATCGATAATGCCGTGCGACAGACCGAACAGTGACGAGATCGTGCCGAACGTGAGACCGGTCGACATCAGCAACGTCGTGTACATGGCCTCCTGGTTCGGCGACCCGAACAGCTTTGTCACCGGATAGACCCCAATCATCTTCGAGCCGACCTTGACGAGAGAGAAGACGACGAAGGCGGCCGGCGCCGCCACGAGCTGGGGTATCGAAACGAACGAGCCCGCGCGGATGAAATAGAATGGCGTCAGCAGTCCGAAACGTCAGCGTCCGCAGTCGTCTGACGAGGGCGTGATCCTTGCCGACGGTCCCCGCCAGCACCATTCCGATGAGATAGGCGGGAAGCACCGGCTCACTGTCGGCCCATGAGGCAAGCGCGCCCATTCCAAGCAGACAGAGCAGCAGGAATTTGGTTTCGAGTTCAGACGGCCGTCCGCCATAGAGACGGAAGAAGCGAGGCGTGAGCCAGGGCAGGACAACGAAAACGATCGACGCCGACTCCCAGAAAGATCAGGGTCTTCATCGTGAAGGGCGCGAAGATGAGACCCAGCGCCACCACGGTCCCGAGATCGTTGATGAAGCAGGCGGCCAGAATGGTCTTGCCATATTCGGTCGTGTTGAAGCCGAATTCCAGCATGACGGCATAGACCACCGCGACCGAAGTCGTCGACATGGCAACGCCCGCGAGCCAACTCGGCATCATCTCCCAGCCGAGCACGAAGTGCGCGGCCGCCGCACAGACCAGGAACGGGAAGCGAAACTGACGAGCCCGACGGCGACCCGCCTCCTTCCACTTCAGTTTGAACACCTGCGGATCGAGTTCCGCGCCCGCGAGAAAGGTCAGCACGATCGCGCCGATGCCGGAGAGAAATTTGACCCAGGACTCGTCTGGTTCCAAGCACCGCGGCGCCAACGACCGCGCCGATGATCAATTGGGCGATCGTGCCAACGACAATTTCCGACAGGGCTGTCGAAATGCGGAGCCAGATTGAAAGCAGGCTGGCGATCAGCGCGAGACCGAGCCACAACGCCGCGAGTGCCCAAACGCTCGTCATGCGAAGATCTCCTTCTCATTCCGAGCGACGAGCGTGAGCCCGATCCACAGCGCCGATTGAAGCCAGACCTGTCCCATCGCATGCCTCCTCATCCGGGCGCGGCGACATGCGGATAGCTGGGATTGAGGAACACGCTCCCGCCACGCACATCGACGCGACAGGAGTCATCAGCCTGGACAGGCGGTTTTGGGGGACTCCATCCCCTTTGCGATGGAGCCATACTAATTGGGTCGCCTGTCCGGCGTCAAATCACTTGCGTTCCCCTGGCGTCTTGATTGAAACGCGATCGGCCCCATTTCTGTTTGTTCGCCTATCCGCTTCCTCTGACGAAGGAGGGCCCTATGGACGCGACGCTCAGCCTCCTCAATCTCGCCGGCGCGATCGCGCTGCTGCTGTGGGGCGTCCATATGGTGCAGAGCGGGGTGCAGCGCGCCTTCGGCGCCGATCTGCGGCGTTTCCTCGCCCAGAGCGCTCCGCAGCCGCGTCAAGGCGGCGGCGGCGGGGCTCGGCGTGACCGCCGTCCTCCAAAGCAGCACCGCGACCGGGCTGATGATCGCCTCGTTCGCGGCCAGTGGCTTCGTCGCGCTCGTTCCCGCGCTTGCGGTCATGCTCGGGGCGAATGTCGGCACGACGCTCATCGTGCAGGCCCTCTCGTTCAAGGTCTCGCGGCTTTCTCCGCTGCTGCTGCTGGCGGGCGTCGCGATGTTCCGGGCCGGCTGGAACGCGGGTGCGCGACGTCGGCCGCGTCGCCATCGGGCTCGGTCTCATGCTGATTGCGCTCTCGCAATTGCTCGAGATCGTCACGCCCTACGAGGACGTTCCGAGCCTGCGTATTCTGATGGGCGGCGTCGCCACCGACCCGCTGATCTCGCTGCTGTTCGGTGCGCTGCTCGCCTGGGCCGCGCATTCGAGCGTGGCGGTGGTGCTGCTCGTGATGTCATTCGCAGAGAAGGGCGTCGTGCCGTTCTACGCGGCGATGGCGCTGGTCATCGGGGCGAATATCGGCACGGCGCTCAATCCGCCTGCTCGAAGGCGCGCGGTCCGGCGAGGCGGCCGGCCGGCGCGTTGCGGTCGGCAACCTTGTCACCCGCCTTGTGGGCGCCGCGGTCGCGCTGCCGCTCCTTCCGCGGATCGGGTCGTCTCTGGTTCAGATCGAGCCCGACTTTTCGCGCGCGGTCGCCGATTTCCATACCGTCTTCAACCTCGTCCTGGGACTGGCGTTCCTGCCGGCGCTGGGACCCTTCGCGCGCCTCCTCGAGCGGCTCCTGCCCGACCGAATTGAACCCGCCAATCCCGCCCGGCCGCTCTATCTCGACGACGCCGCGGCGGAGACACCGTCGATCGCGCTCGGTCACGCGGCGAGGGAAGTCCTGCGCATGGTCGACGTCCTCGACGCGATGATCGAAGGCGCCGCCGACGCCTTGCGGCGGCGGGACCGGGAGGCGATCGCGAGGAGCGCGGCGCCTCGACGATGTGCTCGACGCGCTCAACCGTGAGATCAAGCACTACGTCACCCGCCTCGATCCCGAGAGCATGTCGGACGATGAACATCGCCGGCTCGAATCCATCCTGACCTTTTCGCTCAACCTCGAAAGCGCCGGCGACGTCGTCGAGCGCGACATCGCGGCGTTCGCAGCGAAGCATCTCAAGCGCGGGATCGAACTGTCGCCGGACGCCGGGCGGGAGATCGAGGCGACGTTCGACGCCGTGCGGGCCAACCTTCGTTCCGCCGCCTCGGTGTTCATGACCGGCGATCCGCGCGCCGCCCGGGTGCTGAGCCAGCAGAAGGCGGAATTCCGCCGTCGCGAGGCCGAGGCGATCAAGACCCACTTTGCCGAGCTCCGCGGCGGCGAGAGGAGCGCGGCCACGCAGACGTCGACGCTCGACCTCATGCGCGACATCAAACGGCTCAACGACCATCTGGTCGCAGGCGCCGCCTATCCGGTGCTCGAAGCAAGCGGCGATCTGATGCCGAGCCGAATCGTCGACGACGGCGGCGTGGGGCGATCGGGCTGACCGGCGTCAGGGGATCGTCTTGCTTGCCGCCGCCGCGATCCGCTTCGCGAAGGCCGCGACCAGCTTCTTGAGCCCCGGCTCCTTGATCAGCGTGACCGCCCTTCGCCGGCTCGACCCATTGGACCACCCGCTGCTCGACCTCGGGCCAGGCCTCGCTCTGCCGTCTTGACCAGCAGCGGAAACACTCTCACCTCGCAGCTCACCGCGATGCCGTGCTCGTCCAGCAGCTTGTCGTAGGTGAAGAGGCCGACCGATTTCGTCCCGACCTTGCCTCTGACGCCCGCTTCCTCGAACGCTTCGCGCGCGGCGGATTTCGGCGGCCTCAGCCCCTTGATCGGCCAGCCCTTCGGAATGATCCAGCGGCGGGATCGCCGCGTGGTGACGAGCAGGATCTCGAGCGCGGCGGCCGGCGTGAACCGATAGGGGAGCGCAGCATACTGGATGCGCAGCGCCGGTTTGACCTTCCGTTTGCGTGGCTTGCGGGGAATCGCGCGTCTCCTTTGTCGCCCGCTTTGTCGCATCCTCCGACTTCTGGCAATGCGGCAAATGGTCGGCGCACCGGCGTCTCGAATCTTTTGCCCAGCGCTGCTACGACAGGCGGCCTTGAGAACGGGAGAGCGGACAATGTGCAGGATGTGCGAAGCCAAGCGACAAGCCGGAGGGATCTCCTCAAATTCGGCGCGGCCGGTCTGGCGGCGGTCACGCTCGCGCGGCGCGATGAGGCCGGCGCGCGCCGCCGAAGGGGCGCCGACGTCGCTCTCGCCGGACGAGGCGCTCGCCGCGCTCAAGGACGGCAACGCAGCGCTATGTGAGCCACCCGGAGCTCTGCTCGATCGACCTTGCCGCAGCAGCGCGCCTCGGTCGCTGGCCATCAGGCGCCCTGGGCGACGGTGATCGCCTGCGCCGACAGCCGCTCTCCGCCGGAGCTCATCTTCGGCGGCCACGGGGTCGGCGAACTCTTCGTCGCCCGCAACGCCGGCAATCTCGTCGACACGGCGACGCTGGGCACGGTCGAATACGGCGCCGCGGTGCTGGGCTCGCCGCTCATCATCGTGCTCGCCCACACCGCCTGCGGCGCGGTGAAGGCGGCCTGCGACGTCGTGACCAAGAACGCGACCTATCCCGGGGCGATCGGTCCGATGATCGAGCCGATCCTGCCCGCCGCGCTCGCGGCGCGCGGCGAAGAGGGCGACTATGTCAACAACACCGCGAAAAAGAGCGCGCAGAGAACCGCCGCGCGGCTGGCCTCGGCGAGCACGCTGATTTCCGGCCTCGTCGCAGCGGGCAAGCTCAAGATCGGCGCGGCGATCTACGATCTCGACACCGGGGTGGTGACGCACCTGGGGTGAGGGAGCAGGGACCGGCACGATTCGGGAGCGGCGCGGTCGCCGACCGTTTCGAGGAGCGACTTCAAGTTGGAGAGGATGCGCGGCCAGCCTCCGGAGACGGCTTCGATGAGTTTCGAGTCGTGGCTGCTCCATCGTATGCGTGACGGTCAGTTTCGCAGCCCCGGGAACGGCCTCGATATCGAACGCGCAGCGCGCATAGCCTTCGGCTTTGAATTCCGGCTTCCATTCGTTGCGCCAGGTGAGGACGAGGCGCCTGGGCGGCTCCGTCTCGACAATTTCACCCGCGTCGGCGAGGCGGCCGTCGGGGTACACGAGCCGCCATGGCGAGCCGGCTTTCCAGTCGCTCTCGATATGCGTGTCGAACCAGTATCGCCTCATGAAATCCGCGTCCGTCAGGGCCGACCACAGCTTCTCGGGCGTCGTGCGGATGTAGGTGACGTAGACGAAAGCGGTCGTCGGCGAACTCGTCATTGGTCTTCTCCTTCGAGTTTGCGTTTGAGGTCGGAGAGCGCGCTGAGGCGCGGGCGCTCGAATTTGCCGATCCAGCGCTCGGCGATCTCGTTGATCGGCACGGGATTGATGAAATGAAGCTTCTTGCGGCCGTGGCGCTGGACCGAAACGAGGTTCGCCTCCTCGAGGATGGCCAGATGCTTGGCGACGGCTTGTCTTGTCATCTCAAGTCCCTGGCAGAGTTCGTTCAGCGACTGGCCGTTCTTTCGGTGCAGCCAGTCCAGAAGCTGCCGGCGGCTTGGATCCGCCAGGGCCCGGAAGACGGCGTCGTCGCTCATCGGCGTAATATGTAACCGTTTGGTTGCCTGTCAAGAGGCGGCGCCACCCGCTTAGACTCTCGCCCCGCTTCGGCTCAAAACAAGAACAAATGACGAACATGGTAGGCATGGAGCCGAATGTCGCTGGGCGGCAGGGCGGAGGGGATGGCGCGTTTGCGGCGCGCCGTCGCGCGAGATCGAGGCCGGCGCGGGCCAGGGCAGGACGCGAGCGCGCCCGCGGCGCCTGACGCTCGCGCGCGCGCTCGATTCCGGCGCTCGGCGGCGGGCTCGCGGACGACGCCCTGCATGAGATCGCCCCGGCCGAGCCCGCCGACGGGGCGGCGGCGATGGGTTTCGCGCTCGCGCTCGCGGCGCGGTTCCTGAGCGAGCGTCCGTCGGCCGGGCTCGATCGATCGGCGAGGGTTTCGCGGCTCACGAGACGGGCGCGCTCTACGGGCCGGGCCTCGTCGCGCACGGGCTCGCCCTCGAGCCGGCTCGTCTTCGTCGACGCGCCCGACGCGAACGCGGCCTTCTGGGCGATGGAGGAGGCGCTCAAATGCGGCGCGCCGGCCGCGGTCGTCGGCGAGATCTGGAGCCTCAAGGGCTACAGCCTCGCGGCCTCGCGCCGCCTGCTGCTCGCCGCGCGAAAGGGCCGCACGCCCGCGCTGCTCGTGCTCGCCGAGCGCCTATGGCCAGGCGGAGCGGATGTCCAGCGCCGCCGAGACGCGGTTCGAGATCGCCGCCGCGCCGAGCGCGCGCGATTCCGGCGGCGGGCGGCCGCGACCTGCCCGGCCCCTTCGCCTGCGGGGCGCGGCTCGTCAAGGCGCGCCTCGGGCTTCCGCGCGCGACGGGCCGCGCCGACGGGCGATCGACGCGGGGCCGCGTCGTGCGGCTCGAATGGCGAAGCGAGGACTCGAGTGGCTTTAACGAGGAGCTGACTTTTGACGACCCGGCGATTTCTCTCTCTCTGGCTGCCGCGTCTGGCGACGGACCGCGCCCGGCGTCTCAATCGCGTTGACGCGGCGCGCCGCTCGCGGCGGTCGCCAGGGTCAACAACGCGCGAGCGGCTCGTCTGCGTCGACGCGAACGCCGCGCGGCTCGGCCTGACCGCCGGCCTTTCGCTGGCCGACGCGCGCGCGCGCCATCCCGCGCTCGTCGCGGTCGAGGCGGCGCCGGCGGAGGAGGCGCGGCTCCTCGAGCGGCTCTGCGACTGGTGCTCGCGCTATACGCCGCTCGCCGCGCTCGACGGGCGCGACGGGCTCATGCTCGACATTTCCGGCGTCGCGCATCTCTTCGGCGGCGAGGCGGCGCTCGTCGAGGATTGCCTGAAGCGCCTCGCCGCGCAGGGGATCACGGCCGTCGCCGGCGTCGCCGGCAATCCGCGCGCGGCCTGGGCGCTGGCGCGGTTCTCGGCGCAAAAAATCGCGCCCGAGGACCTTGAGCGACAAGGCCTTCGCCAAACTCTTCCACGACCTGCCGCTCGCGGCGCTCGGCCTCGACGACAAGACCGTCGCCGACATGGCGCGGGCGGGCCTGCGGCGCATCGGCGACATCGCGCTGAGGCCGCGCGCGCCGATCACGGCGCGGTTCGGCGCCGTGCCGATGGCGCGGCTCGACGCGCTTGAAGGGCCTCGAGCGCTCCTCGATCGCGCCCCGCTTTGCCGCCGCCCGATTTCTGCGCCGAGCGGCGCTTCGCTTCGCCCATGCAGACGGTCGAGGCGATCGAGGCGACGCTTGCGCAGGCTCGCCGACGATCTCGTCGTGCTGCTCGAGCGCCAGGCCAAGGGGGCGAGGCGAATCGAGCTCAGCCTCTATCGGGTCGACGGCGACGTGCGCCGCATCCGGGTCGGCGCCTCCCGGCCGCTCAACGAAGCGCGCGCCATCGCGCGCCTGTTCGCCGAGAAGCTCGCGAGCCCGCAGGAGGACGCGATCGACGCCGGCTTCGGCGTCGATCTCATGCGCCTCTCGTGCCTTGCGGCCGAGCCGCTCGCGCCGTCGCAGAGTCGAGCTCGACCGGGCGCACGAGGCCGAGCGGGCGCGCGCGCTCGCCGACCTCATCGACCGCCTGAGCGCGCGGCTCGGGTCGCGCGCGGTGACGCGGCGCACGCTCGTCGAAGCGCATCTGCCCGAACAGGCCGAGGCGGCCGCGCCGGCGACGCTCGGGCGAGGCGCGTGCGCGAGGGGAGGGGCGGGGCGGAGCGCAAGTTGCCGGCGGCCGCGCCGGCGCGGCCTTTGCGGCTCTTCGTCCGTCCCGAGCCGATCGAGGCGGTCGCCGAAGTGCCCGACGGGCCGCCGTTGCGCTTCCGCTGGCGGCGCGTCCTGCACGACGTCGCCGCGATCGAGGGCCCCGAACGCATCGCCGCGCCCTGGTGGCGCCGTCCCGACGCGCCGACGCGCGACTATTTCCGCGCCGAGGATTCCCACGGCCGCCGCTTCTGGCTCTACCGCGAAGGCCTCTGGGGCCGCGAGACGACGCAGGCGAAATGGTTCGTGCACGGAGTGTTCGGGTGAAGGGGCGAAGGATAAAGCGCTCCTTCTCCCCGCCGGGGGCGGAGAGAAGGGAGTGATCCGCCTTCGCCCCCGCTTCGCCGAGCTGGCGGCGATGACGAATTTTTCGTTTCTGCGCGGGGCCTCGCATCCGGAGGAAATGGTCGCGCGCGCCGCCGAGCTTGAGCTCACAGGGATCGGGATCGCGGATCGCAACACGCTGGCGGGCGTCGTGCGCGCGCATGTGTTCGCGCGCGAGAACGCGGCGGCGATGGGGACGACGCGCGTCGTTCCCGGCGCGCGGCTCGCCTTTGACGACGGAACGCCGGACGTGCTCGCCTATCCGCAAGACCGCGCCGCCTATGGCCGGCTCTGCCGGATTCTCACGGCGGGAAACCTGCGCGCGCCCAAGGGCGAATGCCTGCTGCGCGTCGACGACCTGATCGAGCATGGCGAGGGGCTGCAGGTCGTGGCGCTGCCCCTCATCCGGCCCTTCGGGACCACCTTCTCGCCGCAAGCGGGACGAAGGGCAGATACGCCCCTCTCCCGCTAGCGCGAGAGAGGGGCTCGACGCCTGGTGAGGACGCGCATCTCGCCCGCCTCCGCGAGGCCTTCGGCCGGCGGCTCTGGATCGGCGCGAGCCTCGCTTACGGCGAGGACATGCGCGGCGGTCTTGCGCGGCGCGCGGCGCTGGCGCGCGAGCTCGGCGCGCCGCTCATCGCGACCAACGACGCGCTGATGCATGCGCCCGAGCGGCGGGCGCTCGCCGACGTCGTCGCCTGCATTCGCGAAGGCGCGACGCTCGAGGCGGCGGGGCGCCTGACCCAGGCCAACGCCGAGCGCCATCTCAAGGCCCCGCGCGAGATGGCGCGGCTGTTCGCCGAGGCGCCTGAGGCGATCGAGGAGACGATCCGCTTCCTCGACGGCCTCGCCTTCAGCCTCGACGAGCTCGCCCACTGCTATCCCGAAGAGCTGCGCGAAGGCTATGCGACGCCCCAGGCCGCGCTCGAAGCCTTCGCCTTCGAAGGCGCCCGCGCGCGCTATCCCGGGGGCGTTCCGGAGCGGACGCGCGAGGCGCTCAGGCACGAGCTCGCGCTGATCGCCTCGCTCGACTACGCGCCCTATTTCCTCACCGTGCACGACATCGTGCGCTTCGCCCGCACCCGCGGCATCCTCTGCCAGGGCCGCGGCTCGGCGGCCAATTCGGCGGTCTGCTTCTGCCTCGGGATCACCGAGGTCGATCCGGCGCGCTTCGATCTCCTGTTCGAGCGCTTCGTCTCGCCCGAGCGCAACGAGCCGCCCGACATCGACGTCGATTTCGAGCACGAGCGGCGCGAGGAGGTGATCCAGTACATCTATGAGCGCTACGGGCGCGAGCGCGCCGGCCTCGCAGCCGCGGTCACCACCTATCGCACCCGCTCGGCGATCCGCGAGACGGCCAAGGTCTTCGGCCTCTCGGACGACGTCATCGCGGCGCTCAACGGAACCGCCTGGGGTCACGACTCGACGCCGGTCGAAGGCGCCCGGGTGCGTGAGGCCGGGCTCGATCCCGCCGATCCGACGCTGGCGCTGGCGCTGAGGATGGCGGGCGAACTCGCCGGCTTTCCCCGCCATCTGACCCAGCACAGCGGCGGCTTCGTCATCACCCGCGACCGGCTCGACGAGGTCGTTCCCGTCATGAACGCGGCGATGGAGGATCGCACCACGATCGAATGGGACAAGGACGATCTCGACGCGCTCGGCCTCCTCAAGATCGACGTGCTCGCGCTCGGCATGCTGACCGCGCTGGCGAAGGGCTTCGATCTTCTTGAACGCCATTACGGCGAGCGCCTGACGCTCGCCGCCATTCCGCCCGAGGAGGCGTGCGTCTATGCGATGATCCAGCGCGCCGACACGATCGGCGTGTTCCAGATCGAGAGCCGGGCGCAGATGTCGATGCTGCCGCGGCTGAAGCCCGAGAAATTCTACGATCTCGTCATCGAGGTCGCGATCGTGCGCCCCGGCCCGATCCAGGGCGACATGGTGCATCCCTACCTGCGCCGCCGGCAGGGCCTCGAAGACGTCGTCTATCCGTCCCGGGAGCTGGAGGCGGTGCTCAAGAAGACGCTCGGCGTGCCGCTGTTCCAGGAGCAGGCGATGAAGATCGCCATCGTCGCCGCCGGCTTCACGCCCTCCGAGGCCGACCGGCTGCGCCGCGCGATGGCGACCTTCCGCCGCGTCGGCACGATCCAGACCTTCCAGGACAAGATGGTCGAGGGCATGGCGGCCAAGGGCTACGACCGCGAATTCGCCGAGCGCTGCTTCCGCCAGATCGAGGGTTTCGGCGAATACGGCTTTCCCGAGAGCCATGCGGCGAGCTTCGCGCTGCTGGTCTACGCCTCGTGCTGGATGAAATGCCGCTATCCCGACGTCTTCGCCGCCGCCATGCTCAATTCCCAGCCGCTCGGCTTCTACGCGCCCGCGCAGCTCGTGCGCGACGCGCGCGAACATGGCGTCGAAGTGCGCGAGGTCGACGTCAACCTGTCCGACTGGGACTGCGGGCTGGAGGGATTCCTTCCCTGCGGAAGTCGAGCCCGCCTGAGCGCGCGACGATGCGCGCCGACGTTCGCGCGACCCTCCGCGCCACGCGCTCGATCCCCGCCAGCCTCGATGCGCACATCCGCACCACCCATGCCGTGCGGCTGGGCTTGAGGCAGATCATCGGCGTGCGCGAGGACGACATGCGCCGCCTCGTGGAGCGGCGCGGCCAGCCTTATGATTCCGTGCGCGACCTCTGGCTGCGCAGCGGCCTCTCGCCCGCCGTGCTGGAACGGCTCGCCGACGCCGACGCCTTCCGCTCGCTCGGCCTCGACCGGCGTCGAGGCGCTGTGGGCGGTGCGCGGCCTCGACCGGGTCGGCGACCAGGACGATCTGCCGCTCTTCGCCGTCAGCCGTCCGGCGCGCGAGACGGAGCCCGACGCGAGATTGCCGCCGATGCCGCTCGGCGCGCATGTGGTCGAGGACTACCGGCGCCTGTCTCTCTCGCTCAAGGCCCACCCGACCTCGTTCATGCGCGCGCGCCTCTCCGCCCGCGGCATGCTGCGGTCCGATGCGCTTGCCGTCGATCAGGAGCGGCGAGCGGGTGACCGTCGCGGGTCTCGTGCTCGTGCGCCAGCGCCCCGGCACCGCCAAGGGCGTCATCTTCATGACGCTCGAGGACGAGGCGGGCGTCGCCAACGTGATCGTCTGGCCGAAGGCGTTCGAGCGCCTGCGCGCCATCGTGCTCGGCGCGCGCTTCGTCGCCGTGACCGGCAAGCTGCAGAGCGAGTCGGGCGTCATCCACATCGTCGCCGACCGCATGGCCGACCTGACGCCGATGCTCGGGCTCCTGTCGGAAGCGGGCGAAACGATCGCCACGACGGCGCGCGCCGACGAAGTGCGCCGGCCGCAGATGAGCGTCGCGCAAAAGCGTCAGGGCAATCGCTTCGCCCAGACCCCGCGCCTCGACGACCCGCGGCCGCTGCCAGAGGCGCCGCTCGACGACGTCGAGGTCAAGCGCGCGATGCCTGCGGGGCGCAATTTCCGTTGACTGCCTCGCCTGGCGACCCCTTCTCCCATTGCGACCCATTGCGGGAGAAGGTGGCGGGCGAAGCCCGCCGGGTGAGGGGCCGGCCCCGTCAGGCGCCTCGAACGACGCGCGCGGTCGCGGCTTGCTCTCCGGGCTCAACAGCCTAGACAAGATGCCGGTCCTCAGCGAAGGCTGCGCTTCGAGACCCTCGCATAGGCCAGCCGGGGCGCGAGCGCGCCCGGCATGACATTCCCTCTCAGGCCCCCGCGCGGCGGTTTGTCGTCGTCGTCAGGGGGGAACATCACGGCGGCGGCGCAGACGAGGCCGCCGAAGGAGGTCATGAAGCCGACATAGAGCATGAAAGCCGCCACGGCTCCCATGCCGCTGTCATGCATCAGCGGCCTCAGGCCGAAGGGATCGAAGATCAGGAGCGCAGTGGCGAAAAGCGCCCCAAGCAGCGCGCCGAGCACCCAATGGAAGATCATGTAGCGGACGAGCGGGTCGAGGCCTTTCGCCGAAGGCGCCGCGTCACGATGCAGAGCGGGGGCCTCGCTTGTGTCCAAGTCCGTCATCGGGACCTCCATGCTTCGCGCCCACGCCCGCACCCGCTCGCCTTACGCCGCCACGACTTGACGGATCATGGGCCGCCCCCGCAGGACCGGTCAAATGGTTCCGGCGCGTCGAATGAACGCACGGGGTCAGCGACGGCTCTTCAACGCGTCGGCCAGCCGATTGGTTGCAGAGCCAGGCTGCAGGGGCTTGGGCTGGCTTTCGTGCGGCGCCCATCCGCTGAGCCACAGATAGTCGAAGGTCGCCCGGAGCCGCCCGTCCGGGTCGGAGAACCGCTCGGCGTAGACCGCGGCGGCGCGGCCCAGAACCTCGCGCCTCAGCGGCCGGCGGCTTCGCGCGTGCAGCGCATTGGCGCCGCCGAAGGCGCGAAGGTCGCCCAAAAGCCCGTTGAGGTCGGCGTAACGGACGGTCGCGCGGTCGAGATCGACCACCGGCAGCGCGAGGCCCGCTCGTTGCGCGAGCGCGCCCAGCGCCCGCACGTCGACGAAGGGGGCGACGCGGGGCGAGGCGCCGCCGAGAACCTCGCTTTCGGCGATCGTCAAACTCTGGCGGAGTTCGGTCAGCGTGTCGCCGCCGAGGATCGCCGCCATCAGGAGGCCGTCGGCTTTGAGCGCGCGGCGCATCTGGATCAGCGCGCCGGGCAGGTCGTTGACGGTCTGCAGCGCCATGAGCGAAACCGCGAGGTCGAAGCGGCCCTCGGCCGCCGGCAGCCGCTCGAGATCGCCGACCGCGCCCGAAAACGCCCCGGCGCCCATGCTGGCGAGCGTCGGCGCGACCCGGATGAGGCGGTCGACCTGGCCGCCGGCCATCAGCGCCGCGGCGCCGTGGGGACCGGGCGAGCCGAAATCGGCGGCGAGCGGGAAGCGCCGCTTGACGAGCGACAGCCGTTCGACCAGCTCCTCCGCCGCCCGGGCGAGCAGGAAATCCGCCCCGCCCTCGGGCGCGGCGCGCGCCCAGGCGCGGTCGAGCCGGCGATTGACCAGAGCGCGGTCGAAAATCTGCGGCGGGACGGGCGGGGACATGCGAAGGTTCCTTATGCGCCCGGCCGGCGTCTCCCGCAAAGTCCCGCCCGCAGTTCGGCAGGCTGCGCATTGCCGGGATCGGCCCAAGGCCGTGGGGACACTTCGCCGTGGGCTAACAAGGGAAAAGAACAGGGAATTTCGAGAGATTTGGCGGCTGCGGGTGAAAACGTCTCGAAATACCATAGGGATTCCAATATTTTACGAGCAAATTCACTATGCAATCGGAACGGGGGCTAATTCAGCCGAACAGGGAATTGGATTCGCGCAGATCCTGGAAAGCCGGGAATTTGTCGCGCCTGCAAGGAGGCGGCCCGCGCGCCAATTCCCTTGACCCCCCGCCATGCGCTAGGATCTGTCATGATTGCGAATTCCGCATCGTTCGACCACGCCGCCGGGCCGTCCTGGACCCGCCGCGCCGCCGCGTTCGCCCGGCGTTTCGCCGGCGCGGCGCTCGATACGCTCTATCCGCCGACGTGTCTGGCCTGCCGCGCCGCAACCGATGCGCATGGCGCCCTTTGCCCACGCTGCTGGCAGGCGATGCGCTTCATCGAGCGGCCGTTCTGCGAGCGCCTCGGCACGCCCTTCGAACAGGATCTCGGCGAAGGGCTCCTCTCGCCGCAGGCGATGGCCGATCCCCCGGTATTTTCGCGCGCCCGCGCCGTCGCCCGGTTCGAGGACGGCCCGGCGCGGACGCTGACCCATCGGCTCAAATATTCCGACCGGGCGGAGCTCGCGCGCCCGCTCGCCCGCTGGATGGCCCGCGCCGGCGCCGACGTCCTCGCCGACGCCGATCTCATCGCCCCGGTCCCGCTCCATCCGTGGCGGCTCTGGCGAAGGCGGTTCAACCAGGCCGCGGCGCTCGCGGCCGAAGTCTCGCGCCAGACGGGCAAGCCCTGCGATCTCGCCGCGCTTCTGCGCGTCAAGGCGACACGGAGCCAGGTGGGCCTCAGCCGGGCGCAGCGGGCCGAAAACCTCCAGGGCGCGTTCCGGGTCGCGGACAGCGCGGCGATCAGGGGCATGAACGTGGTGCTGATCGACGACGTCCTGACCTCGGGCGCCACCGCCAACGCGGCCTCGAGGGCGCTCCTGAGGGCCGGGGCAAAGCGGGTGGACGTCCTCGTTTTCGCGCGGGTTGTTACGGGCGCGTGACTGCCCATATATTGTCGATAACGCCCAAATTCGCGCTGGGGGTCCGCTCGCGATGCCGCCGATCGTCATCTACACGAAGTCCTATTGTCCGTATTGCCATGCGGCCAAGGCGCTGCTGAACGCCAAAGGGGCGCCGTTCGAGGAGATCAGCGTCGACGGCGACCGAGTCGGCCAGATGGCGATGGCGGCGAAGGCTGGCGGCCGCTCGACGGTGCCGCAGATTTTCATCGGCGACAGGCATGTCGGCGGCTGCGACGATCTCCATGAGCTCGAAGCCGCAGGCGAACTCGAAGGGATGCTGGCGGACCCGCCATGATCAAATACGCGCTCGGCTGCGCCGAGGGACATACGTTCGACAGCTGGTTTCCCGACAGCGACGCTTTCGACAGGCAGCGCAAGCGGGGCCTTGTCGCATGCCCGGAATGCGGCGACATCCGGGTCGAAAAGGCGATCATGGCGCCCGCGGTCGTCGGCGGAGAGCGCGCGGCCGTCGAAGCGCCCCAAGAGGTTCTCATGGACGAGGGGCGCCGCCTCGCCCGAGACGTGATGTCTCGGCTGCGCCGCGAGATCGAGGCGAACACCGACGACGTCGGCCCCAGGTTTCCTCAAGTCGCGAGGGCCATGCATGCAGGCGACGAACCCGAGCGGGCGATCCGCGGCCAGGCGAGCCTCAAGGAGGCCAAGGCCCTTCTCGAAGAAGGCGTCGGCGTCATGCCGCTGCCGATGCTCGCGGACGAGCTGAACTGATTGGAGCCTCAATCATCACCGACGTTGGAGCCTGTCATGAAGACGCATAATGGGTTGAAGTCGAACGCCAAGACCGTGTCGATTGAAGTCCTCAATGCCCGCCTCGCCGACGGCGTCGACCTTGCGCTCCTGACCAAGCAGGCGCACTGGAACATCAAGGGCCCGCAGTTCATCGCCCTGCATGAGATGATCGATTCGTTCCGGACCGAGATCGACGGCCATGTCGACACGATCGCCGAACGCGTCGTCCAACTCGGCGGGACCGCGCACGGCACGACGCAGGCGGTCGCAAAGGCGACCAAGCTCGCGCCCTATCCGACCGACATCCACAAGTCGAAGGATCATCTCGCGGCGCTGATCGACCGCTACGCGACCGCCGCCAACCATGTGCGCGAGGCGATCGACCAGACCGACGACGCAGGCGACAAGGACACCGCCGACATCTTCACCGCCTATTCGCGCGCGCTCGACAAGGCGCTCTGGTTCCTCGAGGCGCATCTGCAGGAGAGTTCCTGAGGCCTCCCGCTCGATTTCTGGCGTCGACCGGGCCCTCAGACGTCTTTGACGTCGGACTTGGACATAATTCGTGCGCGGGAAGGCGCTAGCGTCCGCCTTCAACGGCCGTTGGCCGCGGGTTGCAGCGAGAGCGCCGCAACCAGACTGCATGAACAAAGGATTTCCACCCATGGCCAAATCGCCCGTCGAGCAGGCCGCCAAAGCCGGCGCCGAAGAGCTAAAGAAAAGCGGCGAAGCCGCCGAGAAGATCGTGCAAGGGAATGTCGAGGCGCTGAGCCAAAGCGGCGCCGCTTCGAAAGCCGCCGTTCAGGAACTGACCAAGGCCTACCAGGAGCTGGCCTCGAAGAACGTCCACAATCTGAGCGCTGCGGTCCAGGCGCTTTCCGCCGTGAAAAGCCCGACAGAGTTCATCGAATTGCAGCAGAAGCTGATCAAGGAGGGCGTCGAAGCCGCTGTCGCCGACAGCCGTCACATCGCCCAATTGACGACCGCCGTATTCACCGCCGCCTTCGAGCCGGTGAAAAAGCAGATCGAGGCGGTGCAGAAAAGCGTGAAGGGCTAGCGCAGGGCTCGTCGCGACGGAAACGAAGCCGTCGTCGCGAGCGAGGCGAAACAATCCAGGGTGCGTCCCTCACCGAACAAACTGGTCCTGCAGAGACTGCTGTTACAAGGGACGACTGTTACAAGGTGGCGGCCCGGAACGCGCGGCCGGATGAGGGCAAGGAGCAGGCCTTGCCCGACCACCCTCATCGGTCGCTGGCGCGACGCCCCTCGACAGGCTCGGGGCGGGCTCCTCCGCCGGAGAGGAAAGGGATCACTCGGCCGTCTGGCGAGAGTCGAGGACTTCGCGGAGTTTTCGAGCGAGCTGGTCAATCGAGTAGGGCTTGACGATGAGATTGACGCCGGCGTCCAGGATGCCGTTGTGGACGATGGCGTTGCGGGTGTAGCCGGTGGTGAACAGCACTCTCAACCCCGGCCGCAGACGGCGCGCTTCATCGGCGAGCTCTCGTCCGTTCTTGTCCGGCATGACGATGTCGGTGAAGAGAAGGTCGACTTTCGCATTGCGTTCGAGCTGCCGCAACGCCTCCCGGGCGCAACCCGCCTGCAGGACCTGGTAGCCAAGCCTCGTCAGCGTGTCGGCGGCGAGCTGCCGCACACGCTCCTCGTCCTCGACCAGAAGGATCGTTTCGCGACCTGTCCGGAGTCCGGCGCCGCGAGCGCCGGCGGCGCGTCTTGCGGCTCCGCGGGGCCGTAATGTCTCGGCAGATAGATCTTGATCGTCGTGCCGTGTCCCGGCTCCGAATAGATCTTGACGTGGCCGCCCGACTGGCGAACGAAGCCGTAGACCTGGCTCAAGCCCAGACCGGTGCCCTGCCCCGCTGGCTTGGTGGTGAAGAACGGCTCGAAGGCGCGTTCGATGAGCTCGGGACTCATGCCTGTTCCCGTATCGCTGATCGCGATCAGCACGTATTGTCCCGACGGAACGCCGATCTGGCGGGCGGCGTAATCCTCGTCGAGGAACGCATTGCTGGTTTCAATGGTGAGCCTTCCGCCTTCCGGCATGGCGTCGCGGGCGTTGAGGGCAAGATTGAGAATGGCGCTTTCAAGCTCGCCCGAATCCGCATGCGTGCGCCAAAGGCCGCCGGCTAGAACCGTCTCCAGCTGCACCGCTCCCCCCAGCGTCCGGGCCAGCAGCTCAGCCATCTCGGAGACCATCGCATTGGGGTCGATCGGTTCGGGTGAGAGCGGCTGCTGTCGCGAGAATGCGAGGAGCCGGTGCGTCAACGCGGCTGCGCGGTCGACCCCGGCGGACCGCCGCGTCGAGATAGCGCTCCGGATTGCCGCCGGCCTTCGCGAGCCCACGCTTGGCGAGCTCGACGCTGCCCAGAATCACCGAAAGCATGTTGTTGAAGTCGTGCGCCAGCCCGCCCGCAAGCTGTCCGATCGCCTCCATCTTCTGGGATTGTCTGAGTTGCTCGGCGAGCTTGCTGCGCTCCGCCGCCTCGTTCACCAAAGCGGCGTTGGCCTCGCGCAGGCTGTCCCGGGCGGAGGCTGTTTCGTCGAGCTCGCCGCGCAGACGCCTGATCGAGATGAAGCCGACGGCGATCGTGAACAGCAACCGCCGCGAGGGCGCCAAGGCGCAAGAGATTTCCTTCTCGCGTTGCGGCGCCGAATTCCACCTCCAGGCGCTGCTGTTGGCGTTGCACCAGTCCGTCGATGCTCGCCCGGAACCGTTCCATGATGGCTCTTGCCGACGCCCTCCTTGACCACCGCCAGGCCTGATCGTGCCGGCCGGCGTCATGAAGCTCGATCGTGGAGCGCAGCTCCGTGAGCTTTTCATCCGCCAATCGCTCGCAACGCGTTGGTTTCGCCCGGCTCGCCGTTGATCCCGTCCGGCGCCTCTGACAGATCCTTGAAGATCGGCGTCGAGCTCGGGCAATCGCGGCGTCGTAGGGGACGAGATAAGATTTGTCGTTGGTGAGAAGATAGCCCCGCTGTCCCGTCTCAGCGTTGAGCAAATCGATATAGACTTTGTATAAAATCTGCCTTTCCCTGACGATTTGGCGCGCATCGTCGTAATGCTGGATCTGGTGGCTCACAAACAGGAATATCGCCAATCATCAACGCCGCAAGGGCGCCAAACCCGGCGTAAAACGCCGCGGCGTTGTCAAAAATCGAAGCGATATATTTCATACGCATCGACACCCCGGAATGAACGACTCTCAGTGTTTGATTCACCCTCTTACTTCACGCTTGGCCCTTGATTCGAAACCTGCCTCCGACTTATGCGTTACCATGAGATGACCGAGACCGAGCCGCGACCTGCAGCCCGTCGTCCTGGTGGCGGAGGACGAAGAGCTCATACGCCTCTGGGCCGCCGACGTCCTGCAGGAAAGCGGCTTCAGTGTCCTCGAGGCGTCGAACGCCGAGGCGGCCCTGCGCGTGCTCGAGGCGCGGCCAGAGGTGCGATTGCTGTTTACCGACATCCACATGCCCGGCGCATTCGATGGGATGGAGCTCGCGCGCCGCGTCCACGACCGTTGGCCGCATGTGCAGCTCGTCGTGACCTCCGGCAAAATCGCGCCTCGCCCCGCCGAGATTCCGGACGACGGCCGATTCCTCGCTAAGCCCTATCGGGCGGAGCAACTGGTCGGGCACGTCCAGGAGCTTTTGCGCAATTGACGTCGAACGGTCGGGCGCGCTCAGCGCCTGACGCCGTTGCAAGCGGCGTTGTCGCTCCCGCATGAAACGGGCAAGTTCATGAACCCGCTTCAACTTTATCCCTCAGCATCGCGCTAACCCTCGACGCGAGGCCGTCGATCGCGAAGGGCTTGGCCATCACCTCAATCCCCGCCGCGAGCGGCGCCTCCCCCAGCGCCTTGCTGGCGTAGCCGGTAACCAGCAGGACCCGCAGCCCAGGCCGGAGCTCACGACCCGCGTCGGCGAGTTGACGGCCATTCATGCCGGGCAGCCCGACGTCGGTCAGCAGCAGGTCGATCGGGGCATTGGACTGAAGGATGCGCAAGCCATCAGGGCCGTCCTTCGCCTCCAGAACCGCGCATCCCGTATCGGCCAAAACCTCAACAATCTGGGCCCGGATAATCTCCATGTCTTCGACGACCAGGACTGTCTTGCCGGTTCCGGGAGCCAATCGATCAGCGGCTGCGACCGGCGCCGTCGGCGCCGCCGCCATCGCTTCAATTTGTCTGTTTCCTGGCAGATAGAGACGCACCGTCGTGCCCCGGCCGGGCTCGCTCTCAAGACGCACGACTCCGCCGGATTGCCGGACGAAGCCGTAAACCTGCGACAGGCCCAGTCCTGTGCCCGCGCCAGTCGGCTTGGTGGTGAAAAAGGGCTCGAAGACGCGCGGCAGCACGTCCTCCGGGATGCCTTCGCCTGAGTCGCCGACCGCGATCTCGACAAAATCGCCGGGCGCCGTCCCCTCCTGATCCGACAATTCGGCCGACCCCAAGGCTCTCTCCGAGGTCACGATCGAAAGCACTCCACCCTTGGGCATGGCGTCTCGGGCGTTGATCGCCAGATTCAAGATGGCGCTTTCCAGCTGGTTGGCGTCGATCAGCACTTTGCGAACATCAGTGTCGAGACGAAGCTCGAGCCTGACCGAAGGACCGATCGTGCGTTCGATCAGCTCCTTCATGCCCCGCACGAGCTCGTTCGGATCGATGACCGTCGCCTGGAGCCGCTGAAGACGCGAGAATACGAGCAACCGATTGGTCAGCCGCGCGGCGCTGTCCGCCGCTTGTCGGATGGCGGCGAAATATTTCCCTGCTTCTGCGACCCTTCCCTCGCCAATGCGGCGCTCCAGAAGCGTGAGCCCGCCGGTGATCGCATGCAGCATATTATTGAAATCATGCGCGACGCCGCCGGTCAGCTGGCCCACCGCCTCCATCTTTTGAGCCTGCGCCAGCCGCGCCTGACTTTCGAGCAGCGCTTCGTTGGTCTGGCGGAACTGAGCCGGGGAGGGCAAAGCCAGAGCCTGCGGCAAGACCTGCCACAGGGCGACTGCCGTGAACAGGGAGACGGCCGCCGTCGCCGCCTTCACCACTCCTTCCAGGCCATAAGCCGGAAACCAGAGGGTCAACAGGTCGAGCCAGTGGGTCGTGCCGCACAGCAGAATGAACGCGGCAAAAAGCCAGAGCACCGGCCGAAAAATGAGATCGGCCCGGCGCCGGGCGACGATGACAAGCGCGACAGGAATAGAGAAGTAAGCGAGGCCGAGTCACGGTGTCGGACAAAGCATAAGTCCAAATCAGACCCGGCTCCCAGAGCAGACAGAAACCGTGCGGCGTCAAGCCCGAGCTGTCGAACAACCAGTCTGCCAAACTGCTCATTGGTCGCTCCCGCGCTCGTTGCAACTCCGGCGGCCCAGACTTTCGATCAATCCTCGCTTGCTGTAGCTACGTCGCACGCGTTTCCGCGGCTATCGAGCGCCAGTCCAGCGACTGGCGCCGGCATTCACTCAGGCCCGCTACTGCTGCGGCGAGATATTTTCAAACTCCTTTCGGCGGGCTCCAGAACGCCGAAGTCGCGCGAGTGCGCTCGGCCCGCGACGACCACGCCCTCCGCCGCCAGGCCACGCTTCAGGAGCTCGCGGACGGCGGAGGCGCGGCTCGGCATCCGTTTGTCGAAACGCCAATCGTCGAGCGCCGCCAGTTCCTCGTCGGTGAGCATGATCTGAAGGCGTTCGCCGCGCGCCAATCCCGCCATGATCCGGTCCTCCATTCAGGCTAGCGATTGGCGCAATTTAAGCCTCCTGCTAAGAACGCGTCAAGAGCGTCAACGCCATTTTTTTAGCCTCTTACTCATTTTCCTCAGAGATAGTGCAATCAAGCAAAGGAGAGGAAATACGCAAGTGCATATCGGCGGTCTTATCCATGTTTTCCACCTATTGTGTAATATATACATCTACAAATACTATTATATCTCTTGACATCAATCATTTTTTACTCTACCATTAAAGGTCTAAGGAGACGACGATGTCGCCAGAACCCCTCCAAACGGCGCAGGCGCAGGCCCCCCCTCTCGCAAGCCAGTTCGCGGATGAAGCCAACCATCGCATCGCCAATCATCTCGCCATGCTGGCGGCGCTCGGGCGCCTGCAGGCCAACGGTCTCGGCCGGACGCCGATGGCGTTGAGCGGAAAGGACGTTCAGCGGCTGCTGGAGGACTTCGCCGGCCGTCTGGAGACCGTGGCTGAAATTCACCGGCTGCTCGCGCATCAGCCGGGCGGAGCGCCTGTCGACGTCGCCGAGTATCTCGACAGGATTGGGCGCGGACTTGTGTCGTCCTTGACGGCGGACAGCCAAACCTCAATCCATTGCCGGTTCTCGCTTCGCATGGTTCTTCCGGCCGAACAGGCAGTCGCGCTCGGGCTGCTGGTCAGCGAGCTGATCACCAATGCGCTCAAATACGCTCACCCCGCCGGGGTCGCGGGCGCGATCACCATCGAAGCCTCGAGAGATGCCGATGGCGCGATTGCGATCGAAGTCGGCGACGATGGCGTCGGCCTGCCAGACGACATCGACCCGCTTCAGAGTCAAAGCCTGGGCTTCCGCACCATCCGGGTGCTCGCCAGCCAGCTGGGAGCTTCCGTATCGTTCACCAACCATGGGCTCGGACTGAGTTGCGTTTTGCACATTCCATACGCGGAGCGTGCGCTGAAGTCGGTTTCTTGAATTGTTGACTGCTGTTTACAGCTCTCACGCTCAATTCTACTGCCATTCTCTGGCGTGAGCGAGGTTCTGGTCCGCCTGCCGAAGCAAATTTGTTCGATTTGTGGCAGACTTCGCTTCGGCTGACTGCCGCGCGGGTGCGGCGCACTACGTAGTATCCCGCATATACTGGGCAGCCTGATTATTCTATGGTCTTTGCGGCAAGGATCGCGGCGATGTTTTTGTCGGCGTCTCGAGGCCCGGGTCGTCGCACTGATAAGTTCAGGGAGGAATGTGAAATCCGAGGCTGGGAGAACCGTCTTCACTCGGAAATCACTGAGCAACAGTCTCGCGACCGGTGGTGACGAGACGGGAATGAGGCGTTCATGGAGTTCTACGACTTCGAGGTTCTGAGGGGCGAAGACGTCATCGCCTCTGAGCGGGCCGTTCCGCTCTATAGTCCGACGGCTGCGTGGCCAAAAATCATCAAACTGGCGAAAAGCATCAAGCTGCCGCGATGCCAAATCCGGGTGAAGGAGCAAGCCGGCGCGACGATCATTCTCGTCGGGGTGGCGGCCGCGCTGCGCTACGCCGATTTCGACTTTCTCGCCCAATAGGCCTTGTCTCAGCCTGGCGGGTCCCGCTTCCGGGCGGGCGGCCGATTATTTCAGCGACCCGAGAGAAGGACCCGTTGTGCTGGAACAAAGCCGTCATGCGAGCGGAGAGACGCGACCGAGAGGCGCTATTCTTGCTCATGTAACGCATGAAGATCCTTGCGTAATGAGTTGTAAAATAAGGCATTTCAACTCGCAATAGCGGGCCAACATGCCGCCATTCCGCCCGGTTCCGGGTGGTTTCGGGCGGCGGAGTTTAGAAATTCTATCCTTTCGCGCCCTCCGGCGAGCGGCGAAAGCCAGTCTCCGGCTTCGGTTTTCCCGATTGTGTTCTGCCTGTTATTTGGCTTAACAGGGAGATGGCCTCCCTGTTATCTCGCTCAACCGTTACATGAGCAACTCATTGCAAGCGACTGATATTCATCGTTTTCATGCCTCAAACCTGAGCGCGGCGTGGCCCGCGTTTCCCTGTTAGCAGGGGATAACAGGGAGAATTCCGATTTTGGCGAAGCTGCAGGCGGCGCCCGGCGCGAAGCCATGAGTATAGATTTTCTATCCCGTCGCGCGCCTCGCGATGAGGATTCCCATCGAAACGCCGCATGCTTTAGAGCGCCGACCGCCAGCCTCACCCTGCTACCCTGCCCTACCCTCCCCGGCCCTTCTCCCGAACCGGAGGAAGGAGAGCGCGCGGCGGCAGCATGCGCCTGAGCACGTCGTCGCGATCGACGAGATGGTGCTTGAGCGCACCCGCGACATGCAGCGCGGCGAGACCGGCGATGGCCCAGGCTGCGACCTTGTGTGCGACGACAGCCGCGGCGAAGAGCGCGGCGTCGGGGCGGGCGATGTTTGGAATGACGAAAAGATTGAAGACGCGGGTCGGGATCGGCAGCGGCGACGCCGACACGACGAGCCAGCCCGCAAGACTGGCGCCGATCGTCAGGACGATCAGCGCGCCCTGGGTGAAGGACGCGAGCCGCCGCTCCCAGCGCGGCGCCTGCGGCTTCGGCGGCGACGCGAACCTTACGCGCGCCGCGAGTCGGGCGACGGTCAGCGCCAGGGCGAGGAAGCCGAGCGACTTGTGCAACTGGTAGGCGTCGAATGTCCCGGCGGCGCTCAATCCCCCGTGGACCATCCGCCAGCCGATCACGATCAACGCGGCGATGATGAGAGCGATAAGCCAGTGCAGCGCGATTGGGAGCGCGCCCCAGCGCCCGGGCGGCGGCCGCCCGCTCAAAATTCGGCGGCCTCGCTCGAAATGACGAGCTCGACATCGCGCGCGACCAGCGGAAAGCCGGCGTTCATGCCGAACTCAAGCCGGTTGATCGTCGTTCTCGCGGTGAAGGCGAGCCGCTGCCGCGCGCCCGAGGGTTCCCGCTGCACGGCGACGTCGACGCTGAGCGGCCGCGTCACGCCGATGAGCGTGAGATCGCCGGAGACGCGCACCGTATGCTCGTCGATCTTCTCGACCGACTTCGACACGAAATCGATCGAGGGATAGCGCGCCGCGTTGAGGAACCCCTCGGAGCGGACAAAGTCGTCGAACGACGGCGAGCCCAGTTCGACCGACTGCGACAGCGCGTGGAAGACGATACTGCTCCTGTCCGGATGGTCGAAATCGACGGCGATGCGGCCGTCGAAGCGGCGGAACTCGCCGCGGGTGCGCGGGTAGCCGACCGCATCGATGGCGAAGGCGATATGGGTGCGTTCCGGATCGATCCTCCAGTTCGCCGCCGCGGCGGCGGGCTGAGGCGACTCAGCGGCGGCGCCAAGCATCGCGGCGAGACAAGCGGTCCGCGCGTATCGAAAAAGCCTGGCCTGCATCGTCCGTCTCCAATTGCGTCGGATCGTCAACAGTCGAGACGGCGCTGCTATTCGGCGGCTGCGGCCTCCATCCGTCAGAAGCGCGCCTCGAGCGTGCGCCCAAGCTCGGCGACCCGCTGTTCCGGCTGACGGCCGATCACCAGATAGCCGCGCCCGTTGCGGGTCCATGAAGCGAGCGCGAACTCGCTGCGCTTTTCGGAGTGCAGAGGCGCGTCGGCGGCGCCATTGGCGATGACGCAAAAGAGCACCGGCGCGCCGGTCGGGTCGACATAAGCGATCTCGCCCAGCGGAGCGCCGCCGAAGGCGAGAATGAACGCGACTTTGAAATCCAGGCCCGGCATGCTTGCGCTTTCCGGCGTAAGGTCCGCGCCAACTCGCTTGCCGACCGCGCTCAGCTCCCTGGCCTGGGTGTCCCGGTCCGGATTGACGAAGGCGAAGGTCTCGTTGGTGTAGAGCCCCATATAATCGACGACCGCGGCGCGCCAATCGCTGTCCTCGTCGCTGCGCGGCGCGCCGAGCGCAAGCCACGCCGCGACGCCCGCCGCCAGGAGTCCGATCACGAACCCCGCGGCGAGCTCGCGAAAAGCCAGTCCGCCAAACCATCCCGGCGCGCGGCGAACTGCAGTTTCGGGCGGAATGGCTTGGCGCAGGCGGGCGACGGGCGCCCGCTCGAGCAGCGCGTCGAAGGCGGCGCCCATCGGCGCGCCCGCGTCCCGCAGCGCTTCGTAGCGCGCGCGCAAGACAGGATCCTCCTCCAGGCGCGCAAGCAGGCGGCTCCTTCGCTCCTCGTCGAGTTCGTTGTCGATCAGCGCGACAAGCTCTTGGTCTTCGTCAGTCATTGTCTTGCCCAAACGCCCTACTTCAGATTCGCCAGCGCCGACCTCGCCGTGGCCAGGCGGCTCATGACCGTGCCGATCGGGATGCCGAGCGCGCCCGCAGCCTCAGCATAACTGTAGCCTTCGGCGTAGACGAGCAATACGGTCTCGCGCTGCGCCTCCGGCAGTCGGCTGATCGCTGTTAACACCTGGCCGGCGAGAATATTCGATTCGATCGCGCGCGCGCCATCGATCGACAGCGCCTCCTCGGCGTCGACGAAGCCGCCGCCCTCCCGAATTTTGCGGGAGCGGATCTCGTTCAGCCAGATCGACCGGAGAATGGAAAAGAGCCAGCGATCGAGCCGGGTTCCCGGATCGAACTGGTCCGCGCGCTCGATCGCGCGCACGCATGTCGCCTGGACGAGGTCGTCGGCGGCCTCGTTGGCTCGGGACAAGATCAGCGCATAGCGCCAGAGTCGCGCCAGGCAAGGCTCGAGGCCCGCCCGAACTTCGCGTCGGCTCGCTTCGCTCATCGGGCCATTAGAGCACGAGGCGGCGCCCGGAGCGAAGAGCCCCTCGAATAAATTCCAAGCCGACGTGTTTTCCAGGCGACTCATCCCGAAGGAAAGGTCCCCGAAAATGCACGCGTCCACTTCATTCCATCGCGCCGGCAAGGGCAGTCTCGCCTCGGCGCTTCTGTCAGGATTTCTGATCGTCGGCCTCGCGATCGCGTCGCCCACCGCACTCGCGGCTGGAGGCGGAGGCGGCGGGGGAGGAGGCGGGGGCGGCGGGGGTGGCGGCGGCGGCGGCGCGGGCGGCGGAGGCGCAGGCGGCGGCTCAGGAGCGGGGGGCGGCGGCGCAGGCGGCGGCTCAGGAGCGGGGGGCGGCGGCGCGAATTGTTCCAATCAATCGGATCTGACCACCTGCGAACCCGGCCTTGTCTGGGATGCGAAGCACCATAAGTGCCTGAGCAAGCGCAGCGGCGTTCTGCCCGATCCCGAGCTCACCGAATACGCCTATGCGCTCGCCAAGGCGGAGCGGTACCAGGAGGCGCTCGACGTGCTCGACATGCTCGACAACCCGAACACGCCGCGCGCCCTCAATTACCGCGGCTACGCGACGCGTAAGCTCGGCAAGACCGACGAAGGGGTCGGTTATTATCTGAAGTCGGTGGCGCTCGACCCGGCTTATCCGCAGGTGCGCGAATATCTCGGCGAAGCCTACGTGATCCAGGGCAAGTTCGACCTCGCCAAGGATCAGCTGGCGACGATCGAGAAGCTCTGCGGATCGAGGGACTGCGAATATTACGAGGACCTCGCCGACGCGCTGGAGAAGGCGCACGCGCTCTAGGTTTGTTCCGCGGAGGGCGAGTCCCGCCCGAACTTCGTGTCGGCTCGCTTCGCTCATCGGGCTCCTACAGCACGAGGCGGCGCCTGGAGCGAAGAGCCCGATTCGAATAATCTCCAGCCGACGTGTATTCTGGCGACTCGTCCGAAGGAAAGGTTCCCCGCGATGCGCGCGTCTACTACAACACATAGCCCCCGCAGAGGCAGTCTCGCGTCGGCGCTGGCGTCAGGACTTCTGGCCGTCGGCCTCGGGCTCGCGTCGCCCGCCGCCTACGCAGCCGGCGGCGACAGCGGCGGGGCAACCGGCACAGGAGCGGCGGCCGGGACCGACGCCCCAACCAAAGCCAAAAAGACCGACCTCACGACCTGCGAACCGGGCCAGGTGTGGGATGCGAAGCAGCGCAAATGCCTGACCAAGCGCAGCGGCGTGCTGCCGGATCCCGAACTCACCGAATACGCCTATGCGCTCGCCAGGGCCCAGCGTTACCAGGAGGCGCTCGACGTCCTCGATATGCTCGACAACCCGAACACGCCGCGCGCGCTCAATTACCGCGGGTACGCGACCCGGAAGCTCGGAAAGACCGACGAAGGGATCGGCTATTATCTGAAGTCGGTCGCGCTCGACCCCGCTTATCCGCAGGTGCGCGAATATCTCGGCGAGGCCTATGTGATCCAGGGCAAGTTCGACCTCGCCAAGGATCAGCTGGCGACGATCGAGAAGCTCTGCGGATCGAAGGACTGCGAATATTACGAGGATCTCTCGGACGCGCTACAGAAGGCGCACGCGCTCTAGGTTTGCTCCGCGGAGGGCTCACGCGCAATGTCGAACCCTCGCGCCTCTACGGATAGCGCCCGGCCGGCCGCTGGTCGGGCGCTCGATTGGGACCTCGCGTTCCTGGCGCGCTCAAGCGGGCCGCTCGATGCTGCTTGCGCGCGCGATGCTGGCCTATATTTTCATTGTCGACGGCTGGGGCGCGATCGTCGATTACGCCGGGACCGTCAGCTATATGGAGGCGAACGGCGTCGATGCGCGGCTTCTGCCCCTCGTGATCCTGACGGAACTCGGCGCCGGGTTGATGGTTCTGCTCGGGCTCAAGACGCGTTGGGCGGCGGTCGCGCTCTGCGGCTTCTGTCTCTTGACAGCGCTCCTCATTCATTGGCGTGCGAACGAGATGATCGAAGTGCAGAAGAACATCGCCATGGCCGGGGGCTTTCTGACGCTCGCGGTCTCCGGCGCCGGGCCCTGGTCGCTCGACGGCTGGCGCAGGCGCGAGGCTTAACGGATTTCGCAGCAGGGAGGATGATCCAATGAAAAAGTTCCTGGTCTTGTACATGGCCAATGGCGCCGAGTTCGAGAAGATGATGAAAAACTCCACTCCTGAGCAGCAAAAGAAAGGAATGGAGGCTTGGATGAAGTGGATGGGCGACCACAAGGCGTCTATCGTCGAAGGCGGGGCGCCTCTGGGGAAAACCAAGCGGGTCGACTCGAAAGGAGCCTCGGATACGAAGAACGACCTCGGGGGCTATTCGGTCGTGCAAGCGGACTCGGCCGACGCGGCGACAAAGATCTTCGGCAAGGACCACCCGCATCTGCAAATGCCCGGCGCCTGGGTTGAAATCATCGAGATCATGCAGATACCCGGGATGTAGCGCGCCTCGTCACGGCTCAAACGCCGCACTTGCGCCTTAGGTCTTGGTCTCCGGCCGGATGGCTGCCGGCGGCGGGAGCGCGACTTCCGCCGCTCGCCACGCTGACTGGCGGCGATTGCAATGCGCCTCCGTCTCTTGGCCGGAAATTTGAGAGAATAAAAAGCTGCGTCGGGTGTTTGGACTCCTGCTACGCCGCGCCATTGGCCGGCTCTTGACCGCAGGAGAAGCGCCATGAAAGCCAAGATGATTGGGACCCAACGCGACGTCACCCTGATGGTTTCACTGATGGGCGCAGCAGGCCTGCTGGCCGCGAGCCCGGCGCCCGTTTCCGCCGACACATTGTTCGGCCAGACGAATTCTGGTTTCCGATATCCCCGGCCTGGCTCAGGTCACAGACCCCAATCTCGTCAATGCATGGGGAATATCCGAGAGTCCTGGTCCTACTGGCACCCCGTTCTGGATCTCCGACAACGGCAAAGGCGTTTCGACCCTCTACCACGTTCCAAGCTCCGGTCCCCCGTCCGTTTCGATCGTTCCGCTCGTCGTGACGATCCCACCAATTCCGTCGGCGCCCACGGGGCAGGTCTTCAACCTGAACAACGCCTCAGGCGCCTTCAACTCCGCGCGGTTCTTGTTCGACTCCGAGGACGGCGTCATTTCCGGATGGAACGGGGGATCAGCGGCGAACGTCGAGGTCGACAACTCGGCGTCTGGCGCCGTTTATAAGGGCCTCGCGATCCAAAATGGCACCAAGCCCGATA
Organism: uncultured Alphaproteobacteria bacterium; assembly: GCA_963775665.1. Lineage (GTDB taxonomy): Bacteria > Pseudomonadota > Alphaproteobacteria > Rhizobiales > Beijerinckiaceae > Roseiarcus. Next base: position 70,840 of record CAVZJZ010000028.1, on the reverse strand, counting down.
ATTCCGACTCCTTTCTGTACGCAACGAATTTCAATTCGGGCGAGGTCGAAATGTACAGCAGCAGCTTCGGCCTTGTGAAGTCGTTCACGGATACGAGCCTGCCAGACGGCTATGCGCCGTTCAATGACAAGGTCATTGGCGGCGAGCTCTATGTCACCTATGCTTTGCAGGACGGCGACAGGCACGATGACGTTGCGGGCCCAGGCCACGGCTTTGTGGACGTGTTCAGCCTGGACGGGACCTTTGACAAACGGCTGATCTCGAACGGAGCGCTAGACTCGCCGTGGGGCATGGAGATCGCGCCGTCGAGCTTCGGGCAGTTCGCCGACGACCTGCTGGTCGGGAACTTCGGCGACGGGAAGATCAACGCCTATAACGCGACCACAGGCGACTTTATCGGCACGCTGGAAGGGGCCAACGGCGATGCGCTCGTCATCGACGGCCTTTGGGCTTTGACGATCGGCAATGGCGGCGCTGGCGGAAGCCTCAATACGCTCTATTTCACAGCGGGACTCAACGGAGAAAGCGACGGCCTATTCGGTGCTCTGACGGCGATTCCCGAGCCCTCGACCTGGGCGATGATGCTGCTCGGCTTCGCCGGTCTCGGCTTTGCCGGCTGCCGCCACCGCGCAAAGGCCCTGCAGGCGACCGCATAAATCAATCGGCCTGCGAACGACAGGCCGCCCGACGGGCGGCCTCATTCGTCTCCCGGCGGGATAGAAAATCTATACTCATAGCCTCGCGCCGGGCGCCGCCTGGAACTTCGCCAAAACCGGAATTCTCCCTGTTATCCCCTGCTAACAGGGAGACGCGGGCCTGGCAGCGCTGGGGCTTGAGGCATGAAAGCGCTGAATATCAGTGGCTTCTGACGAGTTGCTCACGCAATGGTTGAGCAAGATAACAGGGAGCCGATCTCCCTGTTACGCCACATAACAGGGCGAGGACAATCGGGAAAACCGAAGCCCAAGACCGGCTGTTGCGGCCCGCCAAGGAGCGCGAAAGTATAGAATTTCTAAACTCAGCCACCCAAATCGTGCGGAACCGGGCGAAATGGCTGCATTTTGGCCTGCTAGCTCGGAATTAAATTCATGATTTTCAATGGATTACGTAAGGATCTTCATGCGTTACATGAGCAAAAATAACGCCTCTCCGTTGCGTCGCTCCGCTCGCAAGACGGATTTTTGTTCCATCCCGACGAGTCCTGCTCCAGGGACATCGCCCCCCCGTGGGCCAACGGGGCGCCGATGCGCGAACCGGTGACCCGGACCCGCTTGGCTTCGCCGGCCTCGGCTTCGCCGGCTATCGCAGGGCGAAAAGCGCTCGAACGACGCTCGCGGCGGCCTAACGTCAAGCACTTTGGACCTTTTGGAAAGACCGCCGCGAGGCGGCCTTTCTGTTGCGGCCGAGCCAAAGCCAACGTCCCGCGCCATGCGCCAACGGCCGCCTACTCGCAAATCCGATAGTTGGCGCTGGCGCCGTGCTGGCCCATGTCGAAGTGAAAGTGCTCCTTGTGGGCGTCGTTCGACCCCGGCCCGAGGATGGTTGTGAAGTATCCGCAGCCGGTCGCGCGGAAGGTCTTCAACAGCACGCCTTCGATCCTGGCGCTGGCGCTCGAGTCCTTGACCGTGAGCTTCACGCCGTTCTCAAGGGCGAAGGCCGCCACGTCGATCGCGTCGCCCCTGGCATGCTCGCTGACTTTCTCGCCTGGCTTGTCGTACCGGTTGCGGCACACAAAACCCGGCCCCGTGTCGATCGCGGTCAGCCTCGACCCCATATAGGCCAAGGTCAGCGGCGCGGCGACGTCGCGGACCCAGGTTGCAAATTGCCGGGCGAAGGCGCAGGCGAGCGTCGGCTTGGCCGGCGCCGAGACGGTTCCGAAAGGCGACGGGACTGCGTCGAGTTCGACGGCGTTATCGACCGCGCATCCGTCTTTCGTCACAGCGCCGAGCGCGCGAAACTGCACGTTCGCCGCCTTCAGGTCGGCCAGGCACTGCTGAGCGACCACGGCGCCGGAGGCCGGCGCAGTTGCGCCCGGGACTTGTCCGTCCACGGCGGCCGCGGGGCGAGCCGTCACAAGCAGCATCGCATGACCGACTGCGAGGGCGAGGACGTTGAAGCGATATCCCATCATCCTGGCCATCATCCTGGCGAACGATCGGCTGCATCGCCCCGAGGCGCAATATCAAAGACAACTGGCGAGAGGGCCGAGCGAGTCAAATTCTCGTCATCAGCGTTCGCGTGCCCGGCGGTCGAATTGATTGCGAAGGCGATCTCTCTCAAGGTTGCAGATTGGCGAGCGGGGAACAGCGAAAAGACGCGCTCGAATTGCAGGACCGGCTCGAGACGTCGCGCCGACGCGATCGCTTTCCCCCAAGCTTTTCTCTCATGCAACTCGCGCCGCTGACGCCCGCCGCATCGAAGGGTGTCCAGAATCGAAGCGAAACGTATTCCCACCCGACATTTTTGCCGCATACATCGCGCCGTCGGCCTGCTTGATCAGCTCGGCAGGATCAACGTTCATCGTCCGACACATGGCGATGCCTATCGACAATCCAACCCGCGCCCATTGTCCGCCGACCTCGAACGGCTTGTCGACGGCCGCGAGGATGCGATTGGCGATCTGGGCGACAAAGTCTTCGTCAGCCGGATTGTCGAGCAGGATCACGAATTCGTCGCCGCCGAGACGGACAACCGTGTCTGACCGCCGCACGAGTGATTGAAGTCTTGTCGCGACGATCTTCAACAAAGCATCGCCGATGTCGTGGCCGAGCTGATCGTTAATCGCTTTGAATCCATCGAGATCCAGAAACATGACGGCGAGCGGTTTTTTCTCCCGGTCGGCTAGGGCGACCAGCCGGCCGAGTTTTTCCTCCAGAAGCGTACGATTAGGGAGATCAGTCAGAGCGTCATGGAAGGCCAGACGCTTGAGTCTTTCGCCCCTGCGCCAAAGCTCCGTGATATCGCTGAAGACCCCGACGAAGCGCGCGGAATCGCCCTCGGCGCCGTGAATTTTGGTGACTGTCTGCCGCTGCAGAAAGACCTGACCGTTCTTGTGCGTGTTCCAGATTTCTCCCCGCCACCAGCCGTCGCCCTTGATGGCTCTCCACATCGCCACATAAAACTCGGCGTCATGAAGATTGGACTTCAGAAAATGAGTCGTTCGCCCGACGACCTCTTCGGCGGCGTATCCGGTGATCTCCGTGAACGCCGGGTTCACCGACTCGATGACTCCGTCCTCGTCGGTGACGATGATGCCTTCGATCGTGCTGTTGAAGACGCTGGCGGCCAACCTGAGATCGGCCTGCGCGCTCTTCATTGGCGTGACATCGGTCACGAGGACGAAGAATCCGCTCACGTCCCCGGTATCGTCGACGTCCGGGATGTAATTGGCCCAAGTGTAGCCGATACTTCCGTCCGGCTTGGTCAAACGACGTTCGAAGTTTTGCTTCACACCGGCCAGAGCGCCGCGAACATAGGGCTCGTTCAGAACGAAAAGCTGCTCGCCCATAAGGGACAGCATGGTGTCGCCGATGAGCGATTCCGGATCCCTGCCGAACCACTCCAGATAGGCCTGATTGGCGAAACGACACCGGAGATCGCGATCCCAATAGGCGATCATGCCTGGCATCGCGTCGGTCACTGTTTTCAGGAACCGCTCGCTTCGCAGACCAGCCGGGACGCTGAGATCGACCTGCCGAGACAAGAACCCCCTCCCGAGAAGGTGATCCTTACTATGGGGAAAACCTAAAGAAGCCCTTTACCCCGTGCGGCGTTCCAGTGCCGGTCCTGGCCGTCCTTGACAGACCGGACCGCAAGGCCCAGATTCGCGTTTGCTCGAGGGGCGTCCCATAGCGGGGCTGAGACGGCGAGACGCCGAACCCTTTGAACCTGATCCGGGTCATGCCGGCGAAGGGACGTAGCGGCAGCCTTCCTCTTCCGATGCCGCCTGTTGTTCCGTCCGCCGGACTCGATCCCACGCGAGGAGACGGGCCCATGAACGAGATTCCGAAATTCGCCGCGCCTGAGACCGTCACCACCGGGCCGATCGCCGGCTCCCGCAAGGTCTACGCCGCGCCGAAGGGCCGCCCCGACATCAGCGTGCCGTTCCGCGAGATTGCGCTCAGCGATCCGAAGGAGCCGCCGGTACGCGTCTATGACCCGTCCGGTCCCTATACGGAAAGCGCGGCGCGGATCGATCTCGCCGCGGGTCTGGCGCCGGCGCGCGAGGCCTGGATCTCGGCGCGCGGCTATGCGTCGATCGAAGGCCGCGCGATCAGGCCGGAGGACAACGGCGTGGTCTCGGGCGACCACCTCGCCCCCTTGTGCCCCGCCAGGCGGACGCTGCGCGCCGGCAAGCCCGGCCAGCTCGTCACGCAATACGAATTCGCCCGCGCCGGGATCGTCACCGAAGAGATGATCTATGTCGCCCATCGCGAGAACCTCGCGCGCGAGGCGGCGGTCGAGAACGCGGCCGCGACCATCGCCGACGGCGAGAGCTTTGGCGCGGAGATCCCGGAGTTCGTCACCCCCGAATTCGTGATGAGCGAAGTCGCCCGCGGGCGGGCGATCATCCCGGCCAACATCAATCACCTCGAGCTCGAGCCGATGGCGATCGGCCGCAATTTCCTCGTCAAGGTCAACGCCAATATCGGCAATTCGGCGGTGAGCTCCGGCGTCGCGGAGGAAGTCGAGAAAATGGTGTGGGCGATCCGCTGGGGCGCCGACACGGTGATGGACCTCTCGACCGGCAGGAACATCCACAACATCCGCTCCTGGATCGTTCGCAACGCCCCGGTGCCGATCGGCACGGTCCCCATCTATCAGGCGCTGGAGAAGGTCGGCGGCGATCCGCTCAAGCTCGACTGGGAGGTGTTCCGCGACACGCTGATCGAGCAGGCCGAGCAGGGCGTCGACTATTTCACCATCCACGCCGGCGTGCGCCTCGCCTATGTGCCGCTGACCGCCAGGCGCGTCACCGGCATCGTCTCGCGCGGCGGCTCGATCATGGCCCGCTGGTGCCTCGCCGGACACCGCGAGAGCTTCCTTTACGAGCGCTTCGGCGACATCTGCGACATCATGCGCAAATACGACGTCTCGTTCTCGCTCGGCGACGGGCTTCGACCCGGCTCCAACGCCGACGCCAACGACGCGGCGCAATTCGCCGAGCTCGAGACCCTCGGCGAACTGACCAAGGTCGCCTGGGACAAGGGCTGCCAGGTGATGATCGAGGGCCCCGGCCACGTGCCGATGCACAAGATCAAGGTCAACATGGAGAAGCAGCTGCGCGAATGCGGCGAGGCGCCTTTCTATACGCTCGGGCCGCTGACCACCGACATCGCGCCCGGCTACGACCACATCACCTCAGGGATTGGCGCGGCGATGATCGGCTGGTTCGGCACCGCGATGCTCTGCTACGTGACGCCGAAGGAGCATCTCGGCCTTCCCGACCGCGAGGACGTGAAGACCGGCGTCATCACCTATCGCATCGCCGCCCATGCGGCTGACCTCGCCAAGGGCCATCCGGCCGCGCGCATCCGCGACGACGCGGTGTCGCGCGCGCGCTTCGACTTTCGCTGGGAGGACCAGTTCAACCTGGGGCTCGATCCCGACACGGCGCGAAAATTCCACGACGAGACGCTGCCGAAGGACAGCCACAAGGTCGCGCATTTCTGCTCGATGTGCGGGCCGAAATTCTGCTCGATGCAGATCACGCAGGACCTGCGGAAGGAGGCTGAGGCCATGGCCGGCATGGCTGAGAAATCGCGCGAGTTCGTCGACAAGGGCGGAGCGCTATATGTCGATGCGGCGGAGTAATGCTTCACGCCCGGTCGCCTGCCGAGAAGTCGCAATGGAAGGCGGGCGATGAATTGCGCCTGTCATGGCGCCTGCCATTGCGGCGCATTGCGCTTCGAGGTCGACCTCGACCTTTCCGCGGGCACGATCAAATGCAATTGCAGCTATTGCGCGAAGTCGCGTTTCTGGCACGCGCGCACAGAGTTGCAGGATTTTCGCGCTTCCGGCGAGGCGACGGACTACCGTGGTCGCAATCCGGTTGCGCATCATTTCTTCTGTCCGCAATGCGGCGTCCACGTCTACGATCGGATCGACGCGCCGAACATGCTGGGCCGCGCTTATGTCAACGTGAGCGTCGCCTGCATAGAGGATGTCGACGTCGATGCATTGATCGCCTCGCCGGTGCGCTACTGCGACGGCCTTCACAACGATTGGGCCTCGACGCCCAAAGAGACGCGACATCTATGACGCGCGCGCTCGTCATCGGCGCTGGCGTCGGCGGGCTATGCGCGGCCGCCACGCTGCGGGAGCGCGGCCTGGCGACGACGCTCGTCGAGCGCACGGCGAAACTTGGCGAGGGCTCCGCCTCCTGGATCGCGGGCGGCATGCTCGCGCCCTATTGCGAAGGTGAGAGCGCGCCGGAGGAGGTCGTGCGACTCGGCGCCGGCGCGCTCGACTGGTGGGAGGCGCACGGCGCCCAAGTCTCGCGCACCGGCACGCTGGTCGTCGCGAGCCCCCGCGATGCGGGCGAGATCGAGCGCTTCGCCGCTCGCACGCGCCGGCCATCGAGCGCGTCGACGAAGAAGAGATCGCCGCGCTTGAGCCGGAGCTCGCCGGGCGGTTCCGACGCGGCCTGTTTTTTCGCCGACGAAGGCCATCTCGACCCGCGCGCGGCGCTGACGAGCGCTCCTTGCCCGCTTCGAGAGCCTCGGCGGGATCATGCGCTTCGGCGACGGAGATGCAGGCAGACGCGCGATTTCGAGGCGATCGTCGATTGCCGCGGTTTTGCGCGCGCGCGACGCGCTGCCGGAGCTGCGTCCGCGTGCGCGGCGAGGTGATCCGCGTGCGCACCGCGAAGTGCGACTGACGCGCACCGTGCGGCTCCTCCATCCGCGCATTCCCCTCTATGTCGTGCCGAGAGGCGGCGGCGAATTCATGATCGGCGCGACGATGATCGAGAGCGCCGACAGGGGCGCCGTCACCGTGCGCTCGGCGCTCGAGCTGCTCGGCGCGGCCTATGCCCTTCATCCGGCCTTTGGCGAAGCGGAAATCGTCGAAATGAGCGCCGACGTCAGGCCCGCCTATCCCGACAACGAGCCGCGCATCGAGGAGCGCGGCGGGCGCATCTTCGTCAACGGCTTCTACCGTCACGGGTTCCTGCTCGCGCCGGCGTTTGCCGAGCGCGCTGCGACGCTCGCGTTCGAGAGAGCGGAGGACAGGGTTTCAATCTAATCTAGACTAGGGTAGTCTATGTGGACTGAGGAATGTGGCATGTGGACTGTGCAGGAAGCGAAAGCGAAACTTTCCGAGGTGTTGGAGCGCGCTCGGGCCGGAGAGGCGCAAGTCATCGGAGCGCGTGAGCCCTGTGTTGTCGTCTCGATGGATGAGTACGAGCGTTTGAAGCAACGCCAAGCAGAACCGCACCTGGGGAAATGGTTGGTCGAAAACCTGAGAGGTCTGGGAGAGATCGAGTTGCCCTCGCGCGCAGACGATCGTCCGGTTCCGTTCGCAGACTGGTCCGACGAGGACTTCCGCACTTGAGCGAACGCCGAACCATGCTGGACACGAATGTCCTGTCGGAACTACTTCGACCCGAAGCAGACGAGCATGTGGTGGCGTTTGTCGAATCGCAAAAAGACCCGGTTGTCTCCGCCGCGGTGTTCCATGAGTTGACCTACGGGGTTGAACTGCTTCCAGCCGGCCGGAGAAAGGCCAGATTGAGCGCAGGGATCGAGACGTTCCGCCGGCAATTTCGCGACCACACGATCGCCATCGACGCCGACATTGCGGACATTGCCGGGCGGCTTCGCGCTGGTGAGACGCGATCAGGTTTTTCAATGCAGGCGCTGGATGCGTTGATCGCAGCGAGCGCTATTGCCGCTTCTGTGCGGCTTGCGACGCGGAACACAAAGGATTTCGAACGTCTGGGAATTGAATTGGTGAATCCATGGGCGAGATGAGCGTCTTGAAGACGCTGCTCGTGAATGGTGAGGCGCGCGCTATCGATGCGGCGACCCTGGCGCAGGTTCTCCACGCGCTCGACTTCGCCGAGGCGAAGGTCGCAACCGCGCTCAACGGCGAGTTCGTCCCCGCCCGCGCCCGCGCCGCTACCCCCGTCAACGATGGCGACCGGATCGAGATTCTCGCGCCGCGGCAGGGGGGGTGAGACGATGCGGCGCATTGAGAGATTCCGTCATTGCGAGGAGCGTCAGCGACGAAGCAATCCTTCGGTCGAAGGGCGCGCGGCGTTCCCATGGATTGCTTCGCTTCGCTCGCACTGACGGCAAACGGCAAAGGACATGTCCGTGACCCATCCCCCGACCTCACCCTCTACGGCGTGAGCTTCGCTCGCGCCTCATGCTGGGCACCTCGCAATATCCCTCGCCCGCCATTCTCGCCGACGCGGCGCGCGCCTCGGGCGCGGAAATCCTCACCGTGTCGCTCAGGCGCGAGTTGGCGCGGCTGAAGGAGGGACAGGATTTCTGGCGGCTCATCCGCGACATCGGCGCGCGCGTCCTGCCCAACACCGCCGGCTGCTACAGCGTGAAGGAGGCGGTGACGACGGCCCAGATGGCGCGCGAAGTGTTCGGCGCGCCCTGGGTCAAGCTCGAAGTGATCGGCGAGGCCGACACGCTGCAGCCCGACGTGTTCGGGCTCGTCGAGGCGGCGCGCATCCTCTCCGCCGACGGCTTCGAAGTGTTCCCCTATACGACCGAGGACCTCGTCGTCGCCGAGCGCCTCATCGAGGCCGGATGCAAGGTGCTGATGCCCTGGGGCTCGCCGATCGGCTCGGGCAAGGGGCTCAACAACGTGTTCGGCCTCCGGGCGCTGCGCGCCCATTTCCCCGACGATTCCGCTGATCGTCGACGCCGGCCTCGGCCTGCCGTCGCACGCGGCCGCGGTGATGGAGCTCGGGTTTGACGGCGTGCTGCTCAACACCGCCGTCGCCAAGGCGGGCGATCCGGTGGCGATGGCGCGGGCCTTCGGCCAGGCGATCGAGGCGGGCCGCGCCGCCTTCCTCGCCGGACCCATGCAGCCGCGCGACATGGCCGCGCCCTCGACGCCGGTCGTGGGCAAGGCAAATCTTTCGTGAGCGGTCTCGACCCCTTCTACCCCATCGTCGACAGCGCCGCCTGGGTCGGGCGGCTCGTCGGCGTCGGCGCGCGGCTCATCCAGTTGCGCGTCAAGGACAAGGACGAGGCGGCGGTCGCTCGCGAGACGCGCGCAGGCGCTCGCGATCTGCGGCAAGGCCGGCGCGACGCTCGTCGTCAACGACTACTGGCGCGTCGCCATCGGCGAGGGCGCGCCCTGGGTGCATCTCGGCCAGGGCGATCTCGACGGCGCCGACATCGCGGCCATCCGCAGGGCGGGCGTCAAGCTCGGCGTCTCGACGCATGACGAGGCCGAGCTCGAGCGCGCGCTCGCGCTCGAGCCCGACTATGTCGCGCTCGGGCCGATCTATCCGACCATCCTCAAGGCGATGGCCTTTGCGCCGCAGGGGCTTGACGCGCATCGGCGAATGGAAGCGGCGCGTCGGCGCCGTTCCGCTCGTCGCCATCGGCGGCCTCAACGTCGAGCGGGCGAAGCTTTGCCTCGCCGCCGGCGCCGACATCGTCTCGGTCGTCACCGACATCACGCTGAACGCCGACCCGGAGGCGCGCGCGAGAGAATGGATCGCGGCGACGCGACGGCGATGACCCGAACGCCGATCGCGCTGACGATCGCGGGCTCCGACAGCGGCGCCGGCGCCGGCGTGCAGGCGGATCTCAAGACCTTCGCCGCGCTCGGCGTCTACGGCGCGAGCGTCGTCACCGCGCTGACGGCGCAGAACACGCAGGGCGTCCGGGCGATCCACCTCGCGCCGCCCGAGATCGTCGCCGCGCAGATCGAGGCGGTCCTCGAGGATTTCGCCGTCGCCGCGATCAAGATCGGCATGCTGGGGAGCGCGGAGATTGCGGGCGTGGTGGCGGAGACGCTCGGCCTGCCCTCACCCCAGGCCCTCGCCCGCGAGAGCCCGTCGAGAGAGCGGGCGTCTTTCGACGCCCCAGGCGGGAGAGCGGGCGCTTCCCTTCTCCCGCTCGCGGGAGAAGGTGGACGCGCGAAGCGCGGCCGGATGAGGGCCTTCATCGTCTACGACCCCGTCATGACCGCCTCGTCCGGCGACGCGCTGAGCGGCGCGGGCTTCGTCGAGGCGGTCAGGGCGCAGGCTCCTGCCGCTCGTCGACTGCCTGACCCCCAATCTCGCCGAGGCGGCGGCGCTGCTCGGCGACGCGCTCGCCCGGAGCGAGGACGACATGGCGCGGCAGGGGCGGGCGCTGCATCGCGCTCGGCCCGCGCGCCGTCCTGATGAAGGGCGGGCATCTCGACGGCGGCGAGGCGGTCGATCTCCTCGTCACGCGCCGACGCCGTCCGTCGCTACGCCGCGCCGCGGATCGATTCGCAGAACCTGCACGGGACCGGCTGCACGCTGTCGAGCGCAATCGCCGCCAATCTCGTTCTCGGGCGCGAGCTGCCGCAGGCCGTCGCCGACGCCAAGGCTTTCGTCAGCGCGGGCGATCGAGGCGGGCCGCGGCCTGACGCTCGGCGCGGGGCCCGGGCCCTTGATGCAGACGCGGCTTCGCGCGCCGCCCTGATTGTCCGGCGCGCCGACGTTGCGCTACCTTGAGCGCGAAGGCGGGCGACCCATGACCAGCGACGCGAGCGACTTCTACGCCTCCCTCCCGGTTTTCGACGATTTCGCCGATGCGGTGAAGCCGAAGGCCTATCGTCCGCTGCCCGACGACTGGGTCGTCGGCTTCTGCGACGTCGTCGGCTCGACCGCGGCGATCGCGCGAAGGGCGCTACAAGGCGGTCAACATGGTCGGCGCGGGCGTGATCGCCGCCGTCGCCAACGCGCTCGAACGGCGCCCGTTTCCCTTCGTCTTCGGCGGCGACGGCGCGAGCTTCGCGGTTGGGCCGCCGGACGCGCGCGGCGGCCTCGCAGGCGCTCGCCGCGATGGCCGCCTTCGCCCAGGCGGAGTTCGAGCTCGAGCTCAGGGTCGCGATGATCCCGGTCGGCGACATCCGCGCGGCCGGCCGCGACGTCAGGGTCGCGCGCTTCGCCGCGTCGCAGCATTGCGTCTATGCGATGTTCGCCGGCGGGGGCCTGAGCTGGTTCGAGGAGCAGGCGAAGCGCGGCGGCTACGCGCTCCCGCCTGCCCCGCCGGGCGCGCTTCCCGACCTGTCCGGCCTCTCCTGCCGCTGGGGCGTCGCGCCGGCCAAGCACGGGCTCGTGCTCTCCGTGATCGTCGCGCCGCGCGGCGACGATCCGCGCTTCGCCGCGCTCGTCGACGAAGTCGTCGCGATGGCGCTGGCGGCAGCGCAGCGGCGGACGGCCGATCACGGTCGAGAGCCTCGAGCTCGGCGCTCCCGGCGCGGCGATCGCGCTCGAGGCCTCCGTCAACAAGGCCTCCGGCGCGTCCCGCGCTCAAGGCCAGGCTCGGCGCCGCGGCGAGCTACCTCATGGGCGCGACGTTCCACAAGTTCAAGCTGAAGGCCGGCGGCTTCGACGTGGCCCAACCTATGCGGCGAAGTCGCCGCCAACGCCGACTTCCGCAAATTCGACGACGGGCTGCGGATGACGCTCGACTGCTCGCCGAACTTCGCCGACGCGCTCGAGGCGCGCCTCGGCCGCGCCGACGATTTCGCCGACTGGGGCCTCTACCGCCAGAAGGCGGCGCAGCTCACCTGCTTCGTCCCCTCGATCACCGAGCACGGCCACGTCCACTTCGTCGACGGCGCCGACGGCGGCTACACGATGGCGGCGACGGCGATGAAGGCGCGGCGGCTCCTGAAGGCGGCCAAGGCGGCCTGACGAGGGCGGGCGTTCTCCCGGCGACGTGGATATCCCCGCCCTCGCCACGTGTGCGCCGCGCCCCGGTTTGCTACGTTGCCGCTCCATGGACGTCTCGCGCGCCAGCATCGATCCCGAAACCGCCCGCCCGGCTGACGCCGATGATGGCGCAGTATTTCGAGATCAAGGCGGCCAATCCGGACTGCCTGCTGTTCTACCGGATGGGCGACTTCTACGAGCTCTTCTTCGACGACGCCGAGGTCGCGAGCCGGGCGCTCGGCATCGTGCTGACCAAGCGCGGCAAGCACGAGGGCGAGGACATCCGCATGTGCGGCGTGCCGATCGAGCGCGCCGACGACTATCTCAACCGGCTGATCGCGCTCGGCCATCGCGTCGCGGTCTGCGAGCAGATCGAGGACCCGGCGGAGGCGAAGAAGCGCGGCGGCGAAATCGGTCGTCAAGCGCGACGTCGTCCGGCTCGTCACGCCGGGCACGATCACCGAGGAGCGGCTGCTCGAGCCGGGCCGCGCGCGCCTGCTCGTCGCCGTGCAGCGGCTCCGCGGCGAGCGACGCGCGCTGGACCTATGGCCTCGCGGCGCTCGACCTCTCGACCGGCGCCTTCTCCCTGACGCGAGGCGGACGAGGCGGGCCTCGCCGCCGAGATCGCGCGGCTCGAGCCGAGCGAGATCGTCGCTGCGCAGACGGTCGTCCGACGAGCCGACGTTTCAGCGCCTCGTCGCCGACCTGCGCGTGTCCGCTGACCCCGCTCGCGCGCGAAGCGGGCGACGGCGCGGCGGCCGAGCGCCGGGTCTGCGAATTCTACGGCGTCGAGACGCTCGACGGCTTCGGCGCCTTCACCCGCGCCGAGATCGCCGCGGCGGCGCTGGCGCTGGCCTATGTCAAGCGCACCCAGTTCGAGGCGCGGCCGGCCCTCTCGCCGCCGACCCGGCGGGCGCGCGGCGCAAGCCTCGAAATCGACCCGGCGACCCGCGCCAATCTCGAGCTCACCCGGACGCTCGAGCGGCGCGCGCGAGGGCTCGCTGCTCGCGACGATCGACCTCACCGTGACGCCGGCCGGCGCGCGGCTGCTCGCCGAGCGGCTCGCGAGCCCGCTGACCGACCCGGCCGCGATCAACGAGCGGCTCGACTCGCTCGATTTCCTGGTCGAGGCCGCGCCGACGCGCGACGCGCTGCGCCGCGAGCTCGCCGGCGCGCCCGATTTCCTGCGCGCGCTCGTCGCGGCTCAGCCTCGACCGCGGCGGCCCGCGCGACCTTGCCGCGATCCGCGACGGCCTCGAGGCGGCCGGCGCGCTGGCGCTGCATCCTCGAACGGCGAGGACGATCTGCCGCCGGAGCTCCTGCGCGCCTACGCGCTGCTCCGCGCCGATTGCGGCGCGCTCGAAGCGCGACCTTCAGGCCGACGCTCGCCGACGACCTGCCGCTCATCAAGCGCGACGGCGGCTTCGTGCGCGCGGGCGCGTCGGCCGCCGCTCGACGAAGCCCGCGCGCTGCGCGACGAGAGCCGGCGCGTCATCGCCGAGATGCAGGCGTCCTACGCCGAGGAGACGGGCGTCCGGCAGCTCAAGATCAAGCACAACAACTTTCTCGGCTACTACATCGAGACGCCGCAGGCGCAGGGCGAGGCGCTGCTCAAGGCCGCCGCTCAACGCGACCTTCATCCATCGCCAGACCATGGCGGGCGCGCTGCGCTTCACCACCAACGCGCTCGTCGATCTCGAGGCGAAGATCGCCTCGGCGGCCGACCGGGCGCTCGCGCTCGAACTCGACATCTTCGAGCGGCTGCGGCAGGCCTGCCTCGCCCGAGGGCGAGGCCCTGCGCGGCTTCGGCGCGGCGCTGGCCGAGATCGACGTCGCGGCCGCGCTGGCCGAACTCGCGGTCAAGCGCGACTGGACGCGGCCGCGTCGTCGACGCTTCGCTCGCCTTCACGAATCGAGGGCGGCCGCCATCCGGTGGTCGAGGCGGCGCTGAAGGCCGCGGGCGAGCCGTTCGTCGCCAACGACTGCGACCTTTCCGGCGAGATCGCGGACGGCGGGCGCATCGCCGTCGTCACCGGCCCGAACATGGCGGGCAAGTCGACCTATCTGCGCCAGAACGCGCTGATCGCGCTGATCGCCCAGATGGGCTCCTACGTGCCGGCGGCGCGCGCCCATATCGGCGTCGTCGACCGGCTGTTCTCGCGCGTCGGCGCGGCCGACGATCTCGCGCGCGGCCGCTCGACCTTCATGGTCGAGATGGTCGAGACGGCGGCGATCCTCAATCAGGCGACCCAGCGCTCGCTCGTCATCCTCGACGAGATCGGCCGCGGCACGGCGACCTTCGACGGCCTCTCGATCGCCTACGCCTGCGTCGAGCACCTCAACGCGGTCAACCGCTCGCGCGCCCTGTTCGCCACCCATTTCCACGAGCTGACCGCGGCTCGCCGAGACCCTGCCGCGGCTGATCAACCTCACCATGCGGGTCAGCGAATTCAAGGGCAGCCTCGTCTTCCTGCACGAGGTCGTCGCCGGCGCCGCCGACCGCTCCTACGGCATCCAGGTCGCCAAGCTCGCAGGCCTGCCGGCCGCGCGTGATCCGGCGGGCGCGCAAAGTGCTGGCCGATCTCGAGGCGTCGCGGCCGAGCGGCACGCTCGATGTCGCTGCCGCTCTTCTCCTACGAGCCGCCGCCGCCGGCGCCGGCGCGCGACGCGCTGCGCGAGGCGCTGGCCGCGCTCGATCCGGACGCCTTGAGCCCGCGCGAGGCGCATGAGGCGCTCTACCAGTTGAAGCGACTGATCGAGGACAAGGGCTGACCGCGTCAGGCGGCCGTCCAGTCCTCAATGCGGAGCCCGGGAACCGCGCCAAACGCGCGGTCATTGGTGACGAGCACGGCGTCGTGCTCGACCGCATGGGCGGCGATCATGAGGTCGAGCGCGGCGAGCGACCTGCCGCGCCGTTCAAGGTCGGCGCGGAGGGCCGCATATCGTCGTGCGGTCGCCCCGGTCCAGGGCAAGACGTCGATTGCGGCCAGAAATTCGTCGACGGCGACGCGAAGCTTTGTCGCGTCCGGCCGCCTCGCGACGCCGTAAAGAAGCTCAGCCTCGGTCACGACGGAGAGACAAACGCGTTCCGGCTCGGTCGCTTTGAGCCGTGCGGCGACGTTCGGCTGACCCTTCAGGAGCGCGCTCGCAGCGTTGGTGTCGAGCAGGAAGCGCGTCAATCGTCCCATCCTGCGAAGGGATCGCGCTCCCGCGCCTCCTCGATGGCGCTCGCGCGCGTTCAGGAAATCATCCGGCGCCGTGCCTTCGGCGAGCGCAGCAAAAAAGCGGTCGAAGGATCGGGACTTGGGCGAAAGGATCACGTCGCCGGTCGCCGGATCGCGGCGGATGTAGACCTCCTCGCCTTCGAAGCGAAAGGCGGCCGGCAGGCGCACCGCCTGACTGCGGCCGTTCTTGAACAATTTCGCGACCTGACTCATTGTGCTGCGCCTTCCAATGTTTGATATATATCATGGTATATGCCATGGAGCAAGCATGACCAATCCGCAGATCCTGATCGCGACCCTCATCGCCGCCTACCTCTACGTCGTCACGCCCGGGCCGGCGTTTCTCGCGCTCTTCACCCTTTCGGCCGCGCGCGGGCGGAGGTCCGGCGCGTGGTTCATCTGCGGCCATCTGATCGGCGACGTGGTCTGGGGCGCGCTGGCGGTCGCCGCGATCGTCGGCGCCAACCGGGTCGGCCCGACGCTGTTCGAGGCGCTCGGCTTCGTCTGCGGCCTCTATCTCTGCTATCTTGGCGCCCGCGCGGTGATGACGCGCAAGGACGCGGCCGCCGCGGACGATCGGCGCCGAGCGGCCGCTCGCGACCGGAATGGCCTTCGGCCTCACCAATCCGAAATCCTATCCGGTGGCGCTGGCGATGTTCTCGGCGATCGTCGCGCCCTATATCGGGGCGCTCAAGGCCGCCGACGCGCCGCAGATGTTCGTCGCGGCTTTCGCCGGATTCCTGCTCGCCGACGCGACCCTGATCTTCACTGCGGGACTGCCGGCGGTGCGAAAATTCTTTCTCACCCACGGCGTCGCGGTGACGCGGATCGTCGGGGTGATCTTCATCCTGTTCGGCGCCCGCTCGATCGCCGACGCGGCCGGCGGGGCGCTGCGCCGGACGGCCTAGGCGCGCGCCGCCGCCGACCCGCCTTGGCCGTTCGGCCAATCATTCAACCAATCGGTTGACATTCCAAAACCGCATGCTATATTCAACCACATGGTTGAATTAGCGACCCGTCAGCTCGATTCCGTCTTTCACGCCCTCGGCGACCCCACCCGCCGGCGGATGCTGCGCGAACTCGCCGACGGCGAGCGGACGGTCGGCCAGCTTGCGGAACCCTTCGCGATCTCGCTCGCGGCCGCCTCGAAGCACATCAAGGCGCTGGAGAACGCAGGACTGATCCGTCGCGAGGTGCGCGGCCGCACCCATCTCTGCCGCCTCGAGCCCGGACCGCTCGCCAGCGCCCACGAATGGCTCGGCTTCTACGAGCGCTTCTGGACCGACCGTCTCGATGTGCTC
Source organism: uncultured Alphaproteobacteria bacterium (assembly GCA_963775665.1). GTDB lineage: Bacteria > Pseudomonadota > Alphaproteobacteria > Rhizobiales > Beijerinckiaceae > Roseiarcus. The sequence continues at coordinate 54,431 of CAVZJZ010000028.1, read as the reverse complement.
GAACGCCTGCTTCGCGAGGAGGACGCGCGCCAAACCCCACCCCCCCGAAAGGAGAAGACCGATGAACGAACACGCGTCCCAGGAAGCCTATGGCGTGCTGACCGAGCCCGCCACCCTCAGGATCCAGCGCCTTCTGCCCGGCCCCGATCGAGCGCGTCTGGGCCTATCTCACGGAGAGCGATCTGCGCCGCCAGTGGCTGGCGGCGGGCCAGATGGAGATGAAAGTCGGCGCGCCGTTCGAACTCGTCTGGCGGAACGACGAGCTGACCGATCCGCCCGGCGAGCGGCCGCCGGGGTTTTCCGTCGAGCACCGGATGCAGAGCCGCATCACCGAGCTCGACCCGCCGCACAAGCTCGGCTTCGCCTGGGAGAACAGCGGCGACGTCTCGTTCGAGCTCGAGCCGCAAGGCGACGACGTGCTGCTGACCCTGATCCATCGCCGCCTGCCCGACCGCCGCACGATGCTCGGCGTCAGCGCCGGCTGGCACGCGCACCTCGACCTCCTGGTCATGCGCGCGGCTGGCCGGCAGGCGCCGCCGTTCTGGGACAGCTGGACCCGCCTGCGGGAGGACTACGACCGGCGGATTCCCGGCCGACCCGATTTGATCGTCCAACGCAATCAGCAACGCAACAAACAGGAGGATTGACTATGCAGCATCAGGTCGTTTCGCGCGATGAGTGGCGTCAGGCCAGGCTCGCACTGCTCAAGGACGAAAAGGAGCTGACGCGGCGCGGCGACGAGCTGGCGCGGCGGCGGCAGGAACTGCCGTGGGTTCGGGTCGACAAGGCCTATCGCTTCGACACCGACGAGGGGCGCGCCTCGCTGGCGGACCTCTTCCGAGGCCGCTCGCAGCTCCTCGTCTATCACTTCATGTTCGGGCCCGACTACAAGGCCGGGTGTCCGTCCTGCTCGGCGATCGCCGACGGGTTCGACGGCTTCGCCGTCCACCTCGCCAACCACGACGTCATGCTGTCGGCGGTCTCCCGCGCGCCGCTCGCGAAGCTCAAGGCCTACAAGCAGCGGATGGGCTGGACGTTCCCCTGGGCGTCCTCGTTCGGAAGCGACTTCAACGCCGACTTCAGCGTCTCGCTCACCGAGACGCAGCAGCGCGAGGGCGCCTTCGAATACAACTACCGAGCCTGGGGCGGCGCTGCAGCCGGGCGCGGACAAGGGGCCGGTCGCCGAGTTCGCGGCCGCGGCCGGAACCGACGCGGCCACCTTCATGCGCGAGAGGCCGGGCATGAGCGCGTTCGTGCTCGAGGACGGCGTCGTCTACCACACCTATTCCGCTTACGCGCGCGGACTGGACGGCCTCTGGGGCATGTACCAGTGGCTCGACCGCGCCCCCAAGGGCCGCAACGAGACGGGCCTCTGGTGGCGCCGCCACGACGAGTACGGCCAGGGCCTGACATCCGTTCCCGGAACGAGCGTGTAGCCACGGCTGACCACCCGCGCGCGGCCGGAGAGGTTGAGAGCCGCCGCGCGCCAGAGCGAATAGAAACAGGAGAGACACATGGACAGGAACAAAACGGCCGGCATGCAGCCCCAGGGGTTCGCAACGAGCACGCCTGCGATCGTGTCGCCGGAGGCCTGGGGGGCGGCGCGCGAGCAGATGCTTGTGAAGGAAAAGGCGCTCATGCGAGCCCGCGACGCCCTGGCCGCCGAACGCCGACGGATGCCGTGGATGGCCGTCGAGAAGGCGTACGAATTCGAGGGGCCTCGGGGCAAGGCGAGCCTGCTCGACCTGTTCGAGGGCCGCCGTCAGCTGATCGTCTACCGGGCCTTCTTCGAGCCCGGCGTGCACGGCTGGCCGGAGCATGCCTGCATTGGCTGTTCCCTGGGGGCCGACCAGGTCTCCCACCTCGCTCATCTGAACGCGCGCGACACGACCCTCGCCTACGCCTCGCGGGCGCCGCAGGCCGACATCGCGCGCCTGAAGGCGCGAATGGACTGGGACATCCCCTGGTACACCATCACCGACAGCTTCGACGCCGACTTCGGGGTGGATGAATGGCACGGCCACAACGCGTTCATTCGCGACGGCGGGCGCGTTTATCCGCACCTACTTCATCAACAGCCGCGGCGACGAGGCGATGGGCACCACCTGGAGCTACCTCGACATGACGGCGCTCGGGCGACAGGAGACGTGGGAGGACTCGCCGGACGGCTACCCGCAGAGCCGACCCTACAAGTGGTGGAACTGGCACGACAGCTACGTCGCCGACACTGCGCCCGACCCGAAGTGGGTCCAGGTGTCGGACGCCGGAGAGGCCGCCTTCCGAAAGCGCGACGCGGAGGTCCGCAAGCCTTCGTAGCCGGCGAGAGAAGGCCCATCTGCATTCGCTTCAGGAGCGTACTTCCGATGAAGCCCAACGAAGACAAACGAGGGCGCCACGCGCCTCACGCCGGTGACTGGATATCGCTCGCGGCCGCGCCGACCTTCGCCATCATGGCGCTGCTGACCGGCGTTGCCGGCGGCGGACGGATGGCTGCAATGTGCTCGCCTCTCGGAGACGCCTGGCCGGTCAGCGGAATGGTCCCGATGTACCTCCTTATGAGCGCTTTCCACTCGCCGCCCTGGCTGAAGCTGATCTCCGGCCGGAGCGGCGGCGCCCAGCAGTGCTGAACCGGCGCTTGCCGGATCCACGCGGCGCGGACCCTTTCGCCTGCGGCGCCGATCTCGTCTCTTCGGCGCCCGCGCCGTCCTCTCGCGCAGGACGTTTCGCGGAGGAGCGAAATTCAGGACATCGAACCTGTGGCCTGTCCGTTCGAAGACCCCGGCTCGGGAAACAACTCCGACTTGAAAGCATACCGGTCGAGCGCTGCGCGCAGGACGCGCAATCCTCCAGCGACTCGGACATGCGCCGTGAGCCCGGTCCGCGCATCCCGATCGAGTTCAATCCCCGCGACCGTGGCGCCGACGCGGCTCGCCTCCAACTGGATCGCCGCCGCGACTTCAAGCTCCTGGAGCGCGGGTTTGAAGATCTTTCCAACCGCCGTCATGGGAAGTGAGGATGAAATCTTGACACGCTTCGGAATCGCGGCCCGCTCCGGGATGAACCTCGCGGCGAATTCGAGAAGCTCCTCCTCGGAGGCGGACGCGTCCGGTCTCAGTTGAACGTAGGCGACCGGCGCCTCGCCAGCATAAGCGTCGGGACTGCCGATCGCCGCAGCGAGCGAGACCGCCGGGTGTTTTTGCAGCGCGTCCTCGATGCACTTCGGATCGATGTTGTGGCCGCCCCGGATGATCAGCTCCTTCTTGCGTCCGGCGAGCCAGAAATAGCCATCGGCGTCCTGGCGCCCAAGGTCGCCGGTGTTGAGCCATCGTTCGTTATCGATCTCGATCCACAAACTCTCGTTATGGCTCGCATCGAGATAGCCGGAGAAGACGTTCGGACCTTTGATCGCAATGACGCCGACCTCCTCCACGTTCGCCATGCGACGGAAACGACCGTCGTTGTCGAGCGTCACCGCCCGCATCTGCTGATGCGGAATTCGCAGCCCGATCGATCCGGACTTCCGATCGCCGTCGGGAGGATTGACGGATGAAACGCACGCCCCTTCGGTCAGGCCATAGCCTTCGAGGATTTTCACGCCTGTTCTGGCTTCAAACGCTCCGATAAGGCTCGTCGGCATCGGCGCGGCGCCGCAAATGGCGAATTGCAGGCTTGAAATGTCGTTGCCGTTGACCGGCGCTTCGAGCAGCGCGGCGTAAATCGTCGGCACGCCCGAAAACATCGTGACGCGATAGTGCGAAACGATCTCCCAAAAGCGCGCGATCAGTCCCTTGCTGCGATAGCCCTCGGGCGTGCCAATGACAACATGGTCGCCGCACATCCAGGGCAGAAGCCCGGTGACGAGCTGGGCGTTCACGTGAAAGAGCGGCAGCCCGCAAAAGAATGTTCGTGGCGATCCGTCCGTTTCAATGACTTTCGCGACGGCCCAGGCGTCGAAGATTTCGCAACCATGCGTACGCACGGCGATCTTGGGCTGCCCGGTCGTGCCGCCGGTGCAAAAGTACGACGAGGCGTCGCTGGCCTTGATCTCTCGCGGCGCGACGAGATGGTCCGAGGGCTGATCGCGCATCGCGCTACGCAGGTCGACGACGTCCAGCCCTGGGGCGGCAGAGCGCGCCTTCTTTACCGATCGGCGTGCATTCTCGGCATCGGCGTCGTTGAGGTAAGGCGTCATGTCGACAAATGCGACAGCGCTGAGATCGGGAAGCGTCGCAAGGTCCGTGCTGACGCCCAGCCACAGCTTCTCGTTCAGAGCGGGAGCCAGCGTGACAAGAACGCGAACCCTGGCGACGCGCAGCAGGTGCGCGATCTGCTTCGGCTCCAGCATCGGGTTGATGGCGAGCACGACGCCTGCGGTTTCGCCTCCCCAAATCGTGAAGTGAGTCTCGGGCAGGTTCGGCAGCACAAAGGCGACCGGATGGTCGGGCGTCACACCCAGGGCGTGGAAGGCGTTAGCCGCCTGCGTAACCTCGGCGATCAGTTCGGCGTAGGTCCAGACGTGCCGCCGGTCGAAGCGGTCTGCGGACAGGAAGAAGGACAAGGCGTCCGCGCCGGGCGTTCGCTCTGCGCTGCCAAGAAGCGCCGCATAGGTGTTCTCGGGCAGCGCGCGGTCCAGCAGCGGCGTGGCTTCGATGGCCTCGATATCGGATTGGCTGCGAATCGTCATTTTGGAAATCCTTCGGAGCAACATGATCGGCGGGGTTTGCGAGAGGACTTGCGGCGGACGGCTCAACGCGCCGCCGCGAGGGTCTGTTGCGCCGGCTACCGCTGCCAGGGACGTCCGGGATTGGCGAGGCCGCTCTTGAGAGCCAACATCTTTTTCAGTCGCGGCCTGTCATTCGCCGCCAGCTTGAGGATGGTCCAAAGCCGGCGAGGCGTCAGCCTGGCGTCGATGAAGTCGTCCGGCAGGTCGGGACCCCACTGATAGAGACCCTTACGGTCCAGCACGTGATAGCCGGGGTCCTGTGCGGAATCGAACAGGTCTCCGTCCGCATAGTGCTCATGCTTCTGGCCCCATGGGTCTCGCCAGTAGTCGAAGATCTGACTCCCGAGGAGGTGGCGTCCGACCCCCCACGCATGGCGATAACGATTGGCCAGCATGACCTGCTGGCCCATTTCCACGGCATCGAGGTCGACGACCTCGAATGCGACGTGATCCGCCTTCGAACTCGAGTCCCGTCGCCACGAACAGGGTATGATGGTCCGTCGGCTCGTGGCCGCGATCCAGCCGCATGAAAGAACCGACCGGGGCGCCGTCCGGCAGGCACATGACGTCTGACGGAAGGAAGCCGAGCGTGTCCATGTACCAACGCGCGCTCGTGTCGAAGTCGGGCGTCTCGAGGACGAGATGTCCGAGCTTCGTCACCTGCGGCGGCTCCAGCGCGGGCCGCTGCGTGTCATTCACCCGAACCGTCTGGCTAGGCGAATTGTGCGCGATCGGCGCTCGGGTCGGCGTCGGCTGGCCCCGCGTGAAGCCATGCAGCACGTCGACCGCCACGCCCTGCGGATCGCGCAGGCGGACGACGAAGCCTCCCCCGGGCGCGTCGGACGTGTCGATCGGGCGACCCGACGCCTTCGACAGCCTCTCGAGGTCTTCCTTTGTCGGGACCGACAATCCAAATCCCAGCAGCCGCGCGATCGGGCCCCGAGTCGCCCTGTAGATGTAGGGCTGCGATCCCGTTCCGCGCATGTAGAGGTCGGTTTCGCTTTGCGCGGCGACGACGAGGCCAAAGTCGCAAAGATATTGCTCGGCCCGCTTGAGGTCCGGCCGTTCGAAATGAACGAACAGCAATTCGTTGGCCTTGACGATCGGCGACCGGCTGCGCGGCAGCGCTATGCTGCCGGGTTTTCGATCGAGCGTTGCCTTTTGTAACATGGGAAGATCTCCTGATTGAAGGCTGTCAGGCCGCGACGCGCGGCAGGTTGGTGGTTTGGGCAATGGCGAACGGGGCGAGCGCGCCGCAAATCGGCCGCATGATCGAGCCGGCCGGCGATGAACCGATCGGGCCGCACGAGAACGCCCCGCACGTCATGGCGTTTGGCCCAGTCGGCGAAGGCGGGATCGTCGCACTGAAGCGAAACCGTCCTGGCGTTCCTGGCCGCGCCGTTCAGGCAGATGAACCGTGCGCCGAGCCCATCGAGGATCGCGAGATCGCGGCTCGACAGCATCGAGACCGGATCGACGCCAAGTCCAAGCGCCATCCATTGATGACAGGACAGAAACTCGTCGAGAGGCGCACGCGCATGCGCCGCCGCGACCGTCGGTTGCGGCATCATCTGCCCGATCAGCGCGTCTCGCCCGGACCCGGTCAATGCGCTTCGAGAGATGGCGGGTGGGGGCACGACGCCGCCGCGACCGATGAAGGCGCGAAACCGGCTGGAGAGGTTGAGACAGGCGAAGATCGAAGTCGCGCGTCGCCGCAGCGATTCTGCTCGTCGGCATGATGACGGAGCCCAGACGACGGGAGACCTCGACCATCTTTCGGACGATCGGCGCACGTTCGATCTCGTAGGTGTCGAGAATGTCTTCGTTCGCCTCGCCCTTCAGGACGGCGGCGAGTTTCCAGCTGAGATTGACCGCGTCTTTCATGCCCCCGTTCATGCCCTGGCCGGCGAACGGAGGCATCAGATGCGCGGCGTCACCGGCAAGGAACACGCGCTGAACCCGCCAACGATCGGCGACGCGCGCGTGGAACGTGTAGACGGCCTTCCGCTCGATCTCGAAGGCTTCGGTTCCCGACCTCTGCCTGACCAGAGACCGAACCTTGTCATCGCTCTTCAGCGCCTCTTCGCTTTCGCCCGGCAATTGCATGAACTCCCAGCGGACGCGATCGCCGACGGCGGGCAACTGCACCGAGGGACGGCGCGGATCGCAGGTGAACGTGATCTGCTTGACGTTGTGGCCCCTGACGATCGCGTCGATCACCAGCCAACGCTCGGAATAGGTCGAGCCTATGAGCTTGAGCCCGAGCCGATCGCGGATGCCGCTCGCGCCGCCGTCGCAGGCGACGACATAGTCGGCGCGCAACGCCCGTTCGCCCTCGGGCGTCGCGACTTTCAGAGCGACGCCGGTTCCGTTCTGCTCGAAACCGGCGACGGCGTGCCCGAACGCCACGCGAACCGTGTCGAAGCGTGAAAGCCCCTTCAACAGCGCCTTCTCGAAATCCGGCTGATAGAAGGTGCCCAGCGACGACTGGCCGTAGAGCCCTCGCGGGAAGTCCGCCGCCATCAGGGTCACATTGCGTGCGTTGACGTGACGGACATGCGGGTCTTGCACCAGGCCGGGCGCGATCTCGTCGAAGAGGCCGATCTGAGCAAACAGGCGCAGCGTCTCGGCATCGTAGGCGATGGCGCGCGGCAGGCCCAGAAGCCCCTGATTGCGTTCGAGCACGACGACCCGCACGCCCGCCAGTCCAAGCAAATTCGCAACCATAAGGCCGACCGGACCTGCGCCCACGATCGCCGCTTCGACTTCCGTCGGCAGGCACACTTCGTTGAATTCCCTCGACATTCTCGCATCCTCCCGAACTTTCGGCCCGACGGCCAAAATTTCATGTTGCACTTATTCGTCAAAACGACTAAATAGTCAATACCAAATTTTCGGGCGGTCGCTCAAAGGAGGCCCAGGTGGCCAAAATCGATCTGATCCGGCGGGCCCAAATCGGGCGCGGGCGGCGCGCAAAAAGCCTGTCCCGGCTGATGGGGGCCGCAAGGGCGCTCTATTCAGTTCGCGCAATAGACGCCGTCACCGTCGACGACGTGACGCTCGAGGCAGGCGTGGCGAAGGGGACCTTCTATGCGCACTTCCAATCTCTTGACGACCTGCACGCCGCAATCGCGGTCGAGCTGGCGCAGTCGTTCGACGGCTTCGTTGAGCCTCAACAGGCCGCAATCGACGATCCGCTCGAACGGATCGCGGCCGGCTGCGCGGCCTTCATCAGTCAGGCCCTGCGCGATCCCGCGTGGGGCGCCTTGACGGCGCGCGGAGCGTGGGCGTTTCCCAAAGTCGCCGGCGCGGCCCGCGAACGGCTGCGACAGAATCTCCGGCTTGCCGCCTTGCAGGGGCGTCTGGCGCCGATCCCTGCCGAAGTCGGGTTCGACATCGTCATGGGGATTGTGCTGCAGGCCATGCGTTCGGCGAGCGAGAGCCGGTTGTCGGCCGCCGATGTCCCGCTGGCGGTGTCTGCGATCCTGCGCGCGCTGAGCCTCTCCGCCGGGCAGGCGGACCAGATCCTCGGCCGGCTTGCCGAACCGCCGCGCGTCCTCGTCTGCGGCCCCAGTCCCGATTGACGGAAATCAACCACCACAAATCAACCATAACAAAGGGAGTGAAAACGATGGCGACGAATCTCATCCACTATGAAGTCGACGGGGCGCCACATTGGGGCGTGGTCTCGGCATCGGGGATAGCGCCTCTGCACGGCGCCTATCCGACAACGGCGGCGTTGATAGAGGGTGGCGAAGCCGATTGGCGGGCGGCCGCCACGAAGACGCCGAGGATCTCAATCGAATCGATCAAGATCCTTTCGCCGGTGACGACGCCGTGCCGCGTCTACTGCCAGGGCGCCAACTACCGCCAGCACATGATCGAATCCGGCATGGATCCGGACGCCAAGCTGTTCAACATGTTCTTCACCAAATCCGACGCGTCGGTCAGCTCCGCGCGCGACGTCGTCCAGCGGCCAAAGCACGTCGCCTTGCTCGACTACGAAATCGAGCTCGCCCTCATATTCCGCCGACCAATTCCGCCGTCGGCGACGATCACCAGGGACACGCTTAAGGATTACGTCTTCGCGATCGCCGTTGCGAATGACATCAGCGCGCGGGACGTGCAACTGCCCCAAACGCAATTCTTCAAGGGCAAGAGCTATCGGGGCTTCTGCCCGATCGGCCCCTGGCTTACGGTGCTCGAGGCGGAGGAGTTTGCATATCTCGACCAGCTCGAACTGCAACTCACGGTCAACGGGATCGTTCGTCAAAGCGACTCGACAAAGAATCTCGTGTTCAAGCCTGCCGAGACGATCTCGGAGCTGTCGACATTCGGCAACGTTGCGCCGGGCGACGTGTTGTTGACTGGCACGCCCAGCGGCTGCGCGCTTCGAGTGCCGCCCCCGCCGATCCGCCGACTCGTTCAGTTGCTGCCGGAGCGCCAGTTCTGGAAACTGTTTCTGAAGGCGCAGGGCCGCAGGCCGGAATATCTGCAGCCCGGAGACCGGATCAACGCCCGCATTCGCAGCCCCGACGGCCGGATGGACCTTGGAGAGCAGATGACCCAGGTCGTGGGCTGAGCGCTGCTAGTGGTCGAATGGCGCGTTGCGCGCGGATTCCGTGATGCGAGCCATCCGTGCGAGCGCCGAGCTCGTCTGCGCTTTCCCGACGCCGATCGCGCGCAGCACCGAACGGACCGCCGGCTGCCGATCGTCCGGCGTGAGGCGTCCTTCGCCGATCGCCGCCAGGACCTGGAGCACGATTCCGAGCGCTGCCTCAAGGCCCAATCCAAGCGAGAGCTCATTGTGGGGAGCCGCGTCAAGAACGCGTTTCAGGTCCTCCGACAGCCGTATTCGGGCGGTCTGGCCGACAGCGGGATAGGATCGCGCCATTCGAGCCACGAGCGAGGCCCAAACCGGGTCATCCAAGGCCTTTTCAATGAACGCGTTGCAGCCGAAAGCGATTCGCACGAGCGGATCGTCGATTGACAACCGGAAGGGCTGAAGCATTTCGTCGAAGGTCCTGATCAGGTCGTCCGCGACGGCGGCGGCCAGCGCGTCCATGTCGTCGAAATGGACGTAAAACGTTCCTTTCGCGACCCCCGCCTCCGCGACAAGGTCGTCGACCGTGACCGAGCCCCAGGGACGCTTGGCGAAAAGCGTATTCGCCGCCGTCACGATTTGCGCTCGGGTTCTGGCGCGTTTCTCCGCGCCGATCTCGGCCCGCCGCTCAAGGTTGATCTTCGCCATTCCGCCTCCTCTCCTCAAGCATCGCATTTTCAAGCCATCAGTCAAAATGACTAGATCGTCTGAAGATGGCGGCCTCATCGGACGGCTGCCTGGCAAGGAATTCGGCCCGGAGCCCTGGCCGGATCCGACCGATCCATCGAGGGTCACGCGGTCAGCGCGATGCACAGGCCGAGCGTCACCAGCGATAGGACGGTGCTCAAGAGGGTGGTCGCTTCGGATTCCGCGACATAGACCTCGTACTCCACCGCGAACATCGCCGTCATGGAGGCGGTCGGCCGCAAGGCCCCCATCAGCCTGCTTTCCGCTGCGCCTCGACATAGCGCCACAAGACGGCGTTGATGCGCGTTTGGTAGCCGCGCCCCTGCGATTTGAACCAGCTCAAAATGTCGTCGTCGAGCTTCAGGCCGACCGGCTTCTTGACAGGCTGGCGGATTTCGGCGCGCGCCCATTCCTCGTCGGTCATCGGCGGGGCCTCGCTGTCGCGCTCGGCGATGCGTTCAATCTCAGCGGCGCCCAGTGCGTCGAGGCGCGCGTAATCGGACTCATCGCGGAGGGGCGAAAGGGTTTCGTCGGCATTGCGCCGGTAAAGCTTGCCGTCAACCAAGCACCGTACGGACAACCTCAGGGCGTTTCATAGCGCTTTTGCTCCCTGGCGGGCCCAAGGCCGGCGGCGATGTTCCGTGCCCGAGGTCGGACTAGCTAGGGTGTTCACACATCCTGCTTCAAGCCGGGCCGTATCCCGTACGGTTCCGAAATGTCTTCGCCCCCTCTTGTGGGGGCGGGCTAGCTAGGGCGGGGGTCGCGGCGTCCCCCAGCGTTGAGCGAGAATTCTCGATGAGGGAGATAGTCAATTGAAGTTTCGAGCCAAGGTCATTCCTTCCGGGAACGCCACTGGCGTCGAAGTACCCGCGGAAGTCATGAAGGCGCTAGCCCCCGAAGCCCGACCGCCGGTCGCAATCACGATCAACGGCCACACGTGGCGCAGCAGGGTGGCGTTGATGCGAGGGCAGCGCCTGATTGGCGTAAGCGCTGCAAATCGCGCCGCCGCTGGCATTGCCGAAGGCGATATCGTCGAAGTTGATTTCAGCTTGACCGCGAGCCGAGGGATGCGCCCTTGCAGTCGGACATGGCCGACGCTCTGAACCACGCTCGTGAAGCCAAAACGGCCTTCGATCGCCTGCCATTCGGTCTCAAACGAAAACACGTAGTTGAAATCGAAGAAGCAAAAAGCGCGAATGTTCGACAACGCCGGATCGGCAAGCTGGTCGCTGCTCTGAGGGGCGCGCATTCCACCTGAGACCGGCAGCCAGACGATTGCAAGCGGACAACCGCCGACAAACGATCTCCCTTTGAGCGCCTCTCGATCAGGGGTCGTTTTCCCGCGCCGTCATTCGCGGCTCCAAGGATCGCCGGGTCAAGCCGGTCAAAGCGGACTCGCTGCGCGGCCGAGAAATACAACCCCTCGTCTGCGATTTGCAATGTAAAGTGAACACTGTATCACAATTTGAAGCGCCGACCCAAGGACGCGACGTGGCGTTTGACCCAGATCAACGTACGCCAGCTGCGATCTGCTATTATACTTTAGTGTTTATATTGTGGAGGAAGCTATGAAAACTCAGTGCACGGCTAACCTAGCGGCTATGGCCAGCGGAATTGTGATCGGGCTTACTGTCGGCGGAGCGCATGCTGACAGTATAAATCTCGCCACCGGCCTCGACAGCATGGGCCAACTTCAGACAACCGGGGATGCGCTCGACGTCAATTGGCAAGTGCTGGGCGGCGTTAATCCGCTTATGGCCCCAAACGCCTATGTCGTGGGCGTCGATAGCGCCGATGGGGGGTTCTGGCAATGGCCGCTGAATGGACCCTATTCGTCGTGGATCGCAGCCAATCCCGATGACGCCTACGGCAATGGGTATATGACATTCATCCGCAAGTTTTGGGTGTCGACACCTGCAACGGCGTCAATTGTCGGGGGCGCCTGGGCGATCGACGACGCCGGCGCGCTCGCGCTAAACGGCAATGCGCTGTCAAATCTTCCCTTTGAAAATTTCGGCTCGCTCCATCCGTTTTCGACGGTTCCGGGGGACTTCTGGTACGGTTGGAACACGTTGGTGATGTCGGTGACCTGGTCGGACATCGGGGTTGACGGCGCTCGACTCCAGGGAACTTTCATGGACACAGGCGGCTCCGCCATCCCCGAATCCTCGACCTGGGCGATGCTGCTGCTCGGGTTCGCGGGCCTTGGCTTCGCGGGGTATCGTCGGGCGAGGGCGGACCGCAATGCGTTCGCCGCCTAGGGCCTAATCGGGGAGGCCTCCTCGGCGCGGACGCGGTCAACGGACGTCCTCAATGCGCCGCCTCATGGGCGCGGGAGCGGACCTCTTTCGGTCGGCTCACCGGACCTGTCATTCCCCAGCGTCTCGACGCGCCTGCGCTCGGTCATACGATCGGCTGAGGCGACCCGTCATGCGGTCAGCGCGATGCACAGGCCGAGCGTCACTAGCGACAGAACCGTGCTCAAGAGGATGGTCGCTTCGGATTCGGCGACATAGACCTCGTATTCCACCGCGAACATCGCCGTCATCGAGGCGGTCGGCAGGGCGCCGAGCAGGATCATTTCGCGCCGGTATGCCCCTGTCACGCCGAGGAGGATCGCGAGCAGAGCCATGACGGCCGGCTGCGCCAGCATCTTGAAGGCGGCGTTCGTGAGAACCGCCGCGCCGACATGCAGCCTCTGCCCGCTCAGCACCAGGCCCAGCGCAAAGAGTGCGACGCCCGAGGTCGCCGCGCCGATCAGGTCCAGCGACCTGATGGCTGCTTCAGGCATCGGGACCCGCAGGACGGCGATGGCGACGCCCAGCAGGGGCGCCCAGACCAGCGGCTGTCTGCAGGCCCCGACCAGGGACTTCCAGACGACGCCCATGCCGGCGGACCCGCCGGCGGCGTCGCCGGATTTCCCGCCGTCGGCGCCCCTGGTCCGCGCCTTTCCGGCCTCGAGCAGCGTCAGGGTCAGCGGCAGCAGGACGAAGCTCGACACCAGATTGCCGATCACGACCGACAGCACCGCCGACTTGCCGATCACCGCCGTCAGCACCGGCACGCCCATGAAGGCCATGTTGGGGAACGCGCTGTTTAGCGCCTGGAGCGAGCTCTCGGCAGCCGATGTCCCGAACGCGGCGAGCGAGAGGGCCAGCGCGGCGGCGTAGATCGCGAGCAGGCCGATGGCGACGCCGAGAAAGAACCGCCAGTTCCCCAGTTCCGTCACCGACATCGCCGCCGTCGCCGCGAACAGGAGCGCCGGGAGACAGAAGTCGAGCGCCAGCGAGGCCAGCACGCGGCCGCCGTCGCGGCCGATCACCCCGAACCGCCCGGCGAGGACGCCGAGCAGGATCACGAAGGCCACCGGGACCAGCGCGAGCACGATGACCGGGAGCGACGCCATGCGAATCCTGACCTTCTGTGATCGCTATAGCGTCTCGCGCATCGACGAACCAATGACCGCCGTCGCGAGGCGCTACAGAATGATTCGACGGAATCTTGCGCCCGGCGCCGCCGCGCGAACAACGAACCAAAACGACGCCTCAGACGGTCGGACAGCCCCCGCAAAACCCGCATGCGGCGCCATTGTCTTGCTGATTTTCCAGATCCATGCTAGGCTGTCCGCCCTCATGCATAGAGCGGAGCCAAGCCGTGGATAGCGAGGTCGGGATGGTCGAGGGGACGGCGGCCGCCGCGAAGCGGCGGGTCGACTGGCGCCGTCGGGATGACGGCGGAGGCCCCGCGCCTGGGGAGGGGGCAGGTAATTTTTTTCTCGGCTCAAGGCCGATAACCCATTGAAAAGTCCGGATTCGGACGAGAAATTCCTAGAAAATCCAAGCTTTTGAAAACTGTTTCACAGCGTTTCACAGGGCGGTTCCAGTGGTCCGCCAAGCTTTTCCAAATTCCCGCGCCGATGAGGCGCGCGGGAGCACGCCCTGCCCTACCCCAGCGCCCTCAGGACCCCGGGCAGCGCCTCGGGCAGGTCCTCGGAGATGAGGCCGGGGCCGAGCGCGCGGCCGCTGGCGCCGTGCAGCCAGACGGCGGCGGAGGCCGCCTCGAAGGCCGGGACCCCCTGCGCGGCGAGCCCCGCGACCAGGCCGGTCAGCACGTCGCCCGAACCTGCGGTCGCGAGCGTCGGCGGCAGGTCCCAGCCGATCGAGGCGCGGCCGTCGGGGCTGGCCACGACCGTGTCCGAGCCCTTGAGGACGACGACCGCGCCGGTGAGCTTCGCCGCCGCCCGGGCGCGCGCGAGCTTGTCGTCCCCGGGCTCGACGCCGCGAGCGCCGGCGAAGAGCCGTTCGAACTCGCCCTCGTGCGGCGTCATCACGACGGCGTGGCCGCCGCGCTCGATCAGCCCAGCGAGCTGGCGGGCCTCTCCCGCAAAGCTCGTCAAAGCGTCGGCGTCGAGCACGATCGTCCGCCCCTTGGCGGGGCGCGTCAGCGCGGCGGCGACGAGCTTGCGCAGCTCCGGCCCGACCCCCGCCCCGGGTCCCAGCACGATCGCGCGCCGGCGCTCGTCGGCGAGCAGCGCCTCGAAGCCTCGCAAGCCGGAGAAGGGCGCGACCATGACCGCGGTGACCTGCGCGGCGTTGACCGCTACCGCGTCGAGCGGGCTTGCGAGCGCGACGATCCCGGCGCCCGCCCGCAGGGCCGTTCGCGCCGCAAGCCGAGCCGCGCCGGTCTGATGCGCCGGACCGGAGAGAACGAGCGCCGCGCCGCGGGAATATTTGTGGCTCCCGGCGTTCGGCTGCATGCAGCGCGTCCCGCCACAGGACCGGCGAATTGACAAACGCCTGCGGGGCGATGCGCGGCAACACGCTTGCCGGAATGCCGATGTCGGCGAGGCGGATCGCCCCGCAGAGCGACCGCCCGGGCTCGAGCAGATGGCCGGGCTTGAGGCGAAAGAAGGTGACGCTCGCCGCAGCCTCGACCGCGACGCCGCGCACCTTGCCGGTCGCGCCGTCCAGCCCCGAAGGCACGTCGACCGCGAGCACCGCGCCGCCGCCCCGGGCGAAGGCGTTGATCCGCTCGACGATCGTCCGCGTCTCGCCGTCGATGTCGCGCGCGAGGCCTGCGCCGAAGAGGGCGTCGATCACGCAATCCGCGCCGCCGAGCGCGACGTCCGCCGCAGCGCGGACCGGCCCCTCGAAGCGCGAAGCGGCGATCGCGGCGTCGCCGCCGAGCGCCTCGCGCCGGCCGAGGAGACCAAGCTCGACGGCAAAGCCGCGTCGCGCGAGGAGCCGCGCCGCGACGAAACCGTCGCCGCCGTTGTTACCGGGACCGCAGATGACGACGATCAGCCCCCGCGAGCGCGCGAGCCGCGCAGCCTCGTCCGCGACGGCGAGCCCCGCGCGCTCCATCAGCGCGATGCCGGGCGTTCCGGCCGCGATGGCCGACCGGTCGGCCTCGCCCATCTCGGCAGGCGTCAGCAGTTCGGGGTGCTTCAGCGGGTCCAGCATGCCGGATTAGGGTGGCGCCGCGCGGCTCCAGCGGCAAGCGGCGAATCCGCTCTTTCCATCGCGACAAATTCTGCTATATCGCGCTCCTGCTGATCCCCGATAGCTCAGCTGGTAGAGCATTCGACTGTTAATCGAATGGTCGCAGGTTCGAAGTCCTGCTCGGGGAGCCAGTTCTTGTCGCTCTTGCCGAATTGGCTGTTCTTCCGGCCGATGTGGCGACGTCAAAATGTTCGGGTCAGACGCCAGGTTGATTGGCTCGGTCCCCGAGCTGCACGAGTTCCAGGGCGTCTATCGCCGCGATCCTCTCCTCCTCGGTCCGCTTTAGCGCAAGCTCCAGCTGCTCGGTGCTAGATCTGCTGCTGCCCATCAGAACCACCCCGCCGATGGCGAGGGCGATCCCGACGAGCATCCGGACAGGGGTGAAGTCCAGCAAACCGACCATTAGGCAACCCAGCAGGGCCGGTCCGATCATTGCGCCCGCTCGCCCCGCGATGATGTACCTTCGGCTGCGATGGATCGCCTCGCGGAGTTCTTCGATCTGAATCTCAAGTCGCTCGATCTGCTCCAATGGGGGCGAATCCGATTTGAATATATTGAGATCTCACGTCGCGTCGCGGTCAGACAGATCACAGCGAGCCAACCGACTTTCACCCCACCGTCCGGCATGCAGTCGCCAACACTATCAGCGTTGCTCCGGCCTGACTACATTCGTGCGACTGCCCTCGCCGTCTTTTCGCCGCTGAGGCGATCAGGGCCTGAAGATGACTGCGACCATGATGAAGACGACGATCACCAGCGCGACGGAGACGATCACGACGTAGCGGACGTTGTGGCCGGTGACGCCCTGCCGGATCCGATCCTCATTGTCCTCGGTGACAACCGGCTTTCGTCGGACATCATATGCTCCCTTCCTTGCGCAAAACCAATGGCCGAGCTGCGGCGCCACCGCAGCGCGCGGCGGCCGGGCGGAATCATCATCGCGACCAGCAGAGCAAAGCGACGATCCTTTTCGTGGGTCATTGGCGCCAAGAACCATTCTCCGGCTGAAGTCGATGTTCGACTGCGAACCAATCAATGCGATCTGGAGCCCGCGCGGAGAGACGGGCGCGCGCTTGGCATGCCCCGCCTCGTGTGGCCGAGTACGCCGGAGATGAGAAAGGCGATCAAGGCGACGATGAAGACGATCTTGGCGGCTGAGAAGGCCGTCCGGCGACGCCTCCAAAACCCAGAACGCCCGCGATGATCGCGATGACCAGAAAGGCGATAGCCCAGCCGAACATGCTGACCTCCTGAAGCTGCGCTGCGTCGCCCATAACGCCGGAGCGGTTTTGCCGGTTCCAGAAGGCCCACGTAACGGGGATTGCCCCGAGAGCGCTCAGCGGCCGTTGTCGGTCGCAGGTCCTTTGCGCTTCGACGCGAGAGGCCGGTCTTTCGCGCCCGACCTGTGGCGCCTCGCGGAACGCAATTCGGCCGGTCCCTTCGCCCCTGCGAGATTGCGGGCCGTGTTGATCAGTGAAAGATGCGAGAAGGCCTGCGGGAAATTGCCGAGCTGGCGCTTCGCGGCCGGATCGTATTCCTCGGCGAGGAGCCCAACATCGTTGCGCAGGGCGAGCAGCCGCTCGAACAGCGCCCGCGCTTCGTCATAGCGGCCCTGCATTGTGTAGTTGTCGGCGAGCCAGAAGCTGCAGGCGAGGAACGCGCCTTCTCCCGGAGGAAGACCGTCCGTTGACGTTCCGGTGTCGTAGCGCAAGACCAGTCCGTTCTTGAGCAGCTTGCGCTCGATGGCGGCGACGGTCCCTCGCACGCGCGCATCGTCTGGCGGAAGGAAGCCGACCAGGGGAATCTGAAGCAGGCTTGCGTCGAGCGCGGTCGCGCCGAAGGACTGAACGAACGTGTTCTGGCTCTCGTCGAAGCCGTCTCGACACACCGAGGCATGGATCGCCGAGCGAACTGCGCTCCAGCGTTCGATTGGCCCCTCGAGCCCGAATTCCTCGACGGAGCGAACCGCGCGGTCCAAAGCGACCCAGGCCATCACCTTGGAATGGGTGAACTGCTTGCGTCCGCCCCGGACCTCCCAGATGCCTTCGTCCGGCTCTCGCCAGATTGTCTCCACATGAGAAACGAGAGCGCATTCGAGCGCCCAGGTCTCCTCGCTGGTGGCAAGCCCGGCGTGGCGCGCCACGTAGAAGGCGTCGAGCACTTCGCCGTAGACGTCGAGTTGGAGCTGCTTGACGGCGGCGTTGCCAATGCGCACGGGGCTTGCGCCCTCGTAGCCAATGAGCCACGGGACTTCAAACTCATCGAGACGCCGCTCTCCGGCCACCCCATACATGGTCTGCACGTCGTCAGGCGACCCCGCGACCGCACGCAGCAGCCACTGATGCCATGCTTTTGCCTCCTCAAGAAAACCTGCGCCGATCAGCGCCAGAAGCGTGAAGGTGGCGTCGCGAAGCCAGCAAAAGCGATAATCCCAGTTCCGCGAGCCGCCCGCCTTCTCGGGCAGAGACGTCGTCCCGGCCGCGACGATTCCACCCGTCTGCCAGTGGGTCAGCGCCTTCAGCGTCAAGAGCGAACGCACAACCGCGTCGTCCCAAGGCGGCTGGGGCTTGAACGTCTCCGACCAGCCCGACCAGAAGACGTCGATCTCCTTGAGAGCCTCCGTGCACCGAAGGGGCGGCGGAGGTTCGAGGAAAGACGGCGACCAGTTCAGGGCGAAGCGGACCTCCTGGCCTGCGCCGACTGAAAAGTCGCCTAGCGTGCGGAAGTCCTCACCGCGCGTTGAGATCTTGGCGTCGAGCAGCAATCGGTCGGGACCTGCGATGAACTGCAGCCGCCCGTCATTCTGGCGCGAAACCCAAGGCGTGACGGAGCCGTAGCCGAAGCGCACAATAAGCTCCATGCGCATTGCGACCTGTCCGTGAAGACCACGGACGATGCGCACGACATCGGATGACCCCTCCCGGCGAACCATGAAGTCGGTGAGGCTTGCGGCGCCCTCAGCGGTCCTGAACACGGTTTCGAGAATCATGGTCCTGCCGCGATAGCGCCGCGACATCCGTACCTCTGCCGTCCACCGGCGCGATCAACCACCGTCCGTTCTTCGATTCGCCAAGAAGCGCGCAGAAACAGGCGGCGCTGTCGAAGCGGGGAAGTCCCAGCCAATCGATGGAGCCGTTGCGCCCGACGAGCGCAATCGTCTCGCAGTTTCCGATGACGGCGTAATCCTCGATGCGATTTGGCATTTTGGCTCGTAGGAGAGAATGGAGAACCGTTATTTCTACGACAGCGACTATGGGGCGAGGCCGCGCTCGCCGAAGTAGCGATCGAGCGCCTCGGTCGACGTGGTTTCCTGCGCCAGCGCCACGTAGGAATCGGGCCGCATGAGAAAGAGCGCCTCCCTTGCGATGCCGGCATGGCCGTGTCGCGGCGTCCAGACAAAAGCGTGCAAGGGCAACCTGCGCGACGCGCACCACCGGCGCAAATCCGGGTTCGCCTCGCCGTAGACATGGGCCTGCCAGACGGGAGCCGACAGAAACTGGTGATTGTCGGCGCCATCCGCCGCGACCCAAGGCAAACGGTCTCCGCCATGAACGCCCCCGGCCTTTCCCGCGCTCAGCGGACCACCGCGATAGTTCACGTTGACCTGAGACACTGTCCGGAAAGCAAACTCGCGCGCCGTCTCAAAGGCGAAGACGCTCGACAGCACCGTGGGCGCAACCCGCAGACGCATGAAATTGCCCAAACCGCCCTCCGCGGTTGCGAGCCTAAAGGCCTTGTCCGTCGTCGCAACCAGGCGGCGGGCGAAACCGATCCGCTCGCTCTCATAGCTGTCGAGGAGCGCCTGGGGCGCCTTGGCGTCAAGCACCGCTTTCAGTTTCCAGGCGAGGTTGATGGCGTCGCCGATCCCGGTGTTCATTCCCTGTCCGCCCGCGGGGCTGTGGATATGGGCCGCGTCACCCAGCAGAAACGCTCGTCCTTTACGGAAATGGTCCGCGACCCGATGATGCACGCGATAGGTCGAGAACCAATTCGTCTTGAAGATTTCGAGCTTCAGACTCCGGATCGCCCTGTCGTTCACGTCTTCGAAGCGCAGGGCATCCGAGCTGTTGACGGGTTGGGCCTTCACGGTCCCTATCAGTCGCCCTCGGCCTTTGCCGGCCAGCGGAAAGACCGCCAGGAAATCCGAGTCGTCGAGATCAACATGCAATTCGCCGTCGATCGTCGGCCCTGAGGCCTCAATGTCGGCGACGTAGAAGATGCGCTGGTAGGTTCCGCCCGGAAATCCGGCGTGAATTGTGTCGCGGACAATCGAGTGAGCGCCGTCGCAACCGGCGATGAAGGCGGCTTCGCACGTCTCCTCGCCGCGTTCGGCGCAGCGAAGGCGCGCTACAACGCGTTCGCCCTTGTCCGCGTATTCGACCAGCTCGGTCCGACGCTCGACAGAAACACCCTCCGCCTCCAGCCGTGCGACCAGCAGGCGTTCGTGTTCGTCCTGCGGGAAGATCTCGAGGAAAGGGTAGCGGGTCCAGCCCGCCGCGACCTCTTCGAACGGGATGCGAACTTCGCGTTTTCCGCGAGCCCAGAAGTTAATCGCCGGCACTTTGTGGGCGCGCTTGACCACGGCGTCGGCCAGATCGAGCTGGCGGTAGAGTTCGAGCGTGCGCGCCTGCACGGCGAGCGCGCGGGACGTCGTCCCAGGCGCGTCGGACTTGTCGACAATGCGAACTTTCGCGCCAAGCTTGGTGAGCCAGAGCGCTAGCACAAGCCCCGTCGGTCCAGCCCCGACAACCAGAACGTCGCAGGCCGCCACGTCGGCCTCCTGTCATCGATACGGAGCTTCGGCCACGATGTTCCGGGCGATCTCCCGCTCCCAGGGCTCGCCGTTGGCGAGCAGCCATTCCCTGTCATAGTAGAGCTCTTCTCTCGTCTCCGTTGCAAATTCCATGGTCGGCCCTTCAACGACGGCGTCGATGGGGACGGGCAGCCGGGTGGAAGCTGCAGCATGGAGAGCGCAACCAGTGATGCCGTCACGCGATTGGCCGAGCGCCTTGCGCAGGCTCTGAGCGTGCAGCCGCTCGACGACGAAATTCTCCCCGTCTCGCTCCATCCCAGCGTTCGCGTTCAGCGTTGGGGCGCGGCGCTTAGCCGCCGGAACCTCCTGAGGACGCGACGGTGGAATTTCACTCGGCGGCGTTGGATGGACGATATCCGGACCAGGCTCCGGCAAACCGGCTGGGACGTCAGGTTGCGGCGATTCAGCCGGCGTCGGTGGACGAATGATGTCGGGCTCCGGAATCTGGATTGGCTCATTCGGCTGGGGTGTCGGCATGGCGTTCGCTCGCGGCACTCGCCATCCAAAAGTGCGCTGGAGCCGCATTTGTTCCCCGGACCCGTGGTCGCATCGCGGCCTCGAGGATCGAACGGCGGCGTCGACCGGGAATTCCTGTCGCCGCACCCTTGCCACTGATGTTGGCTAATCGTCGAGAACGATGTCGTGTGAGTTGAGGTGAAATGGCCTTGGTTCGACAAGTCGTGATTGAGGCCGAAACGCCTGGCGACTCGCGGACCATGTTTCGGCTGCGTATAGACGCGAATCCAATCGCAGAGAGCCTGACAGCCGTGCAGGCTCACATTCTTGTCGCGGAAATCCTCGAACGAATTGTCCTGCCGAAGCCGGCCGAAACAAGAACGCTCCAGGTGATGACGGCCGTCGCTGAGGGATCGGTCTGAATGGATCACTCGGGCTACTCCCTAGCGCGCTGATCGACGCGGACGCTTCCGAACGCCGAGCACCTCGCGCCAATCCCGCCTTGCCTGGAACACGAAGCCGTTGCAGACTTGAGATTGAGCCGACCGCTGACGATTATCGGTGATGATGGGTTGAAGACAAGACACGATTTGGCGCGATTGCCGCGAGACCGGGCCTTTCGCCTTCATGAACTTAATCCTGCATAAGCGGACGCGTAACGATTTCAGGCGAGGACTACGATCATGGCCAATGGCAAGATGCTGGAGCAAATGTCGAGCAAGGGCGGCTTCATCGCCGCGCTTGACCAGAGCGGCGGATCGACGCCAGGCGCCTTGCGCCTCTATGGCATTCCCGACAGCGAATACAACGGCGACGCAGAGATGTTCAAGCTCGTTCACGAAATGCGCGTGCGTATCATCACGGCGCCGGCCTTCTCGGGAGACAAGGTGATCGCGGCCATCCTGTTCGAGCGCACGATGGACGGCGAGGCGAAGGGCAAGCCGGTTCCGACCTACCTGTGGGAGGACCGTGGGGTCGTGCCGATCGTTAAGGTGGACAAAGGTCTCGAGGCGGAGAAAGACGGCGTCAGCCTGATGAAGCCGATGCCCGACCTCGACAAGCTTCTCGCGCGGGCGGTCAAGCTCGGCGTGTTCGGCACCAAGATGCGCTCCGTCATCAATCTCGCCTCGAAGGACGGCATCGCCGCCATCGCGCGGCAGCAGTTCGAGTTCGGCGAACAGATCGCCAAACATGGCCTCATTCCGATCCTAGAGCCGGAGATTTCGATCAAGAGCCCTGACAAGCGCGGGGCCGAGGCGATCCTGCTCGCTGAACTGACGAAGGGGCTCGACGCCCTGCCCACCGGCCGCAAAGTGATGTTCAAGCTGACGCTGCCGGAGGTTCCGGATTTCTATGCGCCGCTGATCAAGGACAAACGAGTGGCGCGCGTCGTCGCGTTGTCCGGCGGTTACACGCGGGCCGAGGCGTGCAAGCGCCTTGGCGCAAATCACGGCATGATCGCGAGTTTCTCGCGCGCCCTGGCCCAGGACCTCCGGCGCTCGATGAGCGATGCGGAGTTCGATGCGTCGCTGGCCAGTTCCATCGACGAGATCTATCGGGCGTCGACCGTGAAGGTCTGACGCGGAACCCGGCAGTCAGCCGTAGGCTGATCCCAATAACTCTTGGCGCCAACTCCACGGCCTCATCGTGAGAGGAGGGGGCGGAATTAGCCGCCGCCGTTCGCGGACGCAACCCTTGCAATTTGCTGCAAAAGCTTGCCGAAAGCTTCATTTCGGCGGTCTTTGAGACCTCAGAAAGCTGCAAAACGTTGCAAAATATTGCAATTCCTGACCGAGAAACAGGACTTATCAAAGCCTTACAGGCTGATGCGGCGAAAAAACAACTGCCAAGCAGGGGTCCATACTACTCCGACCTCGTCCCGAAGGAGCGATGCGCAGCATCGCCTCTCGAAGGATAGTCCAGCTTGCAGCCTCGTTGGCGCTCCCTGGAGCGTCCTTCGCGACGCCGCGCTCTGCGCGGCTCCTCAGGGCGAGGACGCCTTGGGAGTTGCGAGAAAAATCGCGCGGCCGGTTAACCTTGCCCTCTCGCGGCCAGCGAAGATTTGAAGCGGAACGGCTCGATCCGGTCATGGGTTCATGATGCCACGGATTTCTGATTTACGCAAGAATTTGATGGGTCGCGGTCGTCGAATGTTTGCGGGAATGAGCGGTGAGCCGCCGGGAAAGAGGCCTCGACGAATACAACACGCAATTCGCTCCCGCCGACCTCCCAGCAATGCCTATCATAATCATAATCTGGTCATTCCGACAATCCTGCCTGCATATCTCGGGCGGCCTCGCAGCGGCGGCGGGAGACGCCGCCTATGGATTTGCTGTACTGTTCGCGCGAACGCGTTTTCATGAGCGGGCCGCTTGCGCGATTCGCGAAACGGTGGGAGGCCGCGAACAGGACGGCTTATGCTGACGAACAAAGGGAAAATACGGCCTCAAGGCCATGGTGCACCTCGCCGGGGTCGAACCGGGAGCGCTCGCCCAGGTTGCGGACATCGCTGAGGCCAATTCGATTTCGAAGAAGTTCCTAGATCACATCCTGACCGAACTGCGTCACGCGGGGCTCGTCTATTCGAAGAAGGGGCGAGGCGGCGGCTACGCGCTCGCCCGGCCGGCGCACGAGATCCGGGTGGGCGCAATCGTGCGGGCGCTTGACGGACCGCTCGCCCCGATCCCGTGTGCCTCTGTCACGGCCTTTCGCCCATGCGACGACTGCGCTGATCTGAACACCTGTGCGGTGCGGCTCATCATGGTCGACGCGCGAAACGCCATCGCGAACGTGCTCGACAACCGCACGCTCGCCGAATTGCGGACGCTGACCAACCCGATCGAACTGGCCGCAATGTATCATATCTAGGGCAGCGTCCGACGGTAACGGAAGTCTTGCCGGTCCCGCGTTCGCTTAAAGGGTACAAGACCTTGCCCATTGCCGTTTTAAGCGTCCTCAGTGAGTTACAACGGAAGCCGGCTTAAATTCGCGCCGAACGGCGGCAGCTTCGCGACCAAGTCTATCTCCGATGGCGCTCCCCTTCGGACTGCTAAGCTGAGAAGATACTTACAGGATATGGCTTCGACCAAAGATGCTCGAATTTTCGGAACCGGCTAATAGACATGCAAGCGCGGCGACGCCGAGTGTCTCCCGGCGCCGGGCCGCGGCGGATACGCACGAGGCGATCGAGCGCCGCCCTCGCGGCAGAATATCGGGCGTTTCCTGTCGCGGAACAGGACGATAACGGGCGATGAGAGCCCGAGCATGCGTCAAGGGAGCGCCGGGCGCAGCGGCAATCGCATGTGACGCGCGGCGGCGCGCGCCTGCGCGAGCGCTCAAAGTGAGCCGCCGCTTCGATCGAAGGTCGTCGCCCTCCGTGACCTGCAACGTTGGCCGGCCGCGGACAATAATATTTAAGTCTATTAAAATGATAGACCTTAGCATCACTCTGCTGTATCCTGTCGGTCGCGGGGGCGATTTCTCCGCGCGGGCTTGCCCCCTTGCCAGTCTGCCCTCGGCAATCCCAATCGCGCCGGCGCGCGCCAAAATTGACGCACAGCGCTGTCATATCGGAGGGACTATCGGGGCGCGAAATACGCGCACGCCGAACGAACACGGAAGAGACCTCAATGTTGAAATCGATCGAGCACAGTTTTGTCCGAGGGGCTGCCGCCGCGATCGCGGCGCTGGCGGTTGGCGTCGTCGCGGCGGTTCCGGCGCAAGCCGGAGCGACGCTCGACAAGATCAAGGAGCGTGGCCTGATCCGCGTCGGCGTCGGCAGCCAGCCCGGCTTCTTCTCGCCCGACGCGAACGGAAAATGGCAAGGATTCTTTGTTGATTTTGGGCGGGCGCTCGCCGTCACGGTCTTCAACGACCCGAACAAGGTCGAATTCACCAATTCGTCGCCGCAGCAGCGTCTGCCTGCACTGCAAGCAGGGCAGTTCGATGTCCTGCTTTCCGGCGTGACCGAGACGATCACCCGGGCCTTCAAGCTCAACTTCCACTTCGGTCCTGTCGTCTTCTACGACGGCCAGGGCATCCTGGTGAAGAAGTCCCTCGGCGTGACGAAGGCGTCCGATCTCGACGGCGCCACCATCGGCGTCCAGAGCGGCACCACCGGCGAACTGAACATCGCCGACTTCTTCAAGAAGGTGAACAAGACCTACAAGTCGGTCGTCATCGAGGACACCAACACCTTCACGCAGGCGCTGCTGTCGGGACGTGTCGACGCTTTGACCCAGGACGGTTCCGATCTCGGCTTGCGGCGCGCCGCCTTGCCCAATCCCGACGACTTTGTGCTGCTGCCCGAGCGCCTGTCGAAGGAGCCGCTCGCACCGGCCGTGCTGGGCGGCGACGATCGCTGGCTCGAAATCGTCAACTGGACCGTCTACGCGACGATCCAGGCCGAGGAATTCGGGATCACCAGCCAGAACGTCGACAGCTTCCTCACAGAGCGACGATCCGGCGATCAAGCGCTTCCTCGGCGTGGACACTTCGCTCGGCGAGGCGATTGGGCTGGATCCGAAATTCGCGTACAACATCATCAAAAATGTCGGCAACTACGGTGAGATCTTCGAACGCAATCTCGGAAAGAGCACCAAGATCGGCTTCGATCGCGGACTCAACAAGCTGTGGACCGATGGCGGCCTGGTCTACTCGCCTCCGTTCCGTTGATCGCGCGGGGGCCGGCGCCGCCGGCTCCCGCTCTCCACACGCGTGATCTCGCTCGATCGACCTCGGATATTGTGAATGACCGACGGCGTCGTCGTCAGCGGTCCGGCGCCGCGAACGGCCATCGAGGTCCTTCGGCGCTGGTGGGGCGACAAGCCCCTCGCCCAGGCGCTGATCCTCGCGGCCGTGGCGGCTCTGCTTGCTCTCCTCGGCGCAAATGTCCTCATGAGCATGCGGCGGCTCGGCATGTCGCCGAGCCTGGACTATCTGTGGCAGCCGGCCAATTTCGACATCTCCGAATCGCTAATTGTCTTTAAGGCCGGGGACCCTTATTGGCGCGCCATTCTCGTGGGCGTTCTCAATACGCTGAAGCTCGCCTTCTTCGGCTGCGCCTTGTCGACGGTGCTCGGCGTCACCCTTGGCGTCGCCCGGGTCTCCGGCAATCCGCTGCTGTCGGGGCTGGTGCAGGCCTATGTCGAGTTGATCCGCAACACGCCGCTCACGCTGCAACTCTTCTTCTGGATCGCAGCGACCCGCGCTCTGCCTGCGGCGCGTCAGGCCCTGCAGCCTTTGCCGTCCGCCTTTCTCTCGGTGCGCGGCGTCTTCCTTCCCTGGCTGAGCGTCGAAGGAGGCGACGTCTGGCCTCTCATTCTTGTCCTTGCGATCCTGGCCGTCGCGATCGGCGTCATGCTGCGCCGTCTGGAGCGGCCGCTGCCGGCGCCTGCATTTGTCTGCCTGCTGGCGCTCTTTCTGCTTATCGGCGCGATCTGGATCCGGGCGTTCGGTATCTCCTTGCGTCTCGACATGCCTTCACTGAAGGGCTTCAACATAACCGGCGGGATTAGCCTGACGCCCGAATTCGCCGCGATGCTGGTCGGCCTCACGGTCTACTATTCGGCAAGCATTTCCGAGATTGTGCGCAGCGGCCTCCAGTCGGTGAGCAAGGGCCAATGGGAAGCGGGCCATGCGCTCGGACTGGCGACGCCACGAATCCTTCGACTGGTCGTTGTGCCGCAAGCCATGCGCGTCATCACGCCGTTGATGACCTCGAGCTATCTCGACCTCACGAAGGACACCACGCTCGGGGTGCTGATCGGCTTCACCGAGGTGACCGCGATCATCAAGACCAGCGCCAACAATACCGGCAACGCGGTCGAAACGATCATCGTCCTCGTGGCGGTCTTCCTTTCGATCAGCCTGCCGGTTTCCGCGCTGATCAACGCCTATAACCGCTCCCTGGCGAAGCGAGGCATGTTTGCCGCATGAGCGCTCTCGCGTCTCCGCAAGTTTCGCGCCCCGATCTGGCGGCGCGCTGGGAGAGGGCAAGGGCCCGACTCTTCGGTTCGCCCGTCAACTCGGCCGTCACGATCCTCGCCTCGGCCTTGATCCTCTGGATCGCGGCGGCCTTCCTTCGCTGGGCCGTCCTCGACGCGGCCTGGTCAGGCGGGCCGGAAGAGTGCAAGGCGCATAGCGGCGCCTGCTGGCCGTTCGTGTGGACGAACGCGCGACTCATGGTTTTCGCCACCTATCCGACCGAAATGCTGTGGCGGCCGACGATGAGCCTCGTCCTCATGTTCGCGCTTGTCATCGGCAGCATGGCGCCGCGCTTGTGGGGGCGTGCGCTGGTTCTCGCCTGGGTTGCGACGCCCATCGCTGTCTGTCTGCTTCTCGGCGGCTTTCTGTCAGGGACACCGGTCTCCACCAACGAGTGGGGCGGGCTGCCGCTGACCATGTTGATCTGGACCATCGCCTTTGCAGGATCGTTCGTGTTGGCAATTCCGCTGGCGTTGGCGAGACGCTCGCGAATGGGCGGCGTTCGCCTGGCGAGCGTCGCCTTCATCGAGTTGGTCCGGGGCGTGCCGATGCTGGTGGCCCTCTATGTGAGCCGCTTCATCGTTCCGATGGCGGCGCCGGGATTCGAGATCAATCTCTTCTTCAGCGTCTCAATCGCACTGGTCGTCTTTGTCGCCTCCTATCTGGCCGAGATTGTCCGGGCGGGCATTCAGGCGCTTCCCGCCGGGCAAAGCGAAGCCGCGCGGGCGCTCGGGCTCGGCTACTGGCGAACGATGCAACTGGTGATCTTGCCGCAGGCGTTGCGTGCCGTGATCCCCGCCCTCGTCAATCTTGGAATCGGCATTCTTCTCAGCACGCCGCTTGTGGCCGTGATTGGCATGACCGACTTTCTGAGCGCCGCCAAAGAAGCTGCGAGCCACGAGCAGGAGTGGCCGGGCTGCTATAATGTCGCCTATTTCGTCATTGCTTTGGTTTTTTTCTGCATGTGCTTCAGCGCTTCGCGCTACAGTCAATGGCTGGAGCGGCGCCTGCGCGCTGGAGGCAATGTTCTGGTCAAATCATGACTGACAGTTCGATCAATGGCGCGGCCGGTTCCGACGACCGGACGCAAGACCGGGAACTTGCCGAAATTCAAGAAAGCGTTCGATGGGCCATCGAGTTCCAAGGCGTAGACAAATGGTACGGGTCCTATCATGCGCTGCGGAACGTGAACCTGAACGTAAAGCCGGGCGAGCGCATCGTTGTCTGCGGGCCGTCGGGCTCAGGAAAGTCGACGCTGATCCGCTGCGTCAATCGCCTCGAAGAACACCAGCGCGGAATCATCCGCGTCGACGGCCTCGAACTGACGCCGAACGTCAAGCGCATCGACGAGGTGCGCCGGGAGGTCGGCATGGTGTTTCAGCAATTCAATTTGTTTCCCCATCTCACCGTTCTGGACAATTGCACCCTGGCGCCGATCTGGGTGCGCAAGATGCGCAAGCACGACGCCGAGGAATTGGCGATGGGCCTGCTCAGGCGGGTGAAGATTCCCGAACAGGCCCACAAGTATCCTGGCCAGCTATCGGGCGGTCAGCAACAACGCGTCGCGATCGCTCGGGCCTTGTGCATGAGCCCGAAGATCATGCTGTTCGACGAACCGACCTCATCGCTCGATCCGGAAATGGTCAAGGAAGTGCTGGATACGATGACGGCGCTGGCCGAGGACGGCATGACAATGATGGTGGTCACGCACGAGATGGGCTTTGCCCGTCGCGTGGCCGACCGCATTGTGTTCATGGACTATGGGGAAATCCTTGAAGTCAGCGCGCCGGGCGAATTTTTCGCCAATCCAAAGCACGACCGGACCAGACAATTCCTGAGCCAGCTCCTGCATTAACCGCCAGCCATTCGGGCCGCGCCTCCGGGATGGCGCCAGGAATTGCCATGTCGTCACCCCGCCCGCCCGCATTTGACACGCTGAGCCTGCACGCAGGCCAGCGCCCCGACCCGACGAACGGCGCGAGAGCCGTGCCAATCTACGAAACGACCTCTTACGTCTTCAAAGATTCCGACCACGCCGCCTCCCTTTTCAATCTCGAAACGGCCGGGCATCTTTACTCCCGCATTTCGAATCCGACGACGGCGGTCCTGGAGGAGCGCCTCGCCGCGCTCGAGAACGGGGTCGGCGCGGTCTGCACGGCCAGCGGCACGGCGGCGATGCACCTGGCGATCGCGACTCTTCTCAGCGCCGGCGATCACATCGTGGCGTCGGCCTCGCTCTACGGCGGCACGATCAACCTGCTCACGCAGACGCTGCCGCGCTTCGGAATTCAAACAACCCTGGTCAAGCCGCGCGATCACGCCGGCTTCTCCGCCGCCGTCAGACCGCGAGACCCGGCTCTTCATCGGCGAGACCATCGGCAATCCCGGCCTTGAGGTGCTGGACATACCCGTCGTCGCGAAAATCGCTCACGACGCTGGCGTTCCGCTGCTGATCGACAACACTTTCGCCACGCCCTATCTCAGCCGGCCGATCGAATGGGGCGCGGATATCGTCATGCATTCGCTGACCAAATGGATCGGCGGACACGGCCTCGTGATCGGCGGCGCCCTTGTCGATTCCGGCCGC
This sequence comes from uncultured Alphaproteobacteria bacterium, assembly GCA_963775665.1. Taxonomy (GTDB): domain Bacteria; phylum Pseudomonadota; class Alphaproteobacteria; order Rhizobiales; family Beijerinckiaceae; genus Roseiarcus. Next base: position 25,076 of record CAVZJZ010000028.1, on the reverse strand, counting down.
TTCGACTGGATCGCGGCGGGCAAGCACCCCACCTTGACGGAGCCCTATGCCGGCTATCACGGCCTCGTTTTTGCGGAGCAGTTCGGGCCGTCGGCCTTCATCATGCGAGCGCGCGCGGAAGGGCTGCGCGACTTCGGCGCGTGCCTGTCGCCGAACAGCGCGGCGCGGCTGCTGACCGGCGTCGAGACGCTGTCGCTACGCATGCAGCGCCACGTCGAGAACACGCACGCGGTCCTGGCGGCGCTTCGCGGGAACGACGCCGTGACCTGGGTGACGCATCCGTCGTTGCCCGACCATCCCGATCACGAATTGGCGGCGCGCCTGCTGCCGCGCGGCGCAGGATCGATCATCAGCTTCGGCCTCAAGGGCGGGCGTCCCGCCGGCCGCAAGTTCATCGAGGCGCTCAGGCTCGCGAGCCACCTCGCCAATGTCGGCGACGCCAAGACGCTCGTCATCCATCCGGCGAGCACGACCCATCAGCAGATGAGCGCAAGCCAATTGGCGGCAGCGGGAGTCGGCGAAGACATGGTCCGCCTCTCGGTCGGACTGGAAGCCGCGGCCGATATCATCGACGATCTCAACCAGGCGCTGCGCGTGGCGCAAAAGAGCTGAGAGCCGGACCCATGAAACTCGAAGTCGATCGGCGCGTCGTTTTCGCCTCAACGGGCGGAAGAGAGCACGATCCGAGCCAGCCGCTGTTTGTCTTCCTGCATGGAGCGGGGATGGACCATAGCGTCTGGGCTCTGCAGAGCCGATGGTTCGCCCATCACGGCGCCAATGTGCTCGCCGTCGATCTCCCGGGCCACGGACGCTCGGCAGGGCCGGCGCTCCCGACATCGTCGCGCTGGCTGATTGGACCGAGCGTCTGATCGCAAGCGCGGGCTGCTGACCGCGCTGCGCTCGTCGGCCACAGCATGGGCGCGCTGATCGCGCTGGAGACGGCGGCGCGCCATCCGACGCGGGCAGCAAGCCTCTCTCTCATTGGCGCTGCCGCGAAGATGCCGGTGCATCCAGACCTGCTCGCTGCGGCCAAGGCCAATTCGCATATCGCCGTCGACATGGTCAGTCTGTGGGGCCTCGGCGCGCGCGCGACGCTGGGAGGCAATGCGGCCCCTGGGCTCTGGATGCTGGGAAACGTCGAGCGTCTGCTGGAGAAAGCGGCGCCCGGCGTGCTGCATGCCGATCTCGCCGCGTGCCACGCCTATGACGCCGGTGCAGACTCGGCGGAGAGGGTGATCTGCCCCGCGACTCTCATTCTGGGCGAACGGGACATGATGACCCCTGTAAAGGGCGGGCGCGCGCTTGCGGCCATGATCGCCGGCGCAAGAACGATCATTCTGCCAGGCGCCGGGCACATGCTCATGACAGAACGCCCCGACGAGGTCCTGCAGGCTTTGGATTCACACAATGCACGCTCGTGACTTCAGATTCCGAGATCGCCCTCCGCGGCGCGCACGTTGACGCCCGCCCTGCCGAACCCATAGATCGTCGGCGCCATCGAGGACGCCGGATTCATGACCGCTGACGAACTTGTAGCGCTGTTCGACCTCGAGCCGTCCGGCAAGGATCGTTTCGTCGGCCATTCGCCGCATAACGGCTGGAAACGGGTGTTTGGCGGCCAGGTGCTGGCGCAGGCGCTCGTCGCCGCGGAGCGCACGGTGGTTGGCCGCGACCCCCACTCCCTGCACGCCTATTTTCTGCTGGGCGGCGATCCGCGCGAGACGATCCTTTTCGAAGTCGAGCGTCTGAGAGACGGGCGCAGTTTTACGACTCGGCGGATCGTCGCCCGGCAGAAGGGCGAGGCGATCTTCGTCATGACGGCCTCGTTCCATGCCCAGGAGCCCGGCTTCGAGCATTCCGCTCCGATGCCCAAGGCGCCGCCGCCCGAGGAGTGTCCGGATCCGCGCAAGGCCGTCGAACGTCTCGAGGGCCCTGCCCGCTTCCGCATGAAGGGAATGCTGGACACGACGTGGCCGATCGACTTCCGCCCGACCGACCTCGGCCGCTACGCGCCCGGCGTCCAGCGCGAGCCCCGCCAGACCCTGTGGACGCGGATCGGCGAACCCTTGCCGGACGACCCGGCGCTGCACCGCGCGGCGCTTCTCTATCTGTCCGACATGTCGATGCTGGAGACCGCGCATCGGCGCGCACGGGCGCTCGATCTACGACAACCGCATCCAGATCGCGAGCCTCGACCATGCCATGTGGTTTCATCGGCCCGGCCGCGCCGACGACTGGCTGCTCTATGTTCAGGACAGTCCCAACGCGAGCGGCGCGACCGGTCTCGTGCGCGGACTCCTCTACGCTCGCGACGGCGCGCTGATCGCCAGCGTCGCGCAGGAAGGGCTGATCCGGCAGCGAGACGACAAATAGGCGACGAGATTAAGAATTGGGCGCCTAAATCTTAGTCAGTCCTCGGCTGAGCCGCTGGCGCTTTCCGACAGCCCCGACGTCCGCCAGCGAAAAGACGCCGAAGTTTCCGCGGCGTGCGCCGATTTCGGAGGCGTGGCACGGGGCTTGTAAGGCGTCGGCCGGCGGGGCGTGTTCGCGCTCCGACTCCACCGCACAGAGCGGCGCGGTCTTGAAACAGCTGCGGCGCGTCAAATTGGGGCGAGGCCAATGAAAATTGTGATGGCGATCATAAAGCCGTTCAAGCTGGAGGAGGTGCGCGACGCGCTGACCGCCATCGGCGTGCACGGCCTCACAGTGACCGAAGTCAAGGGATACGGCCGGCAGAAGGGCCACACGGAAATCTATCGCGGCGCGGAATACGCGGTCAGTTTCCTGCCCAAGCTCAAAATCGAAGTCGCGGTCAGCTCCGACGTCGCAGACAAGGTCGTCGACGCGATCGTCGCGGCCGCGCGCACGGGCCAAATCGGCGACGGCAAGATCTTCGTCTACGACCTCAACTCTGCGGTGCGGATCCGCACGGGCGAGAAGGACCAAGACGCGCTCTGACAACGCGCCCCTCCCTTTCAAGATCGGAGTTCCCTCACAATGAAACTGACACGGATCATCTCTGGCGTCGCGCCAGCGCTGGCGATAGCCGCGCTTATCGGCTTCGCGGCGCCCGTCGCGACATACGCCCAAACCGCCGCGCCGGCGACGACGGATGCGCCCGCCGCCGCAGCTCCTGCCGCCCCTGCGGCGGCTGCCCCCGCCGCTTCGGCGAAGCCTGCGCCTCCGGCGACCCCGGCGTGCGCGGCAGCCGTCCGCCGCCATCCCTGAGACCGACAAATACGCCGCTGTCCCTGCGGTTCCGGCCGTGCTGACGAACTGCACGCCGAGCGGCGGCGACACGGCCTGGATGCTGACCTCGGTGGCGCTCGTGCTGATGATGACGATCCCGGGTCTCGGGCTCTTCTACGGCGGCATGGTGCGCAAGAAGAACGTCGGCGACACCGTCATGACCAGCTTCGCCATCACCTGCCCTGGTGACGGTGATCTACGCGGTCGTCACCTACTCGCTGGCGTTCACCGGCGGCACGCCGTTCATCGGCGGATTGAGCCGCGCGTTCCTGCAGGGCATCCTCAGCGACGTCACCAACGGCGGCATCGGCAATCCGAACGCGCTCGCGCCGACGATCCCCGAGACCGTCTACATGTGCTTCCAGATGACCTTCGCGATCATCACGCCGGCGCTGATCGCCGGCGCCTTTGCGGAACGCATGAAGTTCTCGGCGATGCTGTGGTTCATCGGCCTCTGGGCGATCTTCGTCTACGCGCCGGTCGCGCACTGGCTCTGGGGACCCGACGGCATCTTCAACTCGGCCAACGGCGATGCGTGGGTCAAGGTTCTCGACTTCGCCGGCGGCACGGTCGTGCACATCAACGCAGGCGTCGCGGGTCTGGTCGCGGCGATCATGGTCGGCAAGCGCCGCGACACCGGTCCGGGCCACAACATGGTCCTGACCTTCATCGGCGCCGGCCTCCTGTGGGTCGGCTGGTTCGGCTTCAACGCGGGCTCCGCGGTCAGCGCGGGCGTGCAGGCCGGCATGGCGATGACCGTCACCCAGATCGCGACCGCGGTCGCGGCGCTCACCTGGATGTTCGTCGAGTGGATCCACCGCGGCAAGCCGACCGTCATCGGCATCGCCTCGGGCGCGGTCGCGGGCCTTGTCGCCATCACGCCGGCGTCGGGCTTCGTCGGTCCGATCGGCTCGATGGTGATCGGCGTCGCCTGCGGCGTCGGCTGCTACTGGGGCGCGACTGGCCTCAAGCACGCCTTCGGCTACGACGACGCGCTCGACTGCTTCGGCGTCCACGGCGTCGGCGGCATCATCGGCGCGCTTCTGACAGGCGTGTTCGCGGTCCAGCAGTACGGCGGCACCGCGGGTCTCCTCGAAGGCAATCCCGGCCAGGTGGTCAACCAGTGCATCGGCATCGCGACGGTCATCGTCTACGACGCCATCGTGACCATCATCATCCTCTCCATCATCAAGGCGGTGATCGGCCTGCGCGTCTCCGACGAAGTCGAGCGCGACGGTCTGGACTACGCGCTGCACGGCGAGGTGGTTCAATAAGCAGGTCCCCGGCGGCTTCGGCCGCCGGGCTTTCGTTTCCTCCCGCGGACCTTGGACGCCCCTCGGGGCGTCCATTTTTTGCGCGGGACCGGGTCAAGAACCCTGGCGGAAGCGCAAGGGCGCCGCTACGGCCCGTTAAGGTTAGGCGCGCATTAACTTGGCGCGCATAGGGTCACGAGGGGCGGCGCGCGGGACATCGCCGCACGGGCCGGCGAGTGAGCCATGCGTACGACGACATTCTCGGTTTTCGATTATCTGCCGACAGCGCTGCGCGAATTTCCGAAGCGCCGGGCGACCGAGATGCTGGGCCTTGGCGCGCTCGCGGGCGTCGGCGCTCTCGGCCTCGCGCTGCTCACCTGGTCCGTCGCCGATCCGAGCCTCAATCACGCGACCAACGCGCACGTCCACAATCTCCTCGGCGCCCCGGGCGCGATCGCCGCCGACATCGTCATGCAGATGCTGGGGCTCGGCTGCATCGCCGCCCTCGCCCCGCCCGCCTTCTGGGGCTGGCGGCTCCTGACCGAGCGCCGGCTCCAGCACCCGCGCCTGAAGATCGGCCTCTATCTCATCGGCATTGCCGCGACCTCGGCGCTGGCCTCGCTCCTTCCCGCGCCCGGAAGCTGGCCGTTGCCGACAGGCCTTGGCGGGGTGGCCGGCGACGCGCTGCTCGCGCTGCCGCGCCGGCTGCTCTCCGGCTCGACATGGGGGATGGCCGCAAGCGGCGCGGTCTTCGCCGCGCTCGCCATCCTGGCGCTCGCCGCCGCCGCCGGAGTCGGCTTCGCCCATCGTCCGCACGCCGACGACGCGCCGCAGGGCGCGGCCAAAGGCGCGCCGGAGCCAGGCGCAGGCGCGCTTCGACGACGAGGAGGCGGACGACGAGCCCGGCTTCGGCATGGTCTCGATCGGCGCCGTCATCCACGCGCTGCTCTCGGTCAAGGCCGCGATCCGCCGGCTTCTCCGCCGCCGCACGAAATCCGCGCCGGGGACTCGCACCCGCCGCCCTGCTGCAGCCGTCGCTGGCCGGGCTCCGCGCGCCGTGGCTGACGCTGCGCCTCGACGAGGACGCGCTGACCAAGCCCGCGGACTACGCGCCCCTCGCGAAAGCGGGACCCTCGGCGCCCGCCGGTCCGGGTTCGCTGCGCGTCGCGCCGCCCGCCGGTCCCCTGAAGGCGGCCGCGCCCGTTCAGGCGAAATTCGCCTTCACGCCGCGCGACGCCTGGGTCATGCCGTCGATCGCGATGCTGGCCGAGCCGAAGAAGTCGGCCGCCGCCAAGATCTCGCACGACGCGCTCGAGCAGAACGCGCGCCTGCTCGAGGGCGTGCTCGACGATTTCGGCGTCAAGGGCGAGATCGTCAACGTGCGTCCCGGCCCGGTCGTGACGCTCTACGAGCTCGAGCCCGCGCCGGGCATCAAGTCCTCGCGCGTGATCGGCCTCGCCGACGACATCGCCCGCTCGATGTCGGCCGATCTCGGCCCGCGTCGCCGTGGTGCAGGGCCGCAACGCCATCGGCATCGAACTGCCGAACCAGCGGCGCGAGATGGTCTATCTGCGCGAGCTCCTGGCGAGCGAGGACTTCGAGAAGTCGAAGCACCGCCTCGCCATCGCGCTCGGCAAGACGATCGGCGGCGAGCCGGTCATCGTCGATCTCGCCCGCATGCCGCATCTGCTGGTCGCGGGCACGACCGGCTCGGGCAAGTCGGTCGCGATCAACACGATGATCCTCTCGCTCCTCTATCGCCTGAAGCCCGAGCAGTGCCGGCTCATCATGGTCGATCCGAAGATGCTCGAGCTCTCGGTCTATGACGGCATTCCGCATCTGCTGACGCCGGTCGTCACCGATCCGAAGAAGGCGGTCGTCGCGCTCAAATGGGCGGTGCGCGAGATGGAGGACCGCTACAAGAAGCTGTCGAAGGTCGGCGTCCGCAACATCGACGGCTTCAACGCCCGCGTCGTCGAAGCGAGAGCCAAGGGCGAGACGCTGACCCGCACCGTCCAGACCGGCTTCGACCGCGAGACGGGCGAGGCGATCTACGAGCACGAGGAGATCGAGCTCGAGGAGCTGCCCTATATCGTCGTCGTGGTCGACGAGATGGCCGATCTCATGATGGTCGCCGGCAAGGACATCGAAGGCGCGATCCAGCGGCTGGCGCAAATGGCGCGCGCGGCCGGCATCCATATCATCATGGCGACGCAGCGCCCCTCGGTCGACGTCATCACCGGCACGATCAAGGCGAACTTCCCGACCCGCGTCTCGTTCCAGGTGACGAGCAAGATCGACAGCCGCACCATCCTCGGCGAGCAGGGCGCCGAGCAGCTGCTCGGCCAGGGCGACATGCTCTATATGGCGGGCGGCGGCCGCATCACCCGCGTGCACGGCCCCTTCGTCTCGGACGCCGAGGTCGAGAAGGTCGTGGCGCACCTGAAGAAGCAGGGCTCGCCGGAATATCTGCACGCCATCACCGAAGAGGACGAGCCAGGCGACGACGACGAAGGCCCCCTGCCCTCGCCCGGCTCGATGGACGCCGAGGAATCGGCCGACTATTACGACCGCGCCGTCAACATCGTGCTGCGCGACCGCAAGGTCTCGACGAGCTACATCCAGCGGCGCCTGTCGGTCGGCTACAACAAGGCCGCCTCGCTGGTCGAGCGGATGGAGAAGGAGGGCGTGGTCAGCGCCGCCCAACCATTCGGGCAAGCGCGAGATCCTGATCGGCAACGGCGTCGACCGCGGCGCGTTCGAGGACCTGGGCGAGGATTGAGCGGCGCCAATTGCGATCGGCGATTCAATCTTTTCAAGGGTTTGGGCCAGACTTTCTGATACTTTGATACTTTGCGGAGGCGGCGCCCTGCGCGGCCGCTCTCGGAGCGCGGGCCCCCGCACTTGGCGGCCGCGGCCAAAAATAGTCCCCCGGCGATCGGCTTTGCCGGGAATTCCCGGTCGGGTCCGCCGGGAACCACTATTGGCCGTTATCGACATTTTGGCGCATTCTAGGGTAAGCATTCTAATGTTTTCAGTGCCTTATGATCTTGTTTAGCATTGAATCGAAAATCATCTTGCGGCACCGTCAACCTTAACCTTTGCGGCAGGGGCGGGCTGAAGGCGTAGCGGCCACGATCCGGTCATCGCTGGATACTACCACAGATTTCCGATTTGCGGAAGACATATTGGTCGAGTATTCGCGATGATCCGATTTGATCGAAGCGCGCCATACTGGTGGTTGAAATTAATCCCTTGTACCGGCTGAATGGCGGGAGTCCTTAAATAGCGGACGGTCCGCGACGACTTGACGAAGTGTCAATCGACCTTTGCTGACGATCCCGCACCGCCGGAGAACGGGGCGAACGCGCCAAACTCGTGACCGGACATTCGGGCTCCTGGGAGAAAGACTTGACCTGGTAAATCGGATTACACATAGCGAAGGAGCGCGATCCTTGATAATTGGGAGTCGCATCGCCACCGTACGAGGGTCACGCGCTCGCGGTTTGCAACAGCACTTCGGTGGTTTCAAACAAATTCCATGGACCGTATTGCTCGCCAAATTCATCCGGAGGAGCGCCGGAGTGAAGGGAATGCAGAGCGCCGGCTCGGGGCATTTCTCGCGCAACCCAACATCGTTCTGCTGGGAGATCCCGGTTCGGGCAAGTCGCATGCGTTCAGAGAACTGGCTGTAGCGTGTCGCGGGCGGTACCTTACGGCGCGCGCATTTCTCACCCTCCCGGTGAGAGCCACCGGTGAAATCCTATTCATCGACGGTCTCGATGAGCGGCGCGGCGGCCGCGGCGACCGCGACACGGTCGATACCCTTGCGGCCAAGTTAATCGAGGCGGACCCCGCGGCCGTCCGTATCTCCTGCCGAGGCGCGGATTGGCTTGGTGAGAGCGACATCGTCTCTCTGGAGCCGTTCTTCGAGGAACGCGGTGGCATGGTGGTGCTGGCGCTGGGGTCGCTCACGCCCGGCGAGCGCCGCACGGTGCTGATCGACAACGGAATGCCACCGTCAGATGCCGATGCGTTGTTGCAAGAAGCCGAAGAGCGCGGTCTCGGCGAATTTCTCAGCAACCCGCAGAACCTCCTGCTGCTACGTCGCGCTGTCCAGTCGGGCGCGTGGCCTGCGACGCGCCGGGACCTGTTCGAGATGGCTACGCAGCTCATGCTGCAGGAGCAGAATTCCGAGCGCGCCCGGGCGGGAAGCGGCGTCTACACGGGTGAGGAACTGCGGTTGCCCGCCGGCGCGGCGCTGGCCGCGCGGCTCATCAGCGACATCGAGGCGATCAGTCTTGTCGACCAGGAAGGCACGGAAACAATCCCAAGTTATAGGACATTGCCGTTTTTCGAGCCCGGCAAGACCATCGCGGCGCTCGGCCGGCGCGTGTTCACGGCCGGCCCGGTGCCGGAAAGCGTCGACTATGTTCACCGCACCACGGCAGAGTATCTCGGGGCAGCATGGCTTGCGCGGGTGGTCCGCGCGGGCCTCCCAGTTGGACGCGTAGTCGCGCTGACGGGCGTGGATGGGCATCCTGCGCCCGAGCTACGCGGATTGCACGCTTGGCTCGCGGTGCATCTTCCCGAGCACGCGGAGCGGCTGATCGACGCCGACCCCTACGGGGTACTCACTTATGGCGACGCAGCTTCGTTGAGCCAACCGCTTTGTGCGCGCCTTGTCCGCGCGCTGGGGCAGCTATCGCGCGCCGATCCGTGGTTTCGCGCGGGTAATTACGGGTCGCCCACAATTGCAGGACTTGCACGCACGGACATGGTCGACGAATTCCGCGCTGTCCTGCAGTCCCCCGATGCCGGATTCGGTGTCCGCGGTATTGTCCTCGAGGCGGCGGCGCTGGGCGTGCCGTTGCCAACTCTGCGAGACGATCTCACGCGTGTCCTCGAAACGGGGACGCTGCCTTACGCTCAGCGGCACCACGCGCTCGTAGCATTGCTCCGCTTGGGCGAGGACGGCAAGGCCAGTGTGCTCAACGCATTCCAATTCGCGTTTGGCACGGACGTGGCGTCGCTCCGACTGCGAGCCGAAGCAATCAGACGCCTCTACAGTGATCCGTTTGGACCGTCCGATGTAGCTCGCCTCATGGATGACATTCTGTCCAGCGCGGAGGAAATGGATGTCGGCGTGCTATGGAATTTACCCTCGCTTCTTCCGCTCGGCGATCTTCCCGCGATTCTCGAACTCAATTCAGATAGCCGGGTCCGATGTCCAAGCCGGGGGCCGCAATGTCCGGGAAGTCGCAGCCTTCTTTCACCGTGCACTGTTGCGCGTACTGGAGGCGCCCGAAGTGATCGATCCCGGACGAATGCTCGCGTGGCTAGAGAAGCGCCGGGGGTTCGAGGAGGCCCATCCGGGCTCGAACCGCGACGAGTTGAAGCGAGCAATGCGTGCGCATCCGGAGCGCATACAGGCGGTGCTCGTCCACTTTCTGGAGAGCTTCGTTCCGGACGATTACAGCTGGCTCAATCTTACCCGTTTCCGCGAGGCGTCGTTCTTCGAGATCAGCCCCGATCATCTCATCGAGGGCATGCTCACGGCAATGGCCGGGGAGCCCGCCGGCAGCCCCCGCGGACTCTTCTTCTACGAGGCCGCCTTCTCGCTAAGCTACCAAGCGACGGACAGTCAGGGAGCTTTCGCCCGGGTCTACGAGCTAGCAGATGACCGCCCTGATCTCGCCGATGTGCGGACGCGGTCGGTTTCCTGCGAGGTTCCGGTGGGACGCCTGGGGGCGGCCGGGCGAGAGACGCGAAACGCCGGCCGGACGAATGACCTCGACGGCTTGCGTCGCGATTTCGCTCATGATGCCGCGGCCATCGCGAGCGGCGCGCATCTCAACGGCCTGGTCTGGGCGGCGCAACTCTATCTCGGAATTTTCGCCGACGCCGATCACGCGGCGGCGCCCGAAGCCCGCTTCGTTCCCATTCTGGGTGACCTCCATGCAGCCATGGCTTTGGATGGTCTCGTCGCCGCACTCGATCGCACGGATGCGCCGACGTTGCAGGACGTAATCGACCTCGCCATCCTGCGGCAGTACATGAGTTGGTGGCATATCTTCGTCGCCGGGCTCAGCGAACGCTTTCGCAGAACTTCGAGCCTGAAGGGCACATCCGACGAGCTTCTGCAAGCCATGCTCGCCTTCGATCTTACGAACCCTGTGCAGGAGGACGATGGGCACACCATCACTTCGATCCAGCATCCGTGGAAACTGGCCCTGCTGCACGAGCGGCCGGAGCTTGTGCGCCATTCCTACGAATCGGTTGCGCGAGCGAAGTTGGCACGAGGCGAACAACATCCCGACGGAATGCGGGAGTTGTTAACGCACGAAGGGCTTACGTCGTTCCGCGAAGACGCTGTCCTCGGTCTGCTGCGAGATTTTCCGAACGCGAATGCATTTCCGCTTTTTGAGCTGCTGATGGCAGCGCTGGGCGTGCCGTCGACACACCGGGAACTCCTTGCTGTCGCCGATCGCGCGCTCAGCGGTGCCATACCTATCGATCAGCCGCAGCGCGATCTCTGGCTTGTGACCGCTTGGCTGTTGTTGCCGGAGCGTTACAGCGTGGCCTTGCAGAACATCGCGCAGAGCCGGCCCGAAATTGTTTTCGATCTGCGGGATTTCACTGGTTATAACCGCGACAGAGTCCTCTCCAGGGCCTACACTTTCGCTGGGGCAGATCGAGTTTATCGTTCGGCTTGCGAGTTCGCTATATCCTCCAACGGCTCATCCTAGCGGCGTTTGGGGCGGCGACCGCAATGCTTGGGATGCGCTAGATTTCGTCCGCGGTTTAGTCAACGCACTGTCTGCGAACGGCACCGCGGCGGCCACCGATGCGCTGTCGCGTCTGGAGTCTGACGTTCTCCTCGCCGCACATCGCCCCGAGATACAACACGCCCTAGCAAATCAACGCGCGCGCCGACGGGAGGCAGAATATGATCGTCCCGATTGGCCTCGGACCGTGCACGCGCTTGACAACAAGCAGCCAGCGACTGTCGCTGACCTCCACGCCGTCGTGGTCGAGCATCTTGACGATCTGCGGAAACGCATCCGCACCGAGAATACCGACATCTATCGTATGTTCTGGAACGTCGACGGGCACGGACGGCTAGTGTCACCGCGCCCGGAGGAGGTCTGCCGCGATGCTCTGACCACGCTCTTGCGGCCGCGTCTGGCGCCCCTCGGGATCAGCCTTGAACCCGAAGGTCACATGGCAGGCGATCGCCGCGCTGATATTTCGGCCGCGATGCCAGGTCGGAAGACTCTCTGCGAGATCAAGCGCGACTATCACCCTGATGTGTGGACGGCTCCTGACGGCCAGTTGGAGAGGTTTTACGCGCACGATCCAGAGGCGCTCGGCTTCGGTATCTACCTCGTTTTCTGGTTCGGGGATGGTCGGCCCTCCGCGACCCCGCTCCCGCCAGATGGTCACCCGCGCCCAACGTCGCCGGCCGAGATGGGAGCGATGTTGCGCTCACGTCTTCCGGGCGACCGTGCGGCGCGAACCGCCGTCATCGTGATCGACGTGACGAAACCGGACTAAGGTTGCAAATTTTGAAATAGGCGGATCGACCGAGGCCGCTTACGCCTCAAAAACGGCACTCGCGACCGGTCCCAAAACATAAGCTTCATAACATCGGCGCGGCTCGTGTTTGCGCGAGCTCATCCGCGCTCTCCGACCCGGCCTTGGCGTTCGCCCATAGCGGGAGCGGCGGCAGGCCGAGGACCGTGCGGACGGGGGCGAAGGAGCGGCGATGAACAGGCGAGGCGCCGAGCCGCGCCAGAGCGGCGACATGCTCGCGGACGGGATAGCCCTTGTGCTTGGCGAAGCCGTATCCCGGATATTCGGCGTCGAGCAGGCGCATGAGGGCGTCGCGGGCCGTCTTGGCGAGGATCGAGGCGGCGGCGATGGTCAGGCTTTTGGTGTCGCCCTTCACGATCGCCTGCTGGGGCGCCTTCAGTTCCTTGAGACGGCGCGCGTCGATGAGAATGTGCTGAGGGGCGGTGGAAAGTCCCTCGACGGCGCGGCGCATGGCCAGAAGGCCGGCCCAGTAGATGTTGATGCGGTCGATCTCCTCGACTTCAGCGAAGGCGACCGACCAGGCCACCGCACGCTCCTTGATCTCGACTGCGAGCCTGTCGCGCGTCGCCGCATCGAGCTTTTTCGAATTGTCGACCCCGGGAATCCGCGACCCTGGCGCGAAAATGACGGCCGCCGCAGCGACCGGCCCCGCGAGCGGGCTCATCCCCGCTTCATCGACGCCGGCGACATGCATGACGCCGGCGCCCCATAGCGCGCTCTCGAATTGCAGGAGCTTGCGCAATCGCTGCCCCTCCGAGCGATTCTCGGAGCGTCGCCGCGCGATGGCGTCCAGAATGGCCTTTGCGCCGGCTCGCGGATCGCACCTCAAGGCGGCCTCCGCCTCGGAGTCGAGCGGGCGGTTCGCGTCGACGTAACGGCGACGAATCTCGGCAAGCGGCAGGGGTGTCACGCGCGGCAGTCTAGCGGGGATGGCGTCGGAGACAATCGGGAATCCGGTTGCGCGGAGCTCAACGCACAGCTTGTCGCCGCTCTGCCGTCATGCCGGAGCCAGGCGAGCGGCGAAGGTCTTGCCGTCCACGTCGGTGATGCGGACCTCCGCGCCCGCTCTCGCCGCGTCGGCGTCAGCCGGAGGGGGAAGCGTGACGACGGCCCTGGCGCCGACGCCGGCCTCCAGTCCGTAGGCCGCGGGCTTGAATCTGTTGTAGGCGAAGTCGTTGGCGATCGCGGTGGGGGGAAGCGCGGACAGGGCTTGCCAGTCCCATGTCGCGAGCGCTGCTCCGTCAGGCCCGAAAACCTCGACCTTCATGATGTGGGCCGGCACGGCCGGCGTGCCTCCGTCGAGATAGACCGCGAAGCGGACGCCGCCGTCACTGAGAAGCGTCGCGTCGGAGAGGGTGAAATGGTGCGCCGCCGCGCCGACGGGGCCTTTGTGATAGGGCGTCAACAGCGAGCCGCGGTAGTAATTGTAAATGCCGCCGTCGAAGACGAGAACGAAGGCGAGGACCGCGATCGAAGCTTGCGAAAGCCCGCGTCGCTCATGGGCAGCTTCAGGCTTCCGCCGCCCCAGCGGAACCACATGCGCTTGGCCAGGCCGGGGTTGCGGCGAAGCCAGGCGTTGTCGAGAGAGAAGGCGGCGCTCCCGGCCAGCATCAAAGTCGCGCCCATGGCGAGGTTGCACGCCGCCATCGTCCATTCGTCGATGCAGGTGCCGCCCTGCCAGCCGAACAGCAGCATCAGCGAGATCGAGAGGCCGATGGAGAGGAGCGCCGCGAGCCGCGTCATGAGGCCGGCCATCAGCGCGAAGCCGGCGATGAGCTCAACCGCGCTGAAGAGGATGATCGCCGCGTACAGAAGCCAGAAATGGTGGAGCAGGAAGGCGACGACCTGGTCGAGGCCGAAGAGGGCGCCCGGCATCGCCGCCTGAAGCTTGTTGGCCATCCAGGACGGCTGCGAGGGATCGAGTTTCGACGGCGCATAGATGAAACGCCGCGATCCGCCGCCCCAATAGATGAACCCCTGAATGACGCGGACCGACAGCATCGCAATCGCCGCGGCGCGCCAGTCGCCGCTTCCCGCGGCTGACGTCTCCGCCGCTGCGCCCGCACTGCGCGCCGCCAATGTCGCCATGACGTTCCCCCCTCGTTCCGCCCGGCGTCCCGGACTTAAGCGACCCAGGCGCGCAGGAGACGGCAGCCTACCACGATGAACCGAGCGCTGGGACGGCCCGCGAGCGCCTGCGTCAGCGACCGGTCGCGGGAGTGCGCGCTGGCGCGGCTCAAGCGGAGGGGCGCGCTGGCCCCGCGGCCCGTCATCCCACGTGGCGGCGCAGAAACGCGAGCGTCTTGTCGTTGAACTCGCTCACGCTCTCGTAGATGGGCGCATGCGCGCAGGTCCCGAAGCAGCTCTCGAACCGACCGCGCCGATCACGCCGCCCACAGCCTCGCCGGCTCGTCGATGCCCTTCAGCCGATACTCGCGCGCGCCGCTGTCCGGAAGCTCGGCGCCCGCACGTTCGAAGACGGTCTCCGTCACGAGAATCTCGCCGGCGACAGCGGCCGATTGGGCGCGGGAGGCCAAGTTCACCACCGCGCCGATCGCGGTCAGGTCGTGGTGCGCCCGCCCGAACTCGCCGAAATTGACCTTTCCGCTGTCGATGCCGACGCCGACGCCGATTTTCGCGGCCTCCCCGCCGAAGGCGGCGGAGAGCCTTTCCTGCTGCGCGAGCCATCGCTCCTGGATCGCCCGAGCCGTCCGTATAGCCTCGGCCGCATGATCAGGGCGCCTGATAGGGAAATTGAACACGGCCATGACCGCGTCGCCCATCGTCTTGTTGACGATGCCGTCATGCTCCCAGACCGCCTCTGCGCAGGTGTCGTAGAAGACGTCGAGCAGCTCTGAGATCGCCCCGCTCGACTGCGACCGCGAAAGGCCCGTATAGCCCCTCACATCCGCGAACAGGATCGTCGCGTCGATTTCCACCTGGCGCGCCTTCATGACCCTTTCGAACATCATCTCGCAGATGGTGCAGGTGTTGGGATTCATGCGGCTCGGACGAATCCCGAAGGCGCGGAACGGCACGGACGCGACGCCGCGCAACGGCACGGGCAATCGCAAGTTCTCCCAGCAGCCTTTGCAGAGGATTGCTTGAGCCGGCATTCGGGCAGGCGCCTCCATCGAAAACCGCTCTAACTTTCAGGGCTCGCGCTGGAACCAGGCGAAGACGAAGAGCAGGAGCGCCACGATCAGCGAGACGAGCGCGTGCGTCATGTGGACATGATCGGAGCCGGCTTCATACCCGGGGATGAACGCGGGCAGGCTCCCTGCCGGCGTCAGGGCGTAGAGGGCGGCGAGGGCGAGAAAGACGACGCCGAGAATGCCGGCGATCAAGGGCAGAGGCTTTGTCATGCTCCGCGGTCTAGCGGACCGCCGCCTCGGCGCCAAGAGCGGATCGGGCGATCGCGGCGCGGCGGGTCCGGGCCTTCGTTCGGCTCAACGCCCTCAATCGATAAACGGGCGGCTCCTAGCTTCGTGACGCGTCCTGGTGCGCCTTGACCAGATCGGCCATGCTGTCGAAGCGGAAGTCGTATTTCGGCATTTCGTCCGGGAGCACGGTCGCGCCGAAGCCTTCCTGGCCGTGCCGGCGAAAGATCCAGCAGGAGGCGAGGCCCTGCGTGTTCGCGGGTCCGTGGTCGTGGAACAGGCTTTCGGCCGTATGCAGGATCTGGCGCTTCTCGATCCCGAGCGTCTTGAGCTTCGCCAGCATGTACTCGAAATTGCGGCTCGAGGGTTTATAGGAACCGATGTCCTCGGCGGTGTAGATCGCGTCAAAGTCGACCTGCAGCTTCTCGTTGCTGGCGGCGAAACTCTCGTTGTCGACGTTCGACAGGATGACGAGCTTGAAATGCCGCTTCAGGTACTGAAGCGCCGGAGCGGAATCGGCGAACGCCGGCCAGGTCTTCACCGAGCGGCCATAGGCCACGCAATCGCTCCACCCGACCGGGACGCCCCACTCCTCCGCCAGACGGCGATAAACGATCGGCAGCAGCTCGCGATAGAGCCTGGCCGGCGTTTGGACTTGCTGCGAGGATTCGTGGCGCGCATGCGTCTCGAGGATCTCGTTGCGGGTCAGCGCGCGGGAGACTTTGCTGGTGAGCGGCTTCAGGGCCTCGACCATGCCCGATTCCCAGTCGATCAGCGTGCCGTAGCAATCGAAGGTCAGGGCTTTGAAATCGGTCAGTTTCATTGACGGTGATCCTTGTTGTCGACGACGGAATTGTCGACGAAGACACATGAAAGGGAAGCTCGGCGCCGCCCGAACCGCGTAGGACTGGAACGGGCCGCGCGCCCGCCCCCAATCCGGCGGTAGCGTTCAGCCGAAGCCGGCGCCTGCCGCGCCCGGCGCGAGCCGGATGAGGCGCGAATCCTCGACCGCGGCCTGCCGGTGCTTGACCGCCTCGCGATAGACGGGATCGCGGATCATGGCGACGAACGCGGCGACGCTCGGATACTGCAGCGATGAAGCAGAGGTCCCAGCGCTCGTCCGACGGCCCGATCAGCATGAGCTCGAACTGTCCGCGCCAGACGATCGAGCCGCCGAGGCGCGAAAAGACCGGCCCGCTCTCGCGCCCGTAAGCCGCATAGGCCTCGGCCCCTGTCGCCGCGCGCCCGTCCGGATAGGCGGCGCGCCCGCGCAAGCGCACGAGATTGAGCATGTGGATCGGGCCGGCGCGGTCGTTGGCGCGGAAGGCGGCGAAGGTTTCCTTGGTCGGATCGATATGGCCGGTCATCAGCCGAAGCGCCCCCGTGATGTTGCGGTCAAGTCTATCCGGACGGCGCGTCAGCTCTTGTGATGCGTCGCCTGCAGCCCGTAGACCGGCGTCGGGATTCCTTCCATCCGCGCCTTGAGCTGCAGCGCCAGGAACTGCGAGTAGTGGCGCGACTGGTGCAGGTTGCCGCCGTGGAACCACAGCGCCTCCTGCTGGGTCGGCTTCCACATGTTGCGCTGCTCGCCCTCCCATGGGCCCGGATCTTTCGGCGTGTCGGAGCCGAGGCCCCAAACCTTGCCGACCTTGTCGGCGACCTCCTGGCTGATGAGATCGGCCGCCCAGCCGTTCATCGAGCCGTAGCCGGTGGCGTAGACGATGAGGTCCGCCGGCAGCTCGGTCCCGTCGTCGAGCTTGACGCCGGTCTCGGTGATCTCCGCCACCTGGCCGCGCTTCACCTTGATCTTGCCGTCGATGACAAGCTGGCTCGCGCCGACGTCGATATAGTAGCCGGAGCCGCGGCGCAGGTACTTCATGAAGAGGCCCGAACCGTCCGGGCCCCAGTCGTGCCAGAAGCCGGCCCTCTCGAGGCCGGCATAGAACTCGGCGTCGCGCTCCTTCATCTGCTGATAGAGCGGGATCTGGAACTCGTGCATGATGCGATAGGGGATCGAGGCGAAGATGAGATCGCCGCGGTGGTGGTCGATGCCGGACTTCACCGCCTTCTCGGAATAGAGCGCGCCAAGACCGATGTCCATCAGGGTCGCGGAGCGCACGACGTGGGTCGAGGAGCGCTGCACCATCGTCACGTCGGCGTCGTTCTCCCAGAGCGCGGCCGCGATGTCGTGGGCGGAATTGTTCGAGCCGATGATGACCACGGTCTTGCCGGCGTAGGCGTCCGGTCCGGGATGCTTCGACGAATGATGCTGGTCGCCCTTGAAGCGCGCCATGCCGGGGAAATTGGGAATGTTGGGCTTGGCCGACATCCCGGTCGCGAGGACGAGGTGTTTCGGCCGCAGTGTGATGTCCTTGCCGTCGCGCTCGACGACGACCGTCCATTCCTTCTTCGCCTCGTCGTAGCTGGCCTTTTTGCAGGTTGTGGAGCCCCAGTAGTTCAGCTCCATGATCTTCGTATACATCTCGAGCCAGTCGCCGATCTTGTCCTTGGGCGAGAACACCGGCCAGTTCGGCGGGAACGGCAGATACGGCATGTGGTCGTACCAGACCGGATCGTGCAGGCAGAGCGACTTGTAGCGGTTGCGCCAGCTGTCGCCCGGCCGCGCGTTCTTCTCGACGATGATGGTCGGAACGCCGAGCATCCGGAGTCGCGCCCCGAGGCCGATGGCGCCCTGGCCGCCGCCGACGATGACGACATAGGGCTGTTTCGTGTAGCCAAGCGTCCTGCGCTTCCTCCTCCCGCTCCTCCTTCCAGGTCGGCCGGTGCTTGCCGGCGCCGTGTTTGGCGCCGAGCGGCCGATGGACACCAACCGGCTCCTCGTGGCCCTTGAGCTCCGCCGCAGTGGTGAGCAGCGTCCAGATCTTCCCGTCCTTGAGGCGCACGTGGCCGTAGCCGCGGAAGACGTCGGTCTCGAAGGTGAACCAGCCGGTCGGTGACGCCGCCCTCGCTGGAAACCCCCGCCGCGGAGTCGAGGGTCCAGGCGGAGGGCTTCACCGAGGAAAGCTGCGCCTTCAGCATCGCGCGGACGGCGTCCTTGCCCTCCACCGTCTTGATGTTCCAGGTGAAGGCGACGAGATCGCGCCAGTAGCAATCGTCCTGAAACAGCGCGAGCGCACGCTCGAGGTCATGGGCTGCGAGCGCTTCGCCCAAATTCGTCAAAACATGGCTGACGCGGCCCTCCGGCGTCACATCGAGCATCATTTCCTCCACATCATCCGCAACGCTGGTCTTTCGAAGCGGCGCGGACCGCTCATTCGTGAGCGGAGGCGAACCGGATCGGAATCAGCAGGTCTTCGAGCCGGTCGTCTATCACGTCCTGCCCGGCGATGCGCCTGCCGACCGGGGCCTTTGATTTTGCTTCAAATGCGAGTGACCGGCTCACCCCAAAACCGTAACGCCCACCGTCGCCATCTGCAACGACTGCCTGACGTCGACTCGCGACGTCGCCTCTGCGCAAATAGGAGAAATTCGCCGACGGCGCAGCGAACGGGTCAAGTCGACCCGAAACCGCCCTTGCTGGGTCGGTCGGAATGTGGGGAAACCCTCAGAAAGCTGCCGTAGAAGGCGGCCGACGGGCTCATACGGGGTAGCATATACTTATCGTCGAAGATCGCTATCGCCTAATCCAGCCAACATGGTGCATTGCCCTAAAGGACTACAGACATGTCAAGCGCGCGGCCAACGAGCTTTCGAAGCGCCCGGCGGTGAAGCGCGGGCGCATGCGATCCCCCAGGCCAACTTCGCGAGCGACCACGAGGCGAGCGACTTCGTGATCAAGACCCAGGACAAGCTCGACGGGGCGCGGCGACCTAGGCTTCGCCGCCGGTCCCGGCAAAGGCCGGCGGCGGTACGAATCCGCCGAACTCCCGCTCGATGAGCCGCGCGAGCTCCAGCGTCGTGCGGTCTTCGAGCCAGGGTCCGACGATCTGGACGCCGATCGGCAGCCCTTCGGGAGTGCGTCCGACTGGAACCGTAGTCGCCGGCAAACCGGGCAACGTCGCGACGCCCGGCCATAACAGGAGCAGGTCGACATAGGGCTGCTCGGCGCCGTTCACGATCAACCTGCGGCGCTCGTGGTCCGGCTCGTGGTCGTGCGGGAAGGCGGCCGTCGGCGATATCGGGCAGATCAGCGCGTCGAATTCCCGATAGAAAGCGCGCCAGCTCGCGCGGACGCCTCCGCGACGGGCGGTGTCGGCAATCCAGCCGCGGAAGCTCCGCGTTGCGCCGCGCAAGCGCTCGGCCGCAAGGCTCGAATCTGCCGGGTCGAGGCCCACATGCGCAAATGCAGCGATCCGCAGAAAGGCTTCTTGCGGCATGAATGCGCAGGAAATCGCAGCCACCATGCGCAGTAGAGCCGCGTCGCCGCATCAAGGTCCGGAAGAAGTGGGCTCGCGCGCGAGACGCTTGCGCCCGCTTTTTCGAGCCCGGCCGCAAGAGCTTCGATGGCCGCGGCGACCGACTCGTCAGTAGGCCCGAGGGGATGCCGCGCCAGAACCAGCACGCGCGCCTCGGCGAGCTTCATCGCGCGCGGCGGCGGCAGCGCCAGGCGGTAGCCGACGCCGTCCACGAGTTCGTCGGGTCCGGCGATTGCCTCGAGCAGTGCAATGAGATCGTCGGCAGCACGAGCCATCGGCCCGACCACCGCGAGGTCGTCCGAATACGGCAGGGCCGGCAGGAAGGGCGGCGTCTGGCCGCGCCCAGGGACGAGATTGAGAGTGGGTTTATGAGCGAAGATTCCGCAGAAGTGGGCCGGCACGCGAAGCGAGCCGCCGATGTCGGACCCGAGCGACAACGGCCCGAAGCCGGCGGCGAGCGCAGCCGCGGAGCCGCCCGACGAGCCTCCGGGGGTGCGCTGAGGATCATAAGGGTTGTTGGTGACCCCGTAGATGGCGTTGTAGCTCTGCCCGTCGTCGAGCCCGACGGGCACGTTGGTCTTGCCGAGGACGACCGCGCCGGCCGCCTTGACGCGGCTGACGATCAGCGCATCCTCGGTGGGCCGATACTCGCGCGCTTCCGGAAAGCCCCAGGTGGTCGGAGCTCCGGTGAGGTTGAAGCTCTCCTTGATCGTCATCGGAACGCCGAGCAATGGGCCCCGCTCGCCGCGCGCGAGCCGCGCATCGGCATCGGCGGCTTGAGCGAGCGCGCTCTCGTAGGTCTTCACGCAGATCGCATTGAGCGCGGCGTCCGCGGATTCGATCCGCTCGATCGCATCGCGCGCGAGCTCGACGGCGGACACCTTGCTCGCGCCCAACGCTTGAGCGAGTTCCGCGGCGCTCGCGTAAGTCCATTGCGAACCATGCACGACCGTTTCCCTCACCTTCGACCGCCGAGCAAATGGACCGCGAAAGCCGCGCCTGGTCAAGCCGAAGCTGGGGTCCGTCCGGTCCGAGCAAGAGTTGGGCGCGTCAGCGCTTGGCCCCGACCTCCGCCTTCATTTCTTCGAATGCGTGGTGGAGATGATCGGCAAGGTGCTCCGGGCGGTCTCTGCGCCTACGGACTCGGGGTTTGTGCGCCCGCTATCCCGTCGGTTCCCGCCGTTCGGCCAAGCGTCGCTCTCCGCCCAATTGAGGCGTCCAAGGCCGCTGTCAGCTACGTCCGCTAAACGTCGACTCGCGACGTTGGATTGCGTGCAACGTCCGCCAACGATATCGCGCGAGCGCCTTGCCTCACCGATCCCTGCTGCTATCCACTCGCCCTTCGGCGGCCTGGCGCGCCCGGCGCGTTGCAGCCTCGATCATCATCCGCCAGGGAGGAAGAGTCCCATGACAATTCCGGAGAAGCCAGGCTCCCGCATGCTGTCGGGACGATGCCTGTGCGGCGCGGTTCGCTACGTCGTGGCGGACGAATTCCGCTACGCCGCGAACTGCCACTGCTCCAACTGCCGTCGGGCGACGGGTTCGGCGTTCAAGCCGTTTGCGGGCGTCGAGCGTGACAAACTGCGGATCGCCGAGGGCGATCGCAGCGTCATGATCTTCGGCGACGAAAATTCCGCCCACGACGTGCGCTGCAAGGTCTGCGGTTCGCTTCTCTATTCGGTCGTGCGAGAGGGCGCTTACGTCCACGTCGCCATGGGAACCCTGGTCGACGATCCGGCCATCCGTCCGGCCATGCACATCTTCGTCGGCTCCAAGGCGGGGTGGTTCACGATCACCGACGACCTGCCCCAATACGAAGGGCACATGACTCCAAAATGACGCTTCAGCGGCCTTCGCCGCCATCGTCGCGTGGGCCCGCCAGACGAACTCATCCAAAGCCGACTTCGTGGCGGCAAGCAGGGTTGCCTCGATGTCTTCGATGGGCTTGTTTGCGCCCATTGGGAAGGTCGACATGAAGTCGGCGCCGGGACCTGTCAGGGCTTCACGAACCGATAGGCGAAGCGATCGGTCTCGCCCTTGATCGAGGGATCGAACGCCTTGATCGAGTGCTGATCGTCCTTGTTCGCGAGCATCGTGCTTTCCGCGTCCAGTACGAAGCCGGCCGCCTCCACCTCCTCGCGGACGGACGCGGGATCGATCCGATGCAGCGACTGGGCGTCGCTCGTGCCCGACCCAGCGGCGGCGGCGTGGTCGACGATGACGTAGGACCCACCGGATTTCAGCCGCTCGTAGACGGCTCGATTGAAGTCGGCCGCCGTCGCGCCTCTGGACTGGATCAGCGCGGTGTGGAGATCGTGGTAGAACAGGTGCAGCCATAGGACATCCGCTGGCTGCGTGACCTCCGGCATCGCCACGAGGTCCGCCGAGACGGCTTCGACGTTCTCTCGGCCCGGCTCCTTCGCAAGCGTCCGCATGCGGCCGACCGGATCGTTCTTGAAGTGGGCGACTTCGGCCGGCACGAAGCTGTAGACCCGTCCTTCAGGTCCCACGATGTCGGAGAAGAGACGGGTCCAGTCGCCGTCGCCCGGGTAAACGTCGATGACGGTGGAGCCGGCATCGACTCGTGCGAACCGGATCAACTCGGATAGCTTCGATTGGTCGTACATTGAGATCTCCTTTACGGTTGGGCGTCCGACGAGCGCGCGGCGTGCGAGGGGGCGATCCACGGCTGATCCACCGTCCACCCCGACCCGATGGCCGCAGATGGCCAGCGCTACGCCGGCCCGGACGCGTCCATCTGCGAGGCCCGCGCCAGGGCTTGCGTGTCGATATACTCCCGGATCTTCGTCACTTTGCCGTCTCGAACGGTAATGTCGAAGACCCACTCGTCCTTGAACGGCTTATTCGTGGCTTTGATTTTCCCCGTAGCGACGCCGACGACCAGAACCCGGTCTCCCTGCGCCACGAATTCGGGGGGCTTTGGGTAGGTCGTTTCCACCTCTTCGGACGCCTTCTGAAGCACATCCGCCAATTCCGCGTGCCCGCGGTGCGTGCCGGCCAGCGGCCAGTCCTCGCCCGGAATGATCCACTCGATGTCTTCGGCGACCAGCGCCAGCAGAGCCTCCCTGTCGCCGCGGCCGATCGCGGCGAAAAAGTCCTTCACGGTCTGGATGTTCTTCTCAATGCTCATGGGAATTTCTCCATTTCGCACGGATCGGTTAGCGCTCGATCCGATGCCGCGATGTGGGTGAAAGGGAATATCCCCTGGGGCGTCCAATCCTCGGCCATCAGGACGAAGGGATCGGCGAACGCGGCGTCCGGTGCGTCGATCAAACGGCGAGCGCGATGTCCGGCGACTTGTCCCGACACGAACTGGGGGTCGTCGATGCGCGCTACTTCTCGAACAAACATCGGTTTGGGGGTGTTCATCCTGAATCCCTCTGAAACGGCGACTAATTCGCGGACTCACAATGCACGCGGCTCAAGTTTTTCTTACCGAACGATCCGGCGGACGAAGTGCAATTCAACAGCGGATAGAGGGCCGCCGAGCTGTTGCATCGCACCGCCGTCCGCGAGAGAGCCGAGGTCGAGCGCGACCAAGCCAGTCGAATCGATAAGTTCGACCACGAGCGCCTTGGCATCGCGATCGTCTCCTGACACGAACAGTACGGTCTTCGGCTTCTGTGGCGAGAAATCCTGTATCCAAGCCATCGGCATATTACTGATCGACTTCACCAGCCTGGCCCCGGGCGCCATTGCGGCGACTGTCTCGCTCGACGTGCGGCCCTCCAACGCGGCAACCGATCTCGCTACGCCGGCAGCGCTGATGTCCGGTTTCTCGCCCATGTGGGCGTTCGTCCCGTCGACGAGTATGCGGCCGCGCCAGTCGATTCCCTTGAGCGCCTCCGGCGCATCCGCCCAATTCGTGGCGAGGATCACCACATCGCATTCCGCAGCTTCCTGCTTGGATCCTGCGCTGGCGGCCGGACCCAGATCGGCGACGAGCCCCGCCAACGCCTCCGGCCCCCGCGAACTGGACAGGACGACCTCGTGGCCTGCACCGATCAAATGACGACCGATCGTCGTAGCCATGCGACCAGCGCCGATGAACCCAACTTTCATGACCGTTTCTCCGTTCTTGTGTTAACGCCGGGCGTCAGACCTGCGCCATGCCGCCGTCGACGGCCAGATCTATGCCGGTGATGTAAGAACTTTCATCGGAAGCGAGGAACGTGACGGCGGCCGCGATTTCCTCTGGCTTGCCCCTGCGACCCATTGGGATCTGTGACGCAAACTGGGCAACTGCTTGCTCGGCTTGCTCAGGGGTAAGGCCCGTCGTGGTTGCTAAGGCTGGGGTGTCGATTGCCCCGGGGCTCATCGTATTCACGCGGATTTTGCGGTCTTTCAGCTCCAGTGTCCAAGCGCGCGCGAAGTTGCGCACAGCCGCCTTACTGGCGGCGTAGGTGCTAAACCCTGGAAGCCCCAACACGTTCGACACTGAAGAGTTCAGGATAATCGAACCGCCGTCTTTGAAGAGAGGAAGGGCCTTTTGCACCGTAAAGAACAGACCCTTCACGTTCACATCGAAGGTCTGGTCAAAATGGGCCTCGGTAGCGACCGCGAGCGGTGCGATCGTCCCCGCGCCCGCGTTCGCGAAGAGAATGTCGATGTGACCATGTTTCTCTTTCACGACGGCATAGAGCTGGTCCAGATCTTCCAAGCGCGACACGTCGCCGACGACCGTCGTAACGTTTCTCTTGATCGAGGCTGCGGCCTCCTTCAACTCCTTCTCTCGTCGCCCGGTGATCACGACGTGCGCGCCTTCTTCTACGAAGCGCTTGGCTGTCGCCAACCCGATCCCGCTGCTTCCGCCCGTGATGACTGCGATTTTACCTTCGAGTGCTTTCATAATCTTTTGTCTTTCGCTGTGCGTGAGCTTGGCGCGGAACCGCGCCGGGGTCAGAGTTGCGCCAGGCCGCCGTCGACGGCGACCTCGCTGGCGGTCATGAAGCTGCTGTCCGACGACGCAAGAAAAGCGGCCGCCGCTGCGATCTCCGCGGGATCGCCCATGCGCTGGAGCGCCGTCATCGAACCGTAAGCCTTCAGGCCCTCCTCGCCGAGCGCCGCCTTCGCGAGTTCGGTCGCAGTCGCCCCGGGCGACAGTACGTTGACCCGGATGCCGGAGCCCTTCAGGTCCTCCGCCCAGGTCCGCGCGAGGTTTCGCACGGCCGCCTTGCTCGCGCTGTAGGCGGTGAACGCCG
>CAVZJZ010000027.1:0-171668 GCA_963775665.1 uncultured Alphaproteobacteria bacterium | reverse complement strand
ATGGCCTCGAACGCAAGCAGTTCGGCCGGCCGCTCGCGGCCACCGAGCTCTTCCAGAAGAAACTCGCCGACACGCAGACCAAGATCGCGCTCGGGCTGCTGGGGGCGCTGCGGCTCGGACGCCTGATGGACGAGGGGCGGGCGGCGCCGGAAATGATCTCGATGATGAAGCGCAACAACTGCGGCGACGCGCTCGAAATCGCGAGGCTCGCGCGCGACATGCACGGCGGCAACGGCATCCAGATCGAGTATCAGGTGATGCGCCACCTCTCCAACCTGGAGACGGTCAACACCTACGAAGGCACCCACGACGTCCACGCGCTGATCCTGGGCCGCGCGCAGACCGGCCTGCAGGCCTTCTTCTAATCCGCATGAGCGCGCTTGCCGGAATCAAGGTCGTCGAACTCGCGCGCATTCTCGCGGGCCCGTGGATCGGGCAGACGCTGGCCGACCTCGGCGCCGACGTCGTCAAGGTCGAGAGCCCGGAGGGCGACGACACGCGCCGCTGGGGTCCGCCGTTCCTCGAGACCGAGGGCGAGCGGGCGGCGGCCTATTTCCATGCCTGCAATCGCGGCAAGCGCTCGATCGTCGCCGATTTCGCGAGCCGAGCGAGGGCGCGAGATCGTGCGCCGGCTGGCGGCGCGCGCGGACGTGCTGATCGAGAATTTCAAGGTCGGCGGCCTGGCGAAATTCGGCCTCGACTATGCGAGCCTCGAGCGCCTCAATCCGCGCCTGGTCTATTGCTCGATCACCGGCTTCGGCCAGACCGGCCCCTACGCCGAACGCGCCGGCTACGACTTCCTCATCCAGGGCATGTCCGGCTTCATGGACGTGACCGGCGAGCCGGACGGCGAGCCGCAGAAGGTCGGCGTCGCGGTCAGCGACCTCTTCACCGGGCTCTACGGCGTCATCGCGATCGAGGCGGCGCTGATCGAGCGCGAGCGCAGCGGGCGCGGGCAGCATATCGACCTGGCGCTGTTCGACACGATGGGCGCGATGCTCGCCAACCAGGCGATGAACTATCTCGCCTCCGGCGTCTCGCCGCGGCGCATGGGCAACGCCCATCCCAACATCGCGCCCTATCAGACCTTTCCCGGTCGCCGACGGCTGGCTGATCGTCGCGGTCGGCAACGACGGGCAGTTCGGGCGCCTCTGTGCGACCCTCGGCCTCGACGCGCTCGCCGCCGACCCGCGCTTCGCGACCAATGCGGCGCGCGTCGCCAATCGCGCCGCGCTCGACGCGCGCTCGTCGAGGACGAAGGCTGGCGGCGCGACGACCTGCTCGCCGCGCTGGAGAAGGCGGTCGTGCCGGCCGGCCCGATCAACACGATCGCCGACCTGTTCGCCGATCCGCAATTCGTGGCGCGCGGCATGCGGATCGAGCCGCGAGGGAGCGCCCGGCGTTCGCGCCCCATCGTCATGAGCGAAAGCCCGCTTGCGCTCGACCGCCGCTCGCCGAAGCTCGGCGAGCATGAGGACGAAATCCTGCGCGAGATCGGGCTCGCCTAGTACGCTTGACGGGGCGCGGCTTGACGGCGTTCGGCCGGGACGGCAATCGCGCGAAGCGAGGCTCCGGCATGACGCCATCCGGAATGTCTGCGTCTATTGCGGGTCGGGCGAGGGCAACGACGCTCGCTTCGGCGAGGCGGCGGACGCCTTTGGGCGCATTCTGGCGGCCGAGGGAACTGGGCCTCGTCTACGGCGGCGGCGGGGACGGCCTCATGGGCCGCCTCGCGCGCTCCACTCTCGCGGGCGGCGGCTACGTGACGGGGATTATCCCCAACTTTCTCGTGCGCAAGGAACATGCGCTGACCGCAGCGCAGGAGATGCTCATCGTCGAGGACATGCACGAGCGCAAGCAGGCGATGTTCGACCGCGCCGACGCTTTCGTCGCTCTGCCCGGCGGCATCGGCACGCTCGAGGAGCTTGTCGAGCAGATGACCTGGGCGCAGCTCGACCGCCACGCAAAGCCTATCCTGATCGCCGATGTCAACGGGTTCTGGCGCCCGCTGCTGGCCTGTTCGCTCATATGAACGGCGAGGGCTTCATTCGTCGCGGTTTCGAACTTCGCTATCTCGTGGCGGAGAAGATCGAGGACGTCGTGCCGATGCTGCGCGCCGCCCAGCAAAGGCCGCCGCCGTCCGGTGACGAAGCCAATTGAGACAATCGGCGCCGGTTGGCGGCGAGCCCCAGGAGGAGACGCTCGCATGAAAATACGGATTGGATGACGGCTCTTGCGGCGGGAGCCTTCTGCGTTCTGATTGGCGCGCGGTGGAACGCTCGCGCAGACCGCCGCTCCGGCGGCGGGATCTGCGGCGCAGGCCGCGCCGGCGGAAGAAGGCCGAAGCCAAGCGCCGAGGATCCGTCCCAATCAACCGTCGACGTGACGATCGTTAATTCGCGCGCGGCGGAGCTCGTCGAATTGCAGGCGCAGAGAGCGGCTTCCCGACGTGGAAAAAGGTCGCTG
Organism: uncultured Alphaproteobacteria bacterium; assembly: GCA_963775665.1. GTDB lineage: Bacteria > Pseudomonadota > Alphaproteobacteria > Rhizobiales > Beijerinckiaceae > Roseiarcus. The sequence goes on along the minus strand of CAVZJZ010000027.1, from coordinate 169,202 downwards.
GTCCGCTCAAGCCCGGCAAGAAGGCCGCCGCGCGCATGCCGCGCGGCAAAGACTGCCAGGTCGATCTGCACGGCGCGTTCGACGACGGCCAGACGATGGACGCCGACGGCGTCGACGTCTGCGCCAACAGACCTTCAATCTGACCGATTGACCGCGATCCCGACGCCCTCCGGAAACAGCCGGAGGGCGCCGCTTGTCCTACTTCTGACCGAACAGTTCGGCCACGTATTCCCAGTTGACGAGATGGTCGACGAAGGCCTTCAGATAGTCGGGCCGGCGGTTGCGGTAGTCGATGTAGTAGGAGTGCTCCCACACGTCGATGCCGAGGATCGGCTTGCCGCCGTGGACCAGCGGGTTCTCGCCGTTCGGCGTCTTGGTCGCCTAGACCTTCCCGTCCTTGAGCGTGAGCCACGCCCAGCCCGAGCCGAACTGGGTCACGCCCGCCTGGACGAGGTCTTCCTTGGCCTTGTCGACCGAGCCGAAACCGTCGATCAGCGCCTTCTCCACCTCGCCCGGGATCTTGCCGCCGCCGTTCGGCTTCATCCATTTCCAGAAGTGGATGTGGTTGTAGTGCTGGCCGGCGTTGTTGAACACGGCGGGGTTCTTGCCGAACGAGCCCTTGACGATCTCTTCGAGGGACTTGCCCTCCCATTCGGTGCCTTTGAGCGCGTTGTTGCCGTTGTTGACGTAAGCCAGATGATGCTTGTCGTGATGATATTCGAGCGTTTCGCGCGACATGTACGGGCCGAGCGCGTCATAGGCGTAAGGCAGTTCTGGCAGTGAGAAACTCATGGGACGGCTCCTTGGCGAGACTGAAGGGAGACTTTGGACGCCGAGAGGACAAACTCATCCTGTCGGGGGCGAACTTTTAGCCTCCCGCGGCGGCGCCGCAACTCCGGGCGATTTCGGGCGGCCAGCGGTCCGGCGAGCGCCCGGTTTGCGTCGGGCGAATTGACGCAGCCCATGGCGCGCATGGACGCATTGGCCTAATTTGCGACAAAGGCATGGAGGGCGCCATGTTCAAACATATTCTCATCCCGACCGACGGCTCCGATCTGTCCCGCAAGGCCGTTCTCTACGGGGTGCAGCTGGCGAAGGAGTGCAACGCGAAAGTGACCGCGCTGACCCTCGCCGAGCCCTATCACGTCGCGTCCATGGACGCGGTGCTCGTGTCGGTCGGCGAGGACGAATACGAGGCGGAGTCGCGCCGCATTTCGGATCAGGCGCTGGAGCAGGTCAAGATGGCGGCCGACGCCGCTGGCGTGCCTTGCGATACGATCCGCGAGGTTCACGATCAACCCTATCGGGCGATCATCGACGCCGCACAGGTCAAGGGGTGCGATCTCATCGTTATGGCTTCGCACGGGCGGCGCGGCGTCGCCGCGCTCCTGCTCGGCAGCGAGACGGTCAAGGTCCTCACCCATTCGACCGTCCCGGTGCTCGTCTACCGCTGAAAGGCGCCCCTGCCGCTCGCTCGTAGGCGCTAGAACTCGTTTGACCCGCAGGAGCGAGCCGTCCTCGACCGCCACCACGCGGACCTTCGCGCCCGAGGGGCAATCGTCGCCGGCGACCCGCCATGAACTGTCGCCGACCCGGATGCGGCCGTAGCCATGCACGATCGCCTCGTCGAGAAAGAAATCCGCGCCGACCAGCGCATGCGCGCGACTCTGCGGCAGCGGGCCCGGGGCTGGCGTCGAGCGAGCCATAGACCCGCCGGCCGATCAGGACGAGCGCCACGACCAGCGCGCCGAACAGTAGCGCCTGCGCGGTGAGGCTCATCGCGACGAAATAGCTGATTGCGCCGACAATCACGGCGGCCGCGCCGATCCAGACGAAGAAGGCGCCGGGCGTCAGCGCTTCGGCCGCGCAAAGCGCGGCGCCGCTGACGAGCCAGGCCAGCGCGCTGAGGTGGCCGAATGTCAGAACATACTCCGCCGACACGTCGTCTCCGGGTTCATTCGCCCTCTGCAGGCCGCTCCGCCCCGGCGCGCCCGGACGGCGCCGACGCATTGAGCGCGCTTCCGATCGTCCGGCGCGCGCCAAGCGCCGCCTCGCCCGCCGCGGTCTCCTGGAGAGCGCCCGCCGCGATCTGGCTGATTCCACCGAGCGTCCCGGCGAGCGAGGCCAGCTCCATCGGCACGATGAAGACTTTCTGGTTTGGCGACTGCGGCGAACGCCTCGAGCGCGCGAACGTATTTGTCGGCGATGAGATAGTTGATGGCCGCGGGGTCGCCGGCCGCGGTCGCCTCGCTGACAAGCCGCGTCGCCGTCGCCTCGGCCTGGGCGGAGCGTTCGCGGGCCTCGGCGGCGCGGAAAGCGGCTTCGCGCCGTCCCTCCGCCTCCAGCACGACCGCGGCCTTGCGGCCTTCGGCGCGGGTGATGTCGGCCTGGCGCATGCCCTCGGCCTCGAGGATCACGGCGCGCTTCTCGCGCTCGGCCTTCATCTGCCGCGCCATCGCGTCGATCAGATCCTTCGGCGGCTCGATGTCCTTGATCTCGATCCGCGTCACCTTGACGCCCCAGGGCTCCGAAGCTGCGTCGATCACGCTGAGCAGACGCGTGTTGATCTCGTCGCGATGCGACAGCAGCTGGTCGAGGTCCATCGAGCCCATGACGGTGCGCACGTTGGTCATCACGAGATTGAGCAGCGCCTGGCTCAGATTGGCGATCTCATAGGACGCGCGGCGGACGTCGAGCACCTGATAGAAGGCGACGCCGTCGACCGCGACGGTCGCGTTGTCCCTGGTGATGATCTCCTGACGCGGCACGTCGATGACCTGCTCCATCACGTTGAGCTTGCGGCCGATCGAGTCGACATAGGGAACGATGAGCCCGAGGCCCGGCGTCAGGGTCTTGCGGTATTTGCCGAAGCGCTCGACCGTGTAGTTGAACCCCTGCGGCACCTGCCGCACGCCCATGAGCGCAGTGACGACCACGAACGCGACGACGACGAGGGCGAAAACGCTCACCCCTTCAAGCATGGGTTTACCCCGTTGGTTGGACGCACGTCCCCAGCCTGTCGAGTCGCGGACGGACCTTGCGCCATCCTATCCTTCCCCGCGAGAACTGGCCACCAAGCGCACGTGAAAAACGCGATGATACGGGCGGACCCGAAGTGGCAGCGGCTGGGGAAGCACAGGGCTGGACGCGGCCTCCTGGCCTGCGATACCGTTACGCGTCGTAGCGATGGGGCGGCGATCGCGGCGGGATCTCGCCGCGCTCTTTGGGGAGGTCTACATCATGACGGGCGTTCGCTTTGGATCGATGGTGTTTGCTGGACTGGTCGGCTTGGCGGCCTTGGGGACGCCGGGCGCGGCGGGGGCGGCCAGCCCCTACTCGGCTCCGAATTACGTGTTTCCGGATGGAGTCACCGGCTTTCAGCTCTATACGCAGGGCGGCGACCGAAATCCCGGCGTGCTGGTCGGGTTCAATCCGCAGCCGGACCCGCCCGTTGCCCAGCCCTATTATCTCGATCTCTCCGATCTGACCCGTCCGCTGATCACCAGCGAGTGCGACGGCTCGGTCTCAGTGTTGTGCGACGGTTCGGTGTTCAGGTTCGAATTCGCACTTACCGGTCTCGGGCATGACCACGGTCTGCTCCTGCCCGCAGTGACCCCACCGAGCCCGGAGGGCCTGACCCGGGTCGAGTTTACGGCCGACGGCAGCGTCTTCGTGTTGGCGCTGGCCTTCACGGGTCCCGGCGGAGTCGTTTCATGGGCTGCCTTCAACCCCCAGCCTGATCCTCCGGGCGACTTCTACGCCTACGACGTTGGATTCCAAGGCGACGCGACAGTCAGATTTCAGCTGTGGGAGGACGGAGTTCAGTTGAGCTTCGGCGTGGTTCCTGAACCGCCGACCTGGGCGCTGATGGGATTGGGCTTCGCGACGCTCGGCGTCCTTGGGTATCGCCGGACGAACCGTTCGGCAGTTTGATCCCGCGGGGATTGTTGCCGGAGCGCCTCGGCGGAGGCCCTCCGGTTCGCCGAACTCAGTCCGGCAGCGCGAGCGCCACGCCGCCCGCGGACAAAGGCCGGCCCGCGGCTTTCGCCTCCTCGACCCGATCGAGCCGCAGCATCGCGAGCGCCTCGCGCCCCGCCGACGAGCCGAGCGTTCCCACGGCGAGGCCGCCGTCGAGGACCGGCGTTCCCGGCGGCGGCGCGTCGGCCGCGACCTTGACGCGCGCGATGCGCTTGCGCGCCGTCCCGCGGTGCCGCATGCGCGACACGACCTCCTGCCCGACGTAGCAGCCCTTGCCGAAATCGACGCCATCGAGGGTGTCGAGGTTGGCGTCATGCGGAAAGGCGTCGCCATAGGCGAAGTCGACGCCGCCCTTGGGGACAGCGAGCGCGATCCGCAGCGCGTCGTATTCGTGGACATGTCCTGCGCCGAACGCCTCCGCTTTGGCGCGCGGCAAAATGGCGCGCCATCCGAGCAGCGCGGTGCGCGGATCGCGATAGACGATCCCGCCGCCCGCGGTCTCCGGCTCCTCGCCCCAGCCGGCGACGACGCCATGGTCCGCGCTCACGTCGGCGACGGCGACCTTGGCGCGGAGCTTGTAGAAGCCGAGCCGCCTGGCGAGATCGGCGGCCTGCGCGGCGGCGCAGTCGAGAAGATAGGCCGGGCGGTCGTCTCCGGGCGCGCGCACGACCAGCATGTCGAACAGGATCTTGCCCTGCGGCGACAACAGCGCGGCGTAGCGCGCCTCGCCCGGCGGAAGCCGCTCGACGTCGTTGGTCAGGAGGCCCTGCAGAAAGCTTGACGCGTCCTCCCCGCCGACCTGAACGACGCCGCGATCCTCGAGCATTGCGGCTTTCCTGGTCATGGCGGCCTCCGGTCACGCTTGCAATGGCGAGCCTTGTTAATTAGGCCGATCCGGTTCTCGCGCAAGGAAAAGCCGTGCCGCAAGCTTTCGATTGTGTTCTGGCGAACGGCGTCGTGGTCAACCAGGATGGCGCGGCCTTACGCGACATCGGCGTTCGCGACGGGCGCATCGCCGAGATCGGCAGCCTGAGGCGCGCCCCGGCGGGCGAGCGCATCGACTGCAACGGGCTTGCATGTCCTGCCCGGCGTCATCGACAGCCAGGTGCATTTTCGCGAGCCCGGCCTCACCCACAAGGAGGATCTGGAGACGGGATCGCGTGCGGCGGCGCTGGGCGGCGTGACCGCGGTCTTCGAGATGCCCAACACCGATCCGCTGACGACGACGGCGCATGCGCTCGCCGACAAGCTCGCCCGCGCCAAAGGCCGCATGCACTGCGACTTCGCCTTCTGGGTCGGGGGCACGCATGACAATGTCGCCGACATTCCCGTCCTCGAACGCCTGCCGGGCGCGGCGGGAATCAAGGTGTTCATGGGATCCTCGACAGGAAAGCTGCTGGTCGCCGACGATAAGGGCGTGCTGGCGATCCTGAAGGCGACCCGCCGGCGGGCGGCGTTCCACAGCGAGGACGAGGAGCGCCTCAACGAGCGCAAACATCATCGTATTCCCGGCGACCACGCGTCGCATCATGTCTGGCGCGACGAAATCGCGGCGCTTCGATCGACCGAGCGCCTCGTCCGCCTCGCCCGGGAGGCGCGCGCGCAGGTTCATGTGCTGCACATCTCGACCGGGCAGGAGATGGCGCTGCTGGCCGAAGCCAGGGACGTCGCCAGCTGCGAGGCGACGCCGCATCATCTGACGCTCAGCGCAGAGGACTATCCGAGGCTCGGGGCGAGACTGCAGATGAACCCGCCGGTGCGGGGCGCCGACCATCGGGACGCAATCTGGCGAGGCCTCGCGCAAGGGTGTCGTCGACGTGCTCGGCTCGGACCACGCGCCGCACACGCTCGAAGAGAAGGCGAGGCCCTATCCCGAGAGCCCGTCCGGCATGCCGGGCGTGCAGACGCTCGTTCCGGTCATGCTCGACCATGTCAACGCGGGGCGCCTGACCTTGCAGCGTTTCGTCGACCTGACCAGCGCGGGACCGCAGCGGCTGTTCAACATCGTCGGCAAGGGCCGGATCGCGGCCGGCTACGACGCCGACTTCACCATCGTCGACCTGAAGCGGACCGAGACGATCCGAGATTCCTGGATCGCCTCGCGCTCAAGCTGGACGCCCTACGATGGCAAGGCGGTGACGGGCTGGCCGGTCGGCACCTTCGTGCGCGGCCGCCGCGTCATGTGGGAGGGTGAGCTGACGGCGCCCTCGAGCGGCGAGGCGGTGAGGTTCTGGTAGCGCGCTGACGAGTGGATTTTGCTCGGCGCTGCGCTGGGATAAATCCGTCGCGCGAAAAGGTTTTTCAAAGGCTTAGGCGCCGAAATCTGCAACTTTTCGTGGCCTGCCGATCTCCTGTATTGAACATTTGAACAATGTTTTAATTTCTTGGCTCGTCCTACGAGGGCATTGGTGCGCGCTGACGGACACGGTTCTCCCGGGGACCACTTAAGAGAAACAAACATAGCACAAACGCGGACGGTCGCCAAGACTTTTCACACCTCAGAATGGCGAATCGTCGATCCGGGGCCGAATCGTCGCGCAGGCTTCGCCGGCTAAGCAGCGCTCCTTGCTGGCGTCGCGCCGGGCGGCGCTAGACTAGATGAAGGCCGCCGTGGCCCGGCCAATGTGAGCAAGAAGCGGGCGTTGCCGGACGGTTCGGCGAACGGGTAAATTCGACCCTGAGCACCCCTTCGAGATTGGTCCTATGAACAGGCGGTTTGCGCCACATTGCGGTCGAAGGCCGAACGCGGCGGATGCACCTAGCTGTCATTCCGAAATCGGTTTTTCGCGGTTTCGGTTGTCTTCGTGGTAGTGTGCCAACAGCCGGAGGCGCGCAATGAGCGAGACCCGAAAGCTCGCCGCGATCCTCGCCGCCGACGTCGTCGGCTATTCGCGGCTCATGGGCGAGGACGAGGCGGGCACAGCGAGATCCGTTCGTGAAAGCCGCGATGCCGCCGAGCCTATCATCGGCGCCCACCGCGGCCGGATGTTCAAAACGATGGGGGACGGATTCCTCGTCGAGTTTCCGTCGGTGGTCGCCGCAGTTGAGTGCGGGCTGGCGCTGCAGGCCGAGACGGCGCGTCTGAACGAGGCTCTGCCGGAGGCAAAGAGGCTTCAGTATCGAATGGGAATCAATCTCGGTGATGTACTGGTCGAGGGCGACGATCTTGTTGGGGATGGGGTCAATATTGCGGCTCGCCTCGAAGGCATCGCGCCGCCCGGCGGCATCTGCATATCCGGTTCAGCTTATGAAAACGTGCAGGGACGGCTCGATGTCCGGCTCAATGATCTCGGTGAGAAAGCTCTCAAGAACATTGCCAGGCCTGTCCGAGTCTACGCTGTCGTCCCTGCCGCTGCCAGGGCGGACGACCTGTCGCCTGTGTCCGCAAAGCAAGCGCCGCGACGCATTTCCCTGGTCGTGCTTCCCTTCGCCAATCTCGGCGGTGGCTCAGATCAAGAATATTTCGTCGACGGGGTCACTGAAAGCCTGACCACCGATCTTTCGCGCATCTCGGGCGCCTTCGTCATCGCCCGCAACACAGCCTTCGCCTATCGAGGCAAGCCGGTCGACGTTCGCCAAATCGGGCGCGATCTGAACGTGCGCTACGTGCTCGAAGGCAGCGTACAGCGCAGTGGCGAACGCATGCGCGTCAACGTGCAGCTGATCGAGGCGGAGACCGGCGCGCATCTGTGGGCCGACCGTTTCGACAAACAAATCGCCGAGCTGTTCGACATGCAGGACGAGATCGTGGCTCGCATCGCCAATGAATTCACGGCCCAGATCGTCCGGGTGGAAGCGCGCCGGGCCGAGAAAGCCGTAAACCCTGACGCGCTCGACTTCTGGTTCCGCGGGCACGACTGGATCAACCGAGGCATCAACCCGGAGTCCCTGGCAAAAGCCCGCGAGTGCTTCGAGCGGGCCTATGCGATCGATTCCGCCAACGTTGATGCGATACTTGGTATTGTCTTCGTTGAGGCGATTGCCACCCGGCTGCGTTCGTTCGATCGCGATGCCAATCGGCTAGCCGCGGCGGAACCCTTGGTTCTGCGGGCGCTCAGCATGGAGCCGAGGAACGCCATGGCTCATTATTGTCTCGGGCTTGTTCTCCTCTTCTCTAGGCGAGCCGAGCAGGCCATCGCAGAATTGAAGCAGGCGCTGGAACTCGATCCCAATATCGCCTTCGCCCATGCTCAGATCGGATTGGCCAACTCCGTCCTGGGCCGCCCCGAGGAAACGGAGGGTCATGTGATGGAGGCGATGCGGCTGAGTCCTCACGACGTCGGTGCCTATATTTGGTGCGATTTCATCGGCATCGCGAAGATTCTGCTGGGGCAGGATGCGGCTGCGCTCCCCTGGTGTCGCAAGTCAGTCGAATCGAATCGGAGCTATCCGATTGCGCACTTCCACTATGCGGCGGCGCTCGCGCTTTGCGGACGAACCGACGAGGCTGAGTTTGAAGTGAAAGCTGGTCTGGCGCTGGAACCCAATTTCACCATCCGGCACTATCGCGACGACACTTTGAGCGACAATCCGGTCTATCTCGCGCAGCGCCGAAGGATTCTCGAAGGCATGAGACTTGCGGGGGTCCCGGATGGATAACCCTGGGCTGCACAGGAGCGGCCGTTTCGGAAGCGACCTGCGAACGCGTAAGATCGACCCTGAACTGCCCTTCCCGGTCGGTACCCGGTGCGGAAGGAATGCGCGCACGAGCGGTCCTTCGGTCGAAAACAGGCAGACTGGGGCTGGGATTCGGGTTAACGTCGCGAATCCGAAAAGGGGCGCGATGAGCGAGACCCGAAAGCTCGCGGCAATCCTGGTGGCGGACGTCGTCGGCTTCTCCCGACTCGCCGGAGCCGACGAGGAGCGTACGCTCGCGCGCCTTCGGGGGCTGCGCAGTGATCTCATCGAGCCGGCCATCGCCGTCCATCATGGCCGCATCGTCAAGCGCACCGGCGACGGCAACCTGATCGAGTTTCGCAGCGTGGTCGACGCCGTGCGTTGCGCCATCGAAGTTCAGAACGGCCATGGTCGAGCGGAACGCCGGCGTTCCGGAGGACCGGCGCATACGAATTCCGCGTCGGCATCCATCTCGGCGACGTTGTCGAGGAGAGCGACGGCGACCTGATGGGCGACGGCGTCAATATCGCGGCTCGGCTCGAGGGCATTTGCGAGCCCGGCGGCGTCTGCCTATCCGAGGACGCCTGGCGCCTCGCGCGCGACCGGGTCGGTGAGAGCTTCGCCGATCTCGGCGAGCAGAAGCTGAAGAATATCGCACGACCGATGCGCGCCTATCTTCTGCCGGCGGAACGGTTTGCGGGGAAACGCGAACCGACTAGGATTGGTCAGGAAAGCCTGCTACTCGCCATTCCCGACAAGCCGTCCATCGCCGTCTTGCCGTTCCAGAACATGAGCGGGGATCCGGAGCAGGACTATTTCGCCGACGGAATGGTCGAGGACATTGTCACCGGACTGTCGCGCATCAAGTGGCTGTTCGTCATCGCTCGCAATTCGAGCGCCGTCTACAAGGGCAAGGTCGGTCGACGTGCGGCAGATCGGCCGCGAGCTGGGCGTCCGCTATCTGCTGGAGGGGAGCGTACGCAAGGCCGGCACCCGACTGCGCATCACGGCGCAGCTCGTCGAAGCAGAAACCGGGGCGCATGTGTGGGCCGACAAGTTCGACGGCGCCCTGGAGGACGTCTTCGACCTTCAGGATCAGATCACCGATCGCGTGGTCGGGATCATCGAGCCGAGCGTGCGACGGTCAGAGATCGAGCGATCCCGTCGAAAACGCCCGGAAAACCTCGACGCCTATGATCTCTTCCTGCGCTCCCTGCCCCATATGCAGGCGCGCATGCCCGAGGGGGCGAGGATCGCCATTCCGCTGCTGGAGCAGGCGCTCAGACTGGAGCCGGACTATCCGACCGCGCATGCGCATCTCGCCTGGTGCCGAGAATGGTGCTTCACCCGCGGCGGGTTGGACGAGGCGGACAAGACGGAGGCCCTCTTTCACGCGCGCAAGGCCATTGCTAGCGAGATGGATGACGCGGCGGGTCTGGCCGTGGCTGGCTGGGTGGTCATCGTCCTCACGAAGGAACACGAGCTGGCGCTAAGCGCGATCGAACGCGCCCTGACGCTCAATACGTCCTGTGCCACGGCCCACTATTTCGCCGCACTCACAAATGCTTTTGCCGATAAAGCCGAGATCGCGGCCTTCCATGCTAACCGCGCTCTGAGGCTGAGCCCGTTCGATCCATCCGCGTTCGAGGCGCATCTTGCCATCGGAATGGGGGCGCTTCGGGCAGGAGACTACGAGGAGGCGGCGTCGCGTTTTGCGAAGGGCTCACAAATCAACCCGCGCCACAGCCTCTTCTATTTCTTTCACGCCATCGCGCTTGCGCTCGCAGGGCGCGCGGAGTTCGCGAAGACCTCGGTCGAGCGCGGGCTGGCGCTCGAACCCGGTTTCCGAATCCGAATATTCTCCGAATTCGGCATGGCTTCGCCGATCGCGGAGAAATTCGCCGAAGGCGCGCGCCTGCTGGGATTGCCGGAATAATGCGGGGTTAGACAAACGTCGACAGAAGCACGTCCGCCGTCGTCGGGAATAACCGGTCTGCCGCAAGAAGCGCGCGCCACCGGACGATTGAACGAACCGGCCATATCGACCCGAAGCGAGCCTTCAAGATGGGCCCTATGAACGGACGCCAAGCGGGATAAAGCGGGCATAGGCTGGAGGAGTGGGTTACGCCGCAAGGGGTCCGATCGGCTAAAGCAACCGTCCCCAAGCTTGGACGATACGTGGCATGCTCATCACCGTATTGTCATCTTTGACCAGTTCGTGAAGTCGTTTCAATGCGGCGTTTATCTCATCGGTGTTTGTAAGGCCGGTTTCCAACGCGGGTTGCGCAACACTGTCCAGCGTAAGGGCGACAAGAAGCTTGATGTCGCCGCCCACGAATTCCGCGGGTTGGTAAACATTCAAACCGATATCGCCAAACCCAGCGTTTCGCAGCAGTTGGGGCAATTTTGGACCGATATCCGGATCCGTTCCCCGGCCCCACATCGTTTCGCGGTAGAGCCGGCTATAGAGATCGAACGCCGTTTCGGGTGGGTAGCAGAAGTTCGCCGACGCATCTGCATCCTCGACGACGATCCTTCCGCCGGGGCGAAGCATTCCTGCCATCCTCCGGAGCGCGGTGGCCGAGTCTCGCAAATGGGTCAAGACGAAGCGCGTGAAGACCACATCGACCGGCTTATCGAGAACAAGAGCGAAGAGATCGATATGTTGGTAGGTCAGATTGTCGAGCCCCGCCTGAACCGCCTCGCGGCGCGCGATCTCAAGCGCCTCTCCATCGAAGTCGATTGCAGTGACAGCCCCTCGCGGGCCAACTCTGCGGGCAAGCTCTACCGAGACATCCCCGCCCCCGCAACCGATGTCGAGGCACCGCATCCCGGCGACGATTTCAATTCGATCGAGAAGCGCCGCTGTCGCTGGCGCAAAGATGCGAGCCAGAACGCGCAGCCGATCACGGCCCTCTTCTCCGCCGACATGAACGTAGTGTCGCTCCGTCATGGCCCCCACCAGCATTTCAAGCGACGGCGAGGCCCTCGATCTCGATCTTCCAGGCGGGGTTGGCGAGGTCCGCGACGATAAGCGTGCTCGCCGGCTTCCGGTCGCCAAGCACCTTGCTGCGCGCCTCGCGGGCCGTGGCGACGTCCTGCTGGTTCGGCAGGATGGTGGTGACCTTGACAAGATTGTCCAGGGTCATGCCGGCAGCCTTGATCTGCGCTGCGAGATTTTGCCAGGCAAGGCGGCTCTGCTCGACAATATCGTCGGGAATTGTGCCGTCGATCCTCTGGCCGATCTGCCCGCTGATATAGAGCGTGCGAGAGGCGCCTGAGACTTCGATCGCTTGTGTGTAGGCGGCGACAGGATGGGGCGCGTCCGGGGCGTTGAGGTCGCGGCGCTGCATCGGGCTCTCCTCTGCCTATTTGGCTCCAAGCGGGTGGATACCGGAGGCTACAGCCGTTCTTCCGCCTCAGGCAACATTGGCACGTCCCAAAAAGGATGTGGAGCGTAGTCGCGGTCGCAGAGGAACGGCCAATATGGCCCGGACTCCGGTCCTTCCCGAGACGACACCTGTAGGCCCACTTACCGCCCATTGAGGCGTCCAAGGCCGCGATCCGCAACTGGCGCCAAACGTCGACTCCGGTCCGTCTCCGACCGTCGCGGAAACCGCGGGGATCCTGCTCGTCGCCGCAGGCGTCTATCTGCACAAGCCTCAGCAAGCGCCGGCCCGCGCGGCCGCTACGTCAGCTCCCCGTCACCTGCATCGTCAGCCACGTCGCCGCCAGCGCCGGCTTGTGCGCGCCTTCGATCTCGACGCTGACGTCGTAGGTCAGCTGCCACTCGCGTGGCGATCGCTGGGTCACGGCCATCAGGGTGAAGCGCGCCCTGACCCGGCTGCCAGAGCGCACGGGATGGAGAAAGCGCACCCGGTCGAAGCCGTAGTTCACCCCCATCGCGATGCCTTCGATCCTGGGCAGCGCGCTATAGGCCATCGGCGAGAGCATCGAGAGGGTGAGGAAGCCGTGCGCCACCGTGCCGCCGAACGGCGTCGCCGCCGCCTGGACCGGATCGACGTGGATGAACTGCTCGTCCTCGGTGACCTTGGCGAAGGCGTCGATCCGCCCCTGGTCGACGACGAACCAGTGCGAGTGGAAGACCTGGCCGACATGCTGCGCGAGCTCGCCGGCCGGGATCTTCGGCGCATCCGCCCAGACGCTCATGTCTCGCTCTCCGAACATCGAGGCCGAAGCGGCGACGGAGATGCCGCCGTCGACCGGCACGATCGCGCCCGTCGTATAGGCGCCGCCCCGCCCGGTCAGGAACAGGAGCGCGCCGGCGATGTCCTCGGGACGCCCGAGCCGGCCCATCGGCACGGTCTTGGCGCCGCGCGCCGCGCCCGCTTCGTCGCCGATGGCGAAGCGCGTCATGTTGGTCGGAAACGGCCCCGGCGCGATGGCGTTGATCGTCACCTGCCGTCCGGCGAATTCCGCCGCGAGAATGCGGGTCAGGTGATGCACGGCGGCTTTGGAGGCGGAATAGGCGTAGGCGGTTTCGGACTGCGTCGTGTGACCCATCACCGAGCCCAGGTTGACGACGGTCGAGGGCCGGTCGGCGCTGGCCGAGGCGACGAGCATCGGGGCGAGATCGCGCGTCAGCGAGAAGAGGCCGGCGACATTGACCGCCATGACCCGCTCCCACGCCTTCCAGGGATAGGTCTCGAACGGCTCGCCCCAGGTGAGGCCGGCGTTGTTGACGAGGATGTGGAGGACGTCGGCGCGCTTGCGCGTCTCCGCCGCGAGCGCCTTGACGCCCGCCTCGCTCGCGACCGTGCCGCCGAAGCCTTCGCACGGTCCGATCGCCGAAAGCTCCGCCGCCGCCGCCTCGCAGGCCTCGCTCTTGCGCGAAGCGATCAGCACCCGCGCCCCTGCGGCGAGCAGCGCCTCGGCGCAGACACGGCCGAGGCCGGTCGCCCCGCCGGTGACGAGCGCGGTGCGGCCGCGGACGGAAAAAAGGTCGGATGGCGTGAGCATGGCGTCCCTTGACAGGCGAGAGAGCAGGCTGAACCATAGCAACTCCGCCGGCAAGGCCAAACACCGGCCGCAAAGCGGCGTCTTAGAGAGTGCGCCGCCCGATCCCCAATGTGTCCGGAGGTCCCATGGCTCAAGAGACGCCGCTTCGCTTCGCCGTCATGGTCGGGAGCCTGCGCCGCGGCTCGTTCAACGCCGCCATCGCCCGCGCGCTGCCGGCGCTCGCGCCCGACGGCGTCTCGATCGCGCCGCTTGGGTTCGGTCGGCGACTTTCCCCTCTACAACCATGACGTTCAGGAGCAGGGCTTTCCGCCGGCCGTCACCGCGATGGCGCAAGCGATCGCGCGCCGCCGACGGCCTCATCATCGTCACGCCCGAGTACAATTACTCGATGCCCGGCGTGCTCAAGAACGCGATCGACTGGCTCTCCCGCGTGCCGAAGCAGCCGTTCGCCATGAAACCGGTCGCTGATCCAGAGCGCCTCGCAGGGCGGGTTCGGCGGCGTGCGGGCGCAGCTCCATCTGCGCCATTCGCTGGTCTTCGTCGAGGCGCGGACGTTCAACCGGCCCGAGGTCATCATCGCCGCGGTGCAGACGAAGGTCGACCCGCGACGGGCGAGTGACGATCCGTGACCGATCCCGAGCGACGCGCGGCTTCACTTCGCCGACCAGCTCAAGGCCTTCGCCGCCGTTCGCTCACGGCGCTTGACGCCTTGCGCGCGCAGCCTCGATTGCTCTCGCGGGCTCCTCAGGATGCGCGAGACCGCCGGAACCGATCATTTCGCGCCGCCGGAGCGCTCCGATGAAAGTCTCGATCATCCAGATGAATTCGATCAGCGACAAGGCCGCCAATATCGCGGCGGCGGAGGCGCTGATCGAACGCGCGGTCCGGGAGGAGCGCCCGGACTGGGTGCTGCTGCCGGAGCATTTCGACTGGGCCGGCGGCGTCAAGGCGGACAAGCTCACGAACGCCGAGCGCTTCCCCGGCGGCCCGGCCTATACGATGGCTCAGCGACAGGCGGTCAAGCATCGCATCTTCGTCCACGCCGGCTCGATCATGGAAAAGATCGACGGCGAGGACCGCATCCACAACACCTCGGTCGTCTTCAACCGCGAGGGCGAGGAGATCGCCCGCTACCGCAAGATCCATCTCTTCGACATCACCACGCCGGACGGGACGTCCTACAAGGAAAGCGCGACCGTGAAGGCGGGCGACAAGGTCGTCACCTACGACTGCGAAGGCGTCACCGTCGGCTGCTCGATCTGCTACGACCTGCGCTTTCCCGACCTCTTCCAGGCGCTGGCGGAAAAGGGGGCCGAGATCATCGCGCTCCCCGCCGCCTTCACCATGCAGACCGGCAAGGACCACTGGGAAGTGCTGCTGCGCGCCCGCGCGATCGAGACCGAGACTTACGTCTGCGCCAGCGCCCAGACCGGCTCCTTCACCGTCGGCAACGAGCAGCGCCAGACCTACGGCCATTCGCTCGTCGCCGACCCGTGGGGCCATGTGGTCGCCAAGGCCTCGGACGGCGTCGGCATCGTCTCGGCCCGGATCGATCCGGACGCGGGTGAAGCGGGTGCGCGGGCTCATCCCGGTCGCCGAGCATCGAAGGAGGCTCAGCACCTTCGCCTGACCGAACGGCAAAGGGCGCGAGCTCGAGAGCGCGTTTAACGGACCGTTTGGATCCTACGCCCGATCAGTCGTCGTCCTCGTCCCACTGACGACGCCAGCTTTCCGCGGTGATCCGCTCGACGGCGTCGCTGTAGGCGTCTGCCGGGGAGACTTTCGCCCGCGGGTCCTTCAAGGCTTCGTTCATGTGCTCCATAAGCAGCGAGGCCAGGGCGTGGATCGCTTCGTGTCGATCGAAGCCGTCGGCCGTCAGACGATCCAGCGCCCGCCGCACCGGCAGCTCGTCGCCCAAAGCGATCTGATTCTCGATGATGGCGTGGGCGACAGCGTGGACGTTTTCATTCGGCAGCGTAACGCCGGCGCGCCGATGATAATCCTTCGCCTGCCGAATGCGCTCATCTTCGTCGAGCGCAAGCCATTCCGCGGGATCAGGAGCCACGTCAGGGTCGTAATCGTCCTCGACGTCGATGAAGCCGTCGTCCGGTTCTTCGAGAACCTCGAGCTGATCCTCAACGCTTTCAAAGTCAAATCCGCCGTCGCCGAGCCGCCGGCGCAAGAGGTCGAGACGCCGCCTGATCTGTGTGGGAGACTCGGTCGGCCCGGGGACATAAAGCGGCCTCCCTTGATGTCCGAACTGGAATTGGACGTCGCAGGCGTCCGCAGAGACGTCGCCAAACAGCGGCTCCAGCGCCGCGTAGGTCGGCGTGCGGCGCCAGTCCCAGCGACTGCGCGTAGGCGGCCGCATCACGCAGCAGTTTACGCGCATAGGAAGGCTCGACCCGGCGCGAGCCGAGCGGTGCTCCCGATCCCGTCGAGGAGCGTTTCCAACTCCCCTTCATCGACTTCCCGGAACATGGCGTCCTTGACGCCGAGACAGAAGGCGTCCACCAGAAAGGCGCCCACAACGAAGCTGCGCGCGCCGGTCTTGCGGCTCAGGATCACCATCCCGACACCGGACTCGAACAGGCTGTCCTGCACGAAACAGGCGTGAAATGGCGCAGCCGTCGCGCGGCGGACCTTAAGGGCCAACGACCCGCTGGCGCCCGCCGCCTCGGTCCGGCGTCTTTCCTCCAACGCCTTCTTCCGGTGCAACGCCTTGGCGTGTCGGCGCTGAAGGTTTCTCGACGGCATGGCCGGCCTCTTGCGGACGGAGACGCGATCATTCGCTTGAGCGAGGGCGGAACCCGGCCTCCGGTGACGATTGGGTCCGAATCGCGCTCGGTGAGCTCCGTCGGATATGCGGCGCCGCGCGACGCACGACAAGCCGCAGTTGCGCGCTCCAGCGCTTCGCGCAACCTCTGTGGCCTGATCGCGATAAAGCGATCACACGACCGTCGAAACGCAAAAACTTGGGGCGGCGCTGATTTATTATGCTTCTCGGCCGGAACCCGCCGCGCCAATGGTGTATTTCCACCGCGGCGCAAAACGGACCTCCTCATGGCCGACGACGAACTCGACCTCTCGACCCTCTCCGACGACGAACTCGTCCCTCAGATGCATGACGATCTCTATGACGGCCTCAAGGAGGAGGTCGAACAGGGGGTCAGAATTCTTCTCGACCGCGGCTGGGTTCCCTATGATGTCCTGACCAAGGCCCTGGTCGAGGGCATGCGCATCGTCGGCATCGACTTCCGCGACGGCATCCTGTTCGTGCCGGAAGTGCTGATGTCGGCCAATGCGATGAAGGCCGGCATGGCGATCCTGAGGCCGCTGCTCGCCGCGACCGGCGCGCCGAAGATGGGCAAGATGGTGATCGGCACCGTCAAGGGCGACATCCACGACATCGGCAAGAACCTCGTCTGCATGATGATGGAGGGCGCCGGCTTCGAGGTGTTCGACATCGGCATCAACAACAGCGTCGACAAATATCTCGAGGCGATCGAGAAGCATCAGCCGGAAATCCTCGGCATGTCGGCGCTGCTGACGACGACCATGCCCTATATGAAGGTCGTCATCGACACGCTGAAGGAAAAGGGCATGCGCAACGACCACATCGTGCTGGTCGGCGGCGCGCCGCTCAACGAGGCCTTCGCCGACGCCATCGGCGCCGACGCCTATTGCCGCGACGCGGCGGTCGCGGTCGAAACCGCCAGGACCCTGCTCGCGCGCCGGCAGGGCTCGTTGCAGGCCCGCGAACGGGTCTGACGGGGGCCTCGACAGAGGCTCCTTGAGGCGCGCTTCGTTCCGTCCTAAGGCCATCGTATGACCCTTGCGCCCGCCGACGACGTCCACGCCGAACTCTCCGTCCCGCGCCGCCGGGACGGCCAGCGGAAAGTGCTCGTCATCGCCTGCGGGGCGCTGGCGCGCGAGGTTCTCGCGCTGAAGCTCGACGCGATCGACCTCACCTGCCTGCCCGCCAGCCTGCACAATCGCCCCGAGCGCATTCCGGAAGCGATGCGGGCGAAAATCCGCGCCAATCGCGCCTCATACGACGAGATCCTCTGCCTCTACGGCGACTGCGGCACCGGCGGCGCGCTCGACCGGGTCCTGGCCGAGGAGGGCGTCAGGCGCATCGAGGGCGCGCATTGCTACGCCTTCTACGCCGGCGAGGAGACGTTCGCGGCGCTGGCCGAGGAGGAGCTCGGAACGTTCTATCTCACCGATTTCCTCGCCCAGCATTTCGACACGCTGGTCATCAAGGGGCTCGGCCTCGACCGTTTCCCGCAATTGCGCGACGACTATTTCGGCGCCTACCGCCGCGTCGTCTATCTCGCGCAGGTGGACGATCCCGAGACGACGGCCAAGGCCAAGGCCGCCGCCGACCGTCTGGGCCTCGCCTTCGAGCGCCGGTTCACCGGACTTGCCGGCCTTCAGGCCTTTCTCGGCGAAGCGGCGCAGGAGAAGCCGGCTGAAGAGAAAGGGGAGCCATGGCCAGCCTGACCATCGTCTACTGGCGCGACATTCCAAGCCAGGTCATCGTCAAATCCGGGCGAACCGCCGCCAAGCGCGAACTCTCCGAGCGCTTCATCCGGGCGATCGACGCGGCCGCGATGCATGCGAGGGCCAAGAGCGCCGACGACTATCTCGCCGACTGGCGCAAGAGCGCGCCTGTCGCCTGCGGCGACGATCTCGAGGCCGAAGCCGACGCCGCCGCGGCCCGGCTCGAGGCCGAATACGACACCCATCGGCTGGCGCTTCTCGCCAAGCACAACGGGCGCGACAGCCCCTCGTGACGACGCTGCTCGCTCCGTCCGCGTTCGAGCCGCGCGGCAAGCGGCCGCCGCCCGACCGCTCGCCTCGCGTGCGGCTCTGGAGCGTCCGCCACGCCGCGCTGATGGAGCGCCTCTATGCGCGCTTCGAGGCGACCCTCGTCGCGTTGAGCCCGCTCTTCGCCTGGATCGGCTACGCGCGCCTCGAACGCCCGGCCGCGGCGTTCGAGGCGGGCGTCAAGGGATTCCTGTTCGACTGCCGGATGTGCGGCGACTGCGTGCTGTCGAAGACCGGCATGTCCTGCCCGATGAACTGCCCGAAGGCGATGCGCAACGGCCCCTGCGGCGGCGTCCGGGCCGACGGCAGTTGCGAGGTCTATCCCGACGATGCCCTGCGTCTGGGTGAAGGCCTACGAAGGCAGCCGCGCCATGCGGAACGGGCGCGCCATCGCCGAGGTCCTGCCGCCGGTCAACCACGCCCGCAAGGGCGCCTCGACCTGGTTGCGCCTGGCGCGCGAACGGGCGAAAGCAGGCGCATGACGTCGCTCGCGCCCCACCCGCACGACATCGGCGCGGATCCGTCCGCGCCGCTCGTCGAACTGCCGGGCCATTCGTCGCGGGGGCGGCTCGAGCGCGTGCTTCGGCGCGGCGAATTCGCCGTCACCGCCGAACTGAGCCCGCCCGACTCGGCCGACGCCGACGACGTGCGCCGGGCGGCGCAGGCCTTCGAGGGCTGGGTCGACGGCATCAACGCCACCGACGGCTCGGGCGCGCATTGCCACATGTCGAGCGTCGCCGTCTGCGCGATCCTGACCCGCATCGGCTATTCGCCGGTGCTGCAGATCTCCTGCCGCGACTACAACCGCATCGCCATCCAGGGCGCGGTGCTGGGCGCCGCGGCGCTCGACGTCGGCAACGTGCTCTGCCTCACCGGCGACGGCGTGCAATGCGGCGACCACCCCGAAGCCAAGCCGGTGTTCGATCTCGACTCGATCTCGCTGCTCTCGGTCATCCGGATGATGCGCGACGAAAGCCGGTTCCTGTCGGGGCGCAAGCTGACGACGCCGCCGCGGGTGTTCATCGGCGCGGCCGAGAACCCGTTCGCGCCGCCTCACGATTTCCGGGCGACCCGGCTCGCCAAGAAGATCGCCGCCGGCGCCCAGTTCGTCCAGACCCAATATTGCTTCGACCTGCCGCTGCTCCAGCGCTTCATGGGCGAGGCGCGCGACATGGGGCTCGACAGGCGATGCTTCATTCTGGTCGGCGTCGGGCCGCTCGCCTCCGCCAGGACCGCGCGCTGGATGCGCGCCAATGTCGCGGGCGTCCATATCCCCGATGCCGTCATCGCGCGGCTCGAAGGCGCGGCCGACCAGAAGGCCGAGGGCAAGCGCATCTGCGTCGAGATGATCCAGGCCCTGCGCGAGGAGCCGGGCGTCGCCGGCGTCCATGTGATGGCCTACCGGCAGAGCCAGTTGGTCGCCGAGATCGTCGGCGAGTCCGGCGTGCTGCGCGGCCGCGCGCCGTGGCG
The DNA here is from genome assembly GCA_963775665.1 of uncultured Alphaproteobacteria bacterium. Lineage (GTDB taxonomy): Bacteria > Pseudomonadota > Alphaproteobacteria > Rhizobiales > Beijerinckiaceae > Roseiarcus. The sequence continues at coordinate 149,324 of CAVZJZ010000027.1, read as the reverse complement.
GCGCGACTTCGTGCCGAAGATGCAGCCGGTCGAGAGCTTGGAGACCGGATGAAAGGCGCGTCCCTCATGGCGCTCGCGCCACCTTCTCCGCAATGGCGTTCGGAAGCGCCGTCCGCGACGGCCATGGGAGCACGGATGCGCGCCCTCTCCGCTTGCGGGAGAGGGTTGGGGTGAGGGCAAGCCGCGGCGGTAATTCTTTCAGGATCCAGACCCCATGACCGACACCATCGTCTCCTCCGCCACAAAGGAAGTCGTCATCGGCTTCGAACGCCGCTTCGTGATGATCGGCGAGCGCATCAACCCGACCGGCCGCAAGATGCTCGCGGCGGAAATGATGGCGGGCGATTACAGCCGCGTCGTCGCCGAGGCGCTGGCCCAGGTCGAGGCGGGAGCGCAGATGCTCGACGTCAACGCCGGCATTCCGCTCGCCGACGAGCCGCGCATCCTCGCCGAATGCATCAAGCTCGTGCAGGAGACGGTCGACGTCCCCCTGTCGATCGACTCATCCATCGTCGAGGCGCTCGAGGCGGGGCTCGCGGTCTACAAGGGCAAGCCGCTCGTCAATTCGGTCACCGGCGAAGAGGAGCGGCTCGAGCGCGTGTTGCCGCTGGTCAAGAAATACGGCGCCGCGGTGATCGCGATCTCCAACGACGAGACCGGCATTTCCGAGGACCCGGACGTGCGCTACGCGGTCGCCAAGAAGATCGTCGAGCGGGCGATGGACCACGGAATCAAGCGCGAGGACGTCGTCGTCGATCCGCTGGTGATGCCGGTCGGCGCGATCAACGACGCGGCCGCGCGCCTCATGCATCTCCTGCGCCGCCTGCACGGCGAGCTCAAGGTCAACACCAGCTGCGGCGCCTCCAACTTCTCCTTCGGCCTGCCGAACCGTCGCGGCCTCGCCGCCGCCTTCCTGCCGATGATGATCGGCGCGGGCCTGACCTCCGCGATCATGAATCCGCTGCATGCCGAAGACATCCAGGCGATCCTCGGGGCCGACGTCGTGATGGGCCATGATCCCAATTGCGGCGCCTGGATCCGCAAATATCGCGAGCCGTCGTCCGGAGGCGAGGCCGGCGGGCGGCGCGAAGGGCGCCGCCGGGCGAAGGCCTGAGGGCCGCCGCTTGACCGCGCATCGCGTCGTCTTCCTGCCGTCGGGCAAGCGGGGCGAGTTCCCGACAGGAACGAGCCTGCTCGCCGCGGCGCGCGCGCTCGGCGTCGATCTCGATTCGGTCTGCGGCGGACGCGGCATCTGCGGGCGCTGCCAGATCGACGTCGCCGAGGGCGAATTCGCCAAGCACGCGATCTCCTCGAAGGCCGCTCACGCGAGCCCCTGGACCGAGGTCGAGCAGCGCTATGTCGACAAGCGCGGCGCGCTTCCGCCGGGGCGGCGGCTCGGCTGCCAGGCTCAGATTTGCGGCGAGCTCGTCGTCGACGTGCCGCCGGAGAGCCAGGTCCACCGCCAGGTCGTGCGCAAGCGCGCCGAGGAGCACCCGATCGACATCGATCCGGTCGTGCGGCTGCACTATGTCGAAGTCAGCGAGCCCGACATGCAGGACCCGTCGAGCGACTTTCGCCGCCTGCAGCATGCGCTCGCCGAACAATGGGGCGTCGCGGACGCGCATGCCGATCTCGCGACGCTCGCGGGCCTGCAGAAGACCCTTCGCGAGGGCGGCTGGACGGCAACCGTGGCGCTGCGCAAGGGCCGCGACATCGTCGCCATCCTGCCGGGCTTCGCCGAGCGCGCCTATGGCGTCGCCATCGACGTCGGCTCGACCACCATCGCGGTCCATCTCTGCGATCTCGTCAGCGGCGCGGTCGTCGCCTCGGTCGGCGCGATGAACCCGCAGATCCGCTTCGGCGAGGATCTCATGAGCCGCGTCTCCTATGTGATGATGAATCCGGGCGGCGACGCCGAGCTGACGCGCGCCGTGCGCGAGGCGATGAACGCGCTGATCGGCGAGGCGGCGGCCGAGGCCGGCGTCGCGCGCGGCGAGATTTTCGAGGTCACGCTGGTCGGCAATCCGATCATGCATCACCTCGTGCTCGGCCTCGATCCGACCGAGCTCGGCGGCGCGCCTTTCGCGCTCGCGATCGACGGCGCCTATGAGACGCGGGCGCGCGACATCGGCCTCGACATCGCGCCGGGCGCCTATCTCTACGCGCTTCCCTGCATCGCCGGCCATGTCGGCGCCGACACGGCCGGCGTCGTGCTGGCCGAGGCGCCCTATCTCGGCGACGAGCTGCGCCTCCTGGTCGACGTCGGCACCAATGCGGAAATCGTGTTCGGCAACCGCGAGCGGCTGCTCGCGGCCTCTTCGCCGACGGGCCCGGCCTTCGAGGGGGCGCAGATTTCCTGCGGCCAGCGCGCCGCGCCCGGCGCGATCGAGCGCGTGCGCATCGACCGGACGACGCTCGAGCCGCGCTTCAAGGTGATCGGCTCGGATCTCTGGTCGGACGAGCCGGGCTTCGCCGAAGCGACCGCGAACACCGGCGTCACCGGCGTCTGCGGCTCCGGGATCATCGAGGCGATCGCCGAGATGTATTGCGCCGGGATCATCTCGCAGGACGGCGTGATCGACGGCGCGCTGGCGGCGCGCAATCCGCGGATCGAGGCGGTCGGGCGCACCTTCGCCTATGTGCTGAACGACGGCGCGCCGCGGCTCCTGATCTACCAGACGGACGTCCGCGCCATCCAGCTCGCCAAGGCCGCGCTCTATGCCGGCGCCAAGCTCCTGATCGAACGCCGCGGCGGCGCCGCGCCCGAGCGCATCACGCTCGCGGGCGCCTTCGGCACGCATATCGATCCTCTCTACGCGATGACGCTCGGCCTCATCCCCGACTGCGATCTTGCGAAAGTGGCGAGCGCCGGCAACGCGGCGGGCACCGGCGCCCGCATCGCGCTGCTCACTCTGGCGGCGCGCGCGGAAATCGAGAGCGTCGTCCGGCGGATCGAGAAGATCGAGACCGCGATCGAGCCGAACTTCCAGGATCTGTTCGTCGCCGCGATGGCGATCCCCAACAAGACGGACGCGTTCCCGAACCTCAGCCAGCGGGTCGATCTGCCGGCGCCAAGGGAGGCAAGCGACGAGGGCGGCCGGAGGCGGCGGCGCTCGCCCGCGGCGGAAAGCACATAGGTCACTGGGCCGGAGCGTCGCCCGGGGCCGCCTCGCCCGAGATCAGAACGTAGCCGCGCGTCTTGTTGTCGTTGTCGGGATCGGGCGTGTTCATCGCCTCGAACAGATCCGCCGTCTTCACCCACACCGGCGGATATTTGTAGCGGGCGACGTCCAGAATGAGAAAGCGGTCGGATTTCTCGTCATAGGCGCCGAGCGGCGAGATATGGCCGCCGATCTGTTCGCCGAGCGCCTTGCGGAGAAAGTTGACGATCACGACATGGTTCTTGCCGGCGAGCGCCTCGCCGGCAAGCTTGCGGAACTCGTCGGCCCCGCCCGGCGCCGCGTGACGCACGTCGACCGCGACCGGGTAAAGGCTGAGGATCTGGCCGAGCTGGTCGAGCGTCATTCCGCGTCGGGCCAGGAGTTCGCGCGGCCGGATCGCGTCCGTCTTCTCGTTGAGCACGTTGTCCTGGGTGAAGATTGCGTATGGCTGGTATTCCGGGCTGGCCGGGGCGGCGACGCCAAGCGCGTTCAGAGCCATGACCATGCTGGCGACGCCGCAATAGGATTGCGTTCTCTGGGTCTCGAAAACGACGCTGATCGGGAAATAGGCCTCGAGCGCATGCGTCTCGAGCAGGTAGGCTTCGCCCTGCGGAGACCGGAGGTCGGTGAGGTTGTCCGGGAGCTTGAGGCCTTCCGCCGACGCGCCGGCCGCCAGAAGCAGCACGGCGAACATGGCGCGCCCGAGCGCAGCGATCATGGATGAAACTCCTGAACCGTCGCTCTGCGGCGACGGGATGATCCGCCGGACCTTATAGCGCCTGCGAGCAGCGGCGAAAGCGGACGGGTCGGAGACCTCCGCACGGCGCGCCGCCTCAGGGCCCAATGCGCGATCGCCGCCTCGCAGCCTCGACATCCGCCGGCGACACCGCGTCGCCATAGGCGTTGCCGAAGTGGCTGCGCACGTAGTTGATCACGTCCGCGACCTGCTGGTCGCTCATCATCCGGCCGACCGCCGGCATCCCCCTCTGTCCCTTGAACAGGAGCCGTCTCCAGATAGTCGGTCGAGGCGACGTCCTTGTTGCCCGCCAAGCGCCGGATAGTCGCCGGCGCCGCTGGCCCCGCTTGCGTCCGGCTGATGGCAGCCGGCGCAGACGGCGGCGAACAGCGCCGCGCCGCCCTGCTCGTCGAACGACTGGCCGCGGCTGAAAGCGGGGGCCTGCGAAGACCCCTCGCTCGAAGCCGAGGCGCAGGGCGCAAGCGACGCAAAGAGCGCCAGGGCGCGGCAGACCGTGTCTCGCATCGAAAGGCCCATGTCGCGGCCGCGGCGCAGCGAGATCCGTCGCATCAGATCGCGAGAACCCGCTTGTGCAGGCGCGTGATCGCATCGAGCGCCGACAGGATCGCGCCCTCCTGCCAGGCCGGGATATAGGAGGCGTGCTCGCCGGCGAGCACGATCCGGCCGTCGATCTGACAGAGATTGTCATAGTGCTCGCGGCGCGCCTCGTCTGTCCATTCGCCGGCGCAGCCGAGCGTGAACGGCGCGCGATGCCAGGCGACCGAGACGCCGGTTTCGAACTCGCTTCGATATTGCGGATGGATCTGGGCGCCGCAGTCGAGCGCGACAGCGATTCGCTCGGCCGGCGACATGGCGGTGAGTTCGTAGGCGTTCGGCCCGTCCCAGGTGTAGCCGCCGAGCAGCACGCCCTTGCCCCCGGCGTTGAGGCCCGAGCTCGGGTAGGCGATCTGGCGGATCGGCAGGTCGGTGTAGGTAATGCCGCCGAAGATCTGCTCGTCCTCCTCCCAGAAGCGGCGGCGGAACTGCAGCCCGGTCTTGACCACCGACGCGTAAGGGACGGCGTCGATCGCCGCCTTCATCGGCGCGGAGACGTTGACGTCGATCTGGCTCAGGATCGAGAGCGGCAACGTGCAGACGCACCAGTCGGCGCTGGCCTCCCCGACGCTTCCCCCGCGGGTGAGATCCTCGAACACGACGGCGACGCCGCGGTCGTCCTGTCGGATCGCCGTCACCTTGGCCCCGTATCGGATTCCGTTCGGAATCTGGCGAGCGAAGGCCTCGCCGATCCTTCCCATGCCGCCGACGGGCTGGAACATCGTCGTCTGGAAATCGTAGAGGGCGAAGTTCTGCAGGCCCCGCCAGAGGCGCGAGGTCAGGAGATCGTGCAGCCCGATCGGCTCGCCGTTCGCCGGCTCCGCCCCGAGGCCGCCGCCGGGATCCCTGGCGTAGCCGCGGAACGCCGCGGAATCGTCTCCGGCGCGATAGCGGAAGTCGTCGTCGAGGCCGCCGTGAGCGCGCAGGGCCTCGAGCAGGATCTCCTGATCCTCGGTCGTGACCGCCTCGTCGAGCGCGCCTTTGCGCGTCGCCTTCGCCAGCAGCTCGGCGATCGCGCCGTCAAAGTCGGCCTTGACCTCGCGGATCCGCTGCGGCCTGCCGCCGAAGGCCGTCGTCGCATGAAGATAGGCGTTGTGATTGAGCTGAACGAACGGCTCGAGCGCGACGCCGAACCTGCGGCAGTAATCGAGGATCGCATGGTGGTGGTAGGGGATGCGCCAGGGCCCCGGATTGAAGTAGAGGCCCTCGTCGAACGCGCAGCGCTGCGTTGCGCCGCCGAGCTCGGTGTAGGAATCGCCGCCGCGGATCGTCCAGTTTCGCCCGCCAGGCCGCGAATTGTATTCGAGGACCTCGACCCTGTATCCGGCGCGGCCGAGCTCGAAGGCGGCCGTCATGCCGGCGAGCCCGGCCCCGAGAATGACGACGGAGGCGCCCTTGGGATCGCCATCGAGCCGGATCGGGCCGCGATAGGGCGACTCGGCGGCGAACCCGAGGCTCGTCATCGCCTGGTGCATCGCCGCGCCGCCGGCGGCGGCGCCGATCAGCGAAAGAAGATCGCGCCGCCTCATACGGGGCCTCGCGGGGTCGCTCATGGCGAGATCATGGTTTCCATCTGCGCTGGGGCGCGTACGGAAACAACTCTATGCCTGAACTCGCTAGCGATGTCCCCCACCTCGCGCTGTCGCCGTCGGCGCTCGCCGATTGGCGCCGTCACAGCGACAGCCACAGAGTGCCGAGCGCCAGCGTGATGAGGGTCAGCGGCGCGCCGACGCGGAAATAATCCCAAAAGCTGATCGTCACCCCCGAGGCCTCCGCCCGCTGCACGACGATGAGGTTGGCGATCGAGCCCAGAACGGTGAAATTGCCGGCGAGCGTCGAGGCCATCGCGATCGTGAGCCACGCCTTGCCGTGGTCCGGCAGGGCCGCGACGAACGGCTTCAGCATCAGCACGGCCGGCACGTTGCTGACCAGGTTGGACAAAACGGCGGTGACGGCGGTCAGGATTGGAATTTGATCGAGATGGAGCCGGCCGACCGCGGCGACGACGTCGGAGGTCAGAAGCGCGTGTTGCGCGCCCGCCACGATGATGAAGAGCCCCGCGAACATCAACAACAGCGACCAGTCGATGTCGGCATAGACCCGCCGGCTCTTCACCCGCCGGGTCAAGAGCAGGAGGCCGCCGATGATGATCGCCGCCTTGGCCGGGACGACCCCAATGAAGAACAAGGCGATCATGACCAGGGTCGCCGCCACGGCCCGGCTCACCAGGACGCGATTGACGACCACCCTGGGCTGCTGAGCCTCGAGTCGCGTCTCGCCGGTGAACTCGCCGCGATGGACGAGCGCAATGAGGGCCGCGGTGATCACGAGCCCGATCGCCGCGACCGGCGCGAGCGCCATCGCGAACGCGGCGTAAGGGATATGGGAAAAGCCGCCGATCATGATGTTCTGCGGATTGCCTGTGATCGTCGCGGTCGACCCGACATTCGACGCCATCGCGACCGCGAGCAAGTAGGGCGCGGGACGCCGTTTGAGCGCGATCGTCAGGTCCAGCACGAGCGGCGTCAGCACGATGCAGATCGCGTCGTTGACAAGGAAGGCGGAAAAGAAGCCCGAGGTGGCCACTATCGCCATGAGCAGAATCCACGAGCGCTGCGCGCGCGCCATGACCCAGACGGTGGCGAAGGCGAAGAAGCCGGACAATCGCAAACTGGCGACGACGATCATCATGCCCAGCAGGAGCGCAATCGTCTCGAGATCGACCGCCTTGTAGGCGTCCTGAAGCGGCAGCGCGCCCGACGCGACCATCAGGCCGGCGCCAACGAGAGCAATGCCCGCCCGGTCGATGCTGAGGCCGGGAATGCGTCCGATCGCCAGCGCGAGATAGCTGCCGGCAAAGATGACCCCCGCCGCGACGTTCCGGCTTTCGCCGACGACTTCGGCGCCTCCCGGCAGCAGAAAATGCGCCAGCGCCGCCCCGAATGCGATCGCGAGAACAACGCCCAGCAGAAGCAGGCTTAAGGCGATCGGCCAGCGCCAGCTGCTTGGGGCAGGGTCTCTTTTGTTCATCGGAGGACAATAACACTCATGCCATTTCCCGTGTTCCCGCTGTGACCGAATGACGGAGCTGGGAGCCTCCGCACCAAGGGCGGCAAGTGGGCGAGACGACGCCTAGGAAGTTGGCGAGTTCGGTTCCCCTGTCACCTATGACTATCTGAAGGTGAATTGGGTCGCGATCGGTCGAGGACGACTTGAATCTCGATCACGGTCTGGAATACCGCCCTCAAAAGAAAGGCCGCCCGAAGGCGGCCTTTAGAGATCGTTCGAGGTTGGCTTAGCCCGCGAAAGCGTTGCTCCTTCGAGCCCGATATCCCGCGAAGCCGAGGCCGGCGAAACCGAGCAGCATCATCGCCCATGTCGACGACTCCGGCACAGTCGGCGGGGGCGGACCGTTTGCCGATGCATAAACCAGGATATCGTCGCCGTTTCCAAGAGTATCGACGCCGCTGTTGTGCCCGTTTGTGCTGATTTGCTGATAATTGGTGTTCGGTCCGCCGCCCGTCACGTTTGCCTGGTTCGTCCAGAACGAAACCGTATACGTGTCTCCTGCCGTTGTCGCGAGCACCTGATCGAGTGCGTCATAGGCCTGCGTTGCGCCGTCACACCAGAAATTGCTGCCGCTATTGGCTGTCAGGCTGGAAGCGCCGCAATTGCTGCCGCCCGCGGGCGAGTTGGTCGAAACAACTCCCGCAAAGCCGGCGCCGTAGAAGTTGAGAAAATTCCAGCCCGCCAGGCCCGACTCGAAGCCGGGATTGGTGAGGAGGTTGGGACCGCCGTTGGAGACGGACGCGTCGTCGAACGCGGTAAAGCCGGGATCGTTCCGGAACAGGAACGTCACGGTTGTCGAACTGGCGGTGGCGACGAAGGTCGTTGAGTATTGCGTATATGTGCCGAAGTTGATGACGCCTGGCGCGAGGTCGAGAATCCAGCCGGCCGGCGGCGCCAAGTTGGGCGGGTCCTCAGTATTGGGCGACACCTTTTGTGCGTATCCGGGAAGGGCGAGAAGCATCGCCGCACCCGCCATGAACGCGGTCTTGGATCGATTCCCCATCTTTCTCTCCTGTGGTCATTACGCTAACTCCCCCGGCGCCCTCGAAGGGCGGACCTATCCGTCAATATTCGCGTTAACACAGTGAATATTAGAGTTAACACAGTCAATATTAACGTCAACGATGATCCACCTACCCGTTCGCATACAGTGTCATAATTACAAACGATCGTCAAGTTGGTTGTTCTAACCCATGTTGTAACTGAGCGTTCTTTACTGTTGCGGCCGACGCGGGTAGCGGACCTTAGTCAAATGACTGTTTCGGGTTGATTTTTGACCTACTGGATCCCCAGGTGCGGAATGTCCGTTATTTCGGCGTCACCGTCGTCTACTGGATCGTCTCGGGCGCGTTGGAATCCCGCCGCTCGCTCCGTAATCCGGCTATCGCCCGGCCGCGCTTGGTCCGCTAGCATGGCGGCGATGGCCGAGAATCGGGAGCTCACGCAGGCGATGGCGCGGCTTGACGCGCTGACCGACTGGGAGCGTCGGCCGCGCAAGTTCATGCGCGTCGGGCTTGCGCCGATGCTCGATCTCGCGGCCCGGCTCGGGAGTCCGCAACAAGCCTTCCGTTCAATTCATGTCGGCGGCACCAAAGGCAAGGGCTCGGTCTCGGCGCTGATCGAAGCGGCGCTCGCGCGCGCCGGCTTCAGGGTCGGGCGCTATGCCTCGCCCCATGTCGAGACGCGTGACCGAGCGCGTGAGCCTTCAGGGCCGCGCCGTCGGCGAGGCGGCTCTGGCGCGCGCGCTGACGCGCGCGCTCGACGCCTATGAGGCGGCGAGGGGCGCCGGAACCGCGGCGGCTGAGGCGACGTGGTTCGATTGCCTCACCGCCGCCGCCTTCCTCATCTTTCGCGACGCGGGGGTGGAATGGGCGGTCGTCGAGGTCGGCCTCGGCGGCCGGCTCGATTCGACCAATGTGGTGAACGGCGAAATCGCCGTCGTCACCAACATCGGGCTCGAGCACACCGAAATCCTCGGCAAGACGAGAGCGCTGATCGCCGGCGAGAAGGTCGGCATTTTGAAACCCGGCGCCGTCCTGGTCACGACGCTCGGCCCCCGCGACGAGGCGGGCCGGGTGCTCCATGCGCGGGCGCGGGCGCTCGGCGCCCCGGTGGTCCTCGCCCGGGCCGGAAAGGCCGCGACGATCGATGCGACGAACGTCGCGGTCGCAGGCGCCGTCCTCGACGAACTCGGCAAAAAGAACGTCCTCGGACGCGACGGGCGCCCGCTCGGCGCGGCGCTGATCGATGCAAAGACCCGCGCCGCCGCCCGCCTTGTCGGTCGGATGGAGCGGGTCGACATGGACCTCGGTGCAGCGCGCCTTCCCGTCGTCTTCGACGGCGCGCATGTTCCCTTCAATCTCGCCGCGGTGTTGCGCGATCTCGCGCGTTTCCCCGATCTCGCCGGACCCTGCGTCGCCGTCGTCGCGCTCGCCTCCGACAAGGATGCGGCGGGCTTCCTGAGCGAGCTCAAGGCCCGGGCGTCGGCGGTCGTCCTGCACCGAGGCGCCCTCCGCGAGCCGTGGCCGGCCCGCCGCCGAGCTTGCCGCCCTCGCGTCCTCGCTCGGCCTCAGGGGCATGGTCGAGCCCGAGCCCGAGCGCGCCTTCCGGCGCGGCGTCGAGCTCGCAGCCGAAGCGAAAGGGTGGCTCCTGGTCACCGGCTCGCTCTATCTCGTCGGGGCGCTGCGCCGCGTGGCGGGCGGGCCATGAGGATTTACCGGCAGACCCTTCTCCCGTTCACGGGAGAAGGTGGCCGGCGAAGCCGGCCGGATGAGGGACGCGCGGCGGCGGGACAGACCATCTCCGCCTTCGCGTCTTGAGACTGAGGGTCCGGTCACCGGGAGATTGCGCCGGCCGTCGCCTGGATCAGCAAGCGACGGCCGGCCACGTATTGTCGGAACGCGATCAAAAACCCGCTTTCGCCCGAGGGGGCCGAGCGCCAACGATACGTAAGCTGCCGGTCGCCAGTTTGCTGACGAACCGGGAGGACGCCAATAGACAAATTTGGGGAGGGCGAAACCTGAACAGCGTCGAGCCCTCGCGCGGCGCCGCAATAGAGCGCGTCCGCGAGAAGTCCGCCCGCCGCCCGCATGAGGCCAGCGCCGTGAGAACTAAGCGGCGAGCGCCGCGCGGCCCGCTCTTGCCCGGCAACGGCCGGCAGGCCGGCGGCGGCGTGCCGCTCTGCCCGAACGCGCTCATCGACGACGGCCTCCTGGATCTGACGATCCTGCCCGAACTCGACCGCAAGGCGCGTGGGGAGGCTTTCTCCCGTTTGGTGAGGGAGGGCGCGGCGGCCATTCCCGTTCAACTGGCGACGGCGCAAAGCCCCTGGATCGAGGTCGAATCGGCGGACGATCTCAACATCAACCTCGACGGCGAACCCGTGCTGGTGAAGCGCTTTCGCGTCGAGTGCCGCCCGCGAGCATTGCCCGTTCGTCTCGGCGAAAGCGCGCCATTTTCTCGGCGGCGCGGCTCCGTTTGACCGGAGTTCTCATCGGCGGCGATTGATGTCCGAACCGGTCAACATGCGGCCAGAATAGCCAAATGGCGGGGAACCGGCGCCGGGTCATGGCGCCGATGGCGTGGGGTCACCTGACCGAGGCTATTTCCGCCAGCCGCACGCGCTGCGCACGATCTCCAGCGCGGGAATTGCAACCGCCTTGTTCTCCGCTCCGGGAGCGTTGATGAGCATTCCGCCCTCGCATGAGCGCTTGTCGCGGCTCTTCGAATCAATCCCGATCATCTCGCGGCACAGGACGCCCGGACCTTCGATGGCGATTTGCGTGACGTCCGGATCGTCGGGTTTCACGCCGACGCCGTCGATAAAGTCGCCATCCTTCATGCGGTAGCGGACGCCGGTGACGGCCCGGAAATCGTAACTCAACTCAACCAGCTCGGCCAAAGGCCGTCCTTCGCCTTGCGCCACGATGCTTTCCTCGAACCGACACGGGTCCGTGGCGGAAGCGCGCAGGCGGCGGACATAGCGATAGCCTTCAAACTCGCCGCGGCCGATCAGCGCCGCGCCGTCGAACCACCCGTAGCCCTCGCTGGGCCGGCCGCCAACGAGGGCGCCGATCGCCTGCAGGAGATCGCCCCCGCCGGCCTTGCAAGCCTGACTATGGTCCTTGCCGCCGAAGCTGCGGATGCATCGTAGCGTCGCCGGATCGACCTTGGACTGAGCGCTCTCGGCCGGCGCCGCTGCGGCGGCCGGAGCGGCTGGCGCAGCGGCGATTTTTCCGCTCGCGTCGAACTGCTTCAGATAGGCGGCGAGGTTTTGGATTTTCTCCAGGTCATCGAGTCCGGCGAAGCTCTGGGACGTGCCGGGGATCAAAGCCCGCGGATTCGCCATAAAGCCGATGAAGTTCGCCTCGTCCCAGATGATGTTTGAACTCCTCATCGCACCCGAATACGAGAAGCCGCCGAGCGACCCCGCCTTGCGGCCGAACAGGCCGTTGAGGGGCGGACCGAGCGTCGCCCTCGCGCCAGGGCCGACCTCGTGACATGGTCGGCACATCTTGAAGGCTGTCTCGCCGGCGGCGATGTCCTGCGCCTGCGCCGCAGCCGACGCGAAAAAAAAGGCGATGAGAAGGATCGCTCGCAAGTCAGGCCCCCCGTTTTGTCGACCCGGCATTCGCAAACCGCGCTCAGCCGAGCGCGGCGGCCCTGATCAGTAGGCCTGGACGGCGAGCAGGCCGCCGGGGCCGACCATCATCACCCAGATCTCCTCCGGCCCGGCGTCGATCGAACTCGCGGCCGCCGGACTTGAGGGTGAAATCGTACTTGCCGGGCGGCAGGTCGAGGGTCGGCCCGTCCGGCGCCTTGCCGCCCGCGCCGGCGGCGACCTTGATCTTCTTGCCGGCGACCGAGACCTCCGCCGCCTTGGCGGTGATGTTGCCAAACGCGACCTTGATCTGCCCGGCCTTCGGCCAGAGCGGCGACTTTATCGCCGAGGCCCTGTCGCGGACGCTGAGCACGACGGTCGTGTCCGAACCCTCGCGGCCGAGCTTCAGGACGGCCGGACCGCCCGGCGAGTCGAAGGCGAGTTCCGCTCCGTCGGCGCGCACGGCGGCCTTGTCGGCGTGCTCCGTCCAGCCGCGGGCGCCAAGCTCGCGGCGGTAGAAGGCGACGACGCCGGCGACGCTCGCCGGGGTCTGGGCGTTGACGCCCGACCGGAAGAGCGAGGACTCCGAGCCCGACAGGCTGTGCGGGGCCGGGACCGGCAGACCACCGACCTCCTCGACGGTTAGCGCTGCGTCGGGAGCGGCAGCCGCGGCCGACGCCTCGCCGGCCGCGACCGCCCCCTTGAGCCCGTCGCCCTTGAGGCTCGCTTCCGACCGGTCGTCCATGCGCATGAGCGTGAGTTCGATCCGAGCCGCGCCCTTGGTGAAGTCGAGCACGACAAAATTGTCCTTGGCGATCGGCGTCGGATGGACCGCCCAGCCCTGATCCTTCATGGCGCTGCGATAGAAGTCGGCGACCTTGTTGACGCTTGACGGCGACTTGAAGTCGAGCGCGCCCTCGGCGGCGTCGTATTCGACCTCCTCGGCGTCGGAAGGCACAGGCGCCGGCGCCGCATTGTCGGCGCGCGGGCTCAGCGGCGCGCCCGTTTCCGCCGCGGGCCTGGGCGCGGCGCCGCCGCCCGCATCCAGAGACTTCGCCGCCTTCAGCGCCTCATTGAGCATATCCGAGGCGTCGTCCGCGAAAGCCGCGCCAGCGATGAGCGAAAACCCCAACGCAAACGCCCTTGCGGAGCGGACGACGCACAAGCGGCGTCTAGCCATGCATCGCTCCGTCCGGGGCAACACCCGTCTCCAACTCGCTGCCAAGCGACATTATCCGGCATCCGCGGGATGGAGGCCGGCTGCAGCGAAACCTATGACCGTTCACGGTTTCCGACAAGCCTGAGCTGAAAGCCTTCCGGTGACGATCACTTCAGGCTGTTTGCGGCTTGAACGCGAGCGCGACGCCGTTCATGCAATAGCGCAGACCTGTGGGCGGCGGCCCGTCGTCGAAGACGTGGCCGAGATGCCCGCCGCAGCGGCTGCACGAGACCGCGGTGCGCGCCATGAAGAAGCTGCGGTCCTCGGTTTCGATCACGGCGTCGGACAGCGGCTTCCAGAAGCTCGGCCAACCCGTGCCGCTGTCGAACTTGGTCCCGGAGTCGAAGAGGTCGCGCCCGCAGCCGGCACAGGCGAAGACACCCTTGCGATGCTCCTCGAGGAGCGGGCTGGTGAACGGCCGCTCTGTGCCCGCCTGGCGCAGCACGGCGAATTGCTCGGTGCTCAAGAGCTTGCGCCATTCGGAATCGCTATGGACGACCTCGAACGCCGGCGCGGCTCTGGACTGACCTGCGACCGTCGACGCCAGCGCGGCCAAAGACAGGGACCCGAGGAATTGACGACGATGGATCATGCCTGACCTCCGGTTCGCCGTTGTCTTCGTCCGCCGCGGGCCTCTTGTTACACGGCGATCGTGGGGCGCTTGTCGCCGGACCCCGATTTCCCTCGTGAGCCCGGCGACAAACTCGCCGTCGTGACCTCGCATCACTTTGAAATCATTCCAAATTGAAAGCATTCCAAACTGTCCGGCGTCGTATTGACGACATTGGCGGGCGGGTCGATAGCCCGGCGAGAGGGCGCGTCATCAACGGCCCGCCCGGAACGCTCCGATGTCGTCCAGAATTGCAAACAGTCTTCGTCTTTGGGCTTTCGTCGCGGCTCTCGCGAGCTCAGCATGGGCGCAGACGCCGCCTCCGGCCGCCTTTGTTCGCTCCGACGATGAAAAGTCGCTGACCGATATTCAGTTGGTCGGCAAGCGCATCTTCGAGGACGCCAGCCTGTCCGAGCCGCGGGGCATGTCTTGCATGTCCTGCCACGCGCCGCAGCATGCTTTCCAGGGCAACAACCATTCGCCTGTTGCGGCAATCGCAGCCGGGAGCACGCCGGACAAGCTCGGAACTCGGAAGACGCCAACCATCATGTACAAGGCGTACAGCCCTGCGTTCGGATTCTACAAGGACGAGGACGAGGGAAAGGAGAACTCTCGAAGCCAAGGGCGGACAGTTCTGGGACGGGCGCGCCTCCGATCTCACCGAGCAGGCGACCGGGCCGCTTCTCAATCCGATCGAAATGAACAACCCCTCGATCGAGGCGGTCGTCGACAAAGTGAAGGCCGGTCCTTATGCCGACATGGTCGTCGCGCTTTTTGGCGCGGACGCTTTCGCCGACCCGAAGCAGACGATGGCGAAGCTGACGGGCGCGCTCTATGCCTACGAGGCCTCCGAACGTTTCGCTCCGTTCTCGTCCAAGTTTGACGCCTACTTGCAAGGAAAGGCGAAGCTGACCCCGATCGAGGCGCGCGGCTTCGAACTCTTCACCAATCCCAGGAAGGGCAACTGCATCGCCTGCCACATTGGCAAGACGGACTCGAAGGACCCGACGGACTGGATCTTCACCGACTTCACCTTTGATGCGCTGGGCGTGCCGCGAAACCCGGCAATTCCGGCGAATGCCGATCCGACGGTTTTCGATCTCGGCCTCTGCAAGCGTCCGGGAATCGAGGCGGTCCTGCCCAAGGCGATCAAACTCGAATCGCTTTGCGGGCAGTTCAAGGTCCCGACCTTGCGCAACGTCGCGATCACCGGTCCCTATTATCACAACGGCGCCTTCGCTTCGTTGCGCGACGCTGTCGCCTTCTATGCGACGCGCGACGTCGATCCGAAGCGCTGGTACCCGAAGCTGAAGACCGGCGAGGTCGACAAGCTCAACGATCTCCCGGGCGCATACAAGGACAACGCGAACACCGAAGAGGTCCCCTACGACCGCAAGCCAGGCCAGCGGCCGCGCCTCAGCGATCGGGACGTCGACGCTCTGGTCGCGTTCCTGAACACCCTGACCGACAAGGGCATGCAGTGACCCCTTGCGGTGACCTTGGTCGTGTCCGGATCGGGCCGCCGCCGCGCCCGGCTTGCAGGAAACGAGAGGCCTCGGCCATGGCGTCGCCCGGAGCGTCTGGCTGTTTGCGGCTTGAACGCGAGCGCGACGCCGTTCATGCAATAGCGTGGCCCCGTGGGCGGCGGCCCGTCGTCGAAGACATGGGAATTGCGGTGACGCGACCGGGATTGCATTTTATCGCGCTCCTCAACTCAATGGTGGGCTTTGACCTTGCGCGCATGAGGCATTGACGGGCCGCAGCCCAAAGCCGCCGGTGCTCCAAAAAAAAGCGACAATTTTCTTCCCTTTTTCCAAAATCAATGCTATTCTGTTTTTCAGAGAACCGTCGATAACCGGCGGCGGAGAGTGGGGCGACATGGAGCAGGCGATCAATCCAACTCCCACCGGCGGCGGCTCAACGCGCAGGACAGGGCCTTGCGGCGCAAGCGCATCTTCGCGCGGCTGCGCGAGGGCTGCCCGGCCTGATGAGCGGCTGAGATCGAACGGGTCGGGAAATCGTCAACGAGGTTCTGCTGTGGCAGGGACCGAACTCAGCCCAAGCATGCGCTCCTTCAGTTCGCCCGGCTCGCCGCGCCGCTGAAAGCTGCGTCCGAGGCGGTGGCGGGCGGCGACGTCAAGTCGGTCGCGCCGCTCTTGATGAGCCTCAAAGGCAGTTGCTTTTTTCGCCGCATCGGCCTGTAAGGCTTTGATAAGTCGCTGTTTCTCGGTCAGGAATTGCAATATTTTGCAATTTTTTGCAGCTTTCTGAGGTCTCAAAGGCCGGCGAAATGCAGCTTTCGGCAAGCTTTTGCAGCAAATTGCAAGCGGTGCGCCCGCTTGCGTCCGCGAACGGCGGCGGCCAATTCCGTCCCCTCCTCGTCACGATGGGCGAGCCGTCGCCGAGGATTGGCCGCCGCGAGTACGAAGTTGCGAGGAATCGAGCCTTGGGAGCTCAAAAGTTGCAGAATCTGCGGCTGTCGGCCTAACACTTTCGAAAAAGCTCGCTCGACGGACAGCTTCCATCGGCAGAGCGCCCGGGCGCTGGCGGTCCATTGGCCGAAGCCGCTCGCGACCATGTTGCGGATGACGGCGCAGACATAGGTCCGCTCGGCGGCCGGGTTGTCGGGGCCGGCGTTGTAGCGGGCGACCGCCAGCGTCCAGTTGCCCGCCTCGGCCTTCAGGGCTTTGAGGAAGTTCGCCGCATAGCCGACGTTGAGGACGGGATCGAACATCGCCCCCGGCGAGGCGAAATGGCTCCCGTGCCAGCGGGCGTTGATCTGCATGCAGCCGATGTCGATGAGCTTCGCCCCTTGCGCCTTGGCCGCAGCGAAGCGAGCCAGCGCCTCGGCGAGGTTTTGCGAGCGGACCTCCCGTCCGTCGACGTTCATGTCGTAGGGCTCGAGCTCGCCGCGGCGGCCGGTTTCGGTCAGGCCCACCGAATAGAGCACGTTGAGCGGCACGCCGGTCGCGGCGGAGGCCCGCGTCATCTCCCGCTCGCAGGCGAGCGTTCCGGCCTCGGCGCAAGCGCCGCTAGTAGCCAGAAGAGCCGCGCCGAGCGCCGCGCGGATCGCCGGATCGCCGCCGCGTCCTTGCGGCCCGCCTCCCTCGCCCTCTCCACTGGGCGAGCCCCTCGCGTTCGTTCCATCGGCTGAACCCGTCTGCTGGATGATGAGAGAGCCGAGCGGCTGGCCGATCGCGGCCATCCGTTCGGCGATCGCGTCGCGCGCCCCTTCGATCGCGCCCGTGGTCTGGGAGCTCGCGGCGCGGATGACGAGCGACAGCCTGTCGCCCGCGAGCCGCATCGTCATCGAGACATTCTCGAGCCCGCCCGGCGAGAGGTCGACGTCGATCTCCCTGACCGGGGTCGCGGAGGGCGCAGGCGACGCCGCCGCCGACGCGGCGGCGCGCGGCGCGCTGCGCCGGCGGCGCCGGGGCCGCGCGGGTTCGGGTCTGCGAAGGCGGTCTGCGGCGGCGCTGCGGCGGCGAGCGGCGGCGCCGAAGGCGAAGACGGAGGCGCGTTGGGCGCGCCATTCGACAGAGGGCCGGCGGACCCGCCGGAATCGGCGTCGGCTCCCCCGGCGCCGCGGCTCGCGCCCGGCCTCGAAGCCGTCTTCTCGGCGGGCGCCGCGGAACGGGCGACGGGAGCGGCGGACGTCGGTCTGCCGCTCGCCCCTCGGTCGGCCCGCGCCCGCAGGCGCCTGGCCGGATGGGATCGCCGGGCTCCAGTCGGCGCGCGCCGCATTCGATCCGGGCGGCGTCGGCGGCTTGTCCGGAGGCCGCGGCGAGGCGACTTCGGAAGGGCGTGGTTGCGGCGGCCTGGCGACGGAGAGGTCGCCTCGAGCGCCGCCGAAATCGCGTTCGTCGGCGAGGGCGGTTCGCCGGCGAACGGTCGATGCGCCGGACGGCGTCGATGCCGCCGCGGCGTTGACGGCTGGGCCGATCGTGTGAAACGTCCGTTCGCCGGCGAGCCTCGCCCCGGCCGCATCGGCGGTCGGTTGCGTTGCGGCGCGAGACGCGGAGATGGCGACGGGGTCCGGCGTCCTCGCGGTTGCGCGCGCCGCGAGCGCGGGCGCGCCGGGCTCGGCTTGCGGCGCGCCGCTCGCCGCCGTCGCCGACGCGGCGACAGGCAGAGACGAGGCCAGGGCGGCGCTGAAGAACGACGGATTGGGCATGAGCGGCGCCGTTTGCGGACGATCCCGCGGCGCCGGATCGGCCGTCGTCTGCTTCCCGCTCTCCGGGAGACGGCCTCGCCTTCGCCTCGCCGCCTGGCGCGGAGTCGAGCACCGCCGAAAAGGCGAGATGGTCCTGGAGCCGGCGGCGTGGCGTGCGCCGGATGGGCGGAATGCGCGAGTGCGGCGGCGCATGCGCGGGCGCGGGCGCAATTGCGGTCATGGCGACCTCCCTTCGGTTGCGCCGGCTTCGCTTTCGGTGCGCTTGAGCGCCGCCTCGGCCAGTCCGATCGTCTGCGCCGGGCCGCTCGCCTTGTCGCCTTCGCCGGGCTGAGCGCCCTGCGCCTCGACCGCTCCCGCGCTCGGCGCCGTCCGCAGTTGAGCTGCGACGCCTCGAACCGAGGCCAGGAGCCCGGCGTCGGAGCGGTCGAGTTTCGAGGCCGCGATCGCCTGCAGGTCCGCGCGCGCGGCGTCGTATCCGTCGGAGAGGAGACGGCCGGCGTCGAGATAGAGGCGCGCGCGGGCTTCGTCGACGCTGTCCGGCGGACGCGCCCTTCAGGGCTTCGGCCGCGGCCGCGGATGGCCGCGTCGAACCGCGCGTTGACGATCGCGGCCTTTGCGAGGGTCAGGAGAAAATCGCGCCGGCCGTCCGGCGGCAGGCTCGCCGCCGCGCCCGACAGCAGCTGATAGTTCGCCGGATCGTCAGCCAGCCCGAACCGCGCGATCAGGCGCGCGAGCTCGCGGAAAAAGTCGGCGGCGTAGAGCGAAGCGCCGAAGCGGCTCGCATATTGCCGGGTCAGCATCGCCGCGCGCGGCGCGTCCCGCGCCTCGGCGATGAGCGCGATCTCCCGTCTGAGCGCCGCTTCCTCGACCAGCCCTCCCGGCGCGACCAGACGCGCCCAGTCGAGAAGCGACGCCGCAGCCTTCGGGTCGCGCTTCGTCTCGAGCACCGACCGCGCGAACGCGACCTGGCCGGCGAGGCGCGGTTCGAGCGTTTTGATGTCGACCGCGCTTAAGAGGTTCGAGCGCGTCGGCCTCATGGCTCGTGATGTAGGCCAGCGCGCCGCGCGCCAGCGTCCGGTCCGCTTCGAGGACCGCGTCGCTCTTCAGGAGGGCCATGACATCCGCGAGCGCCCCGCCGCTCAGGACGTAAATGACGAGCGCGTCGGCTTCCCGCCTGTCCTGCCAGGTCTCGGGCTTCGCGGCCGCGATCGCCGCGCCCATCGCCTTCAATTGCTTCAGTTGCGCCGGGTAGGCCGACTTGTCGCCCTGGGCCATCCGAATCTGGATCCGCTGCAGATCGTCGGCCATGTCGGAGATCTTGGCAGGCTCGACCTGAGCGCTCGCCCGCCCGGCCAGAAAGAGCGCCGCGAAGACGAGAGCATTGCGAGCCCGCGGCCTCATGGCTTGGCCTCGCGCAGCAGAATCTCGATGCGGCGGTTTTCCGCCGCGAACGGATGGGCCGGATCCTTGAGGCGATGGTCGGCGAAGCCCTCGATCCGCTCGAACCGCTTTTCTGCGATCCCGCCGCGGTTGAGCATGTAATAGGCCATTTGCGCGCGCGCCGAGGACAGGCGCCAGTTGTCGTAGGTCTTCGATCGATAGGGGTGGGCGTCGGTGTGCCCGCGCACGACGATGTCGCCGGCCATCGCCTCGAGGCTCATCGCGATCGCGTCCATCATGCGCACCACCCGAGGCTGCGGCTCGGCCGAGCCGATGGGGAACATCGAATAGTTCTGGCGGTCGGTGAGGCTGATGAGGATGCCTTCGTCGGTCGCCTGAACCTCGAGCTCGGGGCCGGGGAGCGACTGGCTTTCCGGGCCGAGCCGCCTCTTGACGTCCGCGAGCAAAGCGGCCGCCGCGTCGGCTCGCGCCTTTGCGGGCTCCGAGGCTTTTGCCTCCGACGCCGCCGGAGGCGGTTCCGTCTTCATCGGCTCCGGGGCCGACTCGGCGGACAAGCTCGTCTCGGCCTTTGCCGGGCCGGGAGAGGATGCCGCAGCAGCCGAAACCTGCGACGCCTCGGCCTCCGGTTTCGCTTCCTTGCCGGCTGCCCCTGGCGCCGGCGGCGCGCCGGGATCCGAGCTCACCACGTTGATCGCCTTGTCGCTGCCGAGCGGACGGAACGGATCGCGAAGCGCTTCGTCAGCGCTTGGACCCACGTCGCCATAGCCCTTCAACGCCGCGGTCGGGTCGATCCGCGGTCCCGGCGGGGGAGCGCCTGCAATCTTGTCGAGACTGGCGCGCGGATCGCTGAAGAGCTCGTCTTCCGACATGGTCGGGTTTGGCTTGGCGGGGTCGGGAGGAGTCTTCGGCTCCTGCTTCGCCAAATGCTTGCCCTTGGCGTCCGTCAACGGACTGACGGAGCTTTCCCGCACCGATCCGCTTGCGGTTTCGCCTTGATCGGAGCGCGGCTTTTGCGCGTTGGGGGCTCCCGAGTCCGAGCCGGGGGCATCCGTGTCCTGCTCAGGGGCGCCGTGAATGCCTTTCTGGGCTTTCGCCGGTTCTTCGACTTTCACCGGGTTGAAATAGCGGGCGATGAGGGTCTTCGTGTTCTTGTCGGTGGCGCTGATGATCCACAAGACGAGAAAGAATGCCATCATCGCGGTCATGAAATCCGCAAAGGCGATCTTCCAGGCGCCGCCGTGATGTTCGTCCTCGAGGGCGCTTCGGCGCTTGATGATGACGATTTCGGGATGCGCGCTCATCGGTTCCGCTCAGGCGTCGAGCGACGCGAGCAAGTCGGTCCAGGGTTGAAGTTCGGTGGTAATTTGCGTGGCGTTGGCTTCGACGACCGCCTCGACGCTGTCGTTTTCGACGTAATCGACTTCGGCCGGCAGTGCGGCGATCCGTTCGCGCAGCAGGCTCAGCACGCGCTCGGGCCCTCGAATGGTGATCAACCCCGGCGAGCCGCTGGCGCAAAGGCGGCCAATGGACTTGCAAAGCTCGTCTGCGACAGACTTGACCACCTGCTTGACCAGAAAGGGCGACAGAATTCGCGCGACCGCAGCGCCGACATTCTCCTGGACCTGAGCGAACCCCGACCGAATCGCCGATTCGAGCTGGGCATATTCGTTGAGCTGGAACTCGAGGCGCTCCATCACCGCTTGTTCAAGCGCTGCAGCGCGCTCGGCCGCGCGCCGCTCTTCGGCCTCGGCCCGCCCTTCGAGAATGCCTTCCTCGCGTCCGCGCGCGTGCGCCTCGGCGAGCCGAAGCGCCATGTCTTCGGCCTTGGCCGCATCGCGCGCGACCACGGAGTCCCTCGCGGAGGGTTCAACCGGAACGGGCTTGCGAAGGAGCGGGCGCAGGTCCCGCGCCTCCGCCTGGGGGTTGACGACGGCGGCGACTTTCGGGGTGCGCTCCGAAGTTTGCGCCGGCTTCGGCTCGAGGTTCTGCAAGCTCTGCAAACTGCGCGGTCGAAACGGCGAGGTCTCGCGACGCGGCGACGGCGTCTCGCCAGGCGCGCGGCCGATGTGATCGAGATAATCCGCGATCGGTACGGGTTTCATCCGTTCGCTCCCTGACGAATCCACTGCTTGAGAATTGCGGCGGCCTGGTTCTCATCGAACTCGACGAGCTTGTGCAGTTTGCGCTCCGGCCCATTGTCCCGGCGCGCCAGCAGCGCCTCGAGGAACGCGTCGCGGCCGTCGTCGGATTCGATAAGAAAGTTCTGGCTGGGGTCGGGCGCCCCGAGCGCTGGCGTCCCAGTGGCTGAGGCGCCAGACGCCGCTGCGCCCGCAACCGCGGGCGGCGGGAGCAGCATCCTCAGGCCGGGCCTCACGCCAAACCAGACGACCATTGCGGCGACCAGCACGACCGCTCCGGCATTGATCATCGAACCGGTCTGTCGCGCGAGGATCTCGAGGATCGAGGGACCCGGCGCCGGTTCGAGATCCCGGCTCGAGTTCGACGAAATCGACCACGGAAATCTTGATGACGTCGCCGCGCTGCTTGTCGAGCCCCGCGGCCGAGGCGACGAGCTGCTCGATCTCCTTGATTTGAGCCGCGACGGCCTCGGGTCCCGCCTTGTCGCCGAGAGAGGCGGTCAGGGCGGCGCGATTGATGAGAACCGCGACGGAAAGGTTCTGGATCAGGAATCCGGCGCTGGTCGTCTGGATGGATTTCGACGACACCTCGTAGTTCGTCAGCTCCTCACGCTTTTGCGTCTGGTCGTTCGACTGCTTGGACTCGGAACCCGCGCCGGTCTGCTTCGGGAGATTGGCCTCGACGCCGGCGGCCTGCGTCCCCGCCGCGTTCTGAGAGCTCTGCTGCTCCTTGGTCACCCGCACCGACCGTTCCACGCGGCTGTCCGGGTTGTAGATCGTCTCACTGGTCTGAGTCCGGTCGGCGTTGAGCCGCGCGGCGACTGAGATCTGGAAATTGCGTGCGCTGAGGTAAGGCGTCAGCGTGCGCGCCACGCCCTCGCGGATTTCCTGCGACACCTCCTTTTCGAGCGAGAGGAGGTTGTCGGGGGACTTCTCGATTGAATCCGTGCCCGAGGCGAGAAGGCGGCCGTCGACGTTGAGGACCGTCACGTCGTCGATCTTCATGCCGGGAACGGCAGACGCGACGAGATGGCGGATCGCCTGACCGGTCGCGCGGTCGTCCCCGCCGTCGGATCGGATCACCACCGAAGCCGATGGGGGCTCGCGCTCGCGACGAAAGGACCCCTCGTCGGCAAGCACGATATGCACTCGCGCCGCCTTGACGGTCCGCATCATCTGGATGGTTCGCGCCAGTTCCCCCTCCAGCGCCCTGAGACGGGTGACGTCCTGCATGAAGGACGTGAGGCCGAGGGAGCCGAGCTTGTCGAAGAGTTCGTTGCCGACAGCGCCGCTGCGCGGCAGCCCCTTTTCGGCGAGAATCATGCGCGCAGTCGCCGCCTGTCCCGCGGGGGTCAGGACGACTGTGCTTTCCGCGTTGACGTCGAACGGCACGCCCGCCTCGCGCAGCGCCGCGCCGATGGCGGCGATGTCGTCGCGATCGAGCCCGGAATAGAGCGTCTCCATGGACGGGCGGCTGAGGTAGTAGCCGGCGAGCCCGGTCACCGCGAACACGGCGGCCCCGATCAGCGCGAGCGCAGCGAGACGGCGGACGCCCAACCCTTGCAGGTTCGTCCAGAGGCGTTCCGCCTGCGCCAAAAGGTTCGCCGCCACTCTCGAGTCCGTGAGGATTGCATCCGCATGGTCACGACTGGAGCTTGCGCCGGGATTGCGCTCGACCGTTCGGATCGGGACTGCCGGGCGCGATTAACCCGCCATTAGCGGGTTCGTCGTAAGGTCCTCTTGCCTGGAGACGCCGAAGGCCGAAAAAGCGCGGCGCCGGGCCAACACGACGGTTAGGCTTTCGAAGACAAGCCTAGGGCATGCAGCCACTCCGTCGTCTCGGTGCGAATCCGAAATGTCACCCAATCCTCCGTGACCATTTCCGACAGGAGCACCTCCGTATGAGTTCAATCCTCAACAACTCCGCCGCGCTCAGCGCCTTGCAGGCGCTGCAGATGACCCAGCAGTCGCTTGCGACGGTCCAGAACCAGGTCTCGACCGGCCTCAGCGTCGCCAGCGCCGCGGACAATTCGTCCTACTGGTCGATCGCCACGCAGCTCAACACCGACAGCGGCATCGTGACGGCGTCCAACAGCGCCCTGTCCGAAGGGCAGTCGGTCCTGGCGACCGCCAATCGTCCGCGATCAACTCCGTCATCACGACGCTCAACTCGATGGCGACGGCGCTGACGCAGGCGCAGAATCCCGGCGCCAAGATCGGCGACATCAACACCTCGCTCGCCTCGCTCGGCAAACAGCTCACCGACGCCGTCAACAGCGCCTCGTTCAACGGCTTGAACATCCTCAACGGCAGCCAGACCGCACTCAGCTTCGTCTCCGGCTACAACGCCAGCGCGACCGGCGGGACGATGAACACGATCGCCTTCACCGCCTCGGCGCTCTACGGCTTGGCGACTTCCGGCGGTTCAACGTCCACGACAAGCCAGTCGACAGTCACCGACGCGGCGACGATGGCTCAGCTGCAAACTCAGTGGGCCGCCGACACCGCAGACACGACAGCTGTTACCGCCGGCACGATCACAGCGACTTATGGCCAGGCTGCGATCTACGAGGACACGACCAATCAGGCCTTTACCGTCCAGTCATTGGCTTTGGACGGCACGGCGACGACGACGACGTACACGGCTCTCGACGCCAACGGCAATTCCATCGCGCAAGGCGGAACGCCGACGTTCGCCGACCGCCGCGTCCTATGCGGTGACGACGACGGTCACCACGCCGGGCTCGCAAAACCTTCTCGTGCAGAACGGCAACGATCTGACCAACTTCAGCATCACCGGCGCGAGCTCAGGCGAACAGCAGGCTTGCCGCGGTCAACCAGGCGATCGCCGCCGTCACCAACTACGCCGCGCAGATCGGCGCGACGCAGGATCGGATGACCGCGGCGACGACCTTCAACTCTGCAGCTGACCACCAACTACGCCAACGGCGTCGCCGGCCTGGTAGACGCCGACATGAACCAGGCGTCGACCCGGCTGCAGGCGCTTGCAGACGCAGGAACAGCTCGGCATTCAGTCGCTGTCGGTCGCCAACCAGAACGCAGCGCTGATCCTGAAGCTCTTCGGCTAAACCGAATTCCCCGCGCGCCGCTTTCCCTGCCCCCGGTTAAGCACTCCCCAAAGGCGCGCGGGGAAACCCATTCCTCGTGTCACAGAAAAGTATCGCGACGCCGGACTGCTCTCGTTTGGGCCGGCGCGCTATGTCGAGAAGGCTATTTCTCGATGCAATAACCAAGGAAGCGCTTCGAATCGATCGGATCGAATCCCAGCCGATGCTTCAGCTTCTTGCGCAGCTTGCTGATGTGGCTCTCGATCACGTTTTCGTCGACGTTTTCGTCGAAGAGCCCGTAGACAGCATTGAAGATCTGCGTCTTGCTAACCCGCCGGCCCCGGCAACGCAGCAGGAATTCGAGGATGCGCCGCTCACGGCGGGGAAGCGGGAAGGGCTCGCCGTTCGCTTCGGGCTCGCGGCCGTCGAAATAGACCCGCAGTTCGCCGACGGTCACCTGTCCCTTCTGGCCAAAGACGCGGCGGTTGATCGCTCCGACTCGCGCCAGAATCTCGCGCACATGCACGGGCTTGCGCACGACGTCGTCGACTCCGGCGGCAAAGAGGCCGAGCGTGTCGTCGAGCGAATGGCGCTCGTTGAGGCAGAGAACCGGCGCGTTCGACCGTTCCCTGATCATTCGCGACAGCGCTTCGCGTTCGCCGCAATCTCCGATCACGAAGGCCTCGACCGCATGCATGTCCGCGTCGCTGATCTTGCCGATCCATTCGCGAAACTCCGTCGCTTCGATGCCGGCGGACGAGACGCCTTCGCGATCAAAGCCGGTCGCGTAGCCTCCCGCCACGATATCGCGATCGTCGATAATGATGTACATACTTCCGCTCCAAGAATAGCATGGATTGTCGTGACCCGCCGTTTACACGAACGCTGGTACTAATAGTTGTTAACGATGGCAATTATGAACAACTATACGCTAGGAAATGCACTTTATTACGCTCAATGCGAACGCGAAACGTTCAGTGTTCTATTTGTCAGATTGGCGCGTCTGTCTTGACCCCACGACGCCTGCAGCAAAGGATGATGCCGGTCGAACTCGACAGCACAATTTGCGAAGCACATGTTTATATGTATCTTGGAAATGGTTAACGCTATGCTAAACGGACGCCGTCCGGTCGGCTCTCGCGCGCGAGCGAGCCGTCGAGCCCGATCCTCGAGGGGATCAGGCGAGAGGACTGTCGAACACGCAGCCCAGACGCAGCTCGGAAACTTGGCGCTGTCCTCGCCGAGCGCGGCGAGGTCGCCTATTGGATCGTGGCTCCGGATGGGAAGCCGAGACAGAACCGGCACGGCGAACAGCGCGCGTCCTCGCGCGAGCAAATGCGCATGCGATCAGCAAAGTTGCTCGACGCCGCATATCGTTTCATTTGCGAATGCCGGATTTGCGACCGATCCCTTCACGGCCTCAGGCTCGCGCTGGCGCGCAACATTCGATTGCCGCGGCGCATGTCGGTGCATATCGACGAAACGGGCGAAGTGCGAGGCGCGAGGGTCGTCTGGCGCCAGGGACTCGTCATCGGTGTCCGACTGCACGAACGCGCGGCGGCGACCGCGCTCAAGCCATGGGATCGCTACGCGCTACGGGAACGCTACTATGGCATTCTCGACTGAGCGTGCTTAGGCGTAGCTCTTTTCCTCGATGAGCGCCGAAACAAACACCCTATTGATGGCGCGTTTTAGGCCCGCGCGCTCGTCGTTGGCGGCGTAGACCGATCGCGCAAGCGAGACGAATCGTGGCCCGAAGTCGCCTTTCCGCTCGCAGATCCGGATTTCGTCTTCGATATCCCAGAGCCGTGCATTCACCGCGGCGAGAGCGTCGGTCAACGATTCGACGGCGGGGCCGACGAGCCCCTCGTTGACGGCCAGGTCCTCGAGCAGGGCCAATTCGCGGCGGACGTTGCGAAGCTTGGCTTGCGTCGTCAATGCGCTGCGTCTTAATTCGAAGGATTGTGATTTTGTCGATCAGTTCGCCGATCGAACATGGGGTCACGATCATCCGCGGCGAGGCCCGCGGGCCAAGCGTTCCCGGGAGTTCGCGCGCCATCGCGTCGACCACGTCGCGCCACACGCCGCGCTGCGACTGGCGGAAGAGACGCATCGTCGGGTACCAGGGGGAGTCGTCGCGCTCTCTAAGCCATCGCCACTCGGCGTCGCTCTTCAGAGCGACCCAAACCGGGCGCGCCAGAGCCCCGGCGAGATGGGCGATCGACGTGTCGCAGGTGACGATGAGATCGCACTGCGTCATCGCCGCCGCGGTATCGACGA
Source organism: uncultured Alphaproteobacteria bacterium (assembly GCA_963775665.1). Taxonomy (GTDB): domain Bacteria; phylum Pseudomonadota; class Alphaproteobacteria; order Rhizobiales; family Beijerinckiaceae; genus Roseiarcus. Next base: position 122,253 of record CAVZJZ010000027.1, on the reverse strand, counting down.
AGGCGTCGGAGCCCGAAGTCGAAGTCGGGACCGAGCGTCTCGACCCGCATGGCCGGCGGCAGTTCGGCGAGTTGCTCCTCGCCGTACCCCTTCTGCAGCGAGATAAGCCTGCACGCCGGCGATATCGGCGAGCGGCGCCAGGGCCGCGAGCGGAATTGAGCGGGCGCGGTCCGCCTCGGGGTTCGGATTGCCCTGCCAGACGACGCCAATCTTGAACCCGACCGCGCCGATGCGCTCGGCCCACAGTCTTTGCAACGGCGCTTCCGGCGACAGGTAAGGGACATTGGCCGGGATTGTGTCGAGCCGTGTTCCAAATGCGTGCGGCAGACTGCTGATGGCGATCTGCGCGTCGAATCTTTCCTGCGCGGGTGGCGCGCCGACAAAACGGACCGCGGCGCCGGACGTCAGGAGACGGTGCAATTTCGGCGGGCAGACGAATGTGATCTCCACGCCCGCCGCCGCCATCAGCGGCAGATAGCGAAAGAACTGGATCGTGTCGCCGAGCCCGTGATCGTTAAGAACGAGGACCCGTTCTCCCGGCCGCGGTGGCCCCCTCCAGGTCGGAAAGCGAGTCCCGAGCGCCTCGGCGAGCGACTTGCCTTCAAGCCAGCGCGCCTCATATCCCTCGAAGCCTCGCTCGAAATCGCCGAGCGTCAGCAGAAGGCAGCCTTTGCCCGCGACCGCTTCGCGGCTTCCCAGCGCCTCAGCGGCCTCAAACGTCGCCAGCGCTTCGTCGAAGCGCCCGAGATTGCGCAGCGCCAGCGCTTCGCCGCACAAAGCCGCGGAAAAGTCAGGCCGCGCTGCGCTGGCGCGGCGATAGGCGCAGAGCGCCTCGTCCATCCGGTCGAGTTTCATGAGCGCGTTGCCGAGGTTGATCGCGGCTTCGGCGAAGTCCGGGCGGAGCGCGAGCGCCCGTCGCGCGGCTTCGAGCGACTCTTCGAGACGTCCGAGTTCGCGCAAGACGCCGGCGCGACTGCACCAGGCGTCGGCGTCGCCGGGCGCGAGCGTGGTCGCCGTTTCGAAGGCCGCGAGCGCCTCTGCGAAGCGGCGCTTCTCAAACAACAGCTTGCCCAAATTGACATGAGCGACGGCTGAGCGAAGGGTCGATGCTGAGCGCCCGTCGATAGAAGCGCAAAGCCGCCTCGGGCTTGCCGCTCTCGCTCAGCATGTAGCCGCCCATGCTGAGAGCCTCGGCGAAATCGGGCCGGCGCCGCAGAGCCTCGTCGAGGCGCGCGATCGCCTCTTCGCGCCGTCCTTGCCGCCAGGCCAGACAGGCGGCGGTCGTAGAGCGTGTCGGGTTCCGACGGCGGGGCGCTTTTCGCAACTTGGATCGGAGCATCGCAGACCCGCACCCTCGCGGGCGCCGCTTGTGCGGACCTTTCGTGGGCGGTCGCCTATCCACGAACCGGCTTCAGCCGCCGAGCGTGAACTTCTGCAGGCTCGACATCAGCGCGTCCGAAAACATAGGGGTCGACGCTCCGGTGAATTTGCTGAGCGCGCGGCCGATCGATTGGCCGTTCGAATTGATGATGTCCGCCAAAACGGACGCGGCGCCAGACGGACTCGAACTCGAATTGCTCGAGGACACCGTCAGCGAAGTCGTCGCGCCGGAGCCGGGCCCGTAGCTCAGATCGTACATCGCTGTGAAGCGTTCGGTGAGCTGCTGCAGCTTCTTCGGGTCTTGCAGATCCGAGATCGGCATCAGGTGCGACAGCGCCTTGGCCTGCGCGTCGACGTTGGTCGCGCTGGTCGCCGGCGACAGGCCGAAAATCGTCTGCGCCACTTCGAGCAGGTTCGGATCGGCGAGAATGCCGTATTCGCTCGAAACCGTCGGCGCAACGCGCTGGAAGTAGAGCGCTAGCTGGACGCCGACGTCCTGAGCGCCCTGATCGCTCTCGAGCTGCTGTTCGACATAATCCGCCGTCGTCGTCTTGACGGCGCTCGTCGAAGACACGGAAGACACGCCCTTGCCGACGAAATCGAACGCCGCGGCGAAGGCCTTCCAGCGCGAATCGCTCAGAGTGTTGGCGAGGCTCTTTGGATTGGAGACCCCGCCCTCCAGCACCTGGGTGATGAGCGCCTTGGCGTTGATCTGGTCGCCGAGCCCGTAGGCGTCGAGCGCGTAGGACAACAGTCGGTAGTTGCCGACGAAGCTCCGCGACGGACGTCACCTTGCCGATGTTCGCCTCGTAATAGGCGGTCGCGGTTTTCACCGCGGGCTCGGCGGCGGTCATCGCCTGATACCGCGTCAGATTCTGCGTAACGGCGAGATAGGCGGCGGTCGTCGTGGTCATTGGCGGAATGGACGTCGATTCCGCGCAAACGCTAGCGGCGAATGGCTGCGTCTCGGTTAATTCCCCGGCGGCAGAGTTGTGAGCGCGACTGTCAGCCCCGACCGCGGCCCGCAGCCGAGATTGGCGTCGACGATCAGTTCCTTGTCGAGCACGTTGTCGCCGAGACGTTCCGCGATCGCGCCCGCGAGCGATGCCACCGTGTCATGGCGCATGAACTCGGCGAGGAGCTCGAGCTCGGCGTCATCATCCACCAAGCGAGCCGCGCCGCACCGGACGGCGGCGGGCGACTTGCGTTTGAGTGTGCTCTCGCATGACTGACGCTCGCGCGAAATCGATTCGAAAAGCCCAGTCAAGGCTGCCACGAACCCACAGCGCCGCCGCGTGACGAATTGTGACAAAGTGCGACGGCGAATCGGAACGCGACGCGATGTTAGAGCGCCTGCAACGACTCGACGACGTCTCCCAGCCAGCGACGGCCCGCCGCCTCGAGCGCTGGAGAGCGCGCAAGCAAACAGAGCGTCACCGAAGGCAAAGCGGGAAGGCTCTGGTCGACGCTGGGCTTCAGCCATTCGGGCGCAAGCCCTTCGATCATCGGCGCGACGCCGAGTTCCTGCGGAAGCGGCGCCAGCCAGCACGGCGAAGTCCGCGCTTACGCACACGAACTCGAACTTGCGTCCTTGGGTTCGTAGAGCCTCGATCGCGGCCTCATGCAGGACGGACCCCTGCGGCGCGATCGCGAGCGGCAACGGAGCCTTCGTCAGGCGGGCGCCGGCGCCGCCGAACCAGCCCAGCGGCGCGCGCCAGCGCGCGACCGCGAGCGCTTCAGACTCTGCCCCGACCACAAACGCAATGTCGAGCGTATTCTGTCTGAAGGCTGCCGCAAGGGAATGGGACGTATCGGTGACCACCTGGAAAGTCGCCCCGATCGTCTGGTCGCTGCGCAACTGCCCGAGAGCTTGGGGCGAGGCGGGCGGCGAACTCGCTTGCGACGCCGACCCGCAGCATTGCGTCCGGCGCCTTGCAGCGCGACGCCTCGTCCAGCATGTCGTCGTGCAGCCGAAGCAGACGCTTGCCATAGTCGAAGCAGACGGCGCCGACCGGCGTCAGTTCAAAGCGCGCGGTCTTGTCGAACAGCGGCGCCTCGACCAACTCCTCGAGCCGCTTGACCTGCAGGCTGATCGTCGGCTGCGAGCGCCCCAACTCTTCGGCTGCGCGGGTGAAGCCGCGCGCCTCGACGACGGCGACGAAGGCCCGGAGAACATCGACTGGAATGCTGGGCATGGGGGTTTGCTCGCGCTGGAACCGTTCGTGCTGATTCGTCTCTTCTACAACGTTTCCTCGCGATCCATAACCTGCTCACATGCAATCATCAAGATTCGAATGCCGAATCCGCTGCATCTGCGCGCACACGCTCGGGAAGGAGCGTCCCGTTTGCTGTCTGACGTTAGGAGTGTCTTCCGGGTTCCTCTGAGTAATACGTGGAATAATAATTCATATAGTACGGATAATATACAGTCTAAGCTGCAACAATAAACTACGTAACCTTAAGGAACGCGCTGCTCATAAATATTGATCCGTCTCACCTAGCGTCAATTATTGACATGAAACCGCAGTGTGGGACGATTCGACTGAGGCGAATCGCCGTTGGCGGACGTCGAAAAGGGCGGGAGTTCACGGATGCGAATCTTCGTTCTCGGCGGCGAAAGCGGGGATCTGGCGGCGATTGAAAACGCCTTTCGTCAGGGCGAAATCGAATTTCTGAGCGCTCCCAGCGCGCCGGCCTCCGTCGCGATCAACGAGCGGCGCTACGTCTTCGCCGGTTGGGCGCTCGACGCGACGACGCGCGACCTCGTTAGCGCGGGCGGACGAAGGGTTGATCTCACCTCGTCGGAATTCGATCTCCTTCTGGCGTTCCTGCGTCAGCCCGGCCAGGCGCTGTCGCGGGGGGCGCTGCTCGGCGCGCTGAGAGGCCGGCCGTGGAATTATTTCGACCGATCGATCGATACGTTGGTCGCGCGACTGCGCAAGAAGATCGACGCGGAAGCCGGCCGGCCAACTCTGATCCGCTCCGTGCGGGGCGTCGGCTATGTGTTTTGCGCAGACGTTTCGCACCCGCGCCCAGCCGGCCGATCGGCTGCGGCCTGATCCCGCCGAAGCACGCGTCCTGAAGGCGTGGGACCAGCGTTCGTGCGGATCCACACTCTTCAAATCTGTCAGGCAATCAAACGCTTTCAAAGGGTTAGGCACAAGATTCTGATACTTTCACAAGGGCGGCTGGTTCGGCCCCGGCGAAGCTCATCTGGCCGAGCCGCTTTCTGAAAAGTAAATCACATGTCGGGGTCCTTGGCAAGAAATAGTCGACTTTTCACGAAAGCATCGCTTCGATCCCCGTCGATCAAGCCTGCTCTCCGACAAGCCACTGGCGAGGCAGCGACCGACCCCAGACGACGAGCCCGGCCGCGGCTATCAATCGAGGCGGAGCAGGCCGCCGGCGCGCGGAGCAAGCGGATTGTCGGTCAGCGCGGCGAGGTCCGGCGAATTGATTCGCGGCGTGCGGACCAGCGCCGCCCACAAAGTCTCGACATCCCGCGCCGCGACGCCTTCGACGATGATGACGACCCGGGTTTCGTGATCCGCGTCCGGCCAGGCTGCGAGCAAACGCGGCGCGTGAAAGACGTGCTGCACGCCGTCGACCCGGATCGGCGCGTCCGGCCGGTCGATGAGGGCGAAAAGCCCTTTGAGGCGCAGCAGTCTCGGCCCCAGCATCGAGCCCACGAGCGACAGAAACTGCGCAAAGGCGCCCGGGTCGACCGGTTCGGCGCTGCGAAACGCGAAGGTCCGAATTCCAGCCGCGTGACCCCGGCGCGCCTGCGGCTCGATCGCGCCTCGCACAATCGGTTCCGCCAGGAACTCCGCCGGGCCGAATTCTTCCGCCGCGCCATCGAGCATCGGCGCCGTCGGGTTGAGGTCTCTCAGCGCCGAGCGCAGTTCGGCCAGCCGCTCCCCTCGTTCGAAGGGCGGCAGACAATCGCTCTTTGCGATGACCAGACGATCCGCGAGCGCGACCTGGCGCGCGCTTTCGGGCCGCGCCCTTAAGGTCGCGCGCCCGTTGACCGCGTCGACGAGCGTCGTCACGCCGGCGAGCACGAGCCGCGAGGACAGAGCCGGATCGGCGATCAGCGCGTGAAGGATGGGCGCAGGCTCCGCGAGGCCGGTCGTCTCAAGCACGATGCGTCCGAACGGCGGCAGCGCGCCCGAGTCGCGACGGGCGAGAGCGTCGCGCAGCGCCTCGAGGAGGTCGCCGCGCAACGCGCAGCAGACGCATCCGCTGTTGATGAGAATCGCATCGCTTGACAGTCGCTCGTAAAGGAGATGGTCGAGGCCGATGTCTCCCCACTCGTTGACGATCACGAGCGCGTCGGCCAGTTCGGGGGCGCGGAGGAGACGATTGATGAGCGTCGTCTTGCCCGCGCCGAGAAAGCCGGTGACGACATGGAAGGCGATCCGTTCGCGATCCGTCACGCCCGGCCTCCCGGTTGACGGTTCGGCGGAGCCGATGCTAACTCTCGCCTAGGCAATATATAACTCTTTGGAATCAAAGGAAAACGTGTGACCGTCCGCCTGCACCGCAGCGATCTCCCGGCCGACGCAGTTTTCGGCGAGGCGGTCGCAATCGACACCGAAACGCTGGGCCTGGAGGTCGGCCGCGACCGGCTTTGCGTCGTGCAGCTGTCGCGCGGCGACGGCGACGCCGACGTGGTGCAGATCGCAGCCGGCCAGACCAGCGCCCCCAATCTGCAAAGGCTGCTGGCCGATCCGAAGGTCGTCAAACTCTTTCATTACGGCCGGTTCGACATGGGGGTGCTGGCCCACGCGTTCGGCGTGATGGCCGGCCCCGTCTATTGCACCAAGATCGCCTCGAAGCTCGCCCGAACCTACACCGACCGGCATGGGCTGAAGGATCTGACGCGCGAGCTGCATCGGCGTCGAACTCTCCAAGCAGCAGCAATCCTCCGACTGGGGCGCGGACACCCTGACCGACGCGCAGCTCGCCTACGCGGCCTCGGACGTTCTGCATCTGCACGCCTTGCGCGAAAAGCTCGACGCCATGCTGGAGCGCGAGGGCCGGGCCGAACTCGCCCGCGCCGCCTTCGCCTATCTGCCGGAGCGCGTCCGGCTCGATCTCGCCGGCTTCGAGGCGATGGACGTCTTCTCGCACGCCTACCCTTGAGCGCGGCCGGATCAGGCGATCGCCGCCTTCTGCAGGCCGACCAGCTGGCTGATGCCGGCGCGAGCGAGCGCCATCATCTTCAAGAGTTCCGCCTCGCTGAACGGGGCGCCTTCGGCCGAGCCCTGCACTTCGACGAGGCCGCCCGAGCCGGTCATGACGAAATTGGCGTCGGTCTCGGCGGTCGAGTCTTCGGCGTAGTCGAGATCGATCACCGATTCGCCGCCGACGACGCCGCAGGAGACGGCGGCGACGTGGTCCTTGAGCGGACTGTCGCGCAGGATCGAGCGCTGCGTCATCCAGTTGAGGCAGTCGCGCAGCGCAATCCAGGCCCCGGTGATCGAGGCGGTGCGGGTGCCGCCGTCCGCCTGCAACACGTCGCAGTCGATGGTGATCTGCCGCTCGCCGAGCCGCGGCAGATCGACGACGGCGCGCAGCGAGCGGCCGATCAGCCGCTGGATTTCCTGGGTGCGGCCGGAGACCCGGCCGGTCGAGGATTCGCGCCTCGTCCGGGTCGAGGTCGCCCGCGGCAGCATGGCGTATTCCGCCGTCACCCAGCCTCTGCCCTGTCCGCGCAGCCACGGCGGCGGCTTGTCCTCGAGCGAAGCGGCGCAGAGCACGTGCGTGTCGCCGAACCGGACGAGGCAGGAGCCCTCGGCGTAACGCGCCACCCCGCGCTCGAACGAGCACCTTTCGCATTTCGTCGGCGGCGCGTTTGGACGGACGCATCGGGCGGACCTTTCCTCAGGATCGCCCCCTTTAGCGACGCGGGCGCCGCATGGCAAACCGCAACGGGGCTGCGTTGACCCCGGGCGCCCGCGTCACTAGGGTCCGCCGCCGCCGATTCGAGACACGTGAAAGGTCCGATGCCGACCGCCGCCGACGCCTCGCTCGACCCGACCCGATCCTTTCAGGGGCTGATCCTGACCCTGCAGACCTTCTGGGCGCGGCAGGGCTGCGTGATGTTGCAGCCCTACGACATGGAAGTCGGCGCCGGCACGTTTCATCCGGCGACGACGCTGCGCTCGCTCGGGCCGAAGGCCTGGAAGGCGGCCTATGTGCAGCCCTCGCGCCGGCCGAAGGACGGGCGCTACGGCGAGAACCCCAATCGCCTCCAGCACTATTACCAGTATCAGGTGATCCTGAAGCCTTCGCCGGAAAACCTTCAGGAGCTCTATCTCGATTCGCTGAAGGCGATCGGCGTCGACATGGCGCTGCACGACGTGCGCTTCGTCGAAGACGACTGGGAGAGCCCGACGCTCGGCGCCTGGGGCCTGGGCTGGGAATGCTGGTGCGACGGCATGGAAGTGTCGCAGTTCACCTATTTTCAGCAGGTCGCGGGCTTCGAATGCGCGCCGGTCTCGGGCGAGCTGACCTACGGCCTCGAGCGGCTGGCGATGTATGTGCAGGGCGTCGACAGCATCTACGACATCAATTTCAACGGCGGCGACGGCGCGGAGCGGGTGACCTACGGCGACGTGTTCAGGCAGGCGGAAGAGGAATATTCCCGCTTCAACTTCGAGCACGCCGACACCGCGATCCTGTTCCAGCATTTCAAGGACGCCGAGGCCGAGTGCCGGTCGCTGCTCGAGCGCGGCGCGTCGGGCGAACGGCATCTGATGGCGCTGCCGGCCTACGACCAGTGCATCAAGGCGAGCCACGCCTTCAACCTTCTCGACGCGCGCGGCGTGATCTCGGTGACCGAGCGCCAGAGCTACATCCTGCGGGTGCGCGAGCTCGCCAAGGCCTGCGGCGCGGCCTGGCTCAAGACGGCGGGAGGCGGGGCGTGACTACCCCTCATCCGGCGCTTCGCGCCACCTTCTCCCGGAGGAGAGAAGGGATTGCGCCCCCTCTCCCGTCAGGGAGAGGGGCGGGGTGACGGCGCGTCGCTGCGTCGGTCTCTCTCAGGATTTCTGAATGCCCGACCTTCTCCTCGAACTGTTCAGCGAAGAAATCCCCGCCCGCATGCAGCGGCAGGCGGCGGACGACCTGAAGCGCCTCGTCACCAACGCGCTCGTCGAGCGCAACCTCCTCTACGAGGGCGCGCAGGCTTTCGTCACGCCGCGGCGGCTCACCCTGCATGTGGTCGGCCTGCCGGCCGCGCAGCCGACCTCGCGCGAGGAGCGCAAGGGGCCGCGCGTCGGCGCGCCGGAGGCGGCGATCCAGGGCTTCCTCAAGAGCGCGGGCCTCGCGCGGATCGAGGACGCGACGATCGAGAAGGACCCGAAGAAGGGCGAGTTCTATGTCGCGGTCGATCGAGAAGCCCGGCCGCTCGACCGAGGAGGCGCTCGCCGAGATCATTCCCGCCGATCGTCCGCGCCTTCCCCTGGCCGAAGTCGATGCGCTGGGGCGCCGGCGTCGACGAAGCCCGACGCCCTGCGCTGGGTGCGCCCCTTGCGCGGGATCCTCTGCACGCTCGCGACGCAGCACGACGTCGGCCGAGATCGTGCCCTTCGACATCGACGGCCTCGCCTCCGGCGACGTGACCTGCGGCCATCGCTTCATGGCGCCCGAGCCGATCACGGTGCGCCGCTACGAGGACTATGCCGACGCGCTGCAGAAGGCGAAGGTCGTGCTCGACGCCGACCGCCGCAAGGCGATCATTCTCGCCGACGCCAAGAGCCTCGCCTTCGCGCAGGGGCTCGAGCTCGTCGAGGACGAGGGTCTGCTCGAAGAGGTCGCGGGCCTGGTCGAATGGCCGGTCGTGCTGATGGGCGAATTCGAGCCGGCGTTCCTCGACATTCCCGCCGGAAGTGATCCGCGCGACGATCCGCGCCAACCAGAAGTGCTTTGTGCTGCGCCGGCCTATGTCGTCCTCCGTGGCCGTCCCCTCCTCCGTCATGGCCGGGCATAGCCCGTCGAAAGACGGGCGTCTCTCGACGCCCTATGACCCGGCCATCCACGCGGCGCCGTCAGGCGCGTCTTCGTCTCGGTCTGCATCGCGGGATGGCGTGGATGGCCGGCACAAGGCCGGCCATGACGAAAGCGGAGGCGGAAGCCTCGCCAACCGGTTCATCCTCGTCTCGAACCTCATCGCCAGCGACGGCGGCGCGGCGATCGCGGCCGGCAACGGGCGCGTCGTGCGGGCGCGGCTCGCCGACGCGCGCCACTTCTGGCTGACCGACCTCGGGCCGCTGCCCGACTACAAGGACAAGGCCGAAAAGCCGCTCGACCAGCGCCTCGCCAAGCTCGAGGCGCTCGGCGATCGTCTTCCACGAGAAGCTCGGCACGCAGGCCGAGCGGATCGAGCGCATCGAAACGCTGGCGCGCGAGCTCGCGCCTCAGGTCGGCGCCGACGTCGAGCTCGCGGCGCGCGCGGCGCGTCTCGCCAAGGCCGATCTCGTCACCGAAATGGTCGGCGAGTTCCCCGAGCTGCAGGGCCTGATGGGCCGCTACTACGCGCCGCGCAGGGCGAGGAGCCGAGCGTCGCCGACGCGATCGAGGAGCACTACAAGCCGCAGGGGCCGAACGACCGCATTCCGACCGCGCCGGTGTCGATCGCGGTCGCGCTCGCCGACAAGCTCGACACGCTGGGCGGCTTCTGGGCGATCGACGAGAAGCCGACCGGCAGCAAGGACCCGTTCGCGCTGAGGCGCGCCGCGCTCGGCGTCATCCGCATCGTGCTCGAGAACGATCTGAGACTGCCGCTGACCGGCCCGCTCAACGCGGCGGTCTGGGGCGCGCTGCTCGACATCGAATTCGCCCGCGAGGACGAAGCGGGCTCGGTCGTCCAGTCGCTCGAGCGGCGCGGCTTTCCGAAGGGCCCGGAGCTCGACGAGGTCGTCGGCGCGTTCTCGCGCGCGTCGCGGCGAAGCCCGGCGCCCGACGATGCGCGCCTGCGCAATACGACTGCGAGCCTGCTCGCCTTCTTCGCCGACCGGCTGAAGGTCTACCTGCGCGACAAGGGCGCGCGCCACGACCTCATCGACGCGGTCTTCGCGCTGCCCGGCCAGGACGATCTCCTGATGATCGTCTGGCGGGTCGAGGCGCTCGGGCGCCTGCTCGAGACCGAGGACGGCAAGAATCTGCTCGCCGGCTATCGCCGCGCCGCCAACATCCTGCGCGCCGAGGAGAAGAAGGACGGCGCCGGCGCCTTCGCTCGGCCGCACGATCCCGCGGCGCTCGTTCTGCCGGCGGAAAAGGAGCTCGCCGACGTGCTCGCCGCCGCGGGCGCGGCTGCGCGCGAACGGGCGGCGCGCGAGGATTTCGAGGGCGCGATGCGCGCGCTGGCGACGCTGCGCGGCCCGGTCGACGCCTTCTTCCTCGACGTCACCGTCAACGCCGACGATCCGGCGCTGCGCCTCAACCGCCTGAGGCTGCTTGGCGAGCTGCGCGACGCGGTGCACGCGGTCGCGGATTTCTCCAGGGTCGCCGGATAGGCCGGCCGCGAGGCGGATGGCCGGGCGACCGCCCTGGCGGGTCCGAGGGCGATCCGTCTCGATTGTGAAATCGCCATAATTTCAGATGAGCGTCGACGCGATCGCCTTGTTGCGATGAGGCGATCGCTCCGACGGGTCCGAAGAGCGGGATCAACGCGGCCGCGCGTGGGCCAAGCGACGCTCCGGACTCGCTGGGCGGAAATTGGAGGAACCAATGGCTGCCGGAATCAAGTGGCGTTTGTCAGGCGACTATTTTGAAAACTGCAATTGCGATGTGGTCTGTCCTTGCCTTGTCTCGAAGGCCGCGCCGCTGACCGCGAGGCCGACCCAGGGCGAATGCAACGTGCCGCTGGTCTTCCATATCGACAAGGGCGACTACGGCGGCGTCGCGCTCGACGGCCTGAACGTAGCCGTCGTCGCCCACACTCCGGGCCCGATGGCCGACGGCGGCTGGACGCTCGCCGCCTATGTCGACGAGCGCGCGGACGAAAAGCAGACCGCCGCGCTGGGAGCCATCTTCGGCGGCGGCGAGGGCGGCCCCATGGCGGCCTTCGCGCCGATGGTCGGAAAGCATCTCGGCGTGAAGAAGGTCCCGATCAAGTACAGCATCAACGGCAAGATCCGCTCGGTGGAAATCCCCAATATCATGCATCTGGCGGTCGAGCCTCTCCCCAGCGCGCACCCCAGTGGCGAGAGTTGGGCTGCGGTCGGTCATCCGGTTGCGCCCGACAGGCTCGCATTCGCCATGGGCGGCCAGGGCAACTGGTTTGCCGATCACGGCATGCGCTGGGACAATTCGGGCAGGAACGGCCACTACGCGCCGATCAGCTGGTCGAATTAGAGGGGGAATGGGTTAATGTGATCGAGACTCGCTCTGGAGCAGGATAATCTCAAGGTGATTCAGCCGCTTCCGGGAGAGTTTAGAAGGTCTTGATGAACACGCTCCCACGCCTGGCCGCGCAGTGGGTTTTTGGTTCGCCTCCTGTTACAGCGCCTAACAGGGAGATTAATCTCCCTGTTCCGTCTTCACCTTCCGCATGAGCAGTCGCCCTTAAGTCTTTGAAGCGCCGTTGATTGCGCGTTTCGTGCAGAGCCGGGCTCATGCGCATCTCCCTGTTAGCAGGGAGTAACAGGGAGATTGGTTAGCCTCGCGGGGCGCTACTGCGCCGCTTCCGCAATCGCCGTCAGCGCCGCCGCGCCGGTCTCGAACTGCAGCCGCGCGAGGCGCGCGTAGAGACCGCCCGCGGCGAGCAGCGAGGCGTGGGTTCCCTCTTCGACGATCGCAGCCGGCCTCGACGACGAGGATGCGGTCGGCGTTGACGATGGTCGCCAGGCGATGGGCGATGACCAGCGTCGTGCGGCCCTTCATCAGCGTTTCGAGCGCGCTCTGCACCAGCGTTTCGCTCGCCGCGTCGAGCGCCGAGGTCGCCTCGTCGAGCAGCAGCACCGGCGCGTCCTTGAGGATCGCGCGGGCGATGGCGATGCGCTGGCGCTCGCCGCCCGACAGCGTCACGCCGCGCTCGCCGAGCTCGGTGTCGTAGCCCTGCGGCATGGCCGAGATGAAGCCGTCGGCGGCGGCCTGCCGGGCGGCGGCGACGATCGCCTGCGCGGGTCGCGTTCGGCGCGCCATAGGCGATGTTGTCGGCGACGCTGGCGCCGAAAATGAAGGCGTCCTGCGGCACGAGCGCGATCTCCGCGCGCAGGTCCGCCGGATCGAGCCTGGCGACGTCGACGCCGTCGAGCGTGACCGACGCCGTGGGTCGGATCGTAGAAGCGCAGCGCCAGCTGGAAGAGCGTCGACTTGCCCGCGCCCGAAGGGCCGACGATGGCGACGACCTCGCCGGGCGCGACGCGGAAGCTCGACGTCGCTCAGCACGGTCCTCGTCGCGGCCCGGATAGGCGAAGTCGACCGAGCGGAACGCGAGCTCGCCGCGCACGGGCTTCGGCAGAGCCGGACCGGCGACGCGGGCGCGGCGATGCGCGGCTTGACCGCGAGCAGTTCGCCGATGCGCGCCGCGGCGCCGGCGGCCTGCGACACCTCGTTCCACACTTCCGACAATTGGCCGAGCGCGCCTGCGCCGAACACGGCGTAGAGCACGAACTGCAACAGCGCGCCGCCCGACATGCGGCCCGCCACGACGTCCTGCGCGCCGAGCCAGAGCACGACGACGACGCTGCCGAAGGCGAGGAAGAGCGCCGCGGCGGTGACGAAGCCGCGCGCCTGCGCCATGCTGCGGGCGGCCTCGTAGGCGCCGTAGGCGGCCTCGCGGTAGCGGCCGGCGGTGAAGGCCTCGGCGACGAAGGACTGCATGACCCGCACCGCCGTCAGGCTTTCGGTGGCGAAGGCGGTCGCCTCGGCGAGCGTGTCCTGGGCGCGGCGCGAGCGCTGGCGCACCGCGCGGCCGGCGGCGAACAGCGGCAGCACGATGACCGGGATGGCCGCGAGCACGAAGGCCGAGAGCTTGGGGCTGGTCACGACCATCATCGCGATCGCGCCGACGAACATGAAGAGATTGCGCAGCGCGATCGAGGCCGACGAGCCGAAGGTCGCCTTGAGCTGCGTCGTGTCGGCGGAGAGGCGGGAGACGATCTCGCCGGTCTTCTCCGCGTCGAAGAAGCCGGGGTCGAGCCGGGTCAGATGGGCGAAGAGGTCGGAGCGCAGGTCGGCGACGACCCGCTCGCCGAGCGTCATGACGAGATAGTAGCGGGCGCCGGAGGCCAGCGCGAGCACGGCGACGACGCCGATCATGGCGAGGAAATAGACGCTTGATGACGCCGGCGTTGGAATCCGAGAAGCCGAAGTCGATCATGCGCCGGACCGCGAGCGGCACGACGAGCGTCGCGGCCGAGGCGATCGACCAGCGCGACCAGCGCCGCGGCGATGCGCGCCGCGGTAGACGAGGGCGTAGGGCAGGAGCGGCTTCAGGGCGCCGAGCGGGACGCGGCGCGGCTTCGCGCCGGCGTCGGATTGGGAGGACATTTGACGGATGCGGCTCCTTCAGGCCGGCTTTACGTATCATGTTTCAGCCGAAATCAAGGCTCGCCGCCTGCGACCTGTTGCATCGGGCGCCGCGGCGCCCTATAGGACCGCCAGCCAAAGAGCCGCCGGACCTCCGGGCGGCTCTTCATTGTTTTCGCCAGAGATCTGACGATGAAAACCGACATTCACCCCAACTACCACATGATCAAGGTCGTCATGACCAACGGCGTCGAGTTCATGACCCGCTCGACCTATGGCGAAGAGGGGGCGACGCTGCACCTCGACATCGACCCGAACACCCATCCGGCCTGGACCGGCGGCTCGCCGCAGCTCCTCGACCGCGGCGGCCGCCTGTCGCGCTTCAACAGCCGCTTCTCCGGCCTTAGCATCGGCGGCAAGAAGTAAGGCTTGTAGCCGCGATCGCTGATCGCGGCCGACGCCCTCCGTAGGGGCGTCCCGAAGGAAGCCCGTCTTTCGACGGGGTATTGAGCGCGTCTACAACACTCCAGCCTCCTCACGCTCGTCACCTCCCCGCCGCCGCTCGCCGCGATGCGGGCGCGGGCTTCGGCGAGCGTTTCGCTGACCACCTTCATGTGCCAGCCGTTGGCGTGCAGCAGCGTCGCCTCGTCGCGCATGATCCCGACGTGGCCTCTCCAGAAGACGAGATCGCCGCGCATCGAGCGCCCCGTCGATGGGGACCGGCGCGCCGAGCGAGGCCTCCAGCATGTCGCTGTCGCGCGGCGCGGCGATCCCGGCGGCGGCGAGCGCCGTCTGGACGAGGCCGGAGCAGTCGATTCCTTCCGACGTCCGCCCGCCCCAGAGATAGGGCGTCTCGAGGAAGCGCTCCGCGACCGCGACGAAGTCCGGCTCGCGCGAGCCGAGCGCCGCCAGATGGCGAGCCCAGAGATGCAGGCCGTCCTCAGTCACCGCGAAATCGCCGTCCCGTCTCACGATGGTCAGCCGCGCCCCGAGCGACAGCGCCATGCGCGGCGCGAAGTTTGATGCTTGGTCCCGGATAAGCGTGGGTGCGCAGCGCCGCCACTTTATGGGTCGACGAAGCGGCGGTCCCGAGCGCGGCGAGCGGCAGATAGCCGACATAAAGGTCGCGGTCGAGTTGCGCCCAGGCCCAGCCCTCGGCCTCGTCGTAGACCATCACGCTCTCGCCATGGAGCGCCTCCGTTTCGAGCGGCGCGTCCGCCTGCGGAGCGCGCCTCAGGGGCGCGCTCGCCTCGATCGACCTGCATCGCGCCGCCCTTCCGCGTAGCGCGGCGCCTCGACCTGACCGCGCAGATGCGCGGCTGCGAGATCGGCGCGGGCCGGAGTGAGACGGCGATCGAATTGGGCGAAGGTCATGCGCACCCGCTAGTAGCCGCCAAAACCCAACCCCGCCAGTGCGCGTTCGGGTTCCGGCGCCAGGCCTCTCAGGCGAGCGCGAGATAGACGCTGTAGCTGACGACCAGCAGCACCAGCCCGGCCGCCACGAACAGCTCCGCCCGGACGCTCTTTGCCGAATGCTCCTCCTCGTCGTCGAGCCATCGGGTCGTGCGGACGAACCGCGCCGTCGCGAGCACGACGATCGCAACCCCGCCAAATATGAGCGCGAGACCCTCGTAGTGCCCGAACGGTCCAGACGGCGCATCGAGCCTGAGCCGGCGCGCCTCATCGCCGAGGGCGGAACCCGCGATTGTCGCCATGAAGAGATTGAACTTCTCGACGACGAACCCGAAGGCGACGACCGCGATCCCGGTCCGCACCCATGCGAGGAAGGTCCGTTCATTGGCGGCGTGGTCGCTGTATCCGCAAATCATGGCGCCCCATCTTGCGACGCGGCCGCTTCCCCTCTCAAGGCGGGCCTACGACTTTGTTCACAAGGCCGTCGAGCGCCGCCGCCATCGCATCCACCTTCGGCGCGACATCCGCGCCGAGGCCGTGCCGCCGAGCAATCCAGCGCGGATCGTTGATAGCCAGCCAGACCTTGCCGGAGGCGTCCTGATAGACCAGCGCCTTCAGGGGCAGATCGATGCCGACCGTCTGGTCGGCCTGCATGAGCGGCGTGCCGGCCCTGGCGGCCCCGAAGATCAGCACCTCAGTCGGCCGCAACGGCAAACCGACGGCGGCTGCGCTCGCGGCGTGGTCAACCCGCGCGAACACCATCATACCCCGGGCCTTTACCTCGGCCTCCAGCCGATCCATCGTTTCCTTTGGCGCATAGGGGCTCTGAACGCTCATCAACCCGTCCGCCGCCATGGCAAAACCTCCATAAACCCAGGCCAGACAAAGCCCGATCGTCGCCGCAACCGGAAGCGCGGCTTCATCTCGGCGTTCGCCCCGTCGGGCCGCTGAATTCGGCGCCTTGGTCACAAATCTCATCTTCGGCGACGGCCTCACGGCGCAGGCGCCAGCCGTGATACGCCAATCCAATCCCCCACCATACCATGGTCCGAACCGGCCACACGGGCCGTGCGCCCGAGAGAGCCCGGACGCCGGCAAGCATCGCGTTAACGGCCAGGTAGGCCGCAACGTGAGCCTCGAACGCCCGTTCGGCCTTCTGCCGTTGGAGGGCCGCATCTTGTCCGCCAATCAGGTCTGTCATGCGGGCTCGCTGAGCGATTGAGGAGAATAGAGGAGAAAGGCGGATTTGCGACGTCGGTCGCGGCCCGCAAAGCCTTCCTGCGGGCCCATTCCCATTGTAGCTTGCGGAAAAAGAGGATGGCCGCCATGAGCGCCCTGCCGCACGACCGACAAGACAACTTCCGCGCGCCGCTCGACCCTTACGGCGCCGTCACCCACGAGGTGTTCAACCAGCCGGTCGAACTGGCCGACTACAATCTGTTCGGCTCGGACATCGCGCTGAAAGAAGCGGTGCGCCGGGAGGGCGCGGCCTGGGCGGCGCCGTCGCTCGAGGCGTTCGGGGCGCGGGCCGGCTCGGCGGACTATCTGGAGCAGGGCGCGCTCGCCAACAAGAATCCGCCCGAACTCGACACCCACGACCGTTACGGCCGGCGCGTCGATCTTGTGCGCTTTCATCCCTCCTATCACGCCCTGATGAAATCGGCGATCGAGGAGGGTCTTCATTCGTCGCCCTGGACGGACCCGGGCGAGGGCGCGCATGTCGCCCGCGCCGCCCGCTCCTACATGCAGACGCAAGTCGAGGCGGGTCATGGCTGTCCGATCACTATGACTTTCGCCTCAGTGCCCTGCCTTAAAGCCCAGCCCGATCTCGCGGAGCGCTGGCTGCCGAAGATCGAGGCTCGCGTCTACGATCCGCGCAACGTGCCGATCGATCAGAAGGCAGGCGCAACCATCGGCATGGCGATGACGGAGAAGCAGGGCGGCTCGGATGTGCGCGCCAATACGACGCGGGCCATTCCCGCCGGCGTCGAGGGGCCGGGAAAGGCTTATGAACTCGTCGGCCACAAGTTCTTCGTCTCGGCGCCGATGTGCGACGCCTTTCTTGTGCTCGCTCAGGCGCCCGGCGGGCTCTCCTGCTTCCTCGTCCCACGCTGGCGGCCCGACGGGACGAAGAACCCGCTCCAGATCGTTCGCCTGAAACGCAAGATGGGCAACGTCTCCAACGCCTCGAGCGAGACCGAGCTCCGCGGCGCGCTCGGCTGGATGGTCGGACCCGAGGGCCGGGGCGTGGCGACGATCATCGAGATGGTGGCGATGACCCGGTTCGACTGCATGATCGGCTCGTCCGCCGGCATGCGCATGGCCGTTGCCCAGGCGATCGATCACTGCCGCCAGCGGAAGGCGTTCGGAGCCTATCTCATCGACCAGCCGCTCATGACGGCGGTGCTGGCCGATCTCGCGATCGAGGCCGAGGCGGCGATGACGCTGACCATGCGGATCGGGCGCGCGCTCGACCATCGCGACGACGCGCATGAGGACGCGCTGGTCAGGCTTGGCACGGCGATCGGAAAATACTGGATCTGCAAGCGGGCGCCCGGACACGCCTATGAGGCGCTGGAATGCATCGGCGGCTCGGGGGTGATGGAGGATTCGCCGATGCCGCGGCTCTATCGGGAGGCCCCGATCAATGCGATCTGGGAGGGCAGCGGCAACGTGCAGTGCCTCGACATCGCCCGCGCCATTCACCGCTCGCCGCAGACGCTCGACGCCTATTTCGCGGAAGCCGGTTCGGCGAAAGGCGAGAGCAGGGCGCTCGACGCCCATGTCGCGGCGCTGAAGGAGGAACTCAGCGACCTCGCCGGTTTCGAGGCCCGCGGGCGCGACCTCTGCGATCGGCTCGCGCTCGGGCTCGAGGCGTCGGCGCTGATCCGGGCCGGGTCCCCAGTTGCGGACGCTTTCTGCCGCTCGCGCCTTGAAGCGCGCGGCGCGCACAACTATGGCGCGCTGACCGGCGTCGACTGCAAGGCGATCGTCGAGAGAGCGACGCCGCGCTGATTTGATTTCCCCTCTCCCGTTCACGGTCGTTCGCGGGGGAGGGTGTCGCCGAAGGCGACGGGTGAGGGCAAGCGGCACACCCCATCCGGCGCCATAGCCCGTCGAGAGACGGGCGTCTTTCGACGCCCATTGGCGCCCCCTTCTCCCGCAGAGCGGGGAACGGCTTGACCCTATTTGCCGAGCGCCTTGTCGGTCACCACGGTCGTATAGGCGCCGGTCGGCTCTTTCGAGATGACAGGGTCGGAGCCGCCGGTCAGCAGCGTCTTGACCGTGCGGTCATAGTCGGCCTTGTCGAGCTTCCCGTCGGAGCCTTCGGTCAGCTTGTTGATCTCGCCCATCATCTGCTTCTGGTGATGCTCGGTCTGGGAGCCGGTCGTGTCGTTGTCGAGCACGATCTTCACCGCCTCGTCGCCATGCTCGCGCGCATAGGCCCAGCCCTTCATCGACGCCTTGACGAAGCGCGCCATCTTGTCGACGAACGCCGGGTCCTTGAGCTTGTCCTCCATCACGTAGAGACCGTCCTCGAGCGTCGCGACGCCCTGGTCCTCGTATTTGAACACGACGAGCTGCTCGGGCTTGTAGCCGGCGTCGATCACCTGCCAATATTCGTTGTAGGTCATGGTCGAGATGCAGTCCGCCTGCTTCTGCAGCAGCGGATCGACGTTGAAGCCCTGCTTCAGCACCTTGACGCCGCCGGGCGAGCCATCGGTCTTGAGGCCGAGCTTGCCCATCCAGTTGAGGAACGGATATTCGTTGCCGTAGAACCACACGCCGAGCGTGCGGCCCTTGAGGTCGGCCGGCGCCTTGACGCCGGTGTCGGCGCGGCAGGTGAGTTCGAGGCCGGAATGCTTGAACGGCTGGGCGATGTTGACCATCGCTGCGCCCTTCTCGCGCGCCGCGAGCGCCGCCGGCATCCAGTCGACGACGACGTCGGCGCCGCCGCCGGCAAGCACCTGCTCGGGCGCCACGTCCGGACCGCCCGGCTTGATCGTCACGTCGAGGCCTTCATCCTTGTAGAAGCCCTTGTCCTTGGCGACGTAATAGCCGGCGAACTGCGCCTGCGGCACCCATTTCAGCTGCAGCGTGACCTTGTCGGCGGCGTGAGCGGCGCCTGCGGCCACAATCGCCGCCGCGCTGGCGAAAGCAAACAGAGATGTCTTCATTTTTTCGATCCTCCGGTTGAACCACAGTCATCCCCCCAGCGCCGCGGTGGTTGAGCGCAGCGAGAAGCCTAAGCGTCCTTCCTCCGATAGGAGGCGTGCCAGAACGTCGCGCGGCGCTCGACGCCGGCGACGAGCGCGTAAAACAGGGACCCAGTCAGGGCGGCGACGAGGATCGTCGCCCACACCATGTCGATGCCGAGATGGCCGACCTCGGTCGAGATGCGAAAGCCCATGCCGACGGTCGGCGTTCCGAAGAACTCGGCCACGATCGCGCCGATCATCGCGAGAGTCGTATTGATCTTGAGCGCGTTGAAGACGAACGGCAGCGCGGCCGGAAGTCGCAGCGACAGCAAGGTCTGCCAGTAGTCTGCGGCGTAGGTCTTCATCAGGTCGCGCTCCATCGCGCCCGCGCTTTCGAGTCCGGCGACCGTATTCACCAGCATCGGAAAGAAGGTCATCACGACGACGACCGCCGCCTTCGACTGCCAGTCGAAGCCGAACCACATCACCATGATCGGCGCAATGCCGACGATCGGCAGGGCGGAAACCAGGTTGCCGAGCGGCAGCAGGCCGCGTTGCAGGAATTGCGAGCGGTCGATGACGATGGCGACGAGAAGTCCCGAGGCGGAGCCGATCACGTAACCCGCGAGCACGCCCTTGATCGTCTGCCAGAAATCGGCGGACAGCGTCGGGATCGAGGTCACGAACCGCATCGCGATCGCGGACGGCGGCGGCAGGATGATCGTCCGGCACGTGCAAGAGCCGCACGCCGGCCTCCCACAAGGCGAGGACGGCGAAGCCGAAGGCAAGCGGAGGCAGGAGGTCGGCAAGGCGGCGCGCGGTCATCGCGCCATCCCCATGCGATGCCCGGCGACGCGTCCGACGAAGACCGATGATCCCGACGAGGGCGGCCGACAGCGCGGCGGCGGCGAAGAGGGCGGCCCAGATCTGCACCGTCTGCCCATAGTACGAGCCCGCGAGCAGGCGGGCGCCGAGGCCGCCGTCCTCGCTCTTGGTGACTTCCGCGACCACCGCGCCGACCAGCGCCGCCGCCGCGCCGATCTTCATGCTGGCGAAGAAGAACGGCGCGCTCGCGGGCGCGCGCAGCTTCAGGAACGTCTGCAGTCCGGTCGCCGAATAGGTGCGCATGAGATCGAGCTGAAGGGGATCGGGCGAGCGAAAGCCCTTCACCATGCCGACCGTGATCGGAAAGAACGACAGATAGGCGGCGATCGCCGCCTTGGGCGCGACGCCGGTGATGTCGAACTGATTGAGGATGACGACGATCATCGGCGCGAGCGCGATGATGGGCACCGTCTGCGAGGCGACGATCCAGGGCATCATCGATCGCTCGAGCCAGTGCATCGAGACGACGAGAACGGCAAGGCCGATGCCGAGCGCCGCGCCGATGAGGAAGCCGATCAGCGTTTCCTCGAGCGTGATCGCGCCGTGATAGACGAGGCTGCGCTTCGAGGTCGGCGCGGTCGCGAGGACGAGCTTGTAGAGTTCGCCGGCGACCTGATGCGGTCCGGGAAGCTTCGGCCGCTCCATGTTGAGCGAATCGACGATGAGGTCCCGGGTCGAATAGTCGGTCCGGCCCGCGTTGGAATAGGCGTCGCGCTGCAGCGACGCGTTCATCAGCGCCGCGGCGACGTACCAGCCCGCGAGGACGGCGAAGACGACGGTCAGATGGGAAGAGCGGATTTCACCGAGGTGACTTTGATTCGGACTCCAGACGGGTGCTCGCCGCAAGCACGCGGCACTCGCTGTCGATCGTAACGTCAACGGCATAGATTTGGCTCTGCGGTCCGAAGACGTCGACCTCGACACGCAGGACCCCGCGGTCAATCGCGAAAGGCGAACCGAGGACTGTCGTCTGCCCGATCACGGGTATCTTGTTGACGGCCTGCAAAGCGGCTCGATCGGCCGTCGCGTCGCAGGCGGCGCCGGCGCTCGCGAAGCTCGCCGGGATGAACGCAGCCGCGCTCAAGCCAAGCCGAATGTGGCGGCGCTCCTCGTCTCACCCGTCATAGGAATGCCCCTCGCGCAGGCCGTGCCGGACGCGGTTGGCGATCGCCAGGAACTCCGGCGTCTCGCGGATCTCCAGCGCGCGGTCGCGGGGAAAGTCGCATTCGATGACGTCGTAGATGCGGCCCGGACGGGGCGACATGACGACGATATGGGTCGAAAGGAACACCGCCTCGGGAATCGAGTGGGTGACGAACAGCACCGTCTTGCCGGTCACCTCCCAGAGGCGCAGCAACTGCTGGTTCAGCATGTCGCGCACGATTTCGTCGAGCGCGCCGAACGGCTCGTCCATCAGGAGGAGATCGGGGTCGAAGGACAGCGCCCGCGCGATCGAGGCGCGCTGCTGCATGCCGCCCGACAATTGCCAGGGAAACTTGTTGGCGAAGCCGGAAAGATTGACGAGGTCGAGCCCTCTGGCGACCCGCTTGTCGCGCTCGGCCTTGTCGAAGCCCATGATCTCGAGCGGCAGCGCGATATTGCGCGCGACCGTCCGCCACGGATAGAGCGCCGGCGCCTGGAACACGTAACCGTAGGCGCGTTTCGCCCGCGCCTCGTGCGGGCCCATGCCGTTGACGCGGATGACGCCGCTGGTCGGCGTCTCGAGATCGGCGACCGCGCGCAGCAGCGTCGTCTTGCCGCAGCCCGACGGGCCGATGAAGGAGACGAACTCGCCGCGCGCGACGTTCAGATTGATGTTGCTCAGCGCCTCGACCGGCCCGTCGCGGGTTTCGAAGCGCAGCGACAGGCCGCTGATCTCGATCACCGCGTCGCGGATCGGCGTCTTGCCGACGCCGTCCTCAACGGGCGATGAAACCGACGCGACGCTCATCCTCAACCGATCCCTTCAGCGCGCGACGCCGGCGGCGGCGGTGAACTCTTTGTACTTCTTCAGCGCGCGCGCGTCCGCCGCAAACGGCTCGCGCTTGACGAACTTGCCGCGGCCGAGCTCGGCCTGCACCCGCCCGTCGCGGAACACGACCTCGCCGCGCGACAGCGTGTAGCGCGGCAGGCCGGTCACCTTTGTCCCCTCGAACACGTTGTAGTCGATCACCGACACCTGGGTCCTGGCGGAGATGGTCTTGTTCGCCTTCGGGTCCCAGACGGTGATGTCGGCGTCGGCGCCCGGAATGATCGCGCCCTTGCGCGGGTACATGTTGAGGATTTTGGCGCTGTTGGTCGAGGTCACCGCGACGAATTCGTTCGGCGTCAGCCGGCCGGTGTCGACGCCGTAGGTCCAGAGCACCGGCATCCGGTCCTCGAGGCCGCCGGTGCCGTTCGGAATCTTGGTGAAATCGCCGAGGCCGAGCTCCTTCTGCTTGGTGGTGAAGGCGCAATGGTCGGTCGCGACCACCTGGAGTGAGCCGGCGCGCAGGCCGTTCCACAAGTCGTCCTGATTGATCTTGTCGCGGAACGGCGGCGACATGACGCGCCGCGCCGCGTGCTTCCAGTCCTTGTTGTAGTACTCGCTCTCGTCGAGCACGAGATGCTGGATGAGCGGCTCGCCGTAGACGCGCTTGCCCAGCGCCCGCGCCCGTGCGATCGCCTCATGCGCCGGAATGCAGGACGTGTGGACGATATAGAGCGGCACGCCCGCCTGGTCGGCGAGCATGATCGCGCGGTTGGCCGCCTCGCCCTCGACATCCGGCGGACGCGACAGCGCGTGGCCCTCCGGCCCGGTGACGCCCTTGGCCATGTAATGCCTCTGCAGCGCGGCGACGAGGTCGCCGTTTTCGGCGTGAACGAGCGGCATCGCGCCGACCTCGGCGCAGCGAACGAAGGAGGCGAACATCTCCTCGTCGTTGACCATCAGCGCGCCCTTGTAGGCCATGAAATGCTTGAAGGTCGTCACGCCCGCCTTCACGACCTTGGCCATGTCCTCGCGAACCTGATCGTTCCAGTAGGTGACGCACATGTGGTAGGAATAGTCGGAGACCGCGTCCCTGGAGCGCTTGTCCCAGTCGGCGAAGGCCTCCATCAGCGGCTGGCCGCGGTTCGGGATGCAGAAATCGACGACCATCGTCGTGCCGCCAGAGAGGCCCGCCTTGGTGCCGCTCTCGTAATTGTCGGCCGAGTTCGTGCCCATGAAGGGCATGTCGAGATGGGTGTGCGGATCGATGCCGCCCGGCATGACGAAGCACTCGCCGGCGTCGAGCGAGCTGTCGCCCTTCAGATTCTCGCCGATCGCCTTGATCGTCTCGCCCTCGACCAGCACGTCGGCCTTGTAGGTCCGGTCCGCGGTGACGACCGTTCCGCCTTTGATGACGAGCGACATAGTCTCTTTTCTCCAGTTCCGCGCGGGCGGCGTCTCGAAGGCGCCGCTGGCGACCCGTCAGGATACGATTTCGGCCTTTTCCAGCACGGCGTGCATCAGAACGTTGGCGCCGGCGGTCGACCATTCCTGCTTGATGTCCTCGCTCTCGTTGTGGCTGACGCCGTCGACGCAGGGCGTGAAGATCATCGAGGTCGGCGCGACGCGCGCCATATAGCAGGCGTCATGCCCGGCGCCCGACACGATGTCGCGGTGCGAATAGCCGAAATGCTGGGCCGCGCGCCGCACCGCCTCGACGCAGCGGGAATCGAAGGCGACCGGCGCATAGTAGAACACCTGCTTGAGGTCGTAAGTGAGACCGATCTTGCCGGTGATCGCCTCCACGCCCTCCTTCAGCGCCGCGTCCATTTCGCTCAGCGTCGCGTCGATCGGATGGCGGAACTCGCAGGTCATGAAGACTTCGCCCGGGATCACGTTGCGCGAGTTGGGGTACGGGTTCAGCATCCCGACCGTCGAGACGCCGAGCGGCGCCTTCGAGAGGCCGATCGCGTTGACGAGCTCGACGATCCGCGCGGCGCCGAGCAGCGCGTCCTTGCGGCGCGGCATCGGCGTCGAGCCGGCGTGGCTCTCGAAGCCGGTCAGGCGAATCTCGTACCAGCGCTGGCCCTGGCCGTGGGTGACGACGCCGACGTCGATCAATTCGTCCTCGAGGATCGGCCCCTGCTCGATATGCAGCTCGAAGAAGGCGTGCACCGGTCGGCCGCCGATCGGCTCCTCGCCCTTGAAGCCGATGCGCTCGAGTTCGTCGCCGAGCGTCTTGCCGTCGGCGTCGAGGCGCGAATAGGCGAATTCCTTGTGTAGACGCCGGCGAACACGCCGGACGACACCATCGCCGGGGCGAAGCGCGAGCCCTCCTCGTTGGTCCAGTTGGCGACCTCGATGGGATGGCGGGTCTTGATCTTGAGGTCGTTCAGCGAGCGCACGACCTCGAGCGCGCCGAGCACGCCGAGCACCCCGTCGAACTTGCCGCCCGTCGGCTGGGTGTCGAGATGGCTGCCGACCATGACGGGCGGCAGCGTCTCGTCCTCGCCGGGCCGCCGCGCGAACATGTTGCCCATCTCGTCGACCTTGACCGTGCAGCCCGCGTCCTCGCACCAGCGGCGGAAGAGCTTGCGGCCCTGCTTGTCGAGGTCGGTCAGGGTCAGGCGCTTGCAGCCGCCCTTCGGCGTCGCGCCGATCTTGGCCATCTCCATCGAGCGAATCCCAGAGCCTGGCTCCGTTGACGCGCACGTTGGACAGGTCGGCCATTGCGGACTCCGGGGAGGGAATTCACGAACGCTATTATAAGTTTGACCGAATGGTCAAATGACGTAACCTTGGGCGAAACGCCCATCCTTTCGGCGCCTCGAGCGCCACGCTTTCGCGGCGAAAGCGGGGGCGAAACCCTTCCGGCGAGGGAGCGGATGGCGCATCGGAAGCCAAGACCGACCATTCGCGAGGAGAACGAGCGGGCGCTGCTCGAGGCGGCCGAGATCATCTTCGCCGAGCAGGGCTTCGCCGGGGCGACGACCTCGGCGATCGCGCGCCGCGCCGGCGTGCCGAAGGCCAACCTCCACTATTATTTCGCGACCAAGGAGGCGCTCTATCGCGCGGTGGTCGAGCGGGTGCTGACCGCCTGGCTCGACGCGGCCGCATCGTTCGACATGAGCGAGGACCCGCGCGAGGCGCTCTCCGCCTATATCTCGGCCAAGATGGACCTCGCCCGCGACATGCCGCTGGCGTCGCGCATCTGGTCGGCCGAGATCATGCGCGGCGCGCCGATCATCCAGGACTTCCTCGACACGACGCTCACCGAATGGGTCGCCGAGCGCGAGGCGGCGGTCCGGCGCTGGATCGCGGCGGGCAAGCTCAAGCCGATCGAGCCGAAGGTGCTCTTCTACATGATCTGGGCGACGACCCAGCAATACGCCAACGCGGCGCACGAGATGGCGACCCTGAACGGCGGCGAGCCGCTCGACGACGCCGCCTTCGAGCGGGCCAAGGCCCAGGTGATCGAGACGATCCTCGGCGGGGTCGCGGCGTAGCGACAGGGGCCGGGGAGCGCGCAGTTTTGTCCGCAACTCAGCCTTTTCAGCGTCTTAGGCGCCAAAAACTGTCCACTTGTCCACTTGTAACTCCCAAGGGTGATCCCAATAACCCCTGGCGCCAACTCCACGGCCTCACTGTGAGAGGAGGGGACGGAATTGGCCGCCGCCGTTCGCGGACGCAAGCGGCGCAACGCTTGCAATTTGGCTGCAAAAGCTTGCCGAAAGCTTCATTTCGCCGGTCTTTGAGACCTCAGAAGGTCGCAAAAATTACAAAATATTGCAATTCCTGACCGAGAAACAGGACTTATCAAAGCCTTACAGGCCGATGCGGCGAAAAAAGCAACCGCCAGGCAGGGGTCCATATGACTCCAACCTCGTCCGGAAGGAGCGATGCGTAGCATCGCGGCTGCCTCGTTAGCCCTCCCTGGAGCGTCCCTTCGCTCAGGGCAGGCGCTTCGAGACGCCGCGCTCTGCGGGGCTCCTCTGGACGAGGGCGGCTCGGGCGTTAACTCCACTTTTGGGCTCCAAGCCTATTGCGCCATTTCCGGTCGGCCCGCCCGTCGCCTTCGGGGCGAAATCTAAAATCGTATCATACCGAGGATTCTGTCTGAAAGAAACAAGAATCGACAAACTGTTGAAAACGCTTGCTAATTCTGGACGTAGAGCATGGTTCGCCTAGACGTAGACAAAGCCGTCCTTGCAGTCGTGCACGCTTTTCGGCCGACGCGGTCACCACCTAAGTTCCGCCGGACTGAACCACGCCGCGAAGACGGGCAGGTCGAAAAGGCCGCCTCTATGCCCAGCCAGCCGCAATGAAGCCACATTTGCGGCGCTATGAGAATGAACGTTCATTCTCAAAGGCGTCCGATGTCCCTGACTTCCCTTCCCGCCGCCCGCCCGGGCGGCGAGGCCGGCCGGCGCGAGCGCATCCTGGAGGCGGCCGAGCGCGTCTTTGCGGCGCGCGGCTTTCATGTCGCCACCATGCAGGATGTCGCCGACGGGGCGGGCATGAGCGCCGGCAATCTCTACCGCACGTTTGCCTCCAAGGAAGCGATCGTCGAGGGCCTCTGCGCCCGGGACCAGCAGGAGCGCGCCGCCAATTTCGCCAAGGTCGGCCAGGTGGAGAGCGTGATGGCGGCGTTCGCAGAGGGCCTGCGCGAGCATGTCGTCTCGCGCCCGCGGGCGAAAGCCAGGCTCATGGTCGAGATCTGGGCCGAGGCCGCGCGCAATCCCGCGATCGCCGCGATGTCGCGCGCCGTCGACGCGGACATTCTCACCCAGCTCGAGCGCATGATCGAAATCGCCAAACAGAGGGGCGAAGCGTCGCCCTCGGTGAACTCGGCTTCGGTCGCCCGCTACATTTTCACCTACGTGAGCGGCCTCCTGCAGCGCGTCGCCTGCGACCCGGACTTCGACGCGGAGGCCGAAGGCGAACGGGCGTTCGGGCTGTTCAAGGCCTTATGCGAGGGCAAGCTGGCCCCGGTCGGAACGGAGTCTTCGCCATGAGCCGCGTTCTCGGCGTTCTCGCCATCATCGCCGCCGTCATCGCGGGCGGCGTCGGCTTCGCCAGGCTTCAGCCTTGCGCCGCCCCGGTCGAGGCGGCGCGCGGGCTCGGCCTGCCGGTCGGCGCCCCGGACTGCGCCGCGCGCGCCGCCGCCGCCGAGGCGCCGGCCGCGCCGCCGCCGCCGGCCGTCAGCGTCAAGCCCGCCGAACGGCGCGAATTCGTCGAACGCCTGTTCGTCTCCGGGACGCTGGTTCCGCGCGACGAGGCGCTGATCGGCGCGCCGCTCGACGGCCTGCGCCTGACCGAGATTCTCGTCGACGACGGCGACCGGGTGACCAAGGGACAGGTTCTCGCGCGCCTCGACCGCAGCCAGCTCGACGCCCTGCTCGCCGAGAACGACGCGGCGGTCCAGCGCGCCGAAGCCACGATCGAGCAGGCGAGGAGCCAGATCGGCCAGTTCGAGGCTTCGCTCGCCCAGGCGATCAGCCGATCTCGAACGCTCGCAGAAGCTCGGACCGCAGATCGTCGCAGGCTCGACCCTCGACGCGAGGGTCGCCGGCCAGCGTGTCGCCCAGGCCCAGCTCGACTCGGCGCGCCATGCGCTCGCCGTCGCCGAGGCCGATCAGGCGGCGAAAGCCGCCGAGCGGCAGGAGCTCCAGGTGCGGCGCGACCGCACCGAGATCAAGGCGCCGGTCGCGGGTCTCGTCAGCCACCGCTCGGCGCGGCTCGGCGCGGTCGTCAGCGGCTCGGGCGAGCCGCTGTTCCGCATCATCGTCGACGGCGCGATCGATCTCGAGGCCGACGCGCCGGAACAGTCGCTGGCGCGCTTCGCCAACGGCATGCCGGCGACGCTGCGCCTTCCCGGCGTCGCCGACCCGGTCGTGGGCCGGGTGCGGCTCATCTCCGAGGAAGTCGACAAGGCGAGCCGCACCGGCAAGGTGCGCATTGCGCTCAGCGACGTCTCGCACGCCCGCATCGGCGCCTTCGCCTCCGGCGAGGTCGAACTCGTCCGCCGCGACGGCCTCGGCGCGCCCGCCTCCGCCCTTCGGCGCGACGGCGACGAGGCGCGCCTCTATGTCGTGCGCGACGGGCGGGTCGAGGAGCGGCGCGTCACGCCCGGCATCGTCGAGGGCGACACGGTCGAGATCAAGGGCGGCGTGGCCGAGGGCGACAGCATCGTCGCGCGCTCCGCCGCCTTCCTGAGGCCGGGCGACCGCGTGCGCCCGACGCCCGAAACGGCCGCGGCCGGCGGCTAGGGAGGCCGATCGCATGCGTCTCAACGTCTCGGCCTGGTCGATCCGCCGTCCCATCCCTGCGGTGGTGGCCTTCGCGGTCCTCACCATCCTCGGCGTCGTCAGCTTCCGGACGATGTCGATCACCCGCTTTCCCAACATCGACATTCCGATCGTGCAGGTGCTGATCACCCAGTCGGGCGCAGCGCCCTCGGAGCTCGAATCCCAGGTGACGAAGAAGGTCGAGGATTCGGTCGCGAGCCTCAACGGCGTCTGGCATCTCATCTCGACCGTCACCGACGGCTCGTCCTCGACCATCGTCCAGTTCAACGTCGGCTCGGTCGACATCGACCGCGCGCTGAACGACGTGAAGGACCAGATCGCCAAGATTCGCGGCGACCTGCCGCGCACCATCGACGAGCCGATCGTCAGCCGCGTCGACATCGAGGGCCTGCCGATCGTCACCTACGCCGCCTCGGCCCCGGGAATGTCGGTCGAGCAGCTGTCGTGGCTCATCGACGATTCGGTCGCGCGCGACCTGCAAAGCATCCATGGCGTCGGCGAAGTGAAGCGCTTCGGCGGCGTCGATCGCGAGATCCGCGTCTCGCTCGATCCGCGAAAAGCTGCTGGCGCTCGGCGTCACGGCGGCGGCGGTCAACGAGCAGGTGCGCGCCGACAACGTCGATCTCGGCGGCGGACGCGGCGAGGTCTCGGGCCAGGAACAGGCGATCCGCACGCTCGCCGGGCGCGCGCAGCGTCGCCGATCTCGCGGCGCTGCCGATCGCGCTGCCGGGCGGGCGCAAGGTCAGGCTCGACGAACTCGGAACGATCGTCGACGGCGCGGCGGAGCCCCGCACCTTCACCCGCCTGTTCGACCAGCCGATCGTCGCCTTCGGCATCACCCGCGCCAAGGGCGCGAGCGACGTGACGGTCGATGAGCTGATCGCGAAGCGGCTGGCGACGATCCAGGCCCAGCATCCCGAGGTGACCTTCACCAAGGTCGACACCCAGGTCGACAACGAGATCGGCAATTATCACTCGACGATGGAGACGCTGATCGAGGGCGCGCTGCTCGCGGTCCTCGTCGTGTTCGTCTTCCTGCGCGACATTCGCGCCACCATCGTCACCGCGGTCGCGCTGCCGCTCTCGGTCATCCCGACCTTCTGGGCGATGCAGGCGATCGGCTTCTCGCTCAATCTGGTGAGCCTGCTCGCGATCACGCTGGTGACCGGCATTCTGGTCGACGACGCCATCGTCGAGATCGAGAACATCGTCCGCCACATGCGCATGGGGAAATCCGCCTGGCGGGCGTCGCTCGAGGCGGCGGACGAGATCGGCCTTGCGGTCATCGCCATTTCGCTGTCGATCGCGGCGATCTTCTCGCCGGTCAGCTTCATGGGCGGCATCGCCGGCCAGTATTTCCGCCAGTTCGGCCTGACGGTGGCGATCGCCGTCCTGTTCTCGCTTCTGGTCGCGCGCTTCGTCACGCCGGTGATCGCCGCCTATTTCCTGCGCGCCCCGCGCGACGAGATGCAGACGGACGGCCCCGTCATGCGCGGCTATACCCGCCTCGTGCGCGCGTCCGTGCGCCATCGCTGGATCACGCTCTTCATCGGCGCCCTGATCTTCGCCGCCTCGCTCTGGTCGACGCGCCTCCTGCCGTCGGGCTTCATCCCGGCCGACGACGTCGGCCGGGTGCTGCTCGCCGTCGAGCTGCCGCCGGGCTCGCGGCTCGACGACACCGATCGCGTCATGCGCACGATCTCGGAGAAGCTGAGAGGGATTCCGGAAGTCCGTTCCGCGCTGATCTTCGGCGGCCAGATCCTCGGCGCCGGGTCGGAGCCGCGCAAGGCGACGCTCGTCATCAACTTCATCCACAAGTCTGAGCGCGAGGCGTCGCAGAAGGACCTGCAGCTGAGGATCGGCGCGATGCTCGCCGATCAGCCCGACATCCGCTACTGGTTCCTCAAGGACAACGGCCAGCGCGACCTCTCGCTCATCGTCGCCGGTCCCGACATCGACGTCATCAACGACACGGCGAACCAGATCGCCAGCGAAATGCGCGCGATCCCGATCATCGAGAATCCGATGTCGACCGCCGAGCTCGAGCGGCCGGAATTGCGCGTCGAGCCGAAGCGTCAGGTCGCGGCCGATCTCGGCGTCTCGACCGAGGCGCTGTCCGAGACCATCCGGGTCGCGACGATGGGCGACATCGACGCCAATCTCGCCAAGTTCAACGCCGGCGACCGGCTGGTGCCGATCCGGGTCGAACTCGACGAGGCGGCGCGCTCGCATGTCGGCCTCTTGCAGGAGCTCCGCGTTCCGACCGGCGCCGGCGCGACCACGCCGCTTTCGGTGGTGGCGGATTTCTCGATCAGCCATGGACCGACCGCGATCAACCGCTTCGACCGCACGCGGCGGGTGACGATCGAGGGGGACCTGCGCGGCGATGCTGCGCTCGGCGATGCGGTCGCGGCGATCCACGCGCTGCCGACGGCGAAGAACCTGCCGCCGGGCGTCGAAATTCGCGAGACCGGCGACGTCGAGGTGATGAGCGAAGTGTTCGCCTCCTTCGCCGCCGCGATGGGCGCGGGCCTGATGATGGTCTACGGGCTCCTGGTGCTGCTGTTCGGCAGCTTCCTGCAGCCGATCACCATTCTCATCTCCCTGCCGCTATCGATCGGCGGGGCGATCATCGCCCTTCTCATCACCCACAAGTCGATGTCGATGCCGGTGGTGATCGGCATCCTGATGCTGATGGGCATCGTGACCAAGAACGCGATCATGCTGGTCGATTTCGCTATCGAGGAGATCGGCCGCGGCTCGTCGCGGCTCGATGCGCTGGTCGAGGCGGGCCGCAAGCGCTCGCGGCCGATCGTCATGACCACGATCGCCATGGCGGCCGGCATGTTCCCCTCGGCGCTGGGCCTCGGCGACGGCGGCGGCTTCCGCTCGCCGATGGCGATCGCGGTGATCGGCGGCCTCATCATGTCGACGATGCTGTCGCTCGTTTTCGTGCCGGCGGTGTTCACGGTGATGGACGACATCGGCCGCCTCACCTGGCGCCTCTTCAGCGGCCTCCTTGGCCAGAGCGACGAGCACGCCCACCACGAGCATGCGCCCGGACGCGCCAAGCCGGCGCCGCCCGCGCCCGCGCGCAAGGCCCGGCCGACGAAGGATGCGACTGTGCCGGCGGAGTGAGGGGCGCGCGTCATCCGGCAGGGCGGCAGGGTTGAAGCTACGTGGGTCTGCCGCGGACCGCTTGGCGTAAATTGCGGCCACAGGCGACGGTTTGGCGAACGCGCTGGCGCTCGCCAAACAACCGGAACGAGCTGCGCCTGGGGTCCGCCCCTCAAAAAGTGGCGCTTCCCTCCGTTAACATGGCGCCGCGATCATTCAATAAGCCCTTACCTGCCCCGTCATACGCCCCGCTCGCCAAGCCACCCCATGATCGCCGGCACACAATCGCGATGCGCATAAAGACCATGCTTGAACCGGTACTCCTTTCCCACCCTGTCCTTCGCCGGACTTCCGGGCAGCGTCCTTACGCTCGCGTCACCGTCCGTATCCGGCGCCGAGTTGATGCTGATCCGCAACAGCCGCCCCATGAGCAGGAATTCCCGCCCGGCGGCGGCGCGCCCGATCGCCTCCAGCAGCGACCCTGTCAGGAACACGGCCAACGCGGCGCAAAGCGACACCAGCGCCGTGTGCAGCCAACCCCCGGGCAGCTTCTTCAAAATAAGAAACAGCGAGAATGGACCGGCCAGGGTAACCAGCGCCAGCAGAACCAGCGAAAGACGCGAGGCCGCCGAACCAAGGATGGCCTGCAGGGTTCCCCCCGCCAAAGCCAGCGCCGCCTCATCGTCGGCGCCCCGAAGCACGAGCATCCGGCAGCGCGAGACCCCCGGCATGCGCGGCGCATCTAGTCGCGGGACCCGCATCAGCTCATCCTCGCCCGCGCCGGTCCATGTCAGCGCCAGGGCCAGAAGCATGTTCAACGCCAGCGGCATGAACGCCACCCAGACCATCCGTCCCTGCACCACCATCTCCTCGAGCGGCGGCAGCACGCCCAGACGGATGCCGGCCCACGCCAGCACCAGTGTGGCGGCAAGGCAGGACAGGGCCCTCCTTGTGCGGGTCAGATTATCGCGATCTTGGAACGCCCTGCCATAAGCCTCCGTGTAGCGGTTCCCGTCCCGCACCGGCATCGCCGTCCACAAATCCACGAACGGCGTCGCCAGCGTCACGATTTGAATGTCCGTCTCTGACTGCCGGTAATGCCGCACGGCGTCGAGGGCGATGTTCCCGCCATGGCTATGAGCAATCACCAATTGCCGGCAGGTCGGGTCGACCTGGACATCGTCGTCAAGGATACGCGCCAAAAAACGCGCGACGCGATCGCGCTCGAACACCGAATTGCTTCCCGACCAGGGGACCGGCGTCAGACGCGACTCGAGCCCTCGGCGAAGCAGCGCGGCCTGCAGATCGTCATGGAACCCGCCCCCCGGCTCGCACCAGATCGGCGCTGTCCTTGGCCGACCCAGCAGCGTCTTGTCAGGGCGAAACCCTCGGCCCCAGGTCCCATGAACGAGATACACCAGCAGCGATCCTTGCGCCTGGGTCTCAACCTCCTCGGTCCTCGCCGCTTCCAAGGCCGCCATCACCCCGCGCTTCGCCGCCTATCCCGTCCGCCGGCCGCGATGAGGGTAGGGTCCAGGCCATCCATCCTCAAGACCCGATGCGAGCCGCGCGGGTCAGCCTGCACGGGAGGCCGTTCGCGCCGCCGCGCCGAAGGCCTCGTTGATGATCTTCACTTGATCCGGATCGAACGCCAACTTGGCGGCGAAGCCGTCGCGGCGCGCCGCCAGCGCTTCTTCGCGGAGAGCCTTGGGATCGCGAAGGCCGGCCGAGGGCGCGTCGATCGCTGCGACGCCGGCCGCGGTCGCGGCCAGGAGGGTGAGGTCGCGGGCGAGGCGCCAGGGGCCGGCATAGGCGTTCGCTTCGTCCCGGCAGGTCTCGGCGCCGATGTCGCGTTTGAGCGCCTCGGCGTCCCAGGCGACGCCGACGAGCCGCGCGGTCCGCGCCCGCGCGCCCGCCAGGCCGATCAGCGCCTCGGCCGTGTCGGCAACCGCGACGATGCGCGTCGATCCGTCCTCGAGGCCGGCGTCCGCCTCGCGCACCGCGAGCCTGGCCGAAAGCTGCTGGAGGCCGGCCGCGAGCGCCTGCGGCAGAAGGATCGCGAAGGGCGCGTGCGGCATGACGGCGTCGAGGTCGAGGTCCGTCTCGTCGTCGCCCGGAACCTTCTGCATTTCGGTCGAGTCGATAGCGTCAGCGCACCCGCCCCCGCTTGTGGGGGCGGGCACGGGTGGGGGGTCACGCGGACCGGTGAGATGATCGAATGCGTCGCTGCTCGCTTGTCCCACAGGACGGCGCGACCCCCCTCCTTGATCCTCCCCCACAAGGGGGGAGGAGACGCGACCGAGCGATCCCCGTGTAAACCCAGGAGCAAGTCGCTCCAGGGGGTTCACCCGGACCAAAAGCGCCGGCGCGACGGCTTGGGCCCTCGCGAGAAGCCGCGCGGCCCCCGCCCGCGCCTTCGCCCTCAAGTCCGGCGCGACCGCAAGATCGATGACGACCGCATCGGCCCCGCTTTTCAACGCCGCCCGAAGCCGCGCCTCGTCGTCGCCCGGCGCGATGATGAGCGAGCGCATGGGGTCAGGCCGAGACGATCTCGGGGCCGCGCCGGCGCATGAAGGCGGTGCGCCGGCATTCGGCGACCAGCGCGCCGTCCTGCTTGAACGCCCGATGGCGGAACTCGACGAGCCCCGCGTCGGGCCGCGACTTCGAGGCGCGCGCCGACAGGACTTCCGTCTCGGCGCGGACCGTGTCGCCCTCGAACAGCGGCGCGGGAAAGATAACGTCGGTCATGCCGAGATTGGCGATGGTCGTGCCGACCGTGGTGTCGTTGACCGAAATGCCGATCATCAGCCCGAGGGTGAAGAGCGAGTTCATGAGCGGCCGGCCCCATTCGGTCTCGGTGGCGCAGAAATGCGCGTCGATATGCAGCGGCTGCGGATTGAGCGTCATGTTGGAGAAGAGCATGTTGTCCATCTGCGTGACGGTGCGCGTCAGCCGGTGGCGGAAGAGCTGGCCGACGGCGAAGTCCTCGAAATAGAGGCCGCCGCGCGGATGGGGGAGGGGCGTGGTCATAAGAGGGTTCTTTCCGGCGGGCGGGGCAGGGGTCAGGCCGCAGCCTCCTTCATCGCCTGCCGCGCCTGCGCCATCGCCCGTCGCAGCATCTCGGGATCCTGGGCGCCGGGCACGGCGAGGCGGCCGGCGAAGATGAAGAACGGCACGCCCGTCACGCCGAGCGCCTGGGCCTCGGCGATCTCGCTCATGACCGCATCCGCATCCGCGCCCTCATCGAGGAGCGTCTCGACAAGGGCGGCGTCGAGCCCGCTCTCGCGCGCGATGTCGATCAGCACCGCCCGGTCGCCGATGTCGCGGCCTTCGACGAAATAGGCCTTGAACAGCCGGTCGACGACCTCGTGCTGCGCGCCGGCCGAGCCGGACCAGCGGATGAGGCGGTGCGCGTCGAGGGTGTTCGGCGCGCGCTTGATCCTGTCGAAGGCGAAGGGAAGGCCGACTTCCGCGCCGAGCCGGACGAGATTGTCGTGGGCGCTCTTGAGCCGCCCGTCCCGGCCGAATTTCTTCTCCATGTAAGCCGTGCGGTCGAGCCCGCCCGCGGGGATGGTCGGATCGAGCTGGTAGGGGCGCCAGCGCACGGCGACCGGGCCCGGCTCGTCAGCGAGCGCGACTTCGAGACGCTTTTCGCCGAGATAGCACCACGGACAGACGACATCGCTGACGACGTCGATGATCAGGGTTTCGTCCGCTTCAGCCATGCCGCTCTCCGCCTTCGCCGTCGTCCGCCCCCATGCGCAAAGCAGCGCCTGCGCAAGCTGGCGCCGCCGGAGCCCTCGCGCAAGAGCGCTCGGAGCCTCAGGGCTCGCGCCGCCACCAGGCGGCGAGGTCGACGCCGAAGAGGGGCGTCTCTTCCGGCCGGCCGAGCTTGCTCGAATAGGCGATCCACTGCTCGGGCGCATAGTAGAGGGGCACGATGTAGAAGCCGGAGATCAGCAGCCGGTCGAGCGCGCGCACCGCCGCGACGAAGTCCTCGTTGCTCCGCGCCGCCAGAATTGCGGCGATCATCGCGTCGATCGCCGGCGAAGCGGCGCCGGAGACGTTGTAGGCGCCCTCCGCATTGGCCGCGGCCGAACTCCAGCGCCCGCGCTGCTCGTTGCCGGGCGAGGGCGAGGCCGTCCATGTGCCGATCATCATGTCGAAGTCGAACCGCGTTCGCCGCCGCTGGAACTGAACCTCGTCCACCAGCCGCACGTTCGCCGCGACCCCGATCCGGGCCAGATTGCGGGCGTAGGCGAGCGCGAGCCGCTCTTCCTCGCGGTTCTTGACCGTGATCTCGAAGGCGAGCGGGGTCCCCTTGCTGTCGACGAGACGCCCGTCCTTGAGCGCATAGCCGGCGGCCGCGAGCGTGTCGATCGCCGCTGCGGGCGAGCGCCCGGTCGCGCCCCGTCCCGTCGGACGCCGGGGCCCGCCAGCGGCCTTCCATCACGTCTTCGCGGACCGCGCCGGGGAACGGGGCGAGCAGCGCGCGCTCGCGTTCGGAGGCCGCCCGGCCGATCGATGACAATTCGCTGTCGTCGAAGAACCCCTCCGAGCGCTGGAACGCGCCCGCGTAGAGATTGGCGTTGATCCACTCGAAGTCGAACATCGAGGCCAGCGCCTCGCGCACGCGCGGGTCGGCGAAGAGCGGCCGGCGGGCGTTGAAGGCGAAGCCCGAGACGCCCTTCGGCAGGCCGTTGGGGATCGTGGCCTTGACGATGCGCCCGTCCTTCACCGCGGGGAAATCGTATTCGGAGCGCCAGCGCGTCGGGTCCTCCTCGATCCGGAAGTCGATCAGCCCCGCCTTGAAGGCCTCGAACATGGCGGTCGCGTCGCGAAAATAGTCGATGCGGATGGTGTCGAAGTTATAGAGGCCCTTCGAGATCGGCAGATCGCGCCCCCAGTAGTTGGGATCGCGCTCGAGCACGAGCCGCTCGCCGGGCTTGACCTCGGCGACCCGATAGGGTCCCGAGGCCACCGGGATCTGCAGGGTCTGATCCTCGAACCGCTCGGCGTCGGTATGGGCCCTGGACAGGACCGGCATGATGGCCAGCGTCAGCGGCAGCTCCCGGTCGTTCGCCCCCGAAAGATCGTAGCGCACGGTCCAGTCGTCCGGCGCGTCGACCGCCTTCACGAGGCTGAAGGCCGCGCGCTGCTGCGGACGGCCCTTGGCCTTCAGGAGATTGAAGGTGAAGACGACGTCGGCCGAAGTGATCGGGGAGCCGTCCGAGAAATGCGCGGACGGGTCGAGATGGAAGACGAGCCTGTCCCGGGCGTCGTTGATTTCGAGGCTCTTGGCGATGAGCCCGTAAAGCGTGAACGGCTCGTCGTCGGAGCGCGCCATCAGCGATTGATAGACGTTGCCCACGAGACCCTGGGCGGTCGACAGCGCCTTGACGTTGTAGGGATTGAGGCTGTCGAACGCGCCGAGATAAGCGAGATCCAGCCGGCCGCCCTTGGGCGCGTCGGGGTTGACATAGGGGAGGTGGGCGAAGTTCGGCGGCAGCGCCGGCTCGCCATGCATCGCGATCGCCCCGGCCGGCTCGCCGGTTCCGGCTTGCGCGGCCATAGCGGCGGCGAGCAAAGCGGCGCCGAGCGCCAGGCGAATCGCAAGACCTGTCATCGATTGAGCTTAGCACCCGACAATTGCGCCGATTCTTCGCCGGTCGGCGATTTTTCAAAGAGCGGGGGTGAGCCGCCGGGCGGGGTTATTCATGCAGCGGATCGTCGCGGGCCCAGGGGCCCGCGACGAAATTGTTATTGGATTGTCGCGTCGGATGTGGAAAGAGGGCGCGCACCGGAGAATCGCCTGCCGGCGGCGCCGTCGCGTCATAATGTCGCCGGAAGGCTCGCCGAAGTCGACCCGAGTGCGCTTAAGCCGCCCTGACGCGTTGCGACTGGGCAGCCGCGATCATTTCTGACGGCCTGAAAGGACGATGTATGAGTTTTCATGTCAAGCGCTTGGGCGCCGCCGCGCTCGCATTGAGCCTCGCGCTCGGCGCCGGCGCCGCCTCCGCGCAGACCACGCCCGCGAAGCCCGCGGCGCCGGCTGCGCCTGCCGCGCCGGCCCCCGCAGCGCCCGCCGCCCCGGGTCAGCCCGCGTCCGGGGCGCCGCCTCAGCCGCCCTCGAAGGTCGACCTCGTATCGCCGGAGCCGCAATGGGTGAAGCTCTGCGGCAAGGAGCCTACGACCGGCAAGGACGCCTGCCAGGTTGAGCGCGCCTTCGGGCCCTCGGCCGATCAGCCGCCGGTCGTGAGCATTCAGGTCTTCGAGTTGCAGGGCGAGGAGAGGCGCAAGCTGCGCCTCATGCTGCCGGTCGGCACGCTGCTGAAGCCGGGTTTCCGCGTCATCATCGACAAGGGCGATCCGATCGAGGGCAAGTACGAACTCTGCGCCCCGAACGCCTGCATCGCCGAAATCGACATCGGGGCCGCCACGCTCGCCGCGATAAAGAAGGGCCAGACCATGAGCCTGATCGTGCGGGTTCCGGCCCCCGGCGACCCTTCGGGCCGCGAGCTGACGCTCACCGCTCCGATCAAGGATTTCGCCGCGGCGTACGAGGGCAAGGCGACCGACCCCAAGCTCCTGGAGCAGCAGCGCCAGCAGTTGCAGCAGCAGCTGCAGAAGAAGGCCGAAGAGCAGCGCAAGCTGCTCGAGCAGCAGCAACAGCAGAGCGGGGCAGCCGCTCCGGGCGCCGCCGCGCCCGCTCCGGCCCCCGCCGCTCCGGCGCCGGCTCCCGCTCCCGCTCCGAAGCAGTAGCGCCCGGAGGCGAAAGTTCGAGAATAGAAAGGCGCGCCCGTGAGCTTCGGGCGCGCCTTTGGTTTTCGCGTTTCGGAGAGAAGGGCTCTATTCAGCTCGCGAGCGATTTCCCGCGGAAGCGGTAGCGGCCGT
The DNA here is from genome assembly GCA_963775665.1 of uncultured Alphaproteobacteria bacterium. Lineage (GTDB taxonomy): Bacteria > Pseudomonadota > Alphaproteobacteria > Rhizobiales > Beijerinckiaceae > Roseiarcus. The sequence continues at coordinate 83,608 of CAVZJZ010000027.1, read as the reverse complement.
CGGGGGTGCGCTCGAAGGTCTCGCTGACCTGCGGATGGCGCACCGGCTCGCCGGATTCGTCGGCGAGAAGGTTCTGTTCCGACACATAGGCGATGTACTGGCTGTCCGAGTTCTCTGCGTACAGATGGTAGAACGGCTGGTCCTTTGACGGGCGAATCTCGGCCGGGATCGAATGCCACCACTCTTCGGTGTTCGCGAAGATCGGGTCGACGTCGAAAATGACGCCGCGGAACGGGTAGACACGGTGTTTGACCACCTGGCCGATGTCGAATTTGGCGGTGCGCGTTGGCATGTTTCCGACATAAACCCGGGCAGAAGCCCCGTCAATTCGCGATTCGCCGCAGTCCTCAGAACTGATAGATCGCGGCGTATTCGGCGTCCTTGGCGGCGACCTGCTTGGCGAGCTCGACGATGACCTTCGCCTGTTTCCAGGTCGCGTCGTCCTGCATCTTGCCGTCGATCATCACCGCCCCCGACCCGTCCGGCATCGCCGCCAGAATCTTGCGCGCGAAGGCGACCTCGGCCGGATCGGGCGAAAACACCCGCTTGGCGATCGCGATCTGGCTCGGATGCAACGTCCAGGCGCCCGCGCAGCCGAGCAGGAAGGCGTTGCGGAACTGCGCTTCGCAGGCCGCGGGGTCGGAAAAGTCGCCGAACGGCCCGTAGAACGGCTTGATGCCGTTGGCCGCGCAGGCGTCGACCATCCGCGCGATCGTGTAGTGCCAGGGGTCCTGCTGGGCGCTGAGGCGGGCTGCGCCGGGCGCGCTTTCGTCGGCGAGCACCCTGTAGTCGGGATGTCCGCCGCCGACCCGCGTCGTCTTCATCGCCCGCGAGGCGGCGAGATCCGCCGGCCCGAGGCTCATTCCGTGCATGCGCGGAGAGGCCGCGGCGATCGAGGCGACATTGTTGACGCCCTGCGCCGTCTCCAGGATCGCGTGGACGAGGATCGGTTTCTTGAGACCGTGCCGCGCCTCGAGCAGCGCGAGATACTGGTCGACGAAATGGATGTCCCAGTCGCCCTCGACTTTCGGGAACCATGACGACGTCGAGCTTGTCGCCGACCTCGCCGACAAGCCGGGTCATGTCGTCGAGAAACCAGGGCGAATTCAGCGCGTTGACGCGCACCCACAGGCCCGTCGAGCCGAAGTCGGTCGCCTTCGCCATGGCGATCAGCCCGTCGCGCGCGGCGATCTTGGATTCGATGGGGATCGCATCCTCGAGATTGCCGAGCACGACATCGACCTGGCCCGCCAGCTCGCCCGCTTTCGCCCGCACTTTCTCGTTGTGCGGCGGCACGAAATGGATCATGCGCTCAAGCCGCGAAGGCAACTCGAGAAACGGTCGCGGAGCGCCGATCGCGAGCGGCTCGAAATATTTGCGCGGGGCTTTCATGGGGCGGCCTTGGATGTGGGGGTTCCGCCGAGCCATAGGGCGATTTCGCAGGCGCCGCAATTGGACGCTCGACGGGGACGACGTTCCTGAGAACAATGTTGGCCGCTCGCCAGGTCGACGACTCAATAAAGGCTGAGATGTCGGCGTATGCGGACTGCGCATGCAGTTGAGGGGGCGACCGTTGGGTCGCTCCGCTCCCACGGCGGCTTTGTTTCCAGCACAACGAGTCCTGCTCTAACAGGGAGAAACAGGCGGGCGAACAGGAGCGGCCAGTCGCCGCGACAATCATACATGCGGCATTTGAGTTATGTGACCGTCGCATGGCTTCGGGAACGCGCCGCCGCCATCCGGATTCAAAATGGCGCAACCACAGTCGCGCGCCTAACCTTCTGCGACGAATATGCGCCATTCGCCCGGAATGCCTTTGAGCGAATGCACGCCCCGGTCGGCAAAGCGCAACCCCGAACCGGCGACCAGATCCTTCAACGTGCCGGACACCAGAACTTCGCTCGCGCCGGCGAGGGCTGCCACCCTCGCTCCGATGTGAACCGCGATGCCCCCGACATCGTCCCCGATCATTTCGCACTCGCCGGTATGGAGGCCCGCGCGGATTTCGATGCCGAGCGTCCTGATGTCTTCGGCAATGGCGCAGGCGCAGCGAACGGCGCGCGCCGGACCGTCGAAAGTTGCAAGAAAGCCGTCGCCGGTCGTCTTGACCTCATAGCCGCGAAAGCGTGCGAGATTGCGCCGGATCGTGTCGTGGTGACGATCCAGGAGATCGCGCCAGCGCCGGTCTCCGAGTGCGGCGGCCATCTCGGTGGAGCCGACGATGTCGGTGAAGAGAACGGTTGCGAGTACACGGTCGGGTACGACCGGGGCCCGTGATCCCGTCAGGAATTCTTCGATCGCGCCGGAGATTTGGTCGGCGTTCTCACCGACGTAGAAAATGTGGTCGACGCCCGGTAGCTCTACCAGGCGAGCGCCCGGAATACGCGCCGCCATGTCGCGTCCACCCTCCACATTGACCGTCCTGTCGCCGGTCCGGTGAATCACGAGCGTCGGCACGTGAACCGCCGGGAGAATGCCGCTGATGTCGATTTGGGCGTTCATGCGCATGAGAATGATCACTGCCGCCGGGCTCGCGCCAAGCCGTTCGTTGCGCCCCCACCAACTCTGGAAGGAGGCGTCATTGGCGCGTGAGGGCGCAAATCTTTGCACGCTGCCGCCGGTGCCCCAAGCCTGCTCGACATAGGCAAAAAAAGCCGTGAGCGCCTCTTCCGTCGGAAACCAGTACGAAAAGCGCGAAAAGCTGCCGTAGAGCGCGAGCGCGCGGCAACGGTCCGGGTAGGTCGCGGCAAACAGGACGCAAAGCGGAGCGCCTTCAGAAATCCCGAGCAGCGCCGCCTGCTCCATGCCCGCCGCATCCATGACTGCTCGGAGATCGTCCATGCGCTGGTCGAGCCCCGGAAGCTCGGCGACCCGATCGGACATTCCTGTTCCACGCTTGTCGAACGTCACTACGCGCGCGTAGCCGCTCAAACGCGTGAGAAAGCGGGCAAGGTCGGGTTGGTCCCAATAACTCTCGACATTCGAGACGAAGCCGGGCACGAGGACCAGATTGATCGGCCCGTCACCAAACGCCTGATAGGCGATATGAATGTCGCCGCTCTTTGCGTATTGCGTTGCCGGCTGCATGAATGGTCCGCGCGCTCGCCCGGCGGGACCATACCAAACAATTCCCGCTAGCGGTCGCCCTTGCGAACAAAGCGCGAAACATGGTTGCGTTCGGCCCATGTCGCTCGCCCTGATTCGCCCGCCGCCCGTCGGTCGAGCTCAACCCCGCGCAACTGCTCGCGGTCGAGCACGGGATCGGCGAGGCCGAGGGTCCTGGGCCGCTGCTCGTCATCGCCGGCGCGGGCTCCGGCAAGACGGCGATGCTGGCGCATCGGGTCGCGGCGCTGATCCTCGCCGGCGCCGACCCGAAGCGCATCATGCTGGCGACCTTCTCGCGCCGCGCCGCAGCCGAGCTCGGCCGGCGGGTCGAGCGGCTGCTTGCGCGCCGTCTCGCGCCGGAAGCAGCGGCCGCGGCCGCGCCCGCCTATTCGGGCACCTTCCACGCCATCGGCGCGCGGCTCCTGCGCGAATACGCGCCGCGCCTCGGCCTCGATCCGCAGTTCACCATCCACGACCGCGAGGATTCGGCGGACCTGATGAACTGGGCGCGCCACGAGGCGGGCCTCACCGAGACGAAGGAGCGCTTCCCGACCAAGGGGACGTGCCTCGCCATCTATTCGCGCGTCGTCAACGCGCGGGCCGACCTCGGCCGGACGATCGGCAAATGGTTCCCCTGGGTCGCGGCGCACGAGGACGCGCTTCGCGCGCTGTTCGCCGCCTATGTCGAGGCCAAGCAGCGCCAGAACGTGCTCGATTACGACGACCTGCTGCTCTATTTCGCCCAGATGCTGGCCGAGCCGGACCTCGCCGCCGAAGTCGCCGAGCGCTTCGATCATCTGCTGGTCGACGAATATCAGGACACCAACGCGCTGCAGGCCGAGATCGTGCTGGCGCTTGAGGCCGCGAGGGCAGGGGCCTCACCGTGGTCGGCGACGACGCGCAGTCGATCTATTCGTTCCGCGCCGCCACCGTGCGCAACATTCTCGATTTTCCCAAAAGCTTCGATCCGCCGGCCCGCGTCGTGACGCTCGACCGCAACTACCGCTCGACCCAGGCCATCCTGTCCGCCGCCAATGCGGTGATCGCGCTCGCGCCCGAACGCTACGCCAAGGACCTCTGGACCGACCGCGCGTCCGGCGCGCCGCCCTCGCTCATGACAGTCGCGGACGAGGCCGATCAGGCGCGCTTCGTCGCGACCCGCGTGCTCGCCAACCGCGAGGCGGGCGCCGCGCTGAAATCCCAGGCGGTGCTGTTCCGCACCTCCCACCACAGCGCCGCGCTCGAACTCGAGCTGACCCGGCGCAACATTCCGTTCGTCAAGTTCGGCGGCCTCAAGTTTCTCGACGCCGCGCATGTGAAGGACGCGCTCGCGCTGATGCGCTTCGCCGAAAATCCGCGCGACCGGATCGCGGGCTTTCGCGTCGCCCAGCTCCTGCCGGGCGTCGGGCCCGAAGATCGCCGAGACGATCGTCGGCGCGGCGGCGGCCGACGACGGCTTTGCGGCGATGTCGGCCCTTCCTCTGCCGCCACGGGCGCGCGCGGGTTTCGCCGCCTTCGCCGACCTGATGCGCCGGCTCGCCTCGCGCGCCGCGCCCTGGCCGGGCGAGCTCGCCGACGCCGTCGCCTGGCTCGGGCCGCATGCTCGAGACGCGCTACGACGACGCGTTTCAGCGGATCGGCGACCTCGAGGCGCTGGAGCGCATCGCGGCCTCCTTCGCCTCGCGCGAGCGTTTCTTGAGCGAACTGACGCTCGATCCGCCCGACGCGACCAGCGACGAAGCCGGGCCGCCCTTGCGCGACGAGGATTATCTCATCCTCTCGACCATCCATTCGGCCAAGGGGCAGGAATGGCGATCGGTGTTCGTGCTCAACTGCGTCGACGGCTGCATCCCCTCCGATCTCGCGACCGGCTCGTCGGACGAGATCGAGGAGGAGCGGCGCCTGCTCTATGTCGCGATGACCCGGGCGCGGGACGAACTGACGCTGATCGTCCCGCAGCGCTTCTATGTCCACGGCCAGCCGAAGAACGGCGACCGCAGCGTCTTCGCCAGCCGCACCCGCTTCATCCCCGCGCCGCTGCTCAAGCATTTCGACCGCGAGACCTGGCCGGCGGCCGGGGCGGCGCCCCAGCGCGCCGCGACCGACGGGCCGCGCGTCGATCTGGCGGCGCGGATGCGGGCGATGTGGCGGTAGACGCTCACTCAGACAGTCCATCACGCTCAAGAAACGATCGCCTCTGCGGCGAGGACGCAGTCCTAACTTTCGGTTCTAGCGCCACCGGCGCCGCCCATTTGGGCTTGCGCGCGGCGCTGATCTGTTTGACACTGACATGCTACCTTTGTAGGGCTCGGACGGCGAACGAGGAGCACTGGGTGAGGAACGACGACAAGGCGGGCGCGCCGATTCTCGAATTGCGCTCGGTCTCGAAATATTTCGGCGCGATCCACGCGCTGAACGAAGTCGACCTCACGCTCGAGCCCGGCGAAGTGCTCGGCCTCATGGGCGACAACGGCGCCGGCAAGTCGACGCTGGTCAAGGTGATCGCCGGCAATTTCCCGCCGACCCACGGCGAAATCCGCATCGGCGGCGAGCCGGTGCATTTCCACAAGCCGGTCGAGGCGCGCCAGAAGGGCGTCGAGGTCGTCTATCAGGACCTCGCGCTCTGCAACAATCTGTCGGCCGCGGCCAACGTGTTCCTCGGCCGCGAAATCAAGCGCGGCGTCGGACCGTTCCGCTGGCTCGACCATGGCGCGATGGCGAAGCGCGCCGGCGACCTGTTCAAGGAGCTGAAATCCGAGACGCGCCCGCGCGATCTCGTGCGCCAGATGTCGGGCGGCCAGCGGCAGGCGGTCGCGATCGCGCGCACCCGCCTGTCGAAGGCGCGGATGGTGCTGATGGACGAGCCGACCGCCGCCATTTCGGTCCGGCAGGTCGCCGAGGTTCTCGACCTCATCCGCCGCCTCAAGGATTCCGGCATGGCGATCATCCTCATCAGCCATCGCATGCCGGACGTGTTCGCCGTCTGCGACCGCGTCATGGTGATGCGGCGCGGCCGCAAGGTCGCCGACAAGGCGATCGCAGAGACAAGTCCCGAAGAGGTGACGGGGCTGATCACCGGGGCGATCCACGCGGCCTGAGGAGCAACGATGCCAGCTGACGCCGCGTCTCCGCCGCCGCAGGCCAATGTCTCGATCGATTCGGTGCTGGGCGTGCAGCAGCACACGCTCTGGCAGCGCATCATCGGCGCGCAATCGTTCTGGGTGACGATCGCGCTCATCATCATCTGCGTCGTGATGAGCTTCCTGCAGCCGGCGTCGTTCGCGACGCCGGAGAATTTCTACAACATCACCCGCAACTTCTCGTTCATCGGCATCATGGCGCTCGGGCATGACCGCCGTCATCGCGACCGGCGGCATCGACCTCTCGGTCGGCTCGATCATGGGCCTCGTCGCGGTCTCCAGCGGCCTGGTGCTCGAGGCCGGCTATCCCTGGTGGGCGGCCGTGCTTGCCGGCCTCGGCGCGGGACTTCATCGTCGGCCTCATCAACGGATTGATCATCGCCTATCTGGACCTGTCGCCCTTCGTCACGACGCTCGGCATGCTGGCGATCGCCCGCTCGGTCGCCGTCGTGCTGTCGGGCAATCGCATGCTCTACAAGTTCGGCCCCGGCGGCGCCCAGTTCAAGATTTCTGGGCGGGGGCGAGCTCTCGCTCGGGCATTCCTTCTCGCTGTCCTTTCCGCTGCTGTTCCTGATCGTGCTGACCGCCGTGCTGGCCGTCGTCTACAAGATGACCGGCTGGGGCCGGCACGTGCTGGCGATCGGCGGCAACGAGCAGGCGGCGCTGCTGACCGGCGTGCCGGTCAAGCGCGTCAAGGTGCAGGTCTATATCGTCTCGGGCCTGGCGGCGGCGTTCGCCGCGATCCTCAGCGTCGGCTGGGCGGGCTCGGCGATCAACGCGCTCGGCACCAGCTACGAACTGCTGGCGATTTCCGCCGCCGTCATCGGCGGCGCCAATCTCATGGGCGGCGAGGCCAGCGCCTACGGCGCCTTCATCGGCGCGGCGCTGATCTTCGTCATCCGCAACTCGCTGCTGATGGCGGGCGTCGATTCGAACTGGCAGGGCACGTTCGTCGGCCTGTTCCTCATTGCCGCGGTCTACCTCGGAAAAATCCGGGGAGCGAAACGCGAATAACCCGTGTCGGGTTCCGCGTCTAACAGGGAGGAAGAGCATGTTGAAAGTTGATGCTGGCCGGCGCCGTCGCCGCGGGGACGCTTGTTGGCCGTATCGGCCTCGGCGCGCGCGGCCGACGCCTATACGTTCGCGCTCGTGCCGAAGAACACCAACAATCCGTTCTTCGATCAGGCGCTCGCCGGCTGCAAGAAGGCCGAGACCGAGCTCAAGGGCGCGGTGAAGTGCCTCTACATCGGCCCCGGCGAACACGGCGGCGGCGACGAGGAGGCGCAGATCGTCGGCCGACCTCATCACCAAGAAGGTCGACGGCATCGCGGTCTCGCCCGCCAACGCGCCGGCGATGGCCAACGCGCTGCAGGGCGCGGCCGGCGCCAAGATTCCGGTCCTGACCTGGGACTCGGACCTGCTGCCGAAGGACAAGGGCCTGCGCCTCGCCTATGTCGGCACGCACAATTACGACATCGGCGTCAACATCGCCAAGCTCGTCATGCAGATCAAGCCGAAGGGCGGCACGATCTGCATCCAGTCCGGCGGCGCGGCGGCGGCCAACCACAACGAGCGCATGCAGGGCATCCGCGACACGCTCGTCGGGGACCAAGAGCGCCGAATCGCCGGGCGTTCGCCTCACCGGTCAGAACGGCTGGAAGGAAGCCGACGGCTGCCCGCTCTACACCGACGACGACTTCGCCCGCGCCAACCAGCAGATGGAGGACATCCTCGCCAAATACCCGAACCTCGACGCCTTCACCCCGACCGGCGGCTTCCCGCAGTTCCTGCCGGACGCCTACGAGAAGATCGCCGGCAAGTACAAGGACAAGATCGCCTCGGGCGCGCTCGCGCTCGTCGTCGCCGACACGCTGCCGGTCCAGATCGACCTGATGAAGAAGGGCCTCTCGGCCGGCCAGGTCGGCCAGCGGCCGTTCGAGATGGGCTACAAGGCGATGTACTTCCTGAAGGACATCAAGGACGGCAAGCCGGCGCCGTCCGATCCGACCTACACCGGTCTCGACGTCTGCACGCCGAAGACCGCCGACACCTGCGTCGGCGGCGGAAGCTGAGCCAACTTCGTCGCGAGATGAAGCGGAGGCCGGCCTTGCGCCGGCCTCTGACGTTTTCTCGGCGGCCATCGAGTTGTGATGAGACGACCCTCGAAGACGGCGATTTTCAATGCGGCCATGACATGGGACGCCGCATCGGTTCGAGCGTTGCTGACGGCGTCGCCGGGCCTTGTCAGCGCAGTCGATCCCAAAGGGCGCTCAGCTCTGCATCGGGCATGCGCGGTCCGGCCCGACGCATCGAGGCTCAGTGAGCCAAGCGGGATCGAGACTGTCACCGCGCTGCTCGATGCAGGCGCCGACCTGGAGCTGGCTGCGCCGATGGACGAGGACGAGGGCGATTTTCGCGCAACGCCGCTCTGGTGCGCGGTTGCGCGCGGGCAGAACCTGCCGCTCGCGCGGTTCCTCTTGGCTCGGGGCGCCGACGCCAGCACCTCGCTCTGGGCCGTGGTCTGGCGCGACGACGCCGAGACCTGCCGCGAGCTCCTGGAGGCGAAGCCCAATCTCAATCTCAGGGCGCACGGCGAAACCCCGATCGCCTACGCGGCGCGGCTCAAGCGGCTGAAGACTCTGGATGTGCTGATCGAGGCCGGCGCCGATCCGACGATCGCGGACGAGCGGGGCCGCGACGCGGTCGATATCGCCAGAGCCCGCCGCCTCCCGAGGAGCGTCATCGAACGCCTCGCCAATTTGGCGCGGCGGATTGAATTTGCGAAATCGGTTCGCTGACTTTCACCGCTGGGCGCCTTCGTCAGAACGTCTCGGCGATGATGCCGCCGATCTCCTTGTGGATCGCGTTGCGGGCGTCCATGGGCGCGTCGGATTCGGTGTAATAGACCGCGGCGATGAGCGGCGCCCGGCCGGGTGGGCGGATGACGGCGATCACATTCGCCGTGCCGTGATCGCCGCTGCCGGTCTTGTCGCCGATCGCCCAGGATGGCGGGAGCCCGGCGCGCAGCCTCTTGTCGCCGACCTTGTCGTTGACGAGCCAGGCCTCGAGTTGCCCGCGGGAGGCTCCGGAGAGGACGTTCCCCAGCAGCGCCTTCTGCGCGTCCCCGGCCATCGCCAGCGGCGTCGTCGTGTCGCGCTCGTCGCCGGGGACCGACGCATTGAGGCCGGGCTCGTTGCGATCAAGCCGGGTTGTCGAATCGCCGAGCGAGCGCGCGAATGCGGTGAAGCCCGCCGGTCCGCCGATCGCGTCGAGGATCAGATTGGCGGCAGTGTTGTCGCTCCAGTCTATGGCGGCGGCGCAGAGATCGCCAAGGGGCATCCCGCCGTCGGCGACATGCGCCTTGGCGACCGGCGCGTATTCGAGCAGATCGGCCGGCCCATATGGGATTATGCGGTCGAGCCGTTCATTGCCCTCGTCGACCCGCTTCAGCACTGCCGCTGACGCCAGGAGCTTGAACGTGCTGCACATCGGGAAGCGCTCGCCGGCGCGATGCTCGAGCGGAGGGCCGCCGCCGGAATCGATAACCGTCACGCCGAGCCGCCCGCCCTCGCGCTTTTCAATCGCCGCGAGGCGGCCGCTTGCGAGCGTGATGCGATCGTCGGGCGACGAACCGCCGGCGCGAGCGCGGCCTGCTGCGGCCGTCGCCCCGAGTCCGAGAAGGAAAGACCGACGGGTATTGATCATAGGGGTAATGCGGTCCCTGCTGGACTGCCGCGAGGTCGACGGCGGCCAATGTCATGGCCTTTGAATGAGCCGCCATCAAGTCCGCCCGAGCGGAGGCAAGAATTGAAATGGCCCGCTTGCGCGAGTTTTTCGCGTCTATTTCTTCGGCCGCTGGCTGAGGTCGGGCGCATCCTCGCCGAGCGCGGTCGCCAGATCGATCTGGTGATCCTGCTCGTCGATGAGGATCTGGCGGATCTGTTCCGCCATAGCGAACTCGCCGAGCGCTTCGCATTGCCGAACCCGGTCGCGATAGTTGCGGATCGTCTCGTTCTCGTTGTCGAGATCGAATCGAAGCATCTCGCGCGCGTTTTCCGAAGTCTTCACTGGCTTCGGCGTCACGGTCGGCATCTTGCCGAGATAGTCGATTTGCCGTGAGATGATGAGCGCATGCTTCAATTCCTGTTGCGCATGCAGCTCCAGCTGGTCGGCGATGCTCATGAACTCGGGACCCTTGAGCACCTGGGAGTAGACGACATAGGCGATGATCGCCTGGTATTCTCGCGCGAGGTCCTCGTTCAGAAGCGCCGCGAGGCTATCCCGTGATAGTGTTTCACCCGCGGCGACGGATTTTTGATCGGCCATCGGAACTTCTCCTGGTCAGTGAATGTTGCGACGTCGAACGCCGTCAACTCGGATATTGTTCCGTTCAAAAAGAGGCGAAGAGTTGTCCGAGCCTTGGTGTATCACGAATGCTGTGCAGTCTTGCATAGGGGCGCCGAATGAGCAGCGCGCGACCGGGGATGCCGACGGCCCTCGTGACCGGAGCCAATCGCGGCATTGGCCTCGAGACGTGCCGCCAGCTCGCCAACGGCGGAATGCGCGTCCTGCTCGGCGCCCGCGACCTCGGGAAGGGCGAGGCTGCGGCGCGGGCGCTCTCCGGTGAAGGGCTTTCGGTCGAGGCCGTTGCTCTCGACGTGACGGATGCGGCGGGCATTCAGGCCTTGCGGCCCCGGCTCGCGACGGTCGACGTGCTCGTGAACAACGCCGGCATCGATTACGACACCGATCAGACGGCGCTCTCTGCCGATCTTGAGCGCGTGCGCACCATTTTTGAGACCAATTTCTTCGGCGCATGGGCGGTCGCTGAAGCCGTCGCGCCGGCCATGCGGGCGCGCGGCTGGGGCCGAATCGTCAATGTCAGCAGCGGCGCCGGAAGTCTTTCGACGATGGGCCGAGACCCGCCGGGCTACAGCGCGTCAAAGGCGGCGTTGAACGCGCTGACCAGGCTCTTGGCGGCAGAGCTCGCAGGCGCGGGCGTCCTCGTCAACAGCGTCTGCCCAGGATGGGTCGCAACCGACATGGGCGGCGGCGGCCGTCCGGTCCGGGACGGGGCTGCGGGCGTCGTCTGGGCCGCGACGCTGCCCGACGACGGGCCGACCGGCGGCTTCTTCCGCGACGGCCGCCCGCTCGACTGGTGATGCGGGAAGCCCGCAGTTCGCCTGCATGGACGCTCATGAGGCGTGATCCCGAAGAGGAGTTCGGCATGAATCGTGAAGACAACGAACCCGAGTCCGTCGCCAGGCGGTGTTATCAGGCCTACGTCGACAAGGATCGTTCAGCGATCGAGAAGCTGGTCGCCGAGGACTTCCGCTTCACCAGTCCGCTGGACAATCGGATCGACCGCCGGACCTATTTCGAGCGATGCTGGCCGAACAGCCGGTGGATTGCAGGTTACGCCTTCGTCGCCATCGTCCAGGAGGGCGAACGCGTCTATGTGACTTACGAAGCGCGAAGCGACCAGGGTCGGATCTTCCGCAACACCGAAGCCTTGACGGTTCGAAACGGCCAGCTCGTGGAGGCGGAGGTCTATTTTGGCTGGACGGTTCCGCATTCGGCTCCAGCCGCAGGATTCATCGACGAGGCGAAGCTCGGCCCCCAATAAGGGAGCGCCGCAGCCTCATTGGAGCCGCGGCGCGCTTCGGGCCTACTTGGCGATCGGCGCGTACTTGCCTTCCTTCCAGACATTGATGTCGTAGCGCGGGTCCTTGATGTCGCCTTTGCTGTCGAACTTGACCGGGCCCATCACGGTTTCGACCGCCTCGCCGCTCTCGAGCGCCTTGGCGACCGCCTTCGGGTCGTCCGAGCCCGCCTTCTTGATTCCATCGGCGATCGCCTGAACGACGCCATAGCTGAAGAGCGTGAAGCCTTCCGGATCGAAGCCCTGCGCCTTGAACTGCTCGAGCGCATGCGCGGCGTTCGGCGAGCGGCGCGGATCAGTCGGGAAGGTGAAAAGCGTGCCTTCGCCGGCGGGGCCCGAGATCTGCCAGAACTCGGAGGTCGCGATGCTGTCGCCGGTCATGAGGTTGAGCTTGTAGCCCTGGTCCGCCGCCTGGCGCAGCATGAGGCCCGCTTCGGTGTGATAGCCGCCGAAATAGACGAATTCCGCGCCGGCGCCCTTCAGCTTGGTGATGATCGCGTTGTAGTCCTTTTCGCCCGGATTGATGCCTTCGAACAGGATTTCGGTCACCCCCGCGCCGTTGAGCTTGTCCTTGACGACGGTCGCAAGCCCTTTGCCGTAGGCCGACTTGTCGTGCAGGATCGCGATCTTCTTGCCCTTGTACTGCTCGGCGATCCACGGCGCGATGAAGGCCCCCTGCGCGTCGTCGCGGCCGTAGAGACGCATGACGGTCGGATGGCCCTTCTCGGTCAGGACCGGGTTCGACGAGGCCGGGCTCATCATCAGCACATTGTTGTCCGCATAGATGTCGGCGGCAGGGATCGAGGAGCCCGAGCAGGCGTGGCCGTCGACGAACTTGATCTGCTGGCCGACGATGAGATTGGCCACGGCGACCGCCTGCTTCGGATCGCAGGCGTCGTCCTCGGTGGCGATCTTGATCTTGCGACCGTTGACGCCGCCGGCGTCGTTGATCGCCGCGGCTGCGGCCTCTGCGCCGCGCTTCATCTGATCGCCGATCGAGGCGACGGGACCGGTCATCGGTCCCGCGACGGCGATCGTGATGTCTTGAGCCAAGGCGGGCGCGGTCAGCGCCGCGAGGGCGACCCCCGCCATCGAAGCGGTGAAAATGTTGCGCATGCTGGCTTCCTCCCTGGGCGGCTCAGTGACGGCCTCGCCGTTCCGACGCTGCTTTCGCGGGATGGCCTAGCGGGGAAAGCCGGCCATGGCAACCGCCGCGTCCAACGCCCGCAGGGCTCTGAACTCAGCCGAACGACCAAGGGGATCGCGAATTGCCTCGCAGGGACGCTTTCGCTCAGGCCAGGGACGGCCATGACGGCGAGGCGTTAGAGCCTTAGGATCCCGCGGGTTGCTTCATCGCAACGACGGACGGGCGAGATGTTTCATGGCCGACCCAACCCTCGAAGCCGCTCACACCCGGCTGCTGCAAGCCTTGCACGCGCTCCGTTCGGCTGAGCGGGCGGAGCAGGAGAAGCGCTACCAGAAGTCGCGCTGGGAGCATTGGGGCGTCGCGCTGCCGAAGATGGACGTTGCGATCAGGGAGACGCTCGGCGATCTCCCGCAGGAGCAATCTCTGGACCTTTGCCGGCGCTTGTGGCGCGAGCCGGTCTGGGACCTCAGGATCGTCGCGGGGCGGATTCTGGCGCGAAAGTCGATCGCACCCGACGCCAAGGTCTGGGCCTTTCTGACAGAGCGGCTCATCGATCTCGACGGTTGGGCGGTCGCGGACAATCTTGCGCCCGTCGCGTCGCGCTGCCTCATCGAGGACCCCGGCCGGCTCGACGCTGTCGAGGCCTGGATCGACAGCCCGCACTTATGGACGCGGCGCGCCGCGCTGGTCTTCACCCTGCCCTGGGCGAAGGAGAAGCGCGACCCCGAACGGATGCTCGGCTGGGCCGCGCGACTGGCGGAGGATCGCGAATGGTTCATCCAGAAGGCGGTGGGCTGGTGGCTGCGCGAATTGTCGAAGCGCGACCCGGAGCGCGTGCGCCGTTTTCTGACGGACCACGGCGAGAAGCTGATGGGCGTCGCCAGGCGTGAGGCGACCAAATACTTGAAGGCGTGAAGCCGCGAGCGCCAATTCGAAGAATCCGATCCCGCAACTTGGCGATGGCCGGGACAAGCTCGGCCGCCACCGACGTCAGCGGCGCCCGCGCCTGACGGGGGACTCCGCCCGCCCGCGCCTGATCTCCACCCCGATCGCGCCGGGAACGACGTCGAGTTTTTCCACCCTCACGCGAACGCTTGCGACGCGCGGGTGCTTGAGAACCAACGCGGCGACATCCTCGGCTATGGTCTCGAGAAAGTCGATGTGGCCGCGCCCCGTCACGAGGCGGATCGCGTCGAGGATCACGTCGTAGGAAAAGATCGCGCGCATGTCGTCGGCATGCGCGCCCACCCGCCGCACCGAGGCTTCGATGTCGAAGCGGACGCGCTGCCGGGCGCCGCGCTCGTGCGCATAGGCGCCGATGTCGGCGCTCACAACGAAGTCGCGGACAAAGACGACGTCGAAGGCGTCGTCGCTGGCGCGTCCGCCGCCTGCCGCCGCGCTCTCCCTCGTCGCGCCGTCAGGCGGAATGAGATCGCGGATGAGGGCGATCCGCTTGACGTCAAGCGGACCGCCGCGCCGGCCGCGGGCGGAGAGCGCGCTGCGAAAGCCGAGCGCGTCGGGTTCGAGCAGCAGCAGGCGCGGCACGTCGGGCGCCTGAAGCAGGCCCGCGAGCCCGGAGACAAGTCCATGGCGCCGGCAAAGCGCGCAGAAGGCCTGAAGCTGAGGCGGCGCGAGCGCGTCGAGCAGACGCTTTCCGCTCGTCTCGGCGATGTCGAGGAACGCGCCCCTAAAGCCAATGGAGGCCATGCGCCCGATCAGCTCGAAGTCCGGAGCCCGATCGGCGAACAGCACGCCGACGAGGCCGATCTCCGGCGCCAGCGCGCTGAACGCCGGCTCGAGTTGGTCGAGCGCGCCGTCGTCGGCCGCGATCCGAAGCTGATCCACGCCGGCCGCGGCAAGCGCGCGAGCCTTCGCTGCGAGGACGCCGTCCTGGTCGGGAAGGGGGCCGAGCGCGGCGCTGATCCGCCGTCGCCCGCCGATCGCCTCGACGCCCCTCAGGATCGTCTCCAACGGGACGGCTCCGAGCGGCCCCTGGGCGGGATCGGCGAAGTCGATAATGTCCGCGCCGCCCTCCAGGACGAGCGCGGCTTCCGCCGCATCGACGACGCTGGCCAGCATCAGGGTCACGGGCGAGCTCCGGCGAAATTGCCCCTCAAGACATCCCGAGGGCGGCTGCGGCCCTCCATCAGGCGAAACCGCATGCGCGTCAATTCCATGACCGCCGCAGCTCCGCCGCGCGGGCGCCCGTGCGGGCGGCCGGGTCGCCGAGTCGGATTGACGCGGCCGAATATTTCAATCAATCGATTGATTTGTTCACGGAAATGCGCTAGCGTCCGGCCATGACGGCGTCCCAGCCTCTCCTTTCGTCCCGTTCCGAAGCAACCCGCGCCGCGCTCGTCCGCTCCGCGCTCGAGCTCTTCGGCGCGAAGGGTTTCGAGGCGACCTCGACGCGCGAGATCGCCGCAGCGGCGAACGCCAACATCGCCGCGATCGCCTATCATTTCGGCGGCAAGGAGGGCCTGCGGGCGGCATGCGCCGACTTCGTCGTCGCGGCGATCGGCGAGGTCTTCGCCGCCGCCGAAGGCGGAGCCGAATTGATCGGGGCTCTGACGCAGGCCGGGGCGCGCGGCGCGCTCTCGCGCATCGCCTCCGGCCTCATTGACGCGATCGTCGTTCGCAGCGAGGCGCGCCCGATCGTGCGCTTCGTGCTGCGCGAGATGTTCGAGCCGTCAGCTGCGTTCGAGCGCCTCTATGGCGCGATCGGGCCGATGCATGCGCGCGCCTGTGCGATGTGGTCGCGCGCGACCGGCGCGCCGGCCGAAAGCGAGGCGACGCGGCTTGCCGTGTTCGCGCTCATCGGCCAGCTCGTCTATTTCCGTCTCGCCCGCCCGGCGGTGCTGCGCCGCATGGACTGGCGCGACATCGGTCCCGCCGAGGGAGAAGCCATCAAGCGTCTCGTCATCGGCAATCTCGACGCCGTCCTCGACCTCGCAGGAAAGAACGCCCCATGATTCTCGAAACGATCTGCGCGCTGACGCTGATCGCCCGGATCCTGCCCGCCTGCGCGCCCCCGACGAACGCCGCGGTCGGCTATATCGAAGGCGAATACGTGAACATCGCGCCGATTGAGGTCGCGCGCGTGGCGACCGAATACGTTCGCCGTGGCGACAAGCTCAAGGCGGGCGACCGGATCGCGACACTGGAGACGACCGACGCCGAAATCGCCGTGCACAACGCCGAAGCGGCGCTCGCCCAGGCGAAGGCCGAACTCGCCAACATTCTCTACGGCCGCCGGCCCGAGGAGATCGCGGCCATCGACGCGAGCCTCAAGGCGGCGCAAGTGCAGCAGGACGACGCGCAACGTACGCTGAACCGCCGCAAGGACCTCAACAGCCGCGGATTCGCCTCGCAGGCCGACCTCGATTCGTCTCAGACCGCTTACGACGTCGCGGCGTCGCGCGTGACGGAACTCTCGGCCAATCTCGCGGTCGCCAGGCTTCCCGCGCGCGACGAGGAGATCCTCTCAACCCGCAGCAAGGTCGAACAGGCGAAATCCGCGCTCGACAATGCGCGCTGGCGGCTCGACCAGCGCCAGCTCGTCGCGCCCACGGCGGGCTATGTGTCCGACATCATCCGGCGCGTTGGCGACGTCGCGGGCCCCTCGGCGCCCGTCGTCTCGTTCCTTCCCGAGAACGCGGTCAAGGTAAAGGTCTATGTGCCGGAGACAGCGCTCTCCTCGCTCGCGCTCGGCCAGGAGATCGACGTGCGCTGCGACGGTTGCGAGAAGGGTCTCAGCGCCGCCATTACGTATATCGCGCGCGAACCCGAATTCACCCCGCCGGTCATCTACTCGCTCGAGAGCCGGCAGACGCTCGTCTATCTGATCGAGGCGCGCGCAGCCAACGACAAGCCGCTTCGCCTGCAGCCGGGACAGATCGTCGACGTCGACCTGCCGGGGCCAAGATCTTGAGCGGTTCAGTCTTGAGCGACGAAGCCTTGAAAGACGAAGCCGCGAACGTCATCGACGTTTCGAACCTGACCAAACGCTTCGGCGAGGCTGTCGCCGTTGATCACATCTCACTCAAGGTCGCGGCCGGCGAGATCGTCGGCTTCCTCGGGCCCAACGGCTCGGGCAAGACGACGACCATCCGCATGATCTGCGGGCTTCTGACGCCGGACGCGGGCGAGGGAACCGTGCTCGGCTACGACGTCATCCGCGAAAGCCGCCGCATCAAGCAGCAGGTCGGCTACATGACGCAGCGGTTCTCGTTCTACGAGGACCTGACGATCGAGGAGAATCTCCTCTTCGTCGCCCGCCTCTACGATCTCGAGCCGCGCAGGGAGACGGTCGCCAGGACCCTCGCCGATCTTGGCCTCGCCTCGCGCCGTCATCAGCTCGCGGGGCAGCTGTCGGGCGGCTGGAAGCAGCGCCTCGCGCTCGCCGCCTGCATCATGCATAAGCCGAAGCTCCTGCTTCTCGACGAGCCGACTGCCGGCGTCGACCCCAAGGCCAGGCGGGAGTTCTGGGACGAGATCCACCGACTCGCGGCGGGCGGCCTCACGGTGCTTGTCTCGACCCATTACATGGACGAAGCCGAGCGCTGCCACCGCATCAGCTACATTTCCTACGGGCATATGCTGGCGACCGGCACGGTCGACGAGGTCGTGCGCCAATCGGGCCTCCACACATTTGTGGTGCGGGCGAACCCGAGCGCGGACCTCATGAATGCGCTGATCGCTCTCCACTCGGTGAGCCAGGTCGCGCCGTTCGGGGCGACGCTGCACGTTGTCGGCCTTGATCAGACGAAATTGGCGGACGAGCTCGCGGCTTACGCCGCAGCCCATGGGCTCGCGATCGAGCCGGGTCTCACCTCGCTCGAGGACGTGTTCATCCATTTCATGGGCGCCGCCGACGGCGCGCCGAACCGAGCGAGGGCGGCGTGATCCGGCTCTTTGTCGTTCGCCTCGGCGCGGTTCTGGCGAAGGAATTCGTCCAGATGCGCCGCGACCGCGTCACCTTCGCCATGATGCTCGGCATTCCGGTCCTGCTGCTCATCCTGTTCGGCTACGCGATCAACACCGATCCAAAGCGGCTCGATGCTGGCCTGCTGGCGACCGGCCAGGATCATTACTCGCGCGCCATCGTCTCGGCGCTCGAGGTCAGCAACTATTACCGCTTCGTCGCGCGGCCGAGGACCGACGCGGAGGCCGAGGGGCTCATCCAGAGCGGCGCGGTGTCCTTCCTCGTCATCATCCCGAGCGACTTCGGCGCGCGGGTCGATCGCGGCGACAAGCCGCAAATCCTGATCGAGGCCGACGCGACGGATCCGGCCGCCGCGAGCAATGCGATCGGCGCGCTCGGTGAGCTCGCCGGCCGCGCGCTCCTGCGCGAACAGGGGCGGGAGCTCGAGGCGTCCGACACGGAAGACCAGCAGCTCTCGATCGTCGTGCACAAGCGCTACAATCCGGACGGCGTCTCGCAATATTTCATCGTGCCGGGCCTGCTCGGCGTCGTGCTGCAAATGACCATGGTGATGATGACCTCGATCGCGCTGACCCGCGAGATCGAGCGCGGCACGATGGAGAATCTGCTCGCCATGCCTGCCAACGGCTTTGAAATCATGCTCGGCAAGGTGCTGCCCTATTTCATTGTCGGCGGGGTGCAGGTGACCGTGATCCTGACCGCGGCCAGGGTGCTGTTCCATGTCCCCTTCGTCGGCAATCTTGCGATGCTGCTCGCAGGCGTGCTGATTTTCGTGCTGGCGATGGTGCTGCTCGGCTACACCTTCTCGACGCTGGCGCGCTCGCAGATGCAGGCGATGCAGCTCACCTTCTTCTTCTTCCTGCCCTCAATCCTGATGTCGGGCTTCATGTTCCCGTTCCACGGCATGCCGACGTGGGCGCAGGATCTCGGCAACCTGTTGCCGATGACCCATTTCCTGCGCGTCGTGCGCGCGGTCATGCTGAAGGGAGCGACCTGGAGCGAGATCGGCTTCGAATACGCCATGCTTGCGACCTTCATCCCGGTTTTTTCGATCCTGGCGCTGCTTCGTTTCCGGCGGACGCTGGATTGATTCTTGCGGCGGGCGGGGCCTTTCATCATGCTTCGTCCAACTCGATTCGAAACGACGCATGCGCCAGCGCCTCTCCCTTCTCCGCGTCCGCCCCCTTGCCGGAAACCGCGCCCGCGGCTGGCTGACGGCAGGGCCGCTTCGCATCGCTTGCGCGCTCGGCCCGGCGGGAATCGTCAGGATCAAGCGCGAGGGCGATCGCGGAACGCCGGCGGGGCGCTTTCGGCTGCTCTGGGGCTATTACCGGCCCGACCGTTGGCGCCCGCCCGCGGCGGGCGCGCCGCTGAAGCCCATGCGGCGCGACCAGGGCTGGTGCGAGGATCCGTCGAGCCCGCGCTACAACCGGCCTGTGCGCCTGCCCGCCGCCGACTGCACGGACCGGATGTGGCGCGACGACTGCCTCTACGATCTGACCTTCGTGCTCGACCAGAATTTCTCGCGCCGCGCCAAGGGCCGCGGCAGCGCGATCTTCTTCCACCTGGCGCGGGAAGGCCTTGCGCCCACCGCCGGCTGCGTCGCGATCGGGGCAGCCGACATGCGCAAGCTCGCCCCCCGTCTCGCGCGGGGCGCCGTGATGGAAATCGGGTGACCGTCTAAACTTTCCGCCCGATGGCGAGATATTTTTCCGCCCGCGCGTCGCGCAGCGCCTCGCGGCTCATGTTCTGGAGCGACTTCAGCGCCTCGCTGATCGCCCGGCCGGTCGCGGCGACCGCGGCGTCCGGATCGCGGTGCGCGCCGCCGAGCGGCTCGGCGATGATCGTATCGATGATGGCGAACCTGATGAGGTCCTGCGCGGTGATCTTCATGCTCGTCGCCGCGTCCTGGGCGCGCGAGGAGTTGCGCCAGAGAATCGAGGCGGAGGCCTCGGGGGAGGCGACGGTGTAGATCGCGTGCTCGAGCATCAGGACCTTGTTGGCGGTGGCGATCGCGACCGCCCCGCCGGAGCCGCCCTCGCCGATCACCACCGCGACATTGGGCACGCCGAGCGAGAGGCAGGCGTCGATCGAACGCGCGATGGCCTCGGCCTGGCCGCGCGCCTCGGCCTCGACCCCCGGAAAGGCGCCGGCCGTGTCGACGAGCGCGATGACCGGCAGGTCGAACCGGTCGGCGAGCTCCATCAGCCGGACCGCCTTGCGGTAGCCTTCCGGTCGCGCCATGCCGAAATTGTGCTGGAGGCGGCTCTCGGTGTCGTTGCCCTTCTCCTGCCCGATCACGCAGACCGACGCGCCCTCGAACCGGCCGAGGCCGCCGACGATCGCCTCGTCCTCGCCGAAATAGCGGTCCCCCGCCAGCGCTGTGAAGTCGGTCACCAGCCCCTTCAGATAGTCGGCGAAGCGCGGCCGGCCCTGCACGCGGGCGACCTGCGTCTTCTGCCAGGGCGTCAGGTTGGCGTAGAGATCGGCCAGCGCCTTCTCGGACCTTGCCTCGAGCTTGGCGATTTCATCGGCGAGCGCAGGGGAATCGCCCTTCTCGGCGACGGCGCGCAACTCGTCGAGGCGGGCGTCGATATCGGCGACCGCGGCTTCAAAACTGAGATAGGTGCGCATTCAACCCTTGTGAGACTCCGCTCCCGGCGCGGCGGCGCGGGAAACTGGGGGCAGGCGGGGGTGAAGTCACGCCCTAGCCTCCGCGCCCTTGCGCCGGCGCGCGCGATGCGGCAAAACGGGGCGGCGTTAGGAGTGTAGCTCAATTGGTAGAGCACCGGTCTCCAAAACCGGGGGTTGGGGGTTCGAGTCCCTCCTCTCCTGCCATTTCCGGCTGACAGAATGGCCGGCGCGCGGGCGTAGTTCAATGGTAGAACGGAAGCTTCCCAAGCTTCATACGAGGGTTCGATTCCCTTCGCCCGCTCCAACACTTAGCTAGCGCACTCCCGACGAAAGTCTCTTTTTAGTCTCCCCGGAGTTTTGTGAAATGGAGATCGAAGGAGAGCCGGCGAAACGGTTCAAGGTCTTTCGCACAGACATCGACGATAAGCCGTACGAGTGCCTCGCCGAATACGACACGATTGACGAGGTGCGCGCACATAGGTGGCGCTTGGACCAACGCTACAGGATTTGGGTCGGGGGGCAGTTCATGACGCGCGCGGAATTTGAAGCGTGGGCAAAAGAGCAAAAGAAGGCCTGATCGCGCCGAATTTAAGAACACCGTGAGAATGAAAAGGGCACCCCGTTTCCGAGATGCCCTTCCATTAGAACAATCGACCGATAAGCATCATCATCGAAGCGACCCGAGGGTGAATTTTCACCCCGAGTACCAGACGGTAGACGCTACCGTTCGACTGGCTGGCTTCGAGAGCGAGAAATGCAATCACTTGCATCTCCTATTCCCGTGCGCGTGGGTCCCTTACGGTAATCGGCAACGCGCATTACGCCAGCGGTTTGGGAGTTTGGGTTAGCCTGCATCAAGGTCCGGTCATGGTGCGACTCCCGCCCACGCTCCGACTATTTCGGTGTCCGACGGCAGATAGAGTAGCCGCGCGTGAACTTCAAGAGGCCACCAGGAGGAAACAAGACGAATCGTCAATGGTTGTGGTAGCGTGTCGCGCCAAAATGAGGGCGGCAATGAGCCAGTCAAAGGTTATGCCGTTGTACAAAGGGCGGCTCTCGGCTGGTCAGATTGCGGCAGGGATGAATGCTGCCCGGAAGAACGCGAAACGTCTGTTGGAAGACGCCAAGCTACTTTTGGAAGCAAAGCGATTTCCCACAGCTTGTTCTTTGGCGATTTTGTCAATTGAGGAGTTCCCACAAGTTACAAATTTTGCGCGTGATGGCAAGCGCACCTACGGACGCAGATGTGCTGAGACAATGGAAGTGGTACCGGGATCACCGAACAAAGAATTCAGCTTGGATTATCCTAGATCTCGCGATGAAAGGCGCTCGAACTCTGAAATATTTGATGCCTATGTTCGATGTAACCAGCGATCACCCCGAAAAGCTGGACGTGGTCAAACAGATTGGATTCTACACGGATTGTTTTGGAGACGGCCTGCATTGGTCTGAGCCGGACGATGTTATAGACGAGGAGCTAGCAAACCAGATTGTGATGAGAGCCGAAATTCTTTTGCCGAAGAAGGAGATAATAGAGCGTGAGATAGAAATTTGGATCGAGCATACGAGCGCAGGATGGGGCACTCCGAAAATGTTCGAGGGTGAGTTGGAATATCACAAGGCTCTAGAGCGTCCTGCTTTTGGGTCTACGCATAGCCTGCGTTCTTGAGGTAGGCGGCGCATTCGGCTGGTTGGTATTGGGCAAGGATTTCGGCGCTGGCGTCTGAGATGGCTTCGTAAGTTCGCGCTCCGACTTTTCGCAGCAGGGTTTTGAACTTGGCGAAGACCTGCTCGATTGGGTTGAGGTCAGGGGAGTATTTCGGCAGAAACACCAGCCGTGCGCCGACATCGCGGATCGCTCTTCGTACGGCCTTTCCCTTGTGTGAGCCGAGATTGTCGAGGATCACGACGTCGCCTGGCTTGAGGGTCGGGACAAGAAACTGCTCGATATAGGCGCGAAAGCGCTCGCCGTTGATTGGACCGTCGAACAGGCAGGGCGCGTCAATCCGATCCTGGCGAAGAGCGGCGAGGAACGTAGCCGTCTTCCAGCGTCCCTGCGGGACCTTGTCGATGAGGCGCTCTCCCTTCGGCGCCCAGCCGCGAAGCCTTGTCATGTTGGTTTTCGTCCAGGTCTCATCGAGGAAGATAAGACGCCTGGGGTCGATGAGCCCCTGATAGGTCCGCCAGCGCGCTCGATGGCGGCTTATGTCCCGGCGATCCTGCTCGCGCGCGACGAGCGTCTTTTTTTTAACGTCACCCCGATCTTGCGGAAGAAACGGCTCATCATCGAGGTGTCGGCTTCGACGCCTCGCTCGGCCGAAAGGCGATCGCAGAGAGCCTGAAGCGTGACATCCGACTTCTCGGCCCGCGCCGCCTCGAGGAACTCCCGATGCGGCATGAGCTTGGAGGCGCGATGGCCGCCATGTCCAACAGGTTCTCGCGAGCCCTCGCGTTCAACCCGTTCGACCCACTTGACCGCCGCGGATTCGCTCACCGCGTAATGACGACCGGCAGCCCGCCGGCTCATCTTGCCCGTCCTCACCGCATCGATCACCCGATTGCGCAAGTCTTGCGAATACGGCTTTGCCATCTCCTGCTGGCCTCCGCCCAGCCAGCAGGTTGAATCAAAATCTCGCCGATTCGGGAATCCCCCCCCAATTCATCCCAAAAGCAGGACGCTCTAATAAAGGAGGGCATATCCAATTATACGTTGGAACAAGTTGAAGAATGGCTGAGCGGACACGTCCCGAGGAAGGGTGCGCACAGCTCGCACTAACGTCAGTTGCCGCAGTTCGTAATATACATTAAGCGACGCTCAACCCTTCGTGGGCGGATTTCTCAACGTATGCTCAATGTGTTGCAAGGTCTGCATGATTTGGAAGCGAGCGACCTCACGCATCTGCGTGTTTAGCTCGTCGTGCGGGTCGCCTTTCCCCGGACCGCTCATATTAAGTGTGTCCTCTAGATATGCGGATATTCTGGCAAGCGCGTCTAGTCGGTTCGGCAGGAGCGTGAGCACGGCTTGTAGCGCCGCGGATGCCATCAGGTGCGCCGCCAAAGCTTCACCGCGCGCCGCAGCAATGTTCTTTTCCATCGCGTTCATCTGCTCCTCCCGATTCCCGTTCCAAGCCTAATAGTCTGCAACTAGGTAGATTTTGTAATTGCCCGGCCGTGGAGCTAGAAAGAAGTCTAAACAAAAGCCGAAGCGCAGGACCGGACACTTAGCAGGACCGGACCCTTATCAGCACTGTTTCAGTCATCGTTAAGGTGAAGCGCTCTAATACGCTATAGCGCGAAAAGCCCCTGGATTCCGGAGCCAAGTGCAACGGGGCTAAGAGAAGCGGATTTGAACGTCCTTGCCAAGCTCGGCGAGCAAGGCCTGGAATGGCGTCTTGAAGCCGAGGCATTTGCGCGGGGTGAGGTTTGCGGAGAGGACGATCTCCTGGATTTCCTCTTCGGTCAGTCGGTCGATATCCAGGTGACGCGGCAGCCATCGACGTAAGCGTCCATTGGCGTTTTCGACGCCGCCTTTTTGCCATGAGGCATAAGCGTCGCAGAACCAGGTCGTCATGTCGCGCATGGTCCTGAGCAGCCCATGCTGGGCGAATGCGGTGTCGTTGTCGAAAGTGATGGACTTGCGCAAGCGGGGGTCGATCCGGCCGAATACGGTGAGCATGGCCGATATGGTCTCGGCGGCGGTTTTGCCCATGAGCCGCGCGGCGAGCGTGACCCGTGACTTGCGCTCATGCAGGACGAGTACGGGCCGCAGGCGTTTGCAGATGATGAGGTCGCCCTCCCAATGGCCAGCCTCGCCGCGGGTTTCGATGGTTTTCGGCCGATCATGGATCGAAGCGCGATCCTTGATGGTGTCGCGCGAGAGTCTGGCGCGACGTGGGCGACGGCGTTTGTGCCGACGCGTCAGATATCGCCATAAGGTCTCGGCCTTCTGGGCAGCCCGATAGATGAAGGCGTAGATTGTCTCGCAGCCGATGGCCCGCAGCCGTGGTTCGTTGCCGGCCTTCAACCAACCGGAGATTTGCTCGGGCGTCCATCCTTCGGCGAGGCGATCACGAACAAAGCCGCGCAGGACCGCCTCTCGTTCGAGAATCGCTTCACGCCGCCTGCGCAGTTGATAGGCTCCGGCGGCGTGAAGCGGCGAATACCCACCCGAGGGGAGTGCGTTCCGCTGCAGCTCCCTGGAGATGGTGGCTTTCGCCCGACCGAGCGCCCGGGCGATCGCGCCCACCGACCGCCCAGCGGCGCGCCAAATACCGATCTGGTCTCTTTCGTCCTCCGACAGATGCCGATAGCATCGCATGGCAACACTCCTTAAGGTCTTGGACAACCTTGCCGATATCAAATCGGCGGGGGGTGTTGCACTTGGTCTCGGAAATCAGGGCCTATGATTTTCAAGGGGCTTTCACGGTGTTTGAGGCGCCATTATGCGAGGTGAAACGGTGGCTAAGCTTCCCAAGCTTCATACGAGGGTTCGATTCCCTTCGCCCGCTCCAATGCTCAGCCCGATTGCGACCTGACGGCGACAGAGCGAAATAGTCGGCTTGGCTTCGCAGCCCGGTAGAACCGTCACGCGAGGAGCGAAGCGACGCGGCGTCCAGACTCGCGGCGCCCGATGATAACTGGATCGCTTTCCCGCGGGCTCCTCGACCCCGAGGGTCGCTCGCGATGACGATTATCCATGAGAAGGAGGCATTTGCGATGATCTACGAGCTGCGCGTGTATCGGGTGCTCCCGGGCCGAATGCCCAATATGCTGGCCCGATTCAGGGACCACACCGTGAAAATCTGGGAAACGCACGGCATCCGTGCGCTGGGCTTCTGGACGACCCTCGTTGGAGAATCCAACAACGATCTGACCTATATCATCCCGTGGGAGTCGCTGGCGGAGCGCGAAACGAAATGGGCCGCCTTCGTGAACGATCCCGCCTGGCACAAGGCCCGGGACGAGAGCGAGCGGGACGGCCCCATCGTCGCAACCCTCCGAAACGAGTTTCTGACGCCCACCGCCTTCTCCGCGCTGAAATAGGTCGGCTGATCTCGGCAAGCCCTGGCGTCCGGCGATGGACGGGCGGCTGTGGCGCTCACCCCCCCTTCGCGTCCACCTCTGCAAGCACCTGGATGAGCCTGTCGATGCCGGCGGACGAAAGCCGGACGACGCCGATGTAGGGCTGGCTCAATTCGAGGACCAGGAAGACCGCGCTGCCGATGGCGGTCGCGCCGGCCAGATGCGCGAGGACGGTCACCGCATTGGGCGTCGCGACCAGTCCGTTGCCCAGGAAAAGCGCCGACGCCCAGCAGGCCACGACGATCAGCACGTAAGGCGGAAACGGGTTGGCGAGCTGGCGGGCCATCAGCATTTGCGTATCGGCGAATTTCTTGCCCAAATCGCGCGCGGAGGTCAGGAGCTGGCGTTGCGCGTCGGTCGTCGGCTCGAGGCTGTCGAAATAGCTGGCGAGCCCGTGCAGCGTCGCGCGCGTCTCCTCGAAAGTATAGGGCTGCGGCCCGTGCTCGGAGTCGCCGAAAAAGCGGGCGCGCGAGCGCGCGAGCGCCGCCCTTAACCCCTGGCGTCCCTGCGCCGCCTCGGGCCCATAGCGTTCGAGCGCCAGATCGAGCTCGACGATGACGGGCGCGAGCGAATAGGCCTCGTCCCGCTGCGTCGTAAACAGAGAGAAGGCGGTGAAGACGAGGAGGCCGAGGACCAGCGCCAGCAGCAGGGTGACGAGCCCGACCATCGCCCCGACGGTGCCCTTGGACGCTGTCAGCACATCCGCCGGCACGATCCATTGCAGCAGCATGCCGATGACGCTGGCGCCGAAGAGGATTGCGGCGACGCCGGCCGCCCGTCTCAAGGAATGCATTCGCCCCTCCGGTTCGATGCGGAGCCTTTTGTAGCAGGATTTGAGCCGCGGAGACGCTCGCAGTCGGATTGGGGACACGCCGGCAGGATGTCAATCCGTGTGTCACCATAACTTCACGGATGGCGGCAGTTTCGCGAGTTGCGGCGCCGTTTTGATTTGGCTAGGATAAGGACCTGGTAGCGGCTCGGAGTTCTCAAGGCCGTGAATGCAACGTCGACTTGGGTCATCGCCGGGTTGGGCGCGTTGCTGGCCTCGGGCCCAGGCGGTCCCGCATGGGGCGCCACCGAGGTGATCAGCTTTGCCAATCCCGGATTCCAGACTCCGGTTCCTTATGCGCCATTCACCCACGTGATTCCGCTGCCGCAGTTCGACCCTGCGCAGGGAACTCTGATCTCCGTTACCTATGCCACTGATTTTTTCTATGCGACGCTGACTCCAGACATCCATCTCGGGATGCCGAACCTGCTGCCCTCGTCAAACCCGTTCGATCCGCCCCTGGGCGTCTACTACAACTTCACGTTCACCGACTATTTCGGCGACGATCCGCTGCGTCTGGCGACGAGTGGAGAAATCGACTTCGTGCACGGCGGCGACAATCCGGCATTCTTTGCCATCGACAGTGTGTTCTCCAACCCGGCGGATCTTGGCGTCTTCGTGGGGACTGGAACCGTGGATTTCAACGGTCTTTCCTCGGTCGTCACCAACGACAAGAACGCTGCTCCTGACTTGGCGCTTCAAATCAATGCGATGGGAAGCATCACCTATACCTACATCGCGGTTCCGGAACCCGCCTCGGGGTTGCTGGTCGGCATGGCCGGGTTCCTTCTGGCCGCCCTCAAGCTCCCAACAGGACTCCGGCGTGCGGGCGCCGTTCGCCGCTGACGATCCAAGCAACGCATCTTTCGATGGTGAGATGAACGGACGCCGTCCTGGCGCTGAACACTCGGCCTGCCCTGGCGTGATCGACGCGGCCGACCTTCTCTCAGGTGGCGTGCTTACGCTCCCATGGGACCTCGATCGCCACCTCGCTTCGGTCCTCAGGTCTCCGGCAGCATGGAGAGGCAGCCGGAGACATGGAACCCGCCGATGCAGACCTGCACTCCAGCCGCCCTCAAGGGGCGGGCGCAGTCCATCACGAGGGGGAACTGGTTCGACTGGACGCCAACGAAACCGACCATGCCGAAGCCGCCATTGTCCGTGATCTGACGGGCGATGCGGTCCGGGCGGACGCGCGTGTTGGTTTCGTCGACCGGGAAAATCTCGATGTTGACGTCGTCGCGAAGCGCCTGGGTCTCCATCGACTTTTGCGCAATGCCGAACAGGCAGGCGAGCGAATTGGAGGGCAGGGCCGACTTCATCCACTGGATGACGTAGCCGTCGTCGTCGTAATGCGACGGCTTGATCAGAAACAGCAGAAATCTACGCCGCGTCGCGACTTCGGACATGGGTTTTCGGCTCCCGCGGTCAAACGCCCGCCGCCCACGGATGCCATCGTCGTCGTTGGTCGCCCGAGCGATAACAGCCTTTTCCACGCCACACGATCGCCGCCGCGGCGCCGCTGCAGGGCTCCCGATCCGAGGCGCGGCTTGGCCGGGGCGCCTCATCCGAATAATATTATACTGTTATCCACTGTAGCAATTGCCTCTCGCGCTGGCGCCGAAAGTCGCCAAAACGCGGCCTGACGCCGGGCGGCTGGAATGACGCCGCAAGTCCTTGGAAACATTGAGTCGCCCCCCCCGTAAATAGAACCGCAGAATTACATGTTATATCTGAATTATCGGCTACAAAAGTTGCAAAAAAGCGCACTCAAGTGCTTGAAAACATGGAGACGTCGACGGATGTGACAGCGGCCGCGCGCAGTGGATTACTTATACCCCTGCTCGATCCGCGCGTAGATGCCTTGCGTGAAGACCGAGAACTTGCCGCCGACGAAGGAAATCGTGAGGCTCCCGGCGACGAAGACGGCGATCATCTTGGGCACGAAGGTCAGCGTCATTTCCTGGATCTGGGTCAGCGCCTGCAGGAGCGCAATGACGACGCCGACCGCCATCGCCGCGCCGACCGCCGGCCCGGCGCCGACGACGACCATCCAGATCGCCGACTGGACGAGATCGACCGCGTCGCCCTCGTTCACTGCACGCTCGCCCCGTTGGCGAGCGGGACGGTCGCGCCGTTGGCAAGCGTCGCGACCGCCCCCGAGCTCGTCACGCTGACCGAGGCGACCTGGCCCGAGGTCGAGCCGTCCGGCGGACGTGATCGTCTTGCCGATGAGGCTCTCGGCCTGCGTCAGCGATGTCGCCGTCAGGAGCGAGGCGAGGTTGGTGTTGGTCTGCACGCTCTGCCCGACCTCGGACACGGTCGCGAGCTGCGACACCATCTGCGAGGGGTCCATCGGCTGGGTCGGATCCTGGTTCTTCATCTCCGCCATCAGCAGCGTCAGGAAATCGTTGTAGTTGAGCGAATGCGTCGTGGCGGCCGCGGCCGCCGAAGCGGTCGAGGTCGAGGCGGCGGGCGAAGCGACTGGGGATGAGGCGGTGACGGTCAAATGCGTGTCTCCTTGTCAGGCGGCGCTCGAAGCCGCAGCGGCGGCTTGAGCTCCTGGTCCTCGAGGACGAAAAGCGCGCGCAGCGCTTTCATCGCCTCGAAATTGCGGCCCCGTGCGAGCGACTGGGCGACGCCCCGCAGGCCCGAGATGAGCTCGGGCGTGCGATAGGCGCCGAGCGCCGTCTCGATCAGCGAGCTCGCGAGCGGCGTCGCGCTTGCCGAGGCGCCCGGCTCCATCAGCATGACCTGCACGGCGAAATAGATCTGCCGGGTCAGCGTCGTCGCGTCCTTCGCCTGCATCACATGGTTCTCGAGCAGGAAGGTCACGTCGTTCAGGAGCTCGATCGTCGCCTTCCGGTCGATGCGGATGACCGCGCCGTTGATGAAGAACCGTTCGCCGGCGCGCAGCGTGATGTTCATGCGGCCCCTCACTTCAGTCCGTCGCGGATGATCTCGTTGATTTCGATCATCGGCGTCAGGTCGTCGGTCAGACGCCCGCGCACGCGCTCGATCTCCTTCATCATCCAGATGCCGATCGAGATGATGCCGGCGCGCAACTGCTCCGGCAGCTCGTTGTTCGGGTCGTTGAGGTCGTCGATGAAGATCGTCCACAGCCGGCGCAGATAGAACAGGGCCTCGACGCGCTCGCGCGACAGCGGCCCTTTCTCCTGGCCGGCGCGCAGCATGGCGATGACCCGATCCATCGCCTGGCGCTCGCGCGCGCGCATGGTCTGGCGCGAATCCTCGATCACTTCGTTGTAGGCGAACTCGTACATTCGACAAATCCCGGGCGTCAGGGAATGGGCAGGTATTGCGCGAGATTGAGTTGCTGCAGACGGGCGGTCAGCTCGTAGGCCATCTGGATCTGGTTGGTCAGGCTGTTGATCTGGGCCGCGGTCGCGGTCGGGTCGACGTTGTCGAGAGCGTCGACCTGCTTTTGCAGGATCGTCGATTGGGAGCTCATCGAGCTGTTGGCGTCGGTGATTGCGCTCTGCGTCGCGCCGAGCGAGGCCTGCACGTTCGTCAGCGAGTTTTGCCCCTGCGCGATGAGCGACGACGCGGCGGAGGCGACCGCCTGCTGCGCGCGCCGCTGAGCTCAGAGCCGCCGAATTCGCTCAGCATCGTATAGGCCTGGGCGAGCTCCTGAAACGCTGGCTCGTTGGCGTTGGTCGAGATCGTGACCGTCTGGCCCGGAGCGATTTCGGCGCTCGTATTCGTGCTCGACGCCGACGACCAGTCCGAGCTCCAGGCGCCGCCCGAGAACAGCGCCGCGAACGGGCCGGAGAGAAAGCCCTGCATGGCGGGACGCCGAGATGCCCGCCGCCGCCGGGTCGCTCGGCAGGACGCCGAAGGCGGTCTGGAACGCCTGGTCGACCGCGGTCTTGGCGGCCGACGTCGGCGTCGAATAATAGTCCGCCATCGGCGCCGACGGCGGAATTGATGCCGCCGAACACATACTGGTCGCCCGACGTGGCGTTGGCCGAGGCGATCAGGCCCTGCAACGCCGACTGGCCCATGGTCTGCAGCGTCGCGCCGGAATTCGCGCTCGGCGTCCAGGCGGTCAGGCTCGTCATCGTCGACTGGGCGCTCGAGCTGATCGCCGACAGCGCGTTCTGCGCCGTCGACAGGGTCGTCGAGACGAGGCTGTTTCCGCTGGTCAGCGTCTGGATGAGCGAGACCTGCTCCTTGAGCGAAAGCTCGTAGCCGGACTGGTCGCCGAGCTGCAGGCCGAGATCGGCGTATTGGCCGGTCGATTCCTCGGTCATCGCCGTGGTCAGCGCGGATTGCGCCTGCGTGACCGGCAGGATGAGGCTGTTGGCCAGATACTGGCTCGAGACGAAATTGGCGCTCATCGTCATGCGGCGTTGAGGAGGGCGGAGAACATGCTGTTGACCGTCGTCAGCAGCTTCGCCGACGAGGCGTAGGAATTTTCGAGGTTGAGCATGTTGGTCATCTCCGCGTCGAGATTGACCCCGGTCGCGTTCGACAGCGCCGAAGTCGCCTGGGTTGCGAGCGCGTTCTGATAGGACGAGGCGTTGCTCGCCTGACTGTTCTCGCCCTGGAGCCAGCTGACCGAGGCGTTGGCGTAGTCGGTGAGACTCGCGGAGGCGCCGAGTCCGGCGGACGGGTCGAAGCTCTGCGTCGCGCCGATGGCGCCGACGAGCTGCTGGATGCGGCCCGTGTAGCTCGCCGCGCCGGTCGAATTGTAGGTGTAGGCTGGATTGCCTGGATTGGAGATGCCGCCGTCGCGCAGCAGGGTCGCGTCGCCGCCCGGCGACGGGATCGACGTTGGGATTGACTTCGATCGCCGCGGCGAGGCCGGTCGTCGCCGACATCGAGGGCAAGCTTGTTGCGCCGGGCGTGGTGAAGAGGCCGGGCAGCGAGGGGAGCGTCGGCGGCGTGGACTGATCGCTCTCCGCGAAGGCGTTGATGAGGCCGCCGGCGATCTGGTCGAGCTGGGCCTGATATTGGGGCGCGAGCGTGTCGCGCAGCGCGGCGTAGCCCGCGAGCGCGCCCGACTGGATCGGCATCGGCGAATTCGGGCCGGTGACCGGGACGCCGTCGACGGTGACGGGCGAACCGCTTGCCCGTCGACCAGGGTCGGCGTCGGCGTGAAAGCGACCGTACGCGCCGTATCCTGGAAGAGCGTCACGCCGCTGTCGGTATAGATCGACATCGAGCCGTTGGCGGCGGTGATCGTCGAGACGCCGATCTGCTGCGAGAGCTGCGTCACGATCGAGTCGCGCTGATCCTGGGCGCTCGCGACGTTGGCGCCTGCCTGAAGGCCGCTCACGACCGCATTGTTGGCGGCGGTGAACTGGCTGAGAAGCGAGTTGATCGTTGTGACCGACGAGGCCATGTCCTGATCGGCCTGTTCGCGGACCGTCGCGACCGCCGCGCTGCCGCTGTTGAGCGAGGCGGTCAGGGTCTTCGCCGCGGTGACCGCGGCGTCGGCCGCCGAGGAGGAACTCGGCGAAGCCTCGTAGGTCGTCGAGCGCGCTCTGCAGATTGGCGAGCATCGCCGAGGGCGAGGCGCCGTTCTGGGTCGCGCCGGACGTCGAGGAGGCCGACGAACTGTCGCTGACCGTCTGCGCCAGCGTCGAAAGCCCGTCGGCGATCGCCTGCTGCGCCGCCGCCTGCGCGGTCGACGTCGAGACCTGCTCCGTCAGCGCCGCGTTGGCGTCGCGCGTCACCGAGGCGACGTCGGCGCCGCCATAGGAATTGGTGACGAGATTGGCGATCTCGCGCGAATAGCCGGGCGTGTTGACGTTGGCGATGTTGCTCGAGACGACCGCCGTCTGCGCCGCGTTGGCGGCGAAGGAGGAGCTGATGATGTTGAACGCGGCCGAGAGGCTCATCGCGGGCGCTTTCGTGCTTCCGGGATCACGCCTTCAGTCCGTTGAGGACGTCGAGAATATTGGCGCCCGTCTGGAACACCTTGGAATTGGCCTCGTAGGCGCTCTGCGCCTGGATCATGTCGGTGAGCTCGGTCGCGAGATCGACAGTCGAGCTTTCGAGCGAAGACGTGTCGATCGTGCCGAAGCTCCCCGAGTTGGCGGTCCCGAGATAGACGGGTCCGGAGGCCGCGTTGGAGGTAAAGGCGTTCCCGTTGACCGACGTCAGATTGTCCGGGCTCGCCACATTGGCGAGCGGGATGTCATAGGCGGCGATAGACGCCCCGCTGGTGTAGTTGAAAGACAAGGTTCCGTCGGCCGCGATCGAGACGCCCTGAAGACTCGCGGGCGCATTGCCGTTGGCGGTCGCCGAGCTCACGCTGAAGCCCGCGGCGAGCTGCGTCAGCTTGCTGAGATCGAGGCTCATCGTCTGTCCGTTCGGGACCGTAATCGAGAGCGGAGAGCCGGAGGACAGCATGCCGTTCGTCGGATCGAAGGTCAGGGTCGCGGTCGCGAGAGGACCGGAGGAATAGGGGAAGCCCCCGCCGGTCGCGGCCGTCGAGGCGTCGAAGGCGTCGATCTCCCAGGAATTGGCGCCGGTGTTGGCGAGATAGAGATTGATGGTGTGAGCGCCGCCGAGATTGTCGTAAACGACGAGCGAAGTGTCGGCGGTGTAGGTCGAGCTCGCGGAGTTTGCCGACGGCAGGTTGGCCGCGGCGATCGGCGTTGCGTTCGAAGGCAGATTGGCGGCGATCGATCCGGTCGTCGTCGGCGTTGCTGTCTCGCCGGCGGAGACGACATTGACCTTTTGCAGAGTGCTCAGCGCGTTTGCGGGCGGGGCGGAGCCGCTCTGGACGTCATTGCCCATCAGATAGTAGCCGGCGCTATTGACGAGATTGCCGGAGGCGTCGGCGACGAAAGAGCCGTTGCGCGTCAGGTATGTCGCGCCGCTCGAGTCGGAAACGACGAAGAAGCCCGAGCCCTGCACGGCGAGATTGGTCGTGGTCGAGGAGGTGACGACGTTGCCCTGAAGCGCGTTGAGAGAGCGCGTGCTGGTCATGACGCCGCCGCCTGCGGCCGCGCTCGAGACCTGGTCGACCAGCGTCGAAAATTCCGTTTCGATCGTTCTTGTAGCCGGTCGTATTCGCGTTCGCGACGTTCTGCGAAATCGACGAAAGCCAGTTGGAATCGGCCAGCATGCCCGAAACGCTGGTGTTCAGAATGGTCATGGGGACTCCTCGGCGGGTCGGCCTCATTTGAGGCGCAGCGGCCTTGCGCGAGGCTGGCGGGTCAGGTGGCGGAGCGGACCAGACTGCCGATCAGGAGGTTCCAGCCGTCGATCAGCACGAAGAACAGGATCTTGACCGGCAGCGAAATAACCGAGGGCGGCAGCATCATCATGCCCATCGACATGGTGAGGGTCGCGACGATCATGTCGATGACGAGAAACGGCAGGACGATGAGAAAGCCGATCTCGAAGCCGCGTCTGAGTTCCGAAATCATGTAGGCGGGGATGAGCAGCCTCAGATCGACTTTGGCGCGGTCGCCGGCGTCGAACCGGCCCTTCGACAGGCTCTCGAACAGCGCGATGTCCTTTTCGCGCACCTGGGACAGCATGAACTCGCGGAACGGCTGGGCGACCGCTGCGAGCGCATCCTGCTGGCTGATCTCATTGTCCAGCATCGGCTTGAGACCGTTCTGCCATGCCCGGTCGAAGGTCGGCGCCATGACGAAGAAGGTCATGAACAGCGCGAGGCTGATGAGAACAAGATTGGCCGGGGTGCTTTGGATGCCCAGGCCCGACCGCAGAAACGACAGCGCGATGATGAACCGGGTGAAGCTCGTCACCATGATGAGGAGACCCGGCGCAACCGAGAGGACGGTCAGCAGCGCGACCATCTCGATGATGCGGCCGCTGGCCGACGCGCCGCCTGCGGGGATGAGGGCGTTAAGGTCGACCGCCTGCGCGGTTGCGTGAGACGTCGCGACAAGGAGCGCGATCGCTGCGCCCGCCAGACGTTTCATTGCACCACCAGTGTGCGGATCACGAGATCGCGCACCTTTCCGGCCGAGCGGGTCGCGGCGCGCTCCTTCAGGTCCTGGCGAATGTTCTGCAGGCCGATCGGCCCTTCGAGCTGCTTCAGCGAGGTGGTCCTGAGATAGGCGAGGAAGTCGTCTCCGATCGCGCCGGCGACGCCTTCGGGATGCGGCATCGTCTTGGGGTCAAAGACGATCGACCCTTCAAGTCGGACCCAGATGTCCTGGGGCGTGCCGAGATTGGTGATGATGGGAGGCAGGTCATAGAGGATCGAAGGCTCCGACGACGGCGATGCGGTCGCGTCCGCCGGTTTCCCCGCCTTCGTCGAACTCGGATGGATCGCCTCGAATGCGCCCCCGACGGCGACGCCGATAAGAACCACGATCGCCAGCTCCTTGAGCGACAGTCCGGAGCTCTTGGCGGACGGCGCCCTGGGCAATCGCCGGCGTCAGACATGGACGCCCCTTCTAGAACGGCCTGACGGCGTCATAGATCTGCTGCCCCCAGGATGGCTGCTGGAAATCGTTGACCCGGCCGCGGCCGCCGTACGAGATGCGGGCCTCGGCGATGTGGTCGTAGGCGATGGTGTTGTTGAGCGAGATGTCGGACGGATGCACGATCCCGGCGACCGTCAGCTGGCGCAGTTCGTAGTTGACGCGCACCTCCTGCGACCCCGAGATCACCAGATTGCCGTTGGCGAGAACGCGGGTCACCACCGCGGCCACCGAAACCTGGATCTGCTCAGATCGATCGATGTTGCCTTGTCCCTGGCTGGCCGAGGTGGAGGCGAGATCGCCGAGGATCTTGGCGGGCTGGTTTGACGACGACGAAGCCGATCCGTTGTTGAAACCGTAGTCGATCGTGAGCCCGTCTTTCGTCGTCTGCGAACGTCCGGTCGAATTGCCGAGCGTCGCCTTGTCGTTGATCGAGATGATGACGGTGACGATGTCGCCCACATGCGTGATGCGCGGCTCGACGTAGAGCGAAGGCGGAGGTCCGATCGGGCGGAGGTTGCGGAACAAGCGCCTGCGGGCCCTGAATCGCAGCGGTCTCGTCAGAAACGAGGCCGGCTCCGACCGGCGAAAAGAGCGGCTCGCGCATGAACTCGTTCGGGCTGTTCCAGCATCCTGTCAGGACGAGCGCTGCGAACAACGGCAGCGGCGCGAGCAATCGCCGCATCATGACTTCTTCTCGTCGGCCCCGGCCAGCAGGCCGGCGAGTCGGCTTGCGCGCTCTGCCTCCATCTCGTCGAGGATGGCTCCGGCCGCGGTCGGCTTCAGCTTGCCGAGGATCGCGGCCGCCACCCGGTCGTCCATGGCGCCGATCTGCCGGGCGGCGTTCTCCGGCTGCATCTTGGCGTAGATCGCGACGAGGTCGTCGTTCGCTGTCTTGAGCAACGCCTGGCGTTTGTCGATCCATTCGCGAGCGGCGGCTTCCGCCTTTTCAAGATCGGCGATCCGTTGCTTGACCTGCGCGTCGAGTTCGCTCAACCGCTTCGTCTGCCAGGCGATACGCGCTTCGGCGATCGACGGGGCGACATTGACGCAATAGCGGCTGGCTTCGGTCTCGGCCGGCTTGTCGGCGACGGGCTTCGGCTTCTGAGCCTCCGGCGCGCGGCCGTCCTGCGCTGGCGCCGGGCCTATGAGAGACGCCGCGGACGCCAGCACGCCGAGACACATGATCAGACAGGCTTTGCGTGACATCGGCGGCCTCGAAATCGGCCGGCATCGTCGGAGGCCCGGCTTGCGCTGGGCTGACCAGACGCGCCCCACGCGCCTACTGGATCACGAGATCGGCCTGGAGCGCGCCCGCGGTCTTGATGGCCTGGAGGATGGCGATGATTCCCGGCGGCTTGACTCCGATCCGGTTCAGGCCGCTGACCAGCGTCCTGCAGGCTTGATCCGCCGACGATGGCGATCGGGCCGCCCGACTGTTCCGCATCGATCTTGGTGTTCGGGGTGACGACGGTGCGGCCGGCGCCGAAGGGGTTGGGCTGGGAGACGTGCGGCTGTTCGTTGACGCGGACAGTGAGCGTTCCGTAAGTGACGGCGACAGTCGAGATCTGCACGTCCTGGCCGACGACGACGGTGCCCGTCCGGGCGTCCAGCACCACGCGCGCGGCCATGTCGGGCTGAACCTGCAGTTCGCCGACCTCCGCCATGAACCGCGCGAACGAGACATGACGCGGACGGAAGAGCTCCACGGTTCGGCTGTCGACCTCGAACGCGGCGCGGGCGCGGAAACGCCCGAGCGAATAGGCATTGATTGCGTCGACGATCCTGACCGCGGTCGCATAGTCCGGGTTTTTCAGTTCGAGCATCGAGCGCAGCTGATCGGGCGGCGCGGCGATCTCCTGCTGAACGATCGCGCCGTTGGGAATGCGCCCGGCGGTCGGCACGCCCTGCGACAGCGTCTGGCCTTGGCCCTGCGCCTCGAAGCCGGTCACTGACAGCGCGCCCTGCGCGCTTGCGTAAATGGCGCCGTCGGAGCCCTGAAGCTGGGTCATCAGAAGCGTTCCGCCCATCAATGACGGCGCGTCGCCGAGCGCTGAGACGGTCACGTCGAGGCGCGATCCCGTCTGGACGCCGGGCGACAAATCCGTCGTGACGATGACCGCCGCGACATTCCGATTGCGCAACTCGACGCCATGCACGTCAAGGCCAAGATTTTGCAGCATTCCCTGAACCGCTTCCTGGGTGAAAGCGGCGTTGCGAAAGGTGTCTCCAGACCCCTGCAGGCCGACCACGAGGCCGTATCCGACGAGCTGGCTGTCCCGTCCGCTGCGCAGGACAGAGATGTCCTTGATTCGTGCCGCTGCGGCTGGGGCGGCCATAAGACACAGCATCACCGCGACGAACAGAGCCCGCATCAGCCCCCGCCGACTTTGACCGAGCCGTCCGGCTGGACGGCGCCGGATACGGTGACGCCGCTGTCGCTGTTGCGCACCCTGACGACGTCGCCGATCGAGCCGTCCTGCAGGGCGGCGCCAGTGGTGACGATCAGAAGATCGCCTTCTGCGTAGATGAGCTTCACTTCGGCGCCGTTGGCGACAACCTTGCGATTGGAGACGCCCGCGAAAGGAATCGCATGGCCCGGCAGCAGAGTCAGCCGCGCGACTTTGCCGACGATAAGCGCGCGGTCCTCGACGAAGGGGCCTCCGCCGTCACGCACGCCGCCCTGGGGCTGGTCGGCGAGCATGTCGTCGCGGATCACGTCGCCGGGATAGATGACGCTCCTGGGCGTGGGCGCGCTTTCCTCCTGCGCCATCGCAGCCGTGGCCAAGAACGCCGACCACAGTATGATCGCGGTCGCCAGAACGAATCCGACCATCGCCCTGCGCATCGTGGTTCTCTACCCTCGCAGGTTGGAGATCGTGCCCGACATCTGGTCGGCCGCCTGGATCACCTTGGAGTTCATTTCATAGGCGCGCTGGGCCGCGATGAGATTGGTGATTTCGGTCACGGGATCGACGTTGGAGGCTTCGATGTAGCCTTGTTGCAAGATCCCAAACGCCGTGTCGCCAGGGACGCCGACGGTCGGCTGGCCTGACGCCTCGGTCTGCTGGAAGTAGTTGCCGCCGAGCGCCTTGAGGCCCGCGTCGTTTACGAAATTGGCGATCGTCAGCTGCCCGAGCTGCTGGGGCGTCGCCTGGCCGGGCAATGTGACGGTGACGAGGCCGGTCTGGCTGATGGTGAGGTTGGTCGCGTTCGCGGGAACCAGGATCGAGGGCGTCACCGTATAGCCGTCCATGGTGACGAGCTGGCCGTTCTGGTTGGTGTTGAAGGCGCCGTCGCGCGTATAGACCGTGTCTCCGTTGGCGGTTGTCACCTGGAACCAGCCGCGCCCGTTGATCGCGAGATCAAGAGTATTGCCGGTATTGGTGAGCGCGCCCTGCAGATTGACGCTGCGGATAGCAGCGGTGCGGACTCCGAGCCCGATTTGGGCGCCCTCGGGGATCGTTGCGTCGCGCCCGCGGTTCGAGACCCCCATCAGCCGCTCGGTCTGATAGATCAGATCGGTGAATTCCGCCCGCGAGCGTTTGAAGCCGGTCGTGTTGATGTTGGCCACGTTGTTGGCGATAACCTCCAGGTTTTGCTCCTGGGCGCTCATGCCTGTCGCCGCGATCGCCAACGCTCTCATTGCATCATTCCTTTGCTGTCAGTCAGTTCGGGCGCCGCGCTCAGATCGCCATCCGGGCGACCTCCTGATAGGCGGAGACGATCTTGTCCCGAATCGCGAGAACCGATTGCAGCGACCGCTGCGCCTCCATGACCGACTCGACGACCTTCATCGGCGGGGCCGCGCCCTGGACGCCCTGAATCGCAACCGCTTCGCCCGTCTTCAGCGTATCCACCGCCGAGCCGATCGCCTGGCCAAGCGCCTGCTCGAAGCTGACGCCCTCGGCCGGTGCGGCGGGCGCGGCCGGCGGCCCGACGGCCGAACTCGGGCTCAGCAAGCCGAGAGCGGAAAGACCTTGGATCATCGTTTCATCCTCGCTGTCGGAGCATGTCAGGCGTCCTTCATCAGGGCGACCGTCTGGTTCAGCATGTCGGCCGACTGTTTGGCGACCTGGAGATTGGCTTCGTAGCTGCGGTTGGCCTCGCGCATGTCGGCGAGCTCGACCAGCACGTCGACGTTCGGCATCTTGACGATGCCGTTTGCGTCCGCCGCCGGATTGCCAGGATCGCGTTCGAGCTTGAACGGCGCCTGATCGACGCCGATCGCCTTGACTTCGACGAGATTGGCGCCGGAGGCGCGATCGACCACGCTTTCGAACGAGACGGTCTTGCGGGCGTAGGGATCTGCGCCGGCTGCGGGGCCGGTCGATTGGGCGTTGGCGACATTCTCCGAGACAACCCTGAGCCGCGTGGACTGCGCCTGCAGACCGGAAGCCGCGATGCGGAGCGAGGTTTGCAGCGGGTCGAGCATCATCACTTCAGCGCCGAGAGAATGAGCTGATGAAAGGCCCGGCGGATGTTGGCGGTCATCGAGAAGTCGCGGTTGACATCGCCGAGATTGATCATCTGCTGTTCGAGATTGACGGTGTTGCCAGACAGGGTCTCCTCCGATGGATTGGTTTCGATCTCCCTCAGCGGGTCCCGCGGCGAGAGCGTCGGACGTCATGTGACCCAGATTTGTCGCAGCCATGGCGAGCGGCGACGTGTCGAGAACGGCCGAAAACGGCTGGACGTCGAGCGCGCGATAGCCGGGGTGTTGGCGTTGGCGACATTGCTCGCGACCGCCGTCTGGCGAGCAGACAGCCACTCGGATTTCTGCGACGCGACTTGAAAGAGGTAGATCGACAAGGGAGCGGAGGTCCTCGCTATCGGGCGGACCGATCCTCGTCGCGGCGCCTTGCTTGGGGCTTGCGGCGATGCGCGACGATCCGGGTCTACGATCGGGCCGCGGTCATTCAATGAGGCGCCGCGCCTCAGCGCGAGGGCGCCGGCTTCAGCGGGAAACAGTCGGCGTAGCAATTGCTAGTTCGGAGGCATTCGCGCGGCCTCGAAGGCGGCAAGCAGGCGCTGCGCTTTCGCCCGCTCGTCCAGGCCGCGCTCGTCGAACAGAATGTCGATGATCTCGACCCCCGCCCGGCGCTGACCGATCGTCAGCCGGAAGAAGGCCGACACCATGCGCGTGGCGAAACTCCATGTCGATGGCGACGACTGGCGTTGCGTCCCATGGCGCCTTGAAGCTTGCCGAAAGCGCGTAGCGCAGCGTGCCGCTCCTGAAGAAAAGCTCGGTCGACGAATTGACGAGATCGGCGATGTTGGCCGCGCTGATCGTTGCGGATCATGAAGATGAGCTCCGCCGGCGTCGGTCAGGCGCAGTTCGCTTGCCACGTCGACCAGCGCGTCGGCGATGATGCGTTCGCGTTCGAGCGGGCGCCGCGGGCGCGGGCGGGGCGCGGCTCTTAGTGCCTTCGGTGAGCCCATCCCGCCTTCCTTTGCTGAATGAGATGCACGATTTCGGCGACCGCGCGATAGAAATCCGCCGGGATCGGCCGGTCGACCTCGACCGCCGCATAGAGCGAGCGGGCGAGCGGCTTGTCTTCGACGACCGGAATGTCATGCGCCTCGGCGATTGCGCGAAATCTTGAGCGCGATGAGATCGGCGCCCTTGGCGACGACCAGCGGCGCGCCGCCCTCGCTGCGCACGTAGCGCATGGCGACCGCGTAATGGGTCGGATTCGCCACCACCATCGTCGCCCGCGGCACGGCCGACAGCATGCGCTTGCGCGAGCGGTCGAGACGCAGCGACCGCAGCCGCGCCTTGATCATCCGGTCGCCCTCGGCCTGCTTGAGCTCCTCCTTGACCTCCTGCTTGCTCATGCGGTTGTCGCGCCGCCAGAGGATGCGCGACCAGGCGAGGTCGGCGCTCGCGACCGCGAGCGTCGCG
Organism: uncultured Alphaproteobacteria bacterium; assembly: GCA_963775665.1. Lineage (GTDB taxonomy): Bacteria > Pseudomonadota > Alphaproteobacteria > Rhizobiales > Beijerinckiaceae > Roseiarcus. Next base: position 42,724 of record CAVZJZ010000027.1, on the reverse strand, counting down.
GCCAGCACGGCGGCGATCGTCTTGACCGCGAGCGCGAGAATGCGCTCCGGCAGCACGCCCGGATCGTCGTCCATCGCGGTCAGGAGCACGGCCTTCTGGCTCGATCAGCGTCATCGCCGCGATGACGGCGACCGCCGTCGAGCTTGATCAGGCTCTTGGCGAACTCCACCAGCGCCGCGCATGCCGAACAGCCGGCGAAAGCCGCTGCGCGGCGAGATGCGCGAGAAATCCGGCAGGATCCGGTCGGGCACGATGCGGGGCGTCGTCTGGGCGATCGAAGCGACGACGCCCGCGGCCATCAGGAGGGCCACGACCGGCCAGAGGAACTGGGCCGCCGCGCCGGCGAGCGGGCCGGCCAGCGCGAGCACGTCGTCGCCGCGCTCGATCCGCCAGCCGGCCGGATCGTCGATCAGGCCGACGAGGCCCGCGAGCAGCGTGGCGGCGCGTCCGGGAATGACGAAAACGAGCGCGACCAGCGCCGCCGACAGCGAGGCGAACAGCGGCGCCTCGCGCGAGAAGGCGGTCTGTCCGCGCTCGATCGCGTCGTGGAGCCGCTTCTCCGTCGGCTCCTCGGTCCTGTCCTCCGGATCGACGTCGGCGCTCATTCAGCGCTCGGCGCTTCAGGCCGCGTCGTCGACGGGCGGGCCGCCGAGTTCGATCTCGTTGCGGCTCGCCATGCCGAGCACGATGTCGGCGATGGCCTTGCGCGCCTTTGCGATATCGCGCGCCGGCGCGGAAGCGCCGGAGGCGAGTTCGCCCTCGACGAGGCGGCGCCCGCGCGACGGCATGGAGGAGAGGACGGCGTTGCGGAAGTCCGGGTCGGTGCCGCGCAGCGCCATGACGACGATGTCGATCGAGGCCCGGTCGAACAGCAGCGCCCGCGCCCGCTCGCTGAGCTTCGGCAGGTCGTTGAACGAGAACAGCATCGTCTTGAGGATGGCGGCGTCCTTGGGGCGCGCCTCGCCGATGGCGCGCATGACGTCCTCCGCCTCGTCGGGATCGAGATTGTTGATGATGCCGGCGATGCGCGTCGCGTCCCTCGGCTGCGCCGCTCGGCGCCTTCGCCTTCGTCAACATCTCGCGCAGCGCGTCTCTCGACGAGTCTGCTCGGCGAGCGGCGTCACCTCGCACGGCGCGACCAGGCCGCACAGCGCGGCGTTGCGGCGCTCGCGCGGCAGCGCGCTGACGATCCTGGCGGCGAGCGGGGCATCGAGCTTGGAAAGGAGATAGGTCGCGGTCGCGGGCCTCTCGGCGACGAGGAAGGCGATGATGGCGCTTTCCGGGCGCTCGCGCGAGCGCCTGCCAGACGTCGAGCTCCTCGCCCTCGCCGAGCGCCGAGTCGAGAACGTCGTCGACCTCGTTCGGCGGCAGGGCCTCGGCGAGCAGATTGCGCGCCTGGCCGACATCGCCGAGCAGATTGGCGCCGGCCGAGAAGTCGGCGGCGAATTCCTCCACCAGACGGTCGAGCGTCGTCGGCGCGACGGCGCCAAGCCCCGCGGCCGCGCGCGCGACGACCCGCAGATCCGGCGGATCGAAGTGCTTGAGAAGCCGGCGCCGCGGGCGGCTTGCCCATCATCAGCAGCAGGGCCGCGGCCTTCTCCGGCCCGCTGAGAATCCGTTCGCCTGGATCATCGGCTCGGACATGGATTCTCCCGTCCTTCAGGCGGCCTGCTCGAGGCTCGCGCCGGCGACGATCTCCAGCAGCGACACGCCGAAGCGCTGGCTGACCTCGTCGACGACGACGATCTCGCCGCGCGCCACCACTCTGCCGTTGACGACGATGTCGACCGGATCGCCGACGCGCTGGTCGAGCGAGATCACCGCGCCGCGCGCGAGCTTCATGAGGCTCGCGACCGGCAGCGACGTCGAGCCGAGAACGACCTGCACGGTGACCGGAATGGACAGGATCGTGTTCAGGTTCGGGGCGGCCGCCGGATTTGCGCCGGAGTTCGGCGCGGTCTCCCGGCTTCGGCGGCGCTCGACGGTTCGGAGCGGAGTTCGGGTTCGTCCATGAGGTGACATCTCTCGCTGATGGTTGCGGTCCTGCGGCGTCCGGACTAGCGCATGGGAGCGTCCGGCTCCTGCGCGATCGGCGCTCTCGATTTCGAGCCGGTAGCGTCCGTCGCCCTGGCCGAGCTTGCAGAGAAACATGCCGCGGCCAGAGCATTCGAGGCGAACGGCGTCGAAGTCGTTGCTTCGCAGGGGCAGAATTCCGCCGACCCGCAGGTTGGCGATGTCGCCGAGACTCATCGGAACCTCCTCGAGGATCGCAGTCACCGGCAGCCGCGTCTTCTTGACGCCTGTTTCCATGAGACTCGACCAGCGGCGGTCGGCGGCCGGCGGCTCCGCCGCCGGGTCGTGCTCCAATTCCTTGCGCAGCGGCAGCGAGAAGCGACTGCGAGAACAGGACGAGGCCCTCGCATGCGCCGCCGCTCATCGGCAGTGAAAATCGCGCTGCGGCCGCCGGCATGTCGCGCCGTCCAAGCGCGAAGGCGTCGTTCAGCGTCGACCAGACGATCGAAGCCGAACGACAGCGGAGCAATCGGCGCAAAGCCCGCCTCCAGCGCGCGGCCGAGCGAGCGGGCGAATTCTTCGATGAGCGCTGTCTCGATCGCCGTGCGCGGCCGCGGCGCCTCGGCCTTGGGATCGTCGTCCGGATCGGGCGAAATGCTCTCGCCGAAAATGGAGGCGACGATGAGATCGTCAATTCGTTCATCGAGAGCGATGAGAAGGCGCGCTTCGGGCTCAGCGCTCGACGTAGATGGCGGCGGTCAGTCCGGCGCAATCGGTGATCGCCTGGAAGAGCGTGGTCGCTGCGAACGCCTTCGACCGTTCCGCCGCCAGAACGCCGGGAGCAAGCGGCGCGATCGCGCGCTGGGCCTCGGCGACGAACTGGTCGAGCGCGGCCGGGAGCCCGGGCATGCGCTCGACGGCGAAACCCGGATGCTCGAGCATGGCGCCGCTGAGCTTTCGCGCGCCACGGTCGTAGTCCTGCGGCTCGTCGCTCGCGCTCACGCGGCCTCCTTGATCATTGTGTCGCCGCCGGCGCCGCTGGAAGTCGTTTCGTTCTCGACCGTGTCGATCGTCGGCCGCTCCTTGGACGGAATCGTTTTGCGGCCGAACTCGACCGCAACCTGCGGCATCGCCCCGTTCATGAAGGCCAGCAGACTCTGCTTGACGAGCGTAAACAGCCTTAGCTGCTTCTGGCGCACGGCCTTGATCTTTTGTGCAATGGGCGCGACGATCGCATAGGAGAGAAAAATGCCGGCGAACGTGCCGACAAGCGCCGCGCCGATCAGACCGCCCAGTGCCTCCGGTGACTGGTCGAGCGCGCCCATCGCGTGAATGATGCCGAGAACCGCGGCGACGATGCCGAGCGCTGGCAAGTCCGTCGGCAACCGCCTGAAACGCATGCACCGGCTTGAACCGGTCGTGCGCGAGCGTCTCGATTTCCTCATCCATCAGCGCTTCGATTTCGTGCGTGCGCGCGTTGCCGATGATGATGAGCCGGCCATAGTCGCAGATGAAGGTCACCAGATCCTTGTTGGCGAGCAGCTTCGGAAATGCCTTGAAGATTTCGGATTCGCCTGGATTGTCGAAGTGCCCTTCGACCTCGCTGCGCGATTTGGCCCTGAGCTCGCGCATCAGCGCATGCAGGACGCTGAGCACGTCGAGATAGTCGCGGGGCTTCGGGACCTTGTCGAGCACGGCCTCGAGGAACGCCTTGCCGCAGTCTCGTATGGTCGTCATCGTATTGGCGACGATGAAGATGCCCAGGGACGATCCCGCGATGATAACGAACTCATAGGGCTGCATCAGCACTTCGAGATGTCCGCCGAGCGCCGCGTAGCCGCCAAGGATGCATCCGACGGCGATGAGGAGGCCTATGGCGAAATTCAAGAATCGCTCCCGCTCGCGGAAAACCCGCCCGCAGATGTGCGGCGGGAGACTTACGCCAGGCTGTCACGCGGGGAGGTAAGCCCGGGACAAGCCGCTCGGATGATCGTTTCCTGAAAGGACCCGGAAACCGTCAGGCGCACCGGACTTCAGGAAGGCGTCATGCAGAATGGGCTTTACGTCGCCGTATCGGCAGAGGTCGCTTTGCAACGCCGGCTCGAAACGATCGCCGACAATATCGCCAACATGAATACGGTCGGCTATCGGGCCACCGGAATCTCGTTCGAAGCGGAGATCGCGAAGGCCGGCGACGCGTCGCTCAATTACGTCTCTCCCGGCTCGGATTATCTGTCGCGGCGCATCGGTGGGCTTGTCAAGACAGACAATTCTTTAGACTTTGCCGTCCAGGGGGACGGCTGGTTCGGGATCCAGACGCCATCCGGCCCCGCCTATACGCGCGACGGTCGGGTGCGCGTCGATGAGTCCGGAACGCTGCGCACGCTGTCGGGCGACCCGATCCTCGACGCTGGGGGGGCCCCTATCCTTGTGGACGGCTCAGCCGGCCCCTTGACCGTGTCGAGCGACGGGATGATCAGCCAGAGTGGGCGGCAGGTCGGCGCGATCGGGCTATTCGAGATCGATCCCGGCGCGTCTCTCAGACGGGCGGAGAACTCAGGCGTCGTTCCCGACCGGCCGGCGACGCCGATCCTCGATTTCACCCGCGCCGGGGTCGTTCAGGGCGCGGTCGAAAGCTCGAATGTCGATCCCGTTCGTGAAATGGCGCGCCTGATTGCGGTGACGCGCGCCTTCGACGGGGTCGCCGCCGAGGCGGCACAGTCCGAGGGGTCGCTGCAAGACGCCATCAAGGCGCTTGGGTCCGTCTCGTGATCAACGGCGGGCCCGATGCGTCAGCCATTCCCGCGCTCGAACGCCTCGAGCGGCGGGTCGCCTGGGGTTTACGCAATCTGCAGGCCGCGCGAGTGAGCGGCGTCGTCACCGAGGTGTCGATGTCGCACTATCGCGTGGCGGGGCTGTCGCGCTTTCTCAGATTGGGCGGTTGCGTCAGCGTCGACGTGGACGGCCGCGTCCAGATCGGCGAGGTCGTCAAGATCGACGACGCCTCCGCGACCCTGAAGCCCTTCGACGCCCGCTGCGACGCCGCGATCGGGGCTCGCGCCTACCGCACCGAGAGCCTGTCGCTGTCGCCGGACCATTCCTGGAAGGGCCGAGTCATCGACGCCCTCGGCCGGCCGCTCGACGGAGCAGGCGAACTCGCCTACGGCGACAGGCCCACGCCGCTCGACGCCGATCCGCCGCCGCCTCTTCGCCGCGCCCGCGTGTCGACGGCCATCCGCACCGGGGTACGCGTGGTCGATCTCTTCACTCCGCTCTGCCTTGGGCAGCGGGTCGGCGTTTTCGCAGGCTCGGGAGTCGGAAAGTCCTCGCTGCTGGCGATGCTCGCCCGCGCTCCGCAATTCGACACTGTCGTCATCGCGCTCGTCGGCGAGCGCGGACGGGAGGTGCGCGAATTCCTCGACGATACGCTGGGCGAGGATCGGGCGTCGGCCGTCGCGGTTGTCTCGACCGGCGACGAAAGTCCGATGATGCGCCGCCTCGCGCCGAAAACGGCGATGGCGGTGGCCGAGTATTTTCGCGATCAGGGCGAGTCGGTGCTGCTCATCGTGGACTCGGTGACGCGCTTTGCCCATGCGGCGCGGGACGTCGCGCTGGCGGCGGGCGAGCCAGCGGTCGCGCGCGGCTACGCGCCGAGCGTGTTCAGCGATCTGCCGCGTCTGCTCGAGCGGGCGGGGCCGGGCGAGGAAGGCTCCGGGTCGATCACCGGCGGTCTTCTCCGTTCTGGTCGATGGCGACGATCACAACGATCCGGTCGCCGACGCCATTCGCGGCGCGCTCGACGGGCATATCGTGCTCGATCGGGCGATCGCCGACGAGGGGCGCTATCCGGCCGTCAACATACTGTCATCGGTGTCGCGGCTCGCTCATCCCGTCTGGACGCCCGAGCAGCGCAAGCTCGTCGCGAATCTGCGCTCGCTGATCGCCCGTTTCGAAGAGACCCGGGAACTGCGTCTGATGGGCGGCTACACGCCCGGCGCCGACGTGGTCCTCGACAAGGCGATCAAGTCCGTGCCGCGCATCTATGAGGCGATGACCCAATCGCCTGACGCTCCGCGCTGCGAGGACCCATTCATCGATCTCGCGGCGGCGTTGCGCAACGACGCCAAATCGCCGGAGGCCTGAGCCGCCGATGGTTCCGTTTGGACATGAAATCGCGATACGGGCGGTCGGGACCGCCCTGGCCGGCCTCTCGGTTGCCTTCGCTGGCTACATGATCGCCCACGGCGGGGGCAGGATCCGCGTCAATGGAATGGAGCATCTCGCGATATTCGCCCAGCCGCGCGGTTCTCCTGCGGCGGTGAATGCCCTCGTCCTTCCGTCGCTGTCAGACCCGGAAAAGCCGTTGGATTTAACGACGACCGGTTCGCTCGAGGCTGGCTTCCGTCCTGCGCCGAGCCCGGTCGAAATCGTCGGCGCCCGCGCGGATCGCGTCTGGCTGAAAATCGACGGCGCCATTCGCGCTGCGGCCCCGGGTGACGATGTGCCGCGCGTCGGACATATCGGCTCGATCGTTCCGCGCGACGGAGGTTGGGCTTTGCTGGACGATCATGGCGCGACGCTCTTGGCCGTGACGAAAAAGGCAAACGGCGCGGCGATGTTCGCTCGCGGTCGGATTTTCGAATAGACGGCGTCGTCACTGCGCTCTTTTCAGCTCGCGCCGCGCCTGATCATAGAGCGTGTTGGCGATCGCGACACGAATGTTTCCCCGCTCCCGCGCATGAACCGGCTGACGGTCAGGGTGATTGCGCCAAACGAAGGCGCGCCATCGGCGGGTCAACTGACTTTCCGTCAGGCCGGCGCCGACTCCGAGCTCGCCCGCAATTGCCTCGGCTAAGTCGGCATCGAGGCGCGGCGGCCCGCAAGGGCTGGCGGCTAGCGCGGATGTCATGGCCTCTGGCTCGTTCGTCCAGGTCATCGCGAGACCCCAGCGCGCGTCGCCGCCGCCGCCCTCAGCGCGACAAAATTCGACCGCCGTCCGCACCCAGGGCTTGGAGACGCATCTGCTTTCGACATCGGCGTTTGCGTCGCGGTCGCTTCGGCGCGCTTCTTCAAGAGCGTGCTCGAACGTCCTGCTTGCGCCATCGAGCGTCGCCATGTGGCGGGAATCGGGTCAGGCGTTCGCAGCGCGGCGGCTGCGCGTCGGTCGTGGCGCCGGCGGAGCTTCGGAGTTCTCCGCGACCACACGGTTTCGTCCCTTCGCTTTAGCGTCATAGAGATGCTCGTCGACTCGCTGCAGGAGGCCGGCGCCGGTTTCGTTCGCCCGCAGTTTCGCGACGCCGAACGACACCGTCACCTTGCCCACACGCTCCCCGGTGGGCTCGACCGTCCATTGCTTCGATTCGAGGACCCTACGAATTCTTTCGACGGCCTCGACCGCCTCGCTCAAACGCGCGCCGGGCAGCATGACCGCGAATTCTTCACCGCCGAATCGCGCAACCCGATCCTGTCCTCTGACGTTCTGAACCAGGATGTCGGCAAAGAGGCGCAGCAGGCGGTCCCCGACAAGATGGCCGAATCGATCATTGACGAGCTTGAATCGGTCAAGGTCGGCGAGGGCAAGGCAAAAGTCATTGCCGGTTCTTCGCGCCTTCTCGAGCTCCTCGGCGAAGGCGGTTTCGAAGAACCGACGATTGCCGATCGCGGTCACCACATCGCGCATGCCGGCCTCTTCCGAACGCTCAAGGTTGTTCTGGAGACGCAGAACCTGAAGACGGGACTCCTCGAGCTGGTTGCGGAGGTCGGACAAATTGTCGCGCATCTGGCGATTGTCGTCGATCAGCGCCATCACGATGTCGTTGACGGCTCCTGAGGACTCGTGCTGCGCCAGATGGTTGCTGGCGCCCTGCAGGCGCTCGGAGAAGGCCTCGCTTTCGCTCAGATGCGTCTGGAGCAGCCGGGCGACGGACCGCAGGATGTGGTCGACCTTCTCGGCCGTGCCCGTCGAACCTCCTGCTGCGCCGCTTCCGCTCGCGCGGAACCCGATGGCGAGGCGCCCGAGGGCGACGCCGAGCCAGCCAAACAGGAGAAGTTCGAGGCCGGGAATCTCGCCGGGAAAATCAAAGCGCAGCGCGGTCAGCGCCAACGCAATCAGAAGCACGAGGCCGAACGCAATGGCGGTGCCGAGATGGGAGCGCAGCAGCAGGAGCGCGTTCATGAGCCGGTCAAGCCTCGTCCGAATTCATTGCAGAGCTCGTTGTGCCGCTGTGGGATCGGGAGGGCGTCCAGAGCATAGTGGCGAGAGCGTCGCGTGTCGCATTGGGCATCGCAGCCGACCTCCGATCCGGTCGCGTGGACGCCTCTCATGGCGTCCGCGACGGGTCGCGCGGCACAAGCCATACGCAACAAAAGCCATCCAAGTCATTCGGACAGTCCCCTTGTAGTGCTCCTGGGTTACTGTTTTGTAAGCGCTTCTCACATTCGGTTCACGGCCGAGCGGCTCAAGGATCGAACTCCTTGCCTTTGCCGGGCCTGTCGAGACGGCGCGGAGCTGACGCTGAGACCGCCCCAAACGTGCGCGACGCCTGTCGCCCCGGATTGCGGCCCCGGTGTTCATCGACTGACGACGTCGGGAGCGGGCTCCTATTACGCACAATCGCCCTAACCACTATCCGGCGAACGGGTTGATCGGACGCGAAAGCGCGGGATGCCGTATCCCCAGCTTGCGCCAGAATGCCGCGGAAGCGTGTGCTTTACGTATCGGGCTTCGCGGTATAAGCGTCGCACTAACATGGTACATTCGGCTGTAAAAAGCCGATCCGGGGGAGGAATGCAAGGCTCGTCCGAGTCAAGCCTGCCACAGGCCGGCGAAAGCGCCCGGCGCTCGACTGGGCCCGTTCTCGAAGCGGTAGGCCTCTCGCGCTCCTACGGGCCGATCGAGGTCCTGAGCGATGTCTCTCTCAGCGTGAGAGCTGGCGAAGTGCACGCAATCGTCGGCGAAAATGGCGCCGGCAAATCTACCTTGATGAAAATACTCAGCGGCCATCTCGCGCCCACGCGCGGCTCGATGAAACTCGACGGCGCGCCAATCGAACTGAAGGGGCCGGTCGACGCGGAACGGCGCGGGATCGTCTTGGTTCATCAGGAGATCATGCTGGCGCCGGACCTCACGATCGCCGAGAACATGTTTCTAGGCCGCGAAGTCTGGCGGGGGCTGACCCTCGACGACAAGGAGATGAACCGCCGGGCATTCGAGGCGATGCGTGTCTTCGGGGTCGCCCCTTCAGTGACGGAACCCGTCGCGCAGCTCTCCATCGCGCAGCGTCAGCTAGCGCAGATCGCCCGCGCCCTGGCGGTCCCCCACCGGATCGCCATCTTCGACGAGCCAACCGCTTCACTGACGCCCGTTGAGACGACCGAGCTCCTGCAGCTCATTCGAGAGCTCAAGGCGAGGGGGGTGGCGGTTCTCTACATTTCTCACCGGCTCGAAGAGGTCAAAGCCGTCGCCGACGTTGTGACGGTGCTACGCGATGGAAAGCGGGTGACGACCCGGCCGGCGAGCGAACTCGAGCCGGTCGACATGGCGCGCTTGATGGTCGGGCGCGATCTTCTCGCCCTCTATCCGCCGCGTCCCGCCGCGCCGGCAGGCGAACCCGCTTTCGAAGTGTCGCATTTCACCGCTCCGGGCTTCGCCGAGGACGCCGGTTTCAGCGTCAGGCCGGGAGAGATCCTCGGCTTTGCGGGCCTGGTTGGCGCGGGTCGGACCGAACTGTTCGAGGCGCTGTTCGGCCTTCGCAAAGGCGCAGGCGAAATCCGTCTGGACGGAGCGCGGCAGCAATGGCCCGACGCGCGCGCCGGCATGCGCGCGGGCGTTGTCTATCTGACCGAGGACCGCAAGAGCAAAGGCCTGCTGCTCGAGGAGACCATCGCGACAAACCTGACGCTCGCCGCGCTCGACAAATTCCAGCGTGGACCGCTGGTCGATCGCGCAAAGGAATCCCGGGCGCTCGACGAGGCGATCGAGCGCTTCGATATCCGCGTGGGCGACAAAGGCCTGCTCGCCGGCCAGATGTCCGGCGGCAACCAGCAGAAACTTCTTGCTGGCGAAAATGATGCAGCTCAATCCGCGCGTCGTCGTCATCGACGAACCTACGCGCGGCGTCGACATCGGCGCCAAGCAGCAGATCTACCGGTTCATCGCCGCGCTCGCGGCGGAAGGCCGGTCGGTGATCGTCATCTCATCGGAGATGGCCGAGCTGATCGGGATCTGTCACCGAATTATCGTGATGCGGAACGGTCGCGTGGTGGGCGAAGTGGCGGGCGAGGCGATGAACGAGCACGCGATCGTCGTCCTCGCCACGGGCGTGAGTCCGAACGGGGCGGGGGACCGGGCATGACGCAGGCGGTGCACGAGGCCCCGGTCGCCGCGTCGCGCCGGCGCGTCAGCATCAGCGCGGTCGCGCCGTTTCTTGCGCTGGCGCTGATCTGCGCCCTCGGCGCGCTGGCCAATCCGCGCTTCCTGAGCTTCGATAATCTCACCAACGTCCTGGCGCGCAGCACGTTCATCGCCACGATCGCGGTCGGGCAGACGCTGGTCATGACCGGAGGCGGCCTCGACCTCTCAGTCGGCGCGATGGCGGCTTTCGTCTCGGGCCTGACGATCCTGTTCCTGAATTCCGGACTGATCGAGAACACAACGCTCCTCATCGTCGCGGCCATGACGCTGTCGCTTGCGGTAGGCGCGCTCTGCGGCCTGTTCAACGGCCTGACGACAACGCTCGGCAAGATCGAGCCCTTCATCGTGACGCTCGGCACGATGGGCATCTTCCGCTCGCTGCTCACCTGGCTCGCGCAGGGCGGCTCGATCACGATCAAGAATCCCGACGTCAGGGCGGCCTACCGACAGGTCTATTTCGGCGACCTGTTCGACGTGCCCTATCCGGTGCTGGTCATACTCGGCGTGGCGGTCGATCGGCGCCTTCATCCTCTACAGCACCGCTTATGGCCGGCACGTGCGCGCGGTCGGCTCGAACGAGGACGTCGCGCGTTATTCCGGCATCAACGTCGCGCGCGTGCGCACCATCACCTACGTATTGCAAGGCCTTTGCGTCGCGCTTGCCGTGATCGTCTACGTGCCGCGGCTGAGTTCGACCACCTCGACGACCGGGCTCGGCTGGGAGCTAACGGCGATCACCGCCGTCGTCGTCGGGGGCACGCGGCTCAAGGGCGGCGTGGGTCATATCTGGGGGACGATTGCCGGGGCGCTCATCCTCGAAGTCATCGGCAACATCATGCTGTTGTCGAGTTTGGTCAGCGAATACCTCATCGGTGCTGTTCAGGGCGCAATCATCATCATCGCGATGCTGGCGCAGCGCGGTCTGACGCGTGGTCGTTGAGGAAAAACCGAGCGGCCTGGGCCTCCGCCCAGAGCTGCTCAAGAAGCGGAGACGGAAACATGAAGCGTATTCTGGTCAGCCTCGCGGTTCTCGGCCTCATGGTCGGGGCGGCGCAGGCACAAGAAAAGAAGACCATGGCGGTCTCGATCCCGACCGCCGACCACGGCTGGACGGGCGGCGTGGTATTCCACGCGATGGCCGAAGCAAAAGCGCTGGAGAAGAAATATCCCGGGCTAACGGTGATCGTGAAGACCTCGCAGGATGGCGCCGCGCAGGCGAACGCCCTCGAGGACCTGACGACGCAAGGACATCGACGCGCTGGTCGTGTTGCCCCATAATCCGGACGAGCTGACCGATCCGATCCGCAAGGTGAAGAGCAAGGGGACATTCATCACCGTGGTCGACCGCGTCGCCAAAGACCGGTCGATCGAGGATCTCTACGTCGGCGGCGACAATCCGGGTCTCGGCGCGTCGGCCGCGGCCTTCTTCAAGCAGAAGATGCCCGACGGCGGCGACATCGTCGTCATTCGCGGCCTGCCGATCCCGATCGACGAGCAGCGCGTCAATGCTTTCAACGACGGCATCAAGGGCACGAAAATCAAGGTGATCGACAGCCAGTTCGGCAACTGGAGCCGCGACGACGCCTTCAAAGTGATGCAGGACTTCCTGACCAAGCATCCCAAGATCGACGCGGCCTGGGTTCAGGACGACGACATGGCTGTCGGCGTGTTCGAGGCGATCGCCCAAGCCAAGCGCACGGACGTCAAGTTTGTTGTCGCCGGGGCCGGCAGCAAGGAGATGGTCAAGCGGGTGATGGACGGCGATCCGATGATGCCGGTCGACGTGCTCTACTCACCGAGCATGGTGGCGGTGGCGATGGACCTGACCGCGCTCGGCCTCGAGGACAAGGTCCCGGTGCGAGGCGAGTACATCCTCAAGGCGTCGCTGATCACCAAGGACAACGCGAAGGACTTCTACTTCAAGGACTTCGCCGTTCTGATCGAGGAGAGCACGGGGAGGCGCGTTCGCGCTTCCCCTCTTGTCGTGAGACGAACCGCGCAGGAGCGCGCAAATAGGAGAAGATCATGGCAGGCGCGGTCAAGGGCCCGGCGATATTCCTGGCCCAGTTCGCCGGCGACGCGGCGCCCTTCAATTCGTTTGACGGGATGTGCAAATGGGCCGCTTCGCTCGGCTACAAGGGCGTGCAGATCCCCGCTTGGGACGAGCGTTTGTTCGACCTCGCCAAGGCAGGCTCCTCCAAGACATATTGCGACGAAATCGCCGGGATCGCGAAGAGTCACGGCCTCGCGATCACCGAGCTGGCGACGCATCTGATCGGGCAGTTGGTGGCGGTGAATCCTGTTTATGATGACGCGTTTGACGCCTTCGCGCCGAAGGAAGTCCACGGCAGGCCGGCCGAACGTCAGAAATGGGCGGTTGGGCAGATGTTGCACGCCGCAAAGGCGTCGAAGCGCCTCGGCCTCACGGCGCACCCGACGTTCTCCGGCGCGCTCGCCTGGCCTTTCCTTTATCCCTGGCCGCAACGGGCGCCCGGGCTCGTCGAGACCGCGTTCGAGGAGTTGGCGAAGCGCTGGAAGCCGATCCTCGACGCCTTCGACGACGCGGGCGTCGACGTCGCCTACGAGCTCCATCCTGGCGAGGACATTTTCGATGGAACGAGCTTCGAACGCTTCCTCGACGCGCTGAAGGGCCACAAGCGCTGCACGATCAACTACGACCCGTCCCACTTTGTGCTGCAGCAGCTCGACTATCTCGACTTCATCGACATCTATCATGAGCGGATCTCGGCGTTTCATGTGAAAGACGGCGAGTTCAACCCGACAGGACGCCAGGGCGTTTATTCGGGTTATGCGCCATGGGTCGAGCGGGCCGGACGCTTCCGCTCGCTCGGCGACGGGCAGGTCGATTTCTCCGGCGTCTTCTCGAAGCTGGCGCAGTACGGCTATTCGTCCTGGGCGGTGCTCGAATGGGAATGCTGCCTCAAGCATCCAGAGGACGGCGCGCGCGAGGGCGCCGAGTTCATCAAGCGCCACATCATCCGCGTCACCGAGAAGGCGTTCGACGATTTCGCCGGCGGCGCAATCGACCAGAAGCAGATCAAGCGCGCGCTCGGACTGAAGTAAGGGGAGGAGACCAATGGCCATCGAGGGACGCAGCGACGCCAGGAAGGGCGGCAGGATCAGGCTTGGGATGGTGGGCGGCGGCGAGGGCGCCTTCATCGGCGCGGTCCATCGCATCGCCTCGCGTATCGACGACCAGTATGAACTCGTCGCCGGCGCGCTCTCCTCCACCCCCGAAAAGGCGCGCCGCTCGGGCGAGGCGCTCGGCCTTGCCGCTGACCGCATCTACGACGACTACGAGAGCATGGCGAAAGCCGAGGGCAAGCGGCCGGACGGCATCGAGGCGGTCGCGATCGTCACCCCCAACAATGTCCATTCCGGCCCGACCTACGCCTTCCTCAAGGCGGGAATCCACGTCATCTGCGACAAGCCGCTGACGGTGTCGCTTGCGGAAGCGAAGAAGATGCAGGCTGCGGTCGCAAAGTCGGGGCGCCTATTCGCGCTGACCCACAACTATACCGGCTATCCGCTGGTGCGGCGGATGCGCGAGATGGTTCAGGGCGGGGAACTCGGCGAGATCCGACTCGTCCAGGTCGAGTATCCCCAGGACTGGCTGACCGGTCCGACCGAGGCGACCGGCAACAAACAGGCAGAGTGGCGCGTCGATCCGACGCGCTCGGGCGCGGGCGGCGCGCTCGGCGACATCGGCACGCACGCCTTCAATCTCGCCGACTATGTGACGGGCCTCGAGCTCGCGGAACTCGCCGCCGATCTCACCTCGTTCGGCGCCGGGCGCAGGCTCGACGACAACGTCCAGATCATGCTGCGCTACGCCAACGGCGCGCGAGGGTCCTTATGGGCGAGCCAGGTCGCGCCCGGCAACGAGAACGGCCTCCGGCTCCGCGTGTATGGGACCAAGGGCGGGGTCCACTGGGTGCAGGCCAATCCGAACGAAATGCTATGGTCGCCGTTCGAGAAATCAACCCGCATCGTCACCCGCGGCGGCCCGGATTCGGGCGGGGCCGCGGAGCGGGTGACGCGCGTTCCGCCCGGCCATCCGGAGGGCTATCTCGAAGGCTTCGCCAACATCTATTCCGAGGTCGCGCTGGCGATCAAAGCGGCGCGCACAGGCAAGAAGCCTCCGAAGGGGGCGCACTTCCCCACCATCGAGGACGGCGTGAAGGGCCTCGCGTTCATCGAGGCGGCTGTCAAATCGTCGAAAGCCAACGGGAAGTGGGTGAAGCCGTAAGGCGGCCGCCGGCGGCCCTGGAGAATCCGTCGACGATTCCATGGTTTCAAAGGGTTAGGCGCCAAAAACTGCAACTTCACAACTTCACAACTTCTAACGCCTTCGAAACCCAGATAGATAATAACGTATATTGACTGTTATATAGTGCCGCCCACCCCGCGCGATTGCCCGAGGCGCCTCAAACCGTCTCCGTCTCGCGCGCTTGCGCGCGCTGCTCGGCCTCGAGGACGATTTCGACGATCCGTTGGGGTGCAACGTGGTGGGGCGAGTGCCCGACGCCTGCGAGCGTCGTGAGCCGCGCGCCGGGAATGTCGCGCGCGCATCCGGCTGAATGGATATGGGCGTAGACGACGCTGTCGGAATCGCCAGTGACGATCTCGGTCGGGACGCAGATGGCGCCGTAGCGCGGCGAAAGCGCGCCGACCGCGGCCTCCGCATGAGCGACGTCCTCGCAGTTGGCGCGAAAGTGCAGTGGCCTCAACACGAGCGGCAGGCGCGTCGCCTCGATAAAGCTGGGCGGCGCCGGGTTGGGGGCGAACACGCCCTTCACCGCAGAGGCCATCCGCGCCATGCCGACGGGTAGCGTCAGGAGGCGCCGGAACGGCGGCCCGAGCACGGGATGCGCCCCGACGTTGTAGTACCAGGCGACGCCGCCCGGCCAGGGATGGCTGACGGGCGCGATGAGCGTCAGCCCGCGGACGAAGCCGGGCGCCTCAAGCGCCAAGGCCAAGCTCGTGACGCACCCCAGCGAATGGCCGACGACGATCGCCTGGGTGACCCCGAGGCGCTGCGCCGCGCGCAAGATCGCGTCGGCCTGAAGGACGGGCGACGAGCCCTGGGCGACGCCGACGCGCGTGCTCCAGCCATGGCCCGGGCGATCGACGCTGAGCACCCGAAAGCCCGCTTCGCTCAGCCGGTCGGCGAGCGCGACATCGAGATCCGCCGCATTGCCTGAAGCGCCGTGAATCATCACGACCGCGCCCCGCGGCTCGCCGCGCCGAGCCCTGTCAAGAACATGGATGGCGCCGCCGCCGATATCGACCCGGGTTCCCGTCGCGGGATACCGCGCCTCGATCCGGCGCGTCTCGACGGCGGTGAAGACCCCTAGCGCGGCGATGGCGGCGAGAGCGAGAGCGAGGACCGTCACTGCGCCTCGAAGCGCAGGGCGGCGGGGCTCACAATTCCTCGCCTGCGATTGCGGCCTTGAGCCGCTCCGCCGTCTTTTCGGCGCTGCGCCAGTGCGGGGCGATGGCGAGGACGCGCTCGCAGACCTTGAGCGCCTGCTCCTTCTTGTCGCGCGCTTCGAGAATGTGGGACATGCCGAGCAGAGCGCCGAGATGGCGCGGCTCGCGCTTCAGCACCTCGGCGATATCGGCCATCGACCCGTCGAAATCGTCGTCGAGGTAGCGCAGGGTCGCCCGGGCGTTCCACCCTTCAGCCCAGTCGGGCAGGACGGCGATGGTCGAATCGAGGATCTTTTCGGCGGCGGCGTATTCCTTTTCGCCCATCGCCTTGCGGGCGCGCTGGAGCAGAAGGTCACCGGTATCCGAACCCGATTGTGCGTAGGTTCCGATCAAGAGGCCCACCAGACCCTCGGTCTCGTCGGCGTCGGTCGACGCGGAGAGGCGGGCGTAAAGGTCGGCGCGCGCTTCAGCCGGAGTCTGCGGCGGCGGCGCCTCCTTCGTCTCTGGCGCCGGCTCGGCCGGGCTCTCGTCCGCACGCACGCCAGCGCCAGCCGAAAGCGCCGCGATGGCGATGATGACTATGAGAGACGTCGCGCGAAGTCTCATCGCGCCAAAATAGCGCGTGGGCGACAGTCCGTCAAAACCCGAGCGGAGCCGCTTAGCCCTGGCGGGCCTTGAAGCGCTTCTGCGTCTTGTTGATGATGTACACTCGTCCCTTGCGGCGCACGAGGCGATTGTCGCGATGGCGATTGCGCAGGGATTTCAGAGAATTGCGGACTTTCACGGTGACTCACCAACGGTTCTTCCCGCGGGGCGGACCCACGGCGGAGGAATTCGGAGGCGCTCCTATGCCTCAATCCCGCGCGGCGATCAAGAGCAGCAACGTTCGCCGGGAGATCGAGACCTGCGAAGCCCAACAGCGGTCGTCGTTTCAGGGCGCGGCAAGAGGGTTCCGCCACGCCGCCGCCCCGGTCTTCTTTAAGTCCAACTCCGGCGGCAAACTGCGGACACATCGTGCAACTGCAGGATCCTGACGTACGACGAGAGGAGGCTCTCCATGCGGGTGTCGGATGTGCTGAAAGCGAACCGGCAAACTCTCGCGACTTGCATTCCAGAAGAATCGATCGTGTCAATCTGCACCCGGCTGAGCGCGCTCAACATCGGCGCCTTCCCGGTCTGCGACGCGCACGGGGCGCTGGTTGGAATCATTTCCGAGCGCGATGTCGTGCGGTCCTTCGCCAAGGACGCAGCCAGACTGGCCGACCGGCACGTTGGCGACCTTATGACGCGCGAGGTCGTGACCTGCACGCAGGAGACGACCATGCTCGAGGCGGAGAAGCTCATGCATAAGCACCGCATCCGCCATATGCCGGTTGTGGACGGCGCGAGGCTCATTGGCATGCTCTCGATAAGAGATGTCATGGTGTGGCGGTGGCAGGAATCGCGCGACGAGGTCAACGTGCTGCGCGACGCCATGATCGCCGTGCGGAATCGGTGACGCGCGGGGCCTTACGGCGCCTTCAGCGTCTCCATCAGCCGCCGATGGCCGTCGGGGATCGAAACCGGACGGTTCGTCGCCCGGTCGACATAGACATGGGTGTAGCGTCCGGCCGCCGCGGCGCTCGTGGCGCCGGCCTTGAACACCGCGAGATGGTAGCGCACCGAGGAGCGGCCGAGATGTTCGACCGCCACGCCGACTTCCGTCGGCTCGGGATAGGTAAGGCTCGCATAGTAGCGGCAGTTGGTCTCGACGACGAGACCGATGATCGTACTCGTCGCCGGGTCGAGCAGCCCCGCTTCGATCAGGATTGCGTTCACCGCCGAATCGAACAGCGCGTAATAGACCACATTGTTGAGGTGGCCGTAGGCGTCGTTGTCGCTCCAGCGGGTGGCCAGCGGTACGAACCGCGCGAAGGCGTTCCTGGCAGGAGGACCATGGCGATCCGGATCAGCCACCACCGGTAAGCGCCGCTAGAGGCCCGGGGCTCGCCCGGCCGCGCTCCAGGCGGCGCCGACAAGCGCCGAGGCGAGCAGGGTCTTGACGATTGTGGCCAGCGCGAACGGCGCGACGCCGAGCGCAAACGCCTTTTCCGGGCCGATGAGCGCGGCGAGCCAGGCGAAGCCCAGCGCGAAGATCGCGACATGGCCGAGCGTCATCGCCGCAAGGAGCCGAGCCCAGGAGCGGTCCCAGCCGCGCTCGGCGAGGAGGCCGATCAGAATCGCCGCAACGAGGAAGCCCAAAAGGAACCCGCCCGTGGGGCCCATCATGTACGCAGGACCGGCGATCGCGCCAGCGAAGACCGGCAGGCCGAGAAGGCCCTCGAGGAGATAGAGCGCGACCGTCGCCGCCGCGAGCCGCGCGCCAAACGCCGCGCCGAGCGTCAGCACGACGAGCGTCTGCAGCGTCATTGGCACAGGGGTGAAGGGGACCTGGATCTTGGCCGAGAGCGCGAGCGCCAACGCGCCGCCGACGGTAAGCGCCGCGTCGCGCGCCAGACGAGCGCGCGTCGTCGGCCAAAGCGTCGCGGCGAGAGTCGCGTCGAGGGCGTCGGTCATGATGTCTCCGGGGGCGAGTTATCGGGAGGGTCAGCTTCGCCTCTTAGCCGCGCTGGGATACCATGACAAGGCGAAGAGGGCGCGTCGCCCGAGGGCGGAAGGAGCTTGCATATGGCCGACGAGAGCGAACCGGATCTCTTCGCCGACGCGCGGCAGGCTCCGCCGCGGGCGCTCACCCGGCTCTCTCCGCTGGTGCGGCGGCTGATCGCGCCGAACGCCTCGCCCTTCACGTTCAATGGCACCTGCACCTATGTCGTCGGGAGCGGCGCGGTCGCGGTCGTCGATCCGGGCCCCGACGACGACTCCCATCTCGCCGCGATCCTCGCGGCGGTCGAGGGCGAGAGCGTCGAGACGATTCTCGTCACCCACACCCACCGCGATCACAGCTCGCTTGCGAACCGGCTGCGGGCGGCCACCGGCGCTCGGATCGTCGGCGCGGCGCCCTTTGCGCCGAAAGGCGACGGCGCGGGCGGCCTCGATTCCTCGCACGACCGCGACTATGCTCCTGACGCTGTTCTCGGCCGACGGAGAGCGGCTCCGCGGACGGGGTTTCACCGTCGAGGCCGTCGCTACGCCGGGCCACTGCGCCAATCATCTCTGTTTCGCGCTGCTTGAGGAGGGCGCGCTCTTTTCCGGCGATCATGTGATGGCATGGTCGACGTCGGTCGTCGCGCCACCTGACGGATCGATGGCAGCCTATATGGCTTCGCTCGACATGGTGCGGGCGCGCGCCGAGCAGATCTACTGGCCGGGTCACGGCGGGCCGGTCGCCGAGCCCCAGCGGTACGTGCGCGCGCTCGCCCTTCACCGCCGCCAACGGGAGGCCTCGATCCTCGCTGCGCTGGCCGACGGCGCGGAAACCATTCCCGACCTTGTCGCCAAGGTCTATGCGGGCCTGAGCCCGTCGCTGACCCGCGCCGCCGGACTGTCGACGCTCGCCCATCTCGAAGACCTGCGCGAACGAGGGCAGGTGGTCGTCGAGACGCCCGACGCAGGAGACGCGCGTTTCCGGCTCGCCTGAGCCGCATTAGGGGTGAGAATCCGAATGCGGTCTGTCGCTCTTCGCGGGTCGCCGCTTCGCGCAAGAAGCCGGTATTCCGCGACGCCTTTGCGAACGGGTCAAATCGACCCTTTGCTGCCGCTTCCCGTTTGGCGCCCGGTACGGAAGGAATGCGCAGTTGAGCGGTCCATCCCATCCAAAACAGGCAGACTGGGGCCGGCATTTCCGTTAGTGTGGCGCCCTCACAAGAGGGCGCCTGAGAGCGAGACCCGTAAACTAGCCGCAATCTTGGTGGCCGACGTCGTCGGGTACAGCCGGCTTGCCGCCGCCGACGAGGACAGAACCCGTCGCGCGCCACTTCGCGGTCTCCGCAGCGATCTGAATCGATCCCGCCATCGCCTGCGCATCACGGTCGGACCGGAATCCAAGCGCACCGGCGATTGCGCGCTCGATCATCGACGTTCCGCAGCGTTGGCGAGCTGCAGTCCGCTGCCGTTCCGATTCCGAAACTGATCGCAGAGCGGCATGGTCGAGCGCAACGCCGGCGTGCCGGAGGCATCGGCGGATCGAGTTTACGCGTTCGGCAGTACATGTCGGCGACGTCCGTCCCGAGGCAGAGCGACGGCGACCTGATGGGCAACGGCGTTAATATCGCTGCTCGATTAGAGGGCGTCGGCAAGCCCGGCGCGATCTGTCTCTCCGAGGACGCTTATCGCCAAGTGAAGGCGCGGCTCGATCTTGCCGTCACCGATCTTGGCCCCACGCAGCTCAAGAACATCGCCGAGCCCATTCGCGTCTATGCGATCGAGGTCGGCGTCGTGGCGCCGGCCACGCCTCCCGCGCCCGCGGAGCACATTGCGCCGGGAAAGCCTTCAAGTGCACTGACCCGACCCGACAAGCCTTCGATCGCAGTCTTGCCGTTCCAGAACATGAGCGGCGATCCCGAGCAGGATTATTTCGCGGACGGCATGGTGGAGGACATCGTCACTGGACTGTCCAGGGTCAAGTGGCTGTTTGTCATCGCTCGCAACTCGAGCTTCATTTACAAGGGCAGTGCGGTCGACGTTCGAAAAGCAGGGCGAGAGCTCGGCGTGCGCTATCTCGTGGAGGGCGGCGTCCGTAAGTCCGGCTCGCGACTGCGCGTGACGGCTCAGCTGGTCGAGGCCGAAACGGGCGCGCACCTTTGGGCCGACAAGTTCGATGGAGAGTTGAAGGACGTCTTCGACTTTCAGGACCGGATCACGGACAGTGTGGTCGGCATCGTTGAGCCGAGCGTGCGGAGATCGGAAATCGAGCGATCGCGCCGCAAGCGCCCCGAGAGCCTTGACGCACACGACCTCTATCTGCGCGCCCTGCCTCTCATGGCGACAATCTCCGTGCCCGACGCCCCCGTCGCGGCCGCGCTTCTGCGGGACGCGCTCAGACTGGACCCCGATCTCCCCGTCGCACATGCATACCTTTCCCTGGTGCCACCAAATCGTCTTCGCCCATGGCGGTTTCCGCGAAGCTGACAGGATCGCAGGGCTTGAGCACGCGCGCGCGGCGACCGCCAATTCGGTGGACGACGCGACGGCGCTGGCGGTCGGAGCGATGGTCATTGGGCTTCTCGGCAAGAACGTTGCTGCGGCGCTCGACGCCATCGAACGCGCCCTGTCGTTCAACCCGTCTTCAGCGACCGCGCTTTACTTCGGAGCCCAGTTGTACGCGTCGAGCGGCAACTCGGTCCGAGGAGCAGAGTATGCTCGGCGCGCATTGCGATTGAGCCCGTTTGATCCGTTGCTCTACGTCGCGCATATCGCGCGCGGCGCCGCAGCCCTACAAGAGGAGCGCTATGAGGAGGCCGCGGCGTGGTGGGGAAAGTGCGCCGAAGCCAATTCAAAATACGGCATGATCGTTATCGTACAGGCTGGGGCGCTCGCGCTCGCCGGACGGATCCAGGAAGCGAGAGCAGTGTTCGCGCGAGGAATGGAGCTCGAACCGACCGCAAGCATTCGCACGATCCACGAACTTGGTTGCATCCCAGCTCTTGAAGAGAAGATGATCCGCGGCGGGCGAATGTTGGGGTTGCCGGACTGACGTTCCCCGCACCGCGACGTTCACTATCGAGATCTGGAATGTCCCCTTCACGTCGAAATGGGTCAGGTTGATTGGGTTTTGACGCTCAGCGCTCGCGGGTCTCTTCTTTCACCGCCGCGATGAACTTGCGCACCCGCCGCGCGTTGGCTCCGAAGTCATGCTGGCCGACGCGCGAGACGGAGCGCACGTCGATCGCCGTCTGGGTCGCGCCCGGCCGGATCCGGATGGCGATGTCGCTGACGAAGCCGAAGAAAAGCGACTTCGCGGTCGCCTCGATCAGCGCCGAGCCATCGCCGTTCAAATTCGGCGGCTCGGAATCGACGATGCGCCAGCCGAGATCAGCCGCGACGCCGAGAGCGAGTTGATAGGCCTCGGTCGAATCCATCTCGACCATGATGGTCGCGAGATCGGGATAGGCGGCGCGTTGCGCCGCGCGCGTCTCATCGCTCGGCGCCGGCGGCTCCGCGCCCGCCCGGGCCTCACGCGCCTTGGCCGAAAGCAGGAAGTTCGGCGGCGACTTGAGGTCGGTCGAGACGTCGTTGATCGGCGGCAGGGCGAAGGCGAGCGCGGCCAGATAGACCGGATAGGCGATGAGAGCCGCCGCCAGAGCGAAGCCGAACGCCGCCTGCTCCGCGCCCCGCAGACCATCGCGCCAGATGACCGCGGCGGCCGCAACGGCGAGCAGCGCGGCAAACGCGGCGACGACCAGCGCAGCGCCGAATACGGTGAGCGCCGCCGGGGGATCGGCCGTGCTCAAGCGCGACAGCGCGACCGCGACTGCGGCGATGGCGAGGGCGAAGATCGAGAGCCGGCGCGACCAGACGGCCGAGCGGGCGACGGGTTCGGCGACGATCAGGCGACGCAAGGACCTGCCGCCGGATTCGCGCTAGTCCGCGACGCGGATGCGCGCGCGTTTTCCCGCAGAGGTATTGGAATCGTCTCCAGGCTGCGACCGACGTGTCATCGCATTTGCAGGCGCAAGATACGCGCGGGAATCGAATTCTGCAACGCGGCGACCGGCTTGCCCGGAGCCCCTTCCATCGCGGCATGCGCCGGGGAGGCGCCGAAGGCGATGACGAAGGCGGCAGCGAGCCAAACGCGGGACGGCATTGACGGACCTCTTCACCAGGAAGAGAGCGGTATCGTCCGCGAGGCGTGAACAAAGCATCAATGATGCGGCAAGGCTCCGGGTCACGCGGCCGGAAAGATCGCCGCGCCCTCGTCCGCCGCGCCGACGGAAGCCGCGGAAGGCGCCGAACAGTTCGCGACCCATTCCGACATGCGCGGCGGAAAGGTCGGCGTCGGGCCGGCGCTCGCGCTTCCCACTCCTCAGCCGCGACCTTGACCTCGAGCCGTCCGTCGCTCGCGTCGAGACGGATGATGTCGCCGTCGCGGATCTTGGCGATCGCGCCGCCGGCGGCCGCCTCCGGCGTCACATGGATCGCGGACGGCACCTTGCCCGAGGCGCCCGACAGGCGCCCGTCGGTGACGAGCGCCACCTGGTGGCCGCGATCCTGCAGCACGCCGAGCGGCGGCATCAGCTTGTGCAGTTCCGGCATGCCGATCGCCTTCGGGCCCTGGAAGCGCACCACGGCGACGAAGTCGCGGTCGAGCTCGCCGGCGCGGAACGCGGCGTGCAGCTCCTCCTGGCTGTGGAACACCCGCGCCGGCGCCTCGATCACATGCCGGTCCGGCGCGACGGCCGAGGTCTTGATGACCGCCCGGCCGAGCGGCCCTTCGAGCACGCGCAAGCCCCCCGTCGGCTGGAACGGATCGGCCACGCCGCGCAGCACGCTCGGGTCGCCGGAGCTGCTCGGGCGCCGGGCGCCAGGCGACCTCGCCGTCGGCGTCGAGATGCGGCTCGACCGCATAATCGGCGAGGCTCTCGCCCCACACCGTGCGGGCGTCGCCGTGCAGGAGGCCCGCGTCGACGAGTTCGCGGATCAGGACGCCCATGCCGCCGGCGGCCTGGAAATGGTTCACGTCCGCCTTGCCGTTGGGATAGATGCGCGTCAGCAGCGGCGTCACCTCGGCGAGATCGGCGAAATCCTCCCAGGTCAGCGCGATGCCCGCCGCCGCGGCCATCGCGATGAGATGGATGGTGAGATTGGTCGAGCCGCCGGTCGCGTTGAGGCCGACGACGCCGTTGACGATCGCGCGCTCGTCGATGACGTGGCCGATCGGGGTGAATTCGTTGCCGAGCGCGGTCAGCTCCAGCGCCCGCTTGACGCCGAGCATGGTCAGCGCGTCGCGCAGCGGCGTGTTGGGATTGACGAACGAGGCGCCGGGCAGATGGAGCCCCATGATCTCCATCAGCATCTGGTTGGTGTTGGCGGTGCCGTAGAAGGTGCAGGTGCCGGGCGCCGTGATAGGCCTTGGCCTCGGCCTCGAGCAGGTCGGCGCGGGTCGCCTTGCCCTCGGCGTAGAGCTGGCGGATCTTCGACTTCTCGTCGTTGGGGAGCCCGGACGGCATCGGCCCGGCCGGCAGGAACACCGCCGGCAGATGGCCGAACGACAGCGCGCCGATCAAGCAGCCCCGGCACGATCTTGTCGCAGACGCCGAGATAGACCGCGGCGTCGAACATGTCGTGCGACAGCGCGACCGCGGTCGAGAGCGCGATGACGTCGCGCGAGAAGAGCGACAGCTCCATGCCCTTTTCGCCCTGGGTGACGCCGTCGCACATCGCCGGCACGCCGCCGGCGACCTGCGCCGTGCCGCCGGCCGCCCGCGCCGCCTCCTTGATGAGGTCGGGGAAGCGCGCGAACGGCTGATGGGCCGACAGCATGTCGTTGTAGGCGGTGACGATCGCGAGATTGGGCCCCGTCCCCTCGCGCAGCGCCTCCTTGTCGCCGGGCGCGCAGGCGGCGAAGCCATGGGCGAAATTGGCGCAGCCGAGCCGCTTGCGGGTCGGCCCCTTGGCGACCGCGGCGTCGATGCGGTCGAGATAGGCGCGGCGCGAGGCCCGGCTGCGCTCGGCGATCCGCTCGGTCACTTCGCCGACGCGAGCATTGAGTTCGGGTCATGCGCTCAAGCCTCCTTCTTGCAAGGCGGCGGCCAGGAATTGGCCGGCGCAATCATGGTCGCCCTTTTATGGGCCGCCCGCGTCTCCCGGGCTCAGTAGCCGATCTGGTCGCGAACGATCTTGGTGAAGCGCCTGCGCTCGTCGGGCGTCAGGTTGGCGGTCGCGACGTCGAGGTCCTGGTCGGTCAGGCCGCCGCCTTGGCGAAAGCGTTCCAGGCGGCGGCCTTGGCGAGATCGCGCTCGACCACGCGGCCGACGACATAGAGATGGGCGAGGCGGTTCTGGGCGATCGGGTTGCCTTTCGCCGCGGCGATCTTGAGGATCTTGACGGCGCCGGCCTCGTCCTTCGGCACGCCGTCGCCGTTGAACAGCATGATCGCATATTCGACCTGGCCGGCGATGATGCCGCCGTCGGCGGCGCGCTTGAGCCAGTGCGCCCCCTCGGCGATGTCCTGCGGCACGCCTTTGCCCTCGCGCAGCATCACCCCATAGGAATAGGCGCCGTTGTCGTCGCCGGCGTTGGCGGCCTGAAGGAAAAGTTTTGCGGCCTTGGCGAAATCGGGCGTCCGGCCGTTGCTGGAGTCGAGCGCCATGACGCCGAGATTGTAGAGCGCGCCGGGATGGTTCTTGGCCGCCGCGCGCTCGAACTGCTCCTTGGCGGCGGCGTCGTCCTTCGGGACGCCGCTTGCGCCCTCGAGCAGCAGCATCGCCAAGTTCATAGGCCGCCTGCGGATCGCCGAGATTGCTGGCGAGGCGATACCAGCGCGACGCTTCGAGATCGTTGCGGCCGACCGCGGCGCCGTCGTGGTAGATCGCGCCGATCAGCGTCATCGCCGCGGCGTCCTTGGGATTTTCGTCGAGGCGCCGCTCGGCCTCCCTGAGCGCGAAGAGGAAGTTGCCGCGCTGATAGGCGCCGAAGGCGTAATCCGGCGGCTTGCCGTCGGCGCGCGGCGGCAGTGGCGGCGGCGCCTCCGGCGGCGGCGTGCTCAGGCCTGGAAGGTTGGCCGGGGGCGCGGCGAGGTTCGGCGCCGGCGAATTTTGCGCTGCGGCCGGCGGGGCGAGCGCAAGCGCGAACGCGAGGGCGAGCAGGGGACGGTTCATGGCGCCCCCGCAGCGATTTCGGCGAGCCGCGCATGGGCCGCTCGGGCGGCCTCGGCCGGTGAAGACGCCTCCCAGACCGCACCGCCGAGCGCGACGAAATCGGCGCCGGCGCGCGCCAGGCGGCCCGCAGCCTCGATCGATTCGGCGTAAGCGACGCAGGGCGTCTCGAAGATTTCCGCCCACCAGCCGACCCGCTCGACGAGCAGCTCCAGCGCCATCGGCGGCGCGGCGCCGCGCGGCTCGCCGAACATCACGTAGTCGGCGCCCTTTTCGCCGGCGGTCATCGCCTCGTCGCGCATGCGCAACGCCCCCGCGCCGACGATCCGCTCGGGCTTGAGGCTGTCGAGCGCCTCATCGAGCGCCTCGCCGGCGCCCGCGACATGGACGCCGTCCGCGCCGAGCCGGGCGGCGAGGCGCGCGTCGTTCTCCAGGATCAGCGCGCAATCCGCAGCGACCGCCGCCTTCAGGAGCGGCGCGACGATCGCCTTCGCCTCGCCCTCCGCGCCCGGCGCAAGCCGGACGAGCGCGCTTGCGACCGGGGCGGCGGCGAGAACGTCGGAAAACGCCTGCGCAAACCCGCCGGCGTTCGCGCGCGAGAGCGGCGGCGTGATGAGATAAAGCGAGCAGGGCGGCGAGGATGGCATGGTCACGTTGTCTGAGGAGACGTCAATCTCGCCGACCAATGCGGCCAAAACTGGGGCCGTGGCAAGTCCCTCGGCGAGCGGCGCGCCGCTGGCTTCGGTTCGCCGGCCGGATCTCTCCGCCCGGAGGCGCCGCTCAGTTCGAAAACGCCGCGCGCAATCGCTCGCGCTGCGAGGCGACCTCGCAGCGTCGGCTCGTCGGCTCCGGCGAACGGGCGATGGCGAAGCTCTGGTCGAGATGGATGACGCGTTCCTGGAGGCGCAGCGAACGGCGGCTCAAGCCCCGAAACGTCGGCGGCAAAAGCTCGAACAGCTCGGGGCCGCAGCCGACATCCTGACGCGAAAGCTTGACGCGATGACGTTCGGTCAGCGCCTGGGTGCGCGTCAGTTCGCCCTCGTTGACCGCGCGCTGGAGCAGGAGCCAGGACGCGACCTGCATGAGGCGCGTGGTCAGGCGCATGCTTTCGGTTGCATAGGCGAGGGTGGCCGGACGGGCGAGGTCCCGAGATTCCGCGCGTCCCGGGCCGTCCAGATAGGCCGCCGCCTCCTCGACGAGCGTCATGCCCTCGCGAAAGAGATCCGTGAATGCGGGCGATGCGGCGAGGCGATAGACGAAGGCGATCGCCGGGGGCGGAAGCCCTGCGGCCGCATGACCCCGCATCGATCCTTCGAACTGACGACCCATACGCTTGACTCCCGTCCCGCCGACCTCCCGAACGCCTGAGGGCCGCCCGCGCGCATCGGAACATAGGCCACGCAATCATAACGCGTGCGCGGCCCGGCCGCGCATTTACCCGGCAGTAACCTTAACGCGATTTCGGCCGCTGCAACAAAAAAGCCGCCCGAAGGCGGCTTTGCAAGGCGGTCATGGGGAGGAGTTCGAACAGAAAGGGCGTAACGCCCATTCAGAACCCGAGGAGACGGGATCCAGACATTCATATCCGGTAATCGTTAACAATGTCTTAGTGGGTCTGTTCTGACGGCGGACCCGGTTTGCGCCACTCAGGCCTTAAACGCCGACGCCGCCGCGGCGCGCGTCGCCTGCCGCGACAGGATCGCCTTTTCGAGCCGCTCGATCTCCGCCCGGAGGAGCCCAATGCGCTCGGCGAGCTCGGGCTCCGAGAGATCGTCGAGGATCTGGCCGATCTCGTGAACGGCCGGCTTCTTGGGCTTCAGGCCGAACAGGGACTCCTCGTCGAACGCAGCCATGGCCGGTCTCCGCCGATCCTCAGGACGCTGCGATGAAGCCGCCGCCGAGCACCCTCGCGCGGGGATCGAGCGACTCGTAGAAAACGCAGGCCTGCCCGGGCG
Organism: uncultured Alphaproteobacteria bacterium; assembly: GCA_963775665.1. Lineage (GTDB taxonomy): Bacteria > Pseudomonadota > Alphaproteobacteria > Rhizobiales > Beijerinckiaceae > Roseiarcus. The sequence goes on along the minus strand of CAVZJZ010000027.1, from coordinate 15,137 downwards.
AGACGCCGCTCTCGGGCTCGACGAACTCGACCTCGCCGGTCGGCAGGAGGCGCGCCGGCGCAGGCTGGCGGGTGGAGCGCACGCGCGCGCCGATCGGAAGCCCGCACTCGGGCAGATCGGCCAGTTCGCCCTCGCCGATCCAGTTCACTTCGCGAAGCATGAGCCGCGTTCTGGCGAGCGCCGAGCGCGGGCCGACGATCACCCGGCCGCCGGCCGCATCGAGGGCGACGACATAGAGCGGCTCGGTCGCGGCGACGCCGAGGCCTCGCCGCTGGCCGATCGTGTAGTGGACGATGCCGGCGTGCCGGCCGAGGATGCGTCCGTCAATATGGACGATGTCGCCGGGAGCCGAGGCGCCCGGCATCAGACGCTCGATCAGGTCGCTATAATGGCCGGCCGGAACGAAGCAGATATCCTGGCTGTCGGCCTTCTCGGCATTGATGAGCCCGTATTTGCGCGCGAGCTCGCGCACCTCGGGCTTGGGCATCTCGCCCAGCGGAAAGCGCAGGCGCGCAAGCTGGTTGCGGGTGGTGGCGAACAGGAAATAGCTCTGGTCGCGCTCGGGGTCGGCGGCCCGGTACAGCGCCTGACCGCCGCGGTCGTCGTCGCGCGTGACGACATAATGGCCGGTCGCAAGGAGATCGGCGCCCAGGTCTTTCGCCGCCGCGAAAAGGTCGGCGAACTTCATGTGCTGGTTGCAGGCGACGCAGGGAATGGGAGTCTCGCCGCCGATATAGGCGCGCGCGAACGGCTCGATCACCTTCTCGCGAAAGCGCTGTTCGTAGTCGAGCACGTAATGGGGAATGCCGAGACGCGCCGCGACGTCGCGCGCGTCATGGATGTCCTGCCCGGCGCAGCAGGCGCCCTTGCGGTGCGTCGCCTCGCCATGATCGTAGAGCTGCATGGTCAGGCCGACGACGTCATAGCCCCGGTCGGCGAGCAAGGCCGCGACGACCGACGAATCGACACCGCCCGACATCGCCACGACGACGCGGGTGTCCTCAGGCGCCTTGTCGAGGCCGAGGCTGCCGGGCGCGGGGCTTAACGCCGTCGCGAGGGAGGGCGATGCGAGCATTCCGATCTCACCCCGGCGACATCGCCGGTTCATGACGCTAAAAATGGGCTTTTGGACCGCAAGGACAAGCCCATAGCGCAAATCCGCGCCCGCCGCCAGTCGCCGCGCGACCGGCCGAAACCCTTCCGGGAGCCCGCTAACCTTTGCGTAAGACATCGCGCCGCTTGAGATGCCTTACGCTCGCTTTTCGGCCGTTGCCGTTTAGGCAAATCTTAAAAGGCTTCGACTATCGTCCCGTCAGTTGCGGGTACGAGTGAGCGTTCCATGAGTGATACGATGCGGCCGCGGGTGAAATACGTGATCGGCCCAGACGGCAGTCCCCTGACGGTCGCCGACCTGCCGCCTCCGACCACACGTCGCTGGGTCATTCGGCGGAAGGCCGAAGTCGTCGCGGCGGTTCGCGGCGGGCTCCTTTCGCTCGAAGAGGCCTGCTCGCGCTATACGCTGACGGTCGACGAGTTCCTGAGCTGGCAGGTGTCGATCGATCAGTACGGCCTCGCCGGGCTGCGCACGACTCGCATCCAGCAATATCGGCAGTAGGGGGTGGACCGAGGGACGCCGGACGTCTGCGGGTCATGGCATCAGCTGGCCGCCGTTGACCTCGATGATCTGTCCGACAATGTAGCCGCTGAGCGATTCCGAGGCGAGAAACAGGTAGGCGCCGACGCATTCCTCCGGCGTCCCCACCCGGCCGACCGGAATGGTCCGGCGTAGCGCCTCCATCATGTCTGCATCCGAGTAGCGTTCGTGGAACGGCGTCGCGATCACGCCCGGCGCGACGGCGTTCACGCGAATGGCCTTGCCGATCAGTTCCTTTGCGGAGCCGCGGGTGAGCGTCGAGACGAAGCCCTTGGCCGCGGCATAGAGGACCGCCCCGTTGCCGCCGCCGTTGCGGGCCGCGATCGACGTCGTGTTGATGATGAAGCCGCCCTGCCGGGCGAGCCAGGGAACGGCCGCCCTGGTCATCGAGACGACCGAACGCGCATTGAGATCGATCACGTCGCGCGCCTGCTCGTCGTCCGCCTCGAACGAGGCGATTCGGCCGAGCATCAGTCCGGCGTTGTTGACAAGCCCGTCGAGACGGCCGAAACCCGCGGCCGTCTCGGCGACGATGCGGTCGCATTCCCGCGGATCAGAGACGTCGCCCCTGACTGTGAGCGCCTCCCCGCCGGCGGCCTCGATATCGCGCTTGACCGCAAGCGCCGGAGCCTCGCTCGCATGATAGCCGATGGCGACCCTGGCCCCCTGCGCGGCGAAGCCTCGCGCCACCGCGGCGCCGATCCCGGTCGATCCGCCCGTGACGAGAACCGCCTTGCCGGCGAGATCGGGAATGACGAGGCGGGAAGCGGGCACTGCCGGAGTCTCCGACGACGTGGATCTGGCGAGGATGACTTCAGCGGCGCGGCGCGTCAAATGAGGCTAAGCTCCGGAACTTCCGCGCGATTATTGATCGCCCTGCCGTCGATTCTGGATTGTTACGGCCGTGGTCCTATATTCTGGCTGGGACCTCGGAGGCTCGCCATGATCGTGATGCGAAAGCTGGCGGCAATTCTGGTGGCCGACATTGTCGGCTTCTCACGGCTTGCGGGCGCTGACGAAGATCGCATCCTGGCGCGGCTGCGCGCGCTCCGCAGCGACCTGATCGATCCCGTCATCTCCGTTCACAACGGACGTGTCGTCAAACGCACCGGCGACGGCGTCCTGGTCGAATTCCGCAGCGTCGTCGATGCGGTGCGCTGCGCCATCGAGATGCAGAACGGGCTCATTGAGCGCAACGCCGGCTTGCCGCCCGACCGCCGTATCGAGTTTCGGGTCGGCGTCCACCTCGGCGACGTCGTCGAGGAGACCGACGGCGACCTCATGGGCGACGGCGTCAACATCGCCGCGCGGCTCGAGGGCATCGCCAGGCCCGGCGCGATCGCCCTCTCGGAAGACGCCTATCGCCAGGTCAAGGGGCGGCTCGACCTGTCGGTCAGCGATCTCGGCCTCAAGGAATTGAAGAACATCGCCGAACCGATCCGGGTCTATTCGCTCGAGGTCGGCGTGCCCGCCGAGGCGAAGCCCGTTCCCCTCGAGCCGCCGCCGGAAAGGGCCGGCCCGGCGCGCCTCTCGATTGTGGTCCTGCCCTTCGCCAATCTCGGCGGCGGTCCTGAGCAGGAGCATTTCGTCGACGGCGTCACCGAGAGCCTGACGACCGACCTGTCGCGGATCACCGGCGCGCTGGTGGTGGCGCGCAACACCGCCGTCACCTACAAGGGCAAGACGGTCGACGCCAAGCAGATCGGGCGGGAGCTCAACGTCCGCTACATTCTCGAAGGCAGCATCCAGAAGGGATCGAACCGGATGCGCGTCAACGTGCAGCTCATCGACGGCGTGACCGGCAATCATCTGTGGGCCGACCGCTTCGACAAGCCGCTCGCCGATCTCTTCGACATGCAGGACGAGATCGTGTCCCAGCTCGCCAACCAGTTGCGCCCGGAGCTGATCGCGGTCGAGGCGCAGCGGGCGGAACTCGAGCCCAATCCCGATTCGATGGACTATTACTTCCGGGGCGTGGCCGCCTTCAACAAGGGCCGGATCGACAACCTGACGCAGGCACGCAAGCTGTTCGAGAAGGCGGTCGAGCTCGACCCCACCAATATCGACGCTCTCGTCGGCGCCGCCAGGGTCGATGTCCTCTTCGGCGCAGTCTACATCACCGACGAACGCCGCGAGCGGCTTGCGGCGGCCGAGGCGCTGCTGCTCAAGGGCCTCGCCATCGAGCCGCGCAACTATTGGGCGCATCTCTGGCTCGGATACGTCCAGATCCTGACCAACCGCGGGTCGCGCGGCGTCGGGGAGCTCGAGCGGGCGCTGACGCTCAATCGCAACCTCGGCGCGGCGCATGCGTGGATCGGGCTGGCGAAAATCACCCTCGGTCGGGCCGAAGAGACGGAAGCCCATGTCGCCGAGGCGTTCCGCATCTCGCCGAGCGACGGCGCCGCATTCTTATGGACCCATATCGAGGGCCTGGCGAAGCTCTACCTGGGAAAGGACGAGGAGGCCGTCGAACTGTTCCGCCGCTCGGTCGACGCCAGCCGGAACTATCCGCTCAACCATTTCTACAATGCGGCGGCGCTCGCCCATCTCGGCCGGCAGGGCGAGGCCGAGGCCGAGGTCAAGGCGGGCCTGGCGATGGCGTCGGGCTTCAATCTCTCGCGGTTCCGCGGCGGCGCGGAAAGCGACAACGCCGTCTACCTCGCCCAGCGCGAACGGGTGACGGAGGGTTTGCGAAAGGCCGGCGTGCCGGAGACGTGATCACCCGGTCAGCCAGGGCAGAATCGCCGGAATCAGCGTCGGCGTCACCACCGCGTTGAGCCCCATGCCGAGCCCGGCGAAGACGCCGGCTACGGGATCGACCGCGAAGGCCCGGGCCGTGCCGATGCCGTGGGAGGCGAGCCCGACGGCGAAGCCCCGCGCCGCGTAATCGCGGATGCGAAGCGCATTCATCAGCGGCGTCACCACGATCGCGCCGAGGATGCCGGTCGCGATGACGAGGACGGCGGTCAGCGGCGGCGCGCCGCCAAGCTGCTCCGACACCGCCATCGCCACCCCGCCGTGATCGACTTCGGCGCGAGCGAGACGAGCACCGCGCGCGGCGCGCCGAGCGATTTGGCGACGAGGAGCGCCGAGACGATCGCAACCAGCGCGCCGACTGCGAGCGCCGCCGCCATCGGCAGGAGATTGCGCCTGACGAGGCCGAGATTGCGATAGAGCGGCACGCCGAGCGCAACCGTCGCCGGCCCCAGCAGAAAGTGCACGAACTGCGCCCCGTTGAAATAGGTCTGGTAGTCCGCGCCGGTGAACCTGAGCAGGATCGCGATCAGCGCGATGGCGATCGCCACCGGATTGACCAGCGGATGGCGGCCGGCGGCCTTCGCCAGCCCGTCGGCGATGAGATAGGCGCCGAGCGTCGCCGTCAGCCAGAAGAGCGGCGTCGTCTGCAAATAGACCCAGAGGCGGAACGGGATCATGCCCCCTCACGCGCGCCGATGAGGCGCTTGACGAGGATGAAGACGCCGACGGTGGCGACAAGCGTCGCCAGGGTCGAGACGACCAGCGCCGCGGCGAGGGCGACGCCCTGCTCGCGCAGGAGCCCGAGATATTGGACGACCCCGACGCCGGCCGGCACGAAGAAGAGCGAGAGCGAGCCGAGCAGCCCCGCCGCCGCCCGGCCGAGGTCGCTCGAAGCAAGCGCCTCGTCGTCGAACGGCCGGAAGGCGCAGATGAGCGCCAGCGCGGCGATGAGGAGCGCGAGCCCGACCACCGGCCCGGGCGCGGGAAGGTCGAGGCCGCGCGCCAGGACTTCGCCGACGAGCTGGAAGAAAGCCAGGAGAAAGAAGCCGCGGACCATCCCCGCCTTTGTCGCCGCAAGGGCGCGGCGAGGTCAATGTCGGCGGGTCGACTCCGGCGCCTCCGAGAAAGCGCCCCCGGCCCACTGGAGGGCCGTTACGCGTTCGTGGAATTCTCCCTGTTACTCCCTGCTAACAGGGAGAAGCGCCCGATCGTGGGTCCCGAGTGATCGCGGAATCTGCAGCGCCTCATGGACTTGGACGAGATTGCTCATGTAGAAGGTGAAGATGGAACAGGGAGCTTGATCTCCCTGTTACACCCGATAACAGGATGCGAGCGAATCAACCGAATGCGCGGCCCGGCGCGGGCGCGTGATCATCAAGAACTTCAAAATTCTCCCGCAAGCCGCTGAATCGGCTTGAGATTATCTGCTCCAGCGAGCGCCGTTGCAGCCGGGGCCATTCTGGACGCAGCCCGCCCTAATAGCCCTTGCCGGCGTTGTCCGCATAAGCGGGCGCGAGCGAGACGGTCAGGCTCGCGGCGGCCCCGCAAGCCATCGTCAGCGCCACAAGAAGAACCAGCAGGCTACGCATCGTCGTCTCCGTATCCCCCACCGCCGGTTAACATCCAATGAAGCCCGGCGGCCAATGTTCCGTTGCTTTTGGTATCGCACGATCCGGCCGGGAGCGCTGTGAGCGCGCTCACGCGGCGCGCGAGCCCTCGGATGGCCTCTCCGCTTGTGGAGGCCGAGTGTCGACGTCGGCGAACGGACTTTCGGGTATTGTCCCGCGTGACCGCTGGGATATACCTGTGCGGACACCCTGATCGTCAAAAGCTTAACTGGTTCGGCGCTTGTGAGGAAACTCTATGCCCGCCGCTTTGAGCCGCGCATCAACCGCGCCCGTCTTCCAATTCCATCCTTCGGGCATGGTGTTTCTATAAAGTCGGTTCAGATCCTTATCCTTATCCACCGTGAGGACCCGAGACTGCACCTTATGAAGGATTCTTTTGATTGCCCGAGGGCGGTCGTGAGCCAGAAGCAGCTTGTCGATAACCATTTTGAGCGGGATAGAATGATCAAAGCGCAGTCTTTCCGATTGCGCGCGGTCCTCATTAGCGCGCACTCCAGCAGCGGCCACCGAGCACCTGTCAGCTGAGTGTTTCGCCTGCTTCGGGACTTCCCAAACGAACGTGATGGCTTCCCGCAGTATGCCCCCGAGACGAATGCGGACCTTCTTCCTCGCCTCGTCGTCCTCCCCGCAGGCTTCCAGCAACGCATGGCTGGATTGCACCAAAGTGACTAAGAACTCCAACCGGTCGCGCTCTGGCGCGCTTTTCTCGCCGTTACCGAGTTGCGATGTCTCCTCCACGCCTCATCTGTTAACCACCATAGTGTCCTCCGTTTGACCTAAAACTCTCGCGGTTCAGGATCGGCGTCTGCGATAAGAAGTGCGTCTTCCGCGAGACGTTGATGTCTGTTGAAGGTTATCCGGCTCGAGATGTGCGGGCCGTAGCTTGCGGCGTCCGACAGGACCGGTTTTTCGCCCGAACCCAAATTCAGGTACGCCGAGAGAGCAACACGGTACAACGGGGCAGCAAAGACAAGAGCAGACTTTTGGCACTTTGCCAGCCTGAGCGTTGCGGGGGTCACCGGTTCACCATGGAGGAAGGCGTTTCTCGCTCGGTAAAGAGCATTATATATGCTACCTGCAAGGTTAGTTTGGATGGTCAGGCGTCGATGAATCACTTCGTGGTCATTGGTCGTCAATTGGGGTGACTTCCACCGCGCCCGGGCGAGCAGATTCAAGACCCCTTGGAGGTCCACACGACCGTTGTGGGCTAGAATTTCGAACGCACTAACCCACAGGGCAACGGCGCGTCCTGCGTCATGGAAAGTTGCGTCCGATCCACCCGGCATTCTCGCCGCAGCCCGCGCCATGTTCAGCGAACGAAAAAGCCGCCGATGCTCGATGGTGTCCTCATTGGCGACAAAGCGATGCTCCCAGCCAGTCGAGATTGCACGTAGCAGAACGTCATCAATGTTGCTCGGCCCCAAACTCGTTTCGCCCAAGGCGGGCGCCGGTTGAGCCTGCAGTTTCGTGACTACATGGATAGCGCCAACCGCTGGTGTGAAAGCGGAAATGTGCTCACTATAGTCCCGGCCCAAGAACCATGGGTAGGTGTCGAACGCGTCAGAGAATTGAATCCCGATAGAGCGTTTCCACGTCAGGTTCTTGGCCCAACCAACTACGACAGCACTCATACAGACGGCGTCCCGGAAACTTCCGAGCGCGTCCACGCTTCTTACACTTTGGGGGGCGTCGTCGCGGAACATCATGATCGTCGGCCAAACCTTAGAACCGAACTCATCACGGAACCTTTCGAGGAACGAACCGAGTGCAGGATGCGAGCGGGCCACGGCACGCAGTCGGTCGTCCTGACAAGTTACAAGCGCCGCGTGCGACACTTCGACAGGTTCATCAAGCCTGACGTTGGGCATCGCCCATACTGGCGTCCAATCCGGTGCCAAAGGACGGTCATTCATGCCAAGAGCACCACGCCGCAACGTTTCAGGAAGAAGACGAATTGCTCTCTCTCAAAGGAGCAATCAAGGGCGAAAACAGTAGAATGGAGATCCCGAACTGCTAGACGCAGTGGAAAGACGTGGTGGCCCACGCTCGACGAAGACGGGCACCGTGTCTACCCTGTAGCCCTACCATCAGTGAAAATACGCTGTCGGTAGCGTCATGGAGGCGGCATGTATGGATATCTACATCGGTTTTGATTCTGCGTGGACGGATAACCCGAAAGCCCCCGGAGCGATCTGCGCCATCGGGATCGAGAACGGCCGCCCAGGTCAGTTCCATGCTCCTCAGTTGGTGTCGTTCGATCAGGCGCTCACGTTCATTCAAAATGCTCGCTCGACAGACGGCGCCACGATTGTCGCGCTGGACCAGCCAACAGTGGTTCCTAATTTGACCAGCATGCGGCCGGTAGAACGCGTCGCCGCTTCTCTCGTTAGCTGGCTTGGCGGAGGCGTACAGCCCTCCAATCGAGGAAGGCTGGGCATGTTCTGTGACGCTTCGCCAATCTGGCGTTTTCTGACGACGCTGCGAGCCGAGGAGAATCCGGAGCAGGCTCGGATAGCTCCCGCGGCCTCTATCTGATGGAGGTCTTCCCGGCTCTCGCGCTGGCGTCACTGGACGCCGGATTCTTCGGACGGCTGCGCGCGCCCAGATACAACCCCGATCGCATGAAGACCTTTCTTATTGCCGATTGGGCCCGCGTGGCTAAGGCCGCTGCGCGAGCGCCCACATGCTGGGTTGCGAGGACCTGGCAGATGGTGCCGCACCGCCGGGAGGACTGCCCGACCGCGAAAGACCGACCAGGACAGATTAGACTCAGCGTTATGCGTGTTAATCGCACTCCTCTGGCGACTACGTCCTCGTGAGGCGTCGTTGCTTCTCGGCGACTCGACGACCGGATATATGGTTCTCCCAGCTACCCAGAGTGTGCGCGATTACCTGATCGATCCCGCTCTGAAACACTCGGTGGCGATCGATGGAGTGATTCCGCCTGGATGATCCGACCCGGGGGAACTGGGGAGAGTAACGTTCAACACCATGGAAGCAGCGAAGGAGGGTGCCGAACGCTATTGGGTTGCGCGGCGCGCTCTAACTGTAGGGACTTGAACCCGCAACCAGACGGTTATGAGCGACGCTCCGGCGAAAAGGTCCTTGACCGCTTCCGGATCGCCCTCGCCAACGTCCGCCCGAAGCGCGAGCTTCAGCCGGGATACCAGACTTTTCGGGGATCCGCCGGGTCGCGTTGGTAAGCCCAGGCGGCGTCGATCAGTCGCCTCAAATCATAGCGGGGCCGCCATCCCAGCTCGAATTTTGCCCGGCAATTGTCCATCCAGTTCGAATGGTAGTTGCTGGGAATGTCCAGGGAATCGAGCCCCCGAGTCTCCTTCAGATAGGCCGCGACCGCCCCGTAATCGACCGGCTCGTCCATGCAAACGTTATAGAGCCTGTTTCTGGCGGCCGGATTGTCCAGCGCGGCGAGAATGGCGGCGACGAGGTCCTCGACATGGACGAAATTCCGCTTGAGCGGATGGCCGCGGGCGTCGCGCAGCAAAGGCACGGTCTCCGCCGCCTGGCAACGCTTGGCGACATCGGGGGCGACGAGCGTCTTCCAGACGGGCCCGCCGAACACATCGTCGCCGAATGACAGCGAATAGCGAAAGTCGTCCTTCTCCATGATCCACGGGGCGCGCAGGCAGCAGGTATTCACGCCGTACTGGATGGCGAACTGCGCCAGCATGACCTCTTCGAGCACCTTCGACAGGGCGTAACAGCCAGGATAGGCCCTGTGAGGCGTGTGTTCGGTGACCGGCTCGCCATGGTCGTAGAAAAAATGCCCGATCGCCGCGTCGCCGCCGATCAGGATGAACTGCCGCGCTGTCTTGCTCTGACGGAAGGCCTCCAGCAGCCAGAAGAAGTCCCTTCACCGTCACGTCCATGACGGTTTCCGGGATCTCCTTGCAGGTCGCCAGGTGCACGACATGCGTGACGCCCTGCATCGCGCGGTCGACGCAGCCGCGATCGTCGATGCTTCCCTTGACGACCTCGATGCGCCCGGTTTCCGTCAGCGCGCGGTTGTGACACAGCGCCCTGACGCGCGCTTCGCGCCAGCGGGGTTCCGAGAGCAGTTTGTCAATGAGATTGACGCCAACCTTTCCCGTGGCTCCCGTGATCAGCAGTTGCATCGATCTCTCCATCCGTAGCCTTTGTTCGCCCGATTGGGCGCGGCTCCGGTCCAACTGAACCGCGCTCGACGATCGGGCATTCGACCTTGACCTGCGGTTGGCGGCCGGCGGGGCGGTTGGCCAGATCGACGACGGTTTCGACCGCGAGCGTTCCCATTTCGAAGTGTGGCAGCAGGATTGTCGTCAGGGGCGGGCGCATGAACTGAGCAATTTCCCGATCATCATATCCGACAACTGAAATGTCCGTCGGTATGCGTAGCCCTCGTTCCTTGAGCGCGTCGTAGCTTCCCAGCGCCATGAGATCGTTTGAGCAGAAAATCGCCGTGGGCGGCGTTGCGAGATTCATCAAGTGATGGGTCTGCTCATAGCCCGCCGAGGGCTCCCAGTTGCCGGGACGCACGAGTTCGGGATCAAACGGAATATCGTGTTGCGCCAGGGCCTGCCGATATCCCTTCAAACGATCGCGTGAGGCGTCCATCCAGACTTCGCCCTCGATCAGGCCGATGCGGCGATGGCCGGCGCGGATCAATCGCTCGGTCGCCGCGCGGCCGCCGAGAACTTCCCCGGGCTCGATCGCCGGCAGGGACCGATCCGAGACGTGGCAGTTGAGGAGCACCGTCGGGAAGCGGAGGAGTTCAGGCGATGGCGCAATCTGGCGCGTCTGGATTGTGCCATAGATCAAGCCGAGAAGCGGCTGGCTGGCCATCTGCGCAAGCACTGCGTGTTCAAGTTCCCTATCGCCGCGCGTGACGGCGGCCTTGATCGTCAAGCCATATTCCCAAGCCTTGTCGCGTGCGCCGTCGAGCGCAATCGCGCACCATGGATCGGTCGATATTTCATCGATGACAAATCCAATTGCGGTTGCGCCAGCGGCCGTCGGTCTGGCCGCGCCGCGTTTGACAAGGCGGTAGCCAAGCTCCGCAGCGGCGACGATCACACGTTCACGAGTTTGACTTGCGAGCCTCGCGCCAAGCGCGTCATTCAGGACAAGCGAAACGGTCGTTTGCGACACGCCCGCCTGCGCCGCGACATCACTCATTGTCGGCCCGCGCAGACGAGCCCTGCGGTGGGCGGCCTTGGGCCGCGACGAACCCGGACGTTTAGCCGTCATTGCCCGTCCTCGGAAGGATGACATCTGCGGCCAGCCGAGGGCCGCCTGGAGTTTGCAAACCCGCACTTGCGCATATTATCCGGATATATCTCTGATATTCCAGTGCTTTATCGCTTCGCCGCAATCGAATTGACTTATATTAGCATCGACGGCTAGTTTGAGAAAGCGGTGCAGGACGCCCGCTCGATCCCGTCTGCTCGAGGCGGGAAGAGACTCACAACGGGAGGATCACCATGAAGAAGGCGATTGCGTTAGCCGTCACGGCAGCCTTGGCGCTCTCCGCGGCGCAAGCCTCGGCAGCGGAGAAGAAGAAGCTCGCGTTCATCGTCAACGCGGCCTCCGATTTCTGGAAGCTGGCCGAGGCGGGCGTCAAGAAGGCGCAAGGCGAACTTCCAAACTACGAACTTCAGTTCAAATATCCGGCCCAGGGCACAGCGGCGCTTCAGAATGCGCTGATGGACGACCTCGTCGCGGCGGGAACCAACGCGATCATGATTTCCTCAGTCGATCCGAAGACATCGATCGACGCTTTCAATCGCATCGCCGCGCAGGTGCCGCTGTTTACGACCGACAGCGACGCGCCCGCGAGCAACCGGATCGCCTATCTGGGATCGTCGAACACGCTGGCCGGCGTGCAGGCCGGGGAAATCGCCGTAAAGGCGCTGCCGAAGGGCGGCAAGTGCATGGGCTTCGTCGGCTTCCTCGGCGCAGACAACGCCAAGGAGCGCATCGCCGGCTTCCGCAAGGCCGTCGAGGGCAAGGGCATCACGCTTGTTGACGTCCGCGGCGACGACGTGGACTTCGCCAAAGCGCGCAGCAATGTCGACGACGTGCTTGCAGGCAGCCCGGACATCAATTGCATGGTCGGCTTCTATTCCTACAATCCGCCCAAAATCTACGAGGCGCTCAAGTCCGCGAACAAGCTTGGGCAAATCACCGTGATCGCTTTTGACGAAGACCCGGTCACCCTTGGCGCCGTCAGGGACGGCAGTTTCGCCGGAACGGTTGTGCAGCAGCCATTCGAGTGGGGCTATCAGGGCATGAAGCTGATGGCGGCCTATCTCGAAGGCGACAAATCAAAGATTCCGGCCGACAAGCTCATCATCGTGCCGACCAAGCTCATCGACAAGAGCAACGTCGATCAATTCGAAGCCAACCTGAAAGCCACCCTCGGCAAGAAATGAGGTTTCCGCAGGCGCTCCGGCGCGGGCGACCGCGCCGGATATCGTCGCGGCGCCGCGGCCGCCGGGCGCCTGCATCCGATCGGACAGGGCAGTACGGGCTTCTGCGATGACGGAACCATTCCTCCGACTTGTCGACATAACCAAGATCTTTCCCGGCGTCGTCGCGCTCGACAATGTCTCGCTGTCCGTCGGCGCTGGCGAAGTCATCGGTCTGGTCGGAGAAAACGGCGCGGGCAAATCGACGCTGATGAAGGTGATCGGCGGCGTGAATGCGCCCTCATCGGGCGCCATCTACATCGACGGGATCGAGCATGCGGCGCTCAGCGGTCGCCGAATCGATAGCGGCGGGGATCGCCTTCGTTCATCAGGAGTTGAATCTCTTCGACAACCTCGACGCGGCGGCGAACGTGTTCATCGGCCGCGAGCCGCTTTGGGGCGGCCCGCTAAAATTGATCGACGACAGGAAACTGCATCGCCTTGCGCAGCCGTTTCTCGATGCGCTGAGAGCGGACTTCAAGCCGGACACGCTCGTTTCCGAGCTATCGATCGCGCAACGCCAGCTGCTTGAGATCGCCAAGGCGTTGTCCCTGAACTCCCGCGTGGTGATCATGGATGAACCGACATCCAGTCTGACGCTCGCGGAAACCGGTCGCCTCATGCGGGTGATCGAGGATCTAAAGTCGAAGGGCGTGAGCGTTATTTTCATCTCTCACCGCCTCAACGAACTCGTCCGAATCGCGGACCGCGTGATTGCGCTGCGCGACGGCAGACTCGTCGGTGAACTTGCCAAGCAGGACATCACGCATTCGGCGATGATCCACATGATGATCGGGCGCGATCTCAAGGCTCTCTACGTCGAGCCCGCCGCGGCCCCTGGCGATAGCGTTCTGGAGATTGTCGATGCGCGCACGGGCGCTTACCCTGAAACGCCTGTTTCCCTGACGCTCAGGCGAGGAGAAATTCTGGGTCTGTCCGGATTGATCGGTTCGGGGCGCACCGAACTCGCCCGGGCGGTCTTCGGCGTGGATCGACTGGTCGCCGGCTCCCTCAAACTCGGCGGCGAACCCATCCAGATCGCTGCGCCCAGCCAGGCGATCGCTCGCGGCATCTTTTTCGTGCCCGAGGATCGCAAACGCTTTGGCCTGCTGCTCGACGCATCGATGTCCGAAAACATCCTGCTTCCCAACCTGCGCCATTTCGCAGCACATGGAATCGTGCAGCAGTGCGCGATCCGCTCGAAAACGCTGAGCGCCAAAAGGATCGACTGGGCATCCGTGCGCCAAACGTCGAGGTCGAGACCGGCGCCCTGTCGGGCGGCAATCAGCAGAAGGTTGTTCTCGCCAAATGGCTGACCAGGAACCCGCGGGTCCTGATCTGCGACGAGCCGACGCGCGGCGTCGATATCGGCGCGAAGAATGACATCTACAGAATGCTGCGCGATCTGGCCGACGCCGGCGTTGCCATTCTGATGATTTCGAGCGACATGGAAGAAGTGATTGGCGTCAGCGACAGGATCGCTGTGATGCACGAGGGCGCCGTCAGCGGCCTTCTCGAGCGGTCCGAATTCAGTGAGCAGAGTGTCCTGAGACTTGCCGTCGGCCACATGAGCACATTGAGGCGTTGGGTATGCTGAAGAAGGATATTGGTCTCCTCATTCTCATTCTGGTCGTCGGCACGATCGTCGCGATCATCAATCCGTTGTTCATTTCGCCGATCAATATGGCCAATACCGCCAATCTGATCGGCTTGTTCGGTATCTTCTCGATCGGTCAAGCGTTCGTCATCATCACCGGCGGCATCGAGCTTTCTGTCGGTTCGGTCATTGCGCTGATCGGCGTCCTGTTCGTCGATCTGATCGTCAACCATGGCGTCCCGTGGCCGCTGGCCTTGCTGCTCATGCTGGCGCTGGGGATGCTCATCGGGCTGGCGCACGGCCTGCTGATCACGAGAATGCATCTGCAGCCCTTCATCGTGACGCTGTGCGGGCTGCTGATCTATCGCGGCGCGGCGCGCTTCTACACGGCCGACGCCACCGCCGGCTTCGTTTTCGGCGAGAGCTTCCCGCGACTGGAATGGCTCACCACCGGTCGAGCGTTCGGCGTCTGCCCCACTCGCTGATCGCCATGATCGTGATCGCCGTCGATCATGTGGGTCGTGCTGCACCGCTCGGTGTTCGGGCGCTACCTCTACGCAGTCGGCAAGAACGAGGAGGCCGCGCGCTATTCCGGCATCCCCACCAACCGCGTGATCGTCGCCGCCTACGTCATCTGCGGCGTTCTGACGGCGATCTCGGCGATCTTCTTTGCGATGTATACGCGGTCGATTTCGCCGTCGTCGCACGGCAACTTCTACGAACTCTATGCCATTGCGGCGTCCGTGCTCGGCGGCTTCTCGCTGCGCGGCGGCGAAGGCTCGATCGTCGGCGTCGTGCTCGGGACGATCCTGCTGCAGGTTCTGCAGAACCTGGTCAACCTGCTCGGCATTCCGAGTTCGCTGAACTTCGCGGTGATGGGCTCGGTCATCCTGATCGGCGTGCTGGCCGACACGCAGTTCGCGGACTTCCGAAAGCGAAGGGCGCTTGCCGCCATGAGTCCGTAGCCCAACCTCGCGTTGATCGCTTGCCGCGTCGGCGGGCCAACCCGGTCTTCCGTTTGGGCCTATTCGTCC
>CAVZJZ010000026.1:0-39085 GCA_963775665.1 uncultured Alphaproteobacteria bacterium | reverse complement strand
AGGAACCGATGTCCACGCTCGCAATGCCGGAGACGCTCGAGTTTCCCTATGCCGCGCCGCCGAAGGCGGGCGAGGTCGTCGAAGTCAGGCCCGGCGTTTTCTGGGCGCGGCTCGCCCTGCCGTTCAGGCTCGACCACGTCAACATCTATCTCGTCGAGGACGGCGCGGGCCTCGCGCTGATCGACACGGGGATCGACAACGCCGGCTCGCGCGCGGCATGGGACGCGCTTCTCGCCGGACCGCTCGCGGGACGCAGGCTGACGCGGATCATCGCCACCCATTCGCCCGACGACATCGGGCTCGCGGGCTGGCTCTGCGAGCGCTTCGATCTCGAACTGGCGATGAGCCAGACCGAATATCTGATGGCGCTCAACATCCGCCTTGATCCTTCGGCCCTCAAATCCGAGCCCTACCGAAGCTTCTATCGCTCGCACGGCCTCGGCGAGGAGGAGACCGAGATCCTGCTCGGCAACGGTCTGGGGTATCTGCGCATGGTGTCGCCCCCGCCACGAACCTTCCTGCGCCTGACGGCGGAAGACCGGGTGACAATCGGCGGCCGAACGTTCGAGGTCATGACCGGCGCGGGGCATTCGCCCGAACAGGTCATGCTCCATTCGCCGGCCGACAACATGATCCTCTGCGGCGATCAGGTTTTGGCCAGGATCTCCCCCAATGTCAGCGTGGAAGCGATGGACCCCGACGGCGACCCGCTCGGCCTCTATCTGCGCTCACTCGACAGACTCAAGCGGACGCTGCCCGAGGACGTTCTGGTCCTGCCGGGGCACAATCTTCCGTTCGTCGGCTTACGTGTCCGCGCCGACGAACTGACCGCGCATCACGAGGCGCGCTGCATGGCGATTGTGGAGGCCTGCCGAACCGGCCCGAAGACAGTGGCCGAGCTCGTTCCGGTCATCTTCGGGCGCAGGATCGACGACCCGCACCAGCTCGTCTTCGCCTTCGGCGAGGCGCTGGCGCATGTGAACCTGATGATTCGCAGCGGCGCCGTGCGCATCGTCGGCACGCCGCGCGGCCTCTCGCTGGAGGCGGCGTGAGGGGGATGACCCTAACGGGTAAACTCGGGGCCACCTGGGAGCGGAGCGCCTCTGGCTGCGCCCTTGCCGATTGTCCCCGATGGCGCTATATGTGACCAATTAGATGGTCATGAGGACGTCATGGAAGAGGTCACGCTCGCCCGCGCAAAGGCGCGCTTGAGCGAACTGGTCGAACGCGTCACGCGGGGGGAACCCGTCCGGATCACGCGGCGAGGCAAGGCTGTCGCGCGACTGATTGGTGTCGAGCGGCGCCAGAAGCCCGTCGATCTCAAGGCCTTGCAGGCTTTGACTCAATCGATGCCCATGCAGCCGGCGCCGGCGAGAAGCTGGCTTCGTTCGGTGCGCGATGACTCGCGCTACTGATGCTCTATGTCGACACCTCGGTGCTTGTGAGCGCGTTGACCAATGAGGCAGACACCGCGCGGTCTCAGACCTGGCTCTCCGAACAGGACGCCTCCGAACTGACGATCAGCGACTGGACGGCGACGGAGTTTGCTTCGGCTCTGTCGATCAAACTGCGGACCGGGACCCTCGGCGCTGAGCATCGCGCCGCGGCCCCTCGGCGTTCACCCGGCTTTCGGGCGAGAGTTTTCGGGTGTTCTCCAGTGGCGCGCGAGGATTTTCGCGGCGCGGCGCGCTACGCAGATCAGTCGCAGCTCAATCTTCGCGCCGGCGATGCTCTTCATCTCGCCATCTGCGCCAATCATGGAGCGACGCTCGCCACCCTTGATCGCCGCTTGGCGGAAGCGGCTTCCCAGTGGGCGTCGCATCGGTCTTGCTGTCCGCGCGCTAAGGTTCGGCCGCGATCAGATCGGGGCGACGCCGGACTTGCCGCTCGGCCGAACTCCGCCTCAAGCCTCGACGCCGGGCCTGAGCCAGAAGGCGTAGAGCGCAGCGGCGGAAAGCGCGCCGACACTCATCACGACGCCGATCGCAAGCGGCGAGGCATGGGTATAGAGCGCCGCGGCCGCACCGCCGCCGAGCGCGCCGAACAGCATTTGCGCGGCGAGCAGGACGGCGGAGGCGACTCCGGCGATTTCCGGCAACGGATGCACGGCTTCGTGCGAAGCGTTGGGGGCCACCAGGCCGAACGAGGTGATGTAGACCATCACCGGCGCGACGACGACAAGCGGGGAGCCCGCGCCGGCGATGCCGATGGCCAGAAGCGCAAGCGCAGCAGAGACTCATAAGGACGAGGGCGGCGTCGAGCACGGCCCGCGGCTTCGCACGCCGGCGAACGAGCCAGTTGTTGATGGAGGAGCCTGCGATGACGCCGGAGGCGGTGATCGCAAACAGGCCGCCGAAGCCCGCCTTCGACACGCCAAAGCCCTGGATGAACAGAAGCGGCGACACATTGACGTAGGCGAAGAGGCCCGCGAAGACGAGGGCGTTGACGATCGTGAAGCCCACGCACATCTTGGTCGTCAACGCGCGACGGTATCCGGCGATGACCGTCGCCGGCCGCAGGTTCCGGCGATTGCCGATTGCGTGCGACTCATCGAACAGAAAGAAGGCGACGAGCGCGACGGCGGCGCCAACGCCCGTCAGCAGCATATAGATGATGCGCCAGGAGCCGAACGCCAGGATTGCGGCGCCGATCGTCGGCGCGATCAGCGGCGCGATGCTGAAGATCAGCGAAACCGCGGCAATGTGCACTCGGGACTCATGCCCGTCGAACAGGTCGCGGATGATCGCGCGCGGCAGCACCCCGACCGCGCCGGCGCCGACCCCCTGGAAAAGCCGGAAGGCAAGCAGCGCGCCGATCGAGAGCGCGAGCGCGCAGCCTGCGGCGCAAAGCGTGAAGATGAGGATCCCGGCCAGCATCACCGGCTTTCGGCCGAACCGGTCCGCGAACGGGCCGACGACGAGCGGCGCGGTCGAAAAGCCGGCGAGAAAGATCGCGATGGCGGACGCGGCCTGCGTCTGGGTGGCGCCGAAATCGGCCTGGATGAGCCCGAGGCTCGGCAGCGCCATGTCGATCGCCAGCGGCGGCAGCGCGGTCAGGGCGGCCAGAAAGGCCGTGAAGCCGAATCCGTGAATGTTGAAGCGCATTAAGTCAGGCCGGCGGATGCTTCGTGTCGGCCCCGTATTGCGGCGCCTGCGCCTTCTCCAGCGTGACGAGGCCGCCCAGCATGACCCAGAACCATGTCATCGAGTCGAAACCTCGCCGTCCTTGGCAATCCATGAGAGGGCGCCGAGCGCTCAAGCGCAAGCGCCGGGCTTCAGCGCGTTCGCTAACGGATTCTGTCCAGCCTGGCCATCAGCGTTTCGGCGAGCGACATGCCCGCGATCGTTCCGAGCGTGGCGAGGAGCCCGGCCCAGAAGGCTTCGCCGGTCGCTTCCCGGACGAGCGGCGCCAGCGGAACGAGGAATCCCAGAAAGGCGCCGGCCACAGAGACGAAGACGACCGCCGCCAATTGCGCGAGGATCCGGACGAGGCCGCCGCTCCGGCTCGCGAGCCAGGCGGCCGCGCAGCCCACGAGCGCGAGCGCGGCGAGGACGGCGAGGGCGGCGGCGGTCGAGATGGCGGGCGCTCCTTGTCTTGTTCGCGATCCTATCATCGGTTTCGGAACGATTCCGGCGCCTGCGCCGATCGAACCGGCGTCGCGCACAGAACGACGGCTCCCGTTCGCCCCCCGATGACGCGGCGCCTCAAGCAGGTCGCATCACGCTCGTGTCGCCGGTCGCCCAGGGCAGCATCGGTCCGAGCGGGACGATCCGGTTCGGGTTCAGCGCCTTGACCGAGTAATATCCGCGCTTGATATGGTCGAGGCTGAACGTGTCTCGGAACGCAGGCAGCCGGATCAGCCGGGCGAGATAGGCGCTCAAGCGCGGATAGTCGGCGATGCGGCGCAGGTTGCATTTGAACTGGCCATGATAGGCGGCGTCGAAACGCGCCAGCGTCACGAAGACGCGGATGTCGGCTTCCGTCAGCCGGTCGCCAAGCAGAAAGGGTCCGCGGGCGAGGCGGCGCTCGAGCGCGTCGAGCATCGCGAAAACGCGCCCGAACGCCTCCTCGTAGGCTTCCTGGGTGGTCGCGAATCCGGCGCGGTAGACCCCGTTGTTGAGGGAGGGATAGACCTCGTCGTTGAGCGCGTCGATGCCGGCCCGCAAGTCTTCCGGATAGAGATCGACCGTATCGTCGGCGAGCGCCCCGAAGCCCGAATTGAACATGCGCAGAAGGTCGGCCAACTCGTTGTTGACGATCGTCCGGCGCTCCCTGTCCCACAGCGCAGGCACGGTCGCTCGGCCCGTGAACTTCGGATCCGCGCGGCTGTAGATCTCGTGCAGGTAGGTGGCGCTGTTGACGACATCGCGGTCGGCGTCCCGGTCATCGCCGAAGCGCCAGCCCTGATCGGTCAGCGCCGGCTCGACGATCGCGACCGAGACGACGTCCTCGAGCCCTTTCAGCTTGCGCGCGATGAGGACGCGCGTCGCCCAGGGGCAGATGAGCGCGGCGTAGAGATGATAGCGCCCCCTCTCGGCGCGAAATCCGCCCTCGCCCGTCGGACCCACGGCGCCGTCCGGCGTCACCCAGGAGCGAAAGCTCGAGATCTGGCGGACGAAGCCGCCCTTCGCGTCCGTCGCCTGAACCGGCTGCCAGGCTTCGCGCCACTTGCCATCGACGAGCATGGCTCAGACCTGTCCATAGCCGCGGTCGCTGACCGCGGCGCCGCGCTCCATAGGGCGTCCGGAAGGACGCCCGTCTTTCGACGGGCTGGCGAGCACGGCTACAAGAAGACGCTTCGCGGCCGCCGGCGTCACTCGGCCGCGGCGGCCGTGACCGATCCGCGGATGTCGTCGCCAAGCTTCTTGCGCGCCAGCGCCGCCTCGCCGCCGCCCGTGGCGTGATAGAGCTCCAGCTGCTCGAACTCGTCGGCGCGCGGCGGCGCAATGGCGAGGTCGCTGTAGGCGTAGCGGTCCGGCGCGTCGAGCGCCTCCTTCAGGAGCCGTCGCGTCATCAGGAAGAAGCGGAGGTACTTGACCGCTTTGCCGGCGATCTCGGCCGCGTAGCGAGGATAGAAGACGAACGGCGACTCCATCGGCATGCTGAGCCGGCGGTCTCTGCGGAACTTGAGCCGGAAAGCGCCGCCCTCGAGCGGATGCACGCCCTCGTAATCGATCATCAACTTGAACCACATGACGGTGCTTGCGATCTGTTTCGGCCGGCCGTTCTTGATCGCCGCCGCACGCCTGAAGACCGTGCGCATGTGATCTGGCGTGTAGAACGCATCCCAAGCCGCCCGATACGCATCCTCCCACTCGGCGTCCGACATTTTCGCATGATGCGACACCCGGTGGTTGAGGTCGTATTTGTTGATGTCGGGGTCCATCCAGACGCCCTTCTTCAACAGGGTCTTGTGGTCCTCCGAGCCGGGCAGCGGGGTCAGGAAGAAGAACTCGAGAATGTCGAGCGGCAACTCGCGCTTGACGATCTCGACGTCGCGCAGGATCGTTTCTTTCGTGTCGGCGGGAAAGCCGAGAATGTAGCCGGCGTATGTCATCGCGCCGTGGTCTCGCCATTTCTGCAGCATCACGCGATATTCGGTGATCTTGTTCTGGCGCTTCTTGGCGACGATCAGGTTGTCCGGGTTGATGTTCTCAAGACCGATGAAGACGCGCCGCACGCCGGCCTTTGTCGCCTTCTCGATGAAATTCGGAATCTTGTGGCAGAGCGTGTCGACCTGGATCGTGAACCCGCAATGGATGCCTTCGCGCTCCTTGAGTTCGATGACGCGGTCGAGCAGGATCTCCCAGTCGGTGTTGCGGGCGAAATTGTCGTCGGTGATGAAGAACCGGTCGATGCCCTGCGCCTTGTTCTCGCGGATGATCTTTTCGAGATCGTCGGGCGTTCGGAATCGGCTCTTCCGGCCCTGCACGTTGATGATGGTGCAGAACGAGCATTGATACGGGCAGCCGCGGCCGAGATCGATGCTGGAATAAGTGCCGGACGTGCGCAGGACGTGCTTGCGCGGCAGGATTGGCGCCGGCTCGCCCTCGAGCGAGGGCAAATGGTCCATGAAATTGTAAAGCGGCTTCAGCTGGCCGTTCCAGGCGTCGAGGAGCACTTCATCGAGCCGGCGTTCTTCCGATTCGCCGGCAAACAGCGAAATGCCGAGCGCCTGCGCCTCCTTCAGTTCGGACGGCATTTCCGGCAGCATGGCGATGCAGCCCGAGACATGGAATCCGCCGATGCACACCTGAAGGCCGGCGGCGCGAAACTGCCTCGCGAGATCGACCGAGCGCGGGAACTGATTGGATTGCGCGCCGACGATGCCGATCAGCGCCCGCCCGCCCCGGCGTTTGAGGTCACGAATGATCCGGCTCGGGACCACCCGCCGGTTGGTCTCGTCATAGGTGTCGATATCGAGCGAGACGCCCGGGCCGAGGACCTCGCGGCGGCGCGCGTCCTCCGCCAGGCTGTTCATGCAGGCGAGCGTGTTGGATGGCAAAGCCGAGCGAAACCACTGAATTGGGTAGCCGTCGTCGTCGTAATGCGTCGGCTTGATGAGAACGAAAGTGAATTTGGAATCCCGGGCAAAGGAAATCGGCTTGCTGGTGGCCAGCTCAATACTCATGGGCGCCTCAAGCGACGAAAAAACGAATCCGCTAGCTAGCACGGGCGCCCGGGCCGGGCAAATCAACCCGCGCGTTGACCCGGGGAGGTCAACACAGATCATAACGGCGGAACAAGCCCGTCCTTGCCGATCAGGACAAAGGCGGCGTCGATCGAGCCGTCATCCTGCTTTGGCCCGCGCGCGACAATCGCCGCGCCCGGCTTGAGGTCGTCCTTCGCGCCCGGCTCGAACGCGACGATCGGCGTCTTCGGGTCGACGACGATCGTCTGCTGGCCGCCCTTATAGGTCACGGTGAGCTTGGGCCCGGTCGTCGCGTCGACGCGCGCGTCGATATTGCCGTTGGTCATGGTGCTGCCGGGCGCGAGATCGAACGGGCGGAAGCCCTCGCCGGTCCCCCGCATCGCCTCGGGGAAAATATGGACCTCCATCGCTTTGAGTTCGCCGCCCTCGCCGGGCGTCGCGGCGACGCCGATGAAGGCGCCGGGCTTCACGTCTGCGAGCGTCGCGGGCGCCACGAGGACGAAGAGCGCCTTGGGATTGAGGCGAACCGTCCGATCCTCGCCTGCGCGCGTGCGCACGGCCAAGCTAGCGCCGTCTGGCGCGACGCTTTCGATCGTCGCGCGCGCGACGGCGACAGGCGTGTTCTGGGCGAGCGCCGCTCCTGCAGCCAGCGCAGAAATGGCGAGGAGCGCAAGGCGAAGCGGCGTCATGGCGGCCTCCGGACGCTTGAGTTTGCGTGAACGCGAATCTAGCCCAATCAGCCGTGCCTCGCCAACCGTATCGCGTCCGCACCACAGATAAAATAACACATATCTAAGATGTTGTTAGTCCGAGGCGAGAGAGCCGCCGCTAAAATGATGCCTAAGCCTTTGAAACAACGGAATCAGCGCCCGCTAAATTGCGCGCGCCCGGCCGGCGTTCGGGGCCCGCGCTGTGTCACCCCGCCGCTACCGCCCGTTCTGCGTCTCGACCCGGAACGGATGGGCGGGATAGACGCCCAGAATGCGCACCTCGCGGGAGAAGAATTCGAGCTCCTCGAGCGCGCGGCTGAGCGGCGGATCGTCCGGATGGCCGTCGACGTCGGCAAGGAACTGGGTGGCGGAGAACTCGCCCTCGACCATGTAGCTCTCGAGCTTCGTCATATTGACCCCGTTGGTCGCGAACCCCCCGAGAGCCTTGTAAAGGGCGGCCGGCACGTTGCGGACCCGGAAGACGAAGGTCGTCACCAGCGGCTCCTCGCCCTGGGGCGCCCGCAGCGGGTCCTTCGAGAGGACCACGAAGCGGGTGGTGTTGTGCCTCTCGTCCTCGACGTCGGCCACCAGCGTCTGCAGGCCGTAGATCTGGCCGGCGAGCCGTGTCGCGAGCGAGGCGCGGCTCCTGTCTCCCCATTCCGCCACTTCGCGCGCCGAGCCTGCGGTGTCGCTCGAGACCATGGGCTTGAGCCGGTGCCGGCGGATGATGTTGCGGCACTGGCCGAGCGCGTGGACGTGGCTATGGACGGTCCTCAGGTCTTCGACCCGGGCCCCGGGGACCGCCAGCAGCTGAAAGTGGATCGGCAGGAACGTCTCGCCGACGATGTGCAGCCCGGAGGCGGGCAGGAGCGTATGAATGTCCGCCACCCGCCCGGCGATCGAGTTCTCGATCGGGATCATGCCGAGATCGGCCGTTCCGTCCTGGAGCGCAGCGAAGGCGTCCTCGAAGGTCGCGCAGGGCAACGGCGACAGGTCCGGATAATTGTCGATGCAGGCGATGTGCGAATTGGCCCCGGGCTCGCCCTGATAGGCGATCGAACGCGTTTCAGTCATCAGGCTTTTCCTTGGCCGAGAATTGTGCGCGCGCGGCTGAGATCCTCCGGCGTATCGACGCCGAGCGGCGCCGCGTCGACGATCATGACGTCGATCCGCATGCCGGCCTCGAGCGCCCGCAGTTGCTCGAGCTTTTCGCGCCGCTCGAGCGGCGAGGCCGGCATCGAGACGAAAGCCTTGAGCGCGCTCTCGCCGATAGGCGTAGAGGCCGATGTGATGAAGGAGTTCGCCGTCGCCCCAGGGCGCGCGGGCGCGCGTGAAATAGAGCGCCCTCAGGCGGCCGGGCGCGACCAAAGTCCCCACCGCCTTGACCACATTCGGATCGTCCTTCTCCTCCGGGCGAGAAATCGGCGTCGCCAGCGTCGCGATGTCGACCCCGGCGTCGGCGAGAGGCGCGAGACAGGCCCGCACGGCGTCCCGCTCGATGGTCGGCAGATCGCCCTGAACGTTGACGACGATGTCGTAAACCCCCGCCGGATCGAGCGCGCCGAGGGCCTCGAAAATCCGGTCCGAGCCGGACTGATGATCCGGGCGGGTCAGAACCGCCTTGCCCCCGACCGCCTCGATCGCCCGGACAATGCGCGAATCATCGGCCGCGACCAGCGACCGGTCCGACGTCCGCTTCGATCGCGCGGCGCCAGACATGCGCGATCATCGGCTCGCCGCAAATATCGGCGAGCGGCTTTCCCGGCAGCCGGCTCGAGGCCATGCGCGCGGGGATGATGACGATGGGGTTTGCCATAAGAGTTAGGGGAGAGTGAGCGGGAAGCGGGCTTATACGTGTTGCCAAGTCCCGCGCAAAGCGGCTAATCAGCGCGGGCGCCCGCAAGCCAATCACCGTCGACGAAGGCAGACCCCTCGATGCACGCAGAAGACATGAACAGAATAGCGCTCGTGGGCTTCGGCTCCATTTTGTTCGCCATGCTTGTTGTCGCCTTCAGCAATCTCGTCTTCGCGCCCGGGCGGCCGGCCGCGCCCGGCTACGCGCTGCCGACCGGAACCGCGGCCCCGGCGCCTGCGGCGGCCGCCGCTGCGGCTCCGGAAGAACCGCTGCCTGCGCTGCTGGCGAAAGCGGACGCCAAGAAGGGCGCGCAGGACGCCAAGATCTGCACGACCTGCCACAATTTCGACAAGGGCGCGGGGCCGAAGGTCGGCCCGCCGCTCTTTGGCGTCGTCGGGCGCCCGATCGCCTCGGTTGCAGGCTTCGCCTATTCCGATTCGCTGAAGAGCCGTCGGCGGCGACTGGACCTACGAGGCTCTCAACAAGATGATCACCAATCCGAAGTCGGAAGCGTCGGGCACGAAGATGGCCTACCCCGGCGAGGCCGATGCGCACAAGCGCGCCGACATCCTGGCCTATCTGCAGACGCTCAGCGACTCGCCGGTTCCGTTCCCGAAGTGAGGGACGCGCCCGGCCGGCGCATCATCGCGCCAGCTGCTTGTATCGGCAATCGTCGCGAGAGACCTGCGCCTGGCGGCTCGGGGATTTCGGCCAGCCCATGCGGCATTAGGCCGCCTGACCCGCCAATTCTCACGGCGAGCGCTTGCCGCACGTAGACTTTCAGCGTCAAATCGGACGAAACGATTCAAGGGAGGACCATATGGATCTCGGCGTCACAGACAAAGTCCGTCCGCTCATCGCCGCAGTCAGGGCGATGGTGCGCGATGAAATCATGCCGCTGGAAGACGAATACGAGGCGGAGGTCGGACGCGACGGCGACCGCTTCAAGCCGACCAAGCGCATGATCGAGATCCTCGAATCCCTCAAGGCCAAGGCGCGGGCGAAGAATCTCTGGAACTTCTGGCTCACCGCCTCCGACAAGGGCTTCGGCCTGACCACGGTCGAATACGCCTATCTCGCCGAAGAGATGGGCTGGTCGCCGCTCGCCTCCGAGGCCTTCAACTGCTCGGCGCCCGACACTGGCAATATGGAGGTGCTCGAGCGCTACGGCTCGGCGGAACAGAAGGCGCGCTGGCTGCCCGATCTCCTCGAAGGGCGGGCGCGCTCGGCCTATCTGATGACCGAACCCGGCGTCGCCTCGTCGGACGCGACCAACATCGCCATGGACGCCCGCCTCGAAGGCGACGAATGGGTGCTCAACGGCGAGAAATGGTGGTCGTCCGGCGCAGGCGATCCGCGCTGTTCGCTCTATATCACGATGGCGGTGACCGACCCCGAGGCTGGCCCCCATGCGCGCCATTCCATGCTGCTCGTGCCGGCGGCGACCAAGGGCGTCAAGGTGCTGCGGGCGCTGCAGGTCTACGGCCAAGACGACGCGCCGCACGGCCACATGCACATCCGCTTCAGCGACGTGCGCGTGCCGAAGGACGCGCTGGTCCTCGGCCGCGGCCGCGGCTTCGAGATCGCGCAGGGACGACTCGGCCCGGGACGCATTCACCATTGCATGCGCGCCATCGGCCAGGCGGAGCGGGCGCTCGAGGCGATGTGCCGGCGCGCCTCCCTGCGCACCGCATTCGGGCAGAAACTCGCCAGGCTCGGCGCCAATCCCGACATCATCGCGGAAGCGCGCATGAGCATCGAGATGGCGCGGCTTCTCTGCCTCAAGGCCGCCTGGGCGATGGACACCCAAGGCGTGCGCGCGGCCGCGCCGCTCATTTCGCAGATCAAGGTGATCGCGCCCCGAATCGCGCTCGAGGTGATCGACCAGGCGGTGCAGCTCCATGGCGGCGCGGGCGTCTGTCAGGACTTCCCGCTGGCGCGGATGTGGACCCAGGTGCGCACGCTCAGACTCGCCGACGGGCCGGACGCCGTGCACCGGCGCGTCATCGCGAAAGCCGAGATGAAGCGCTATTCGAACGAGACCCCGCCGCGATGAGCGGCGTCTTTCCCGATAATTCACAGGCCCTCGACGGCTGGGCCGAGGCGCATGTCCCGGGCTGGCGCGGCCCGAGCGCGGCGAAGAAATTCGCCACCGGCCAGTCGAACCCGACCTACCTGATCGAGGCTCCGAGCGGCCGCTACGTCTTGCGCAGAAAGCCTCCCGGCAAGCTCCTCAAGAGCGCGCATATGATCGAGCGCGAATTCCGGGTCTTACGGGCGCTCGAAGGCACGGGCTTTCCCGCCCCGCGGGCGCTGGCGCTCTGCGAAGACGACAGCGTGATCGGCACGGCGTTTTATGTCATGGCGCATGTCGACGGCCGCATCTTCTGGGACCCTGCGCTTCCCGAGCTGCCGCGCGAGGGGCGCGGCCCGATCTATGACGCGATGAACGAGGCGCTGGCGAAGCTGCACGCGATCGACGTCGCGGCCGCCGGCCTCTCGGATTTCGGCAAGCCCGGCAGTTATTTCGCCCGGCAGCTGCAGCGCTGGAGCGAACAGTACCGCGCGAGCGAAACGGAAACGGTCGACGACATGGACCGGCTCATTGTCTGGCTCGGCGCAGAACGTCCCGGCCGACGACGGCCGCGTCGCGCTCGTGCACGGCGACTGGCGGATCGACAACATGATCTTCGACGCGCATTCGTCGCGCCTCCTGGCGGTGCTCGACTGGGAGCTCTCGACGCTCGGCCATCCCTTCGCCGACCTCGCCTATCAGTGCATGCAATGGCGGCTGCCCAACGCCGGCGCGTTCCGCGGCCTCGCCGGCGTCGACCGGGCGGCCTTCGGCATCCCGACCGAGGCCGACTATGTCGCCGACTACTGCCGGCGCGCGGGGCTCAAGGCCATTCCCGATTGGACCTTCCTTATCGCCTTCAGCTTCTTTCGCGTCGCCGCGATCGTCCAGGGCGTCTACAAGCGTTCGCTCGACGGCAACGCCTCGAACCCCGAACGCGCCCGGCAAATGGGCGAAGCCGTGCCGCTGATGGCCCGCCTGGCGATGAAGGCGGTCGAGACGGGCGTCTGATCCAGACGGAATTGCGCCGCCTTGCGACCGGCGGCGCGCCATGCTAAGCGGCCCGCCGACCTGCGGGCGACATGTGATGTCGTCGACGGCCCCGGAGAGGTGGCAGAGTGGTCGATCGCGCCGCACTCGAAATGCGGAGTACGCGCAAGCGTACCGGGGGTTCGAATCCCTCCCTCTCCGCCAGTCATACGATTTTTTAATCGTTATGTTTCAATAGCTTAGCAAGACGGTCCGTTACATTGCGGAAGCGCTCATCGAGGGTCGGCCGCTCGCGCGCGGCCCGTCGTTGTCCGCCGCGACTTTCGCCGCAGCCCCAAGCTCCCCCTCATTGGACCGCGGGGTCTCGGAGCCCTCGCTCGCGTCGGCTCCTTCGAGCGAACGGAGGCGCCGTCGCGCGTCGCGCCTCAGCATCAGGTCGAAAAGCGTCTCTCGGCGGCCGGAGAGACGAGCGCGGATCAGCGCCGCCAGGCCGGCCGCGACGAGGATCAGGAGCGCGACGTCGAATTCATTCTGCCGCTCAGCCGCCGTCTCGGCGCCCCCTTTCGCCAGAGCCCGGGCGAAGTCCGTCAGATCTCGCGCCAGGGACTCGAGCTCAGCATCGGGCTCGGCGGCCATTTGCGCGCCGGACGCAAGTTGAGCGAGATCGGACGAGCTGAGGGCGGCGCCCCGCGTCAGGCCCGGCGTCGTGTTGCCGACCGCGAGCGCCGGATTCGCCTTCTCGGCCAGCTCTTCGAACCGCCTCTTGAAGTCCTGAATTTGGGCCGCTTTGTCCGGCGCGAGCTGGGCGGCCTCGTCGAGTGCGATCCTGGCCTCGCGCACTGCGTCGAGAAAGACGACAGGCGCCTGTCGTCCCGCTTCGATGCTGTCGTCATACTCGAGGATGCTGAGGACCGCGTAGGGCGCCATCGCGACAGCCTGCGATGCTCGCGCCAGGCTCGCTGTTGCGAGGCTCCGCTGCGAAAGGGCGTCCATCTGCCGCTTTTCGATCGCGCACAGCGCGATTCCGGCGAGCGCCAGCGCGACGACGGCGGCCGCCAGCGGCAGGCCAGATACGCTGCGCCCCGGAGTCTTCGACCATGCGTGACCAAGCCGCATTGCGGAAACCGTCATCATTTGAAGGCGAGCCGGTCGCTCGCGTTTTTCCGCATTCAAGCGGGAAGAAGTTAAGGAAACAGCGTGCCGACGGCTGGAATCTTCGACCGAGGGATAATGGTTGGTGGACGCATCGAGCGAACGGGCTTGGCGAAGGACGTGCCTCCGAGACCGGGCATGGAGCGCGCTGTCCGGACGGATTTCGCGCGGGAGCCGGCTAATCAATCTCGACGGCTCGCCTCCGTCCGGCGCTCCCGGCCGGGTAAAGCGCGCACTCGGCGCGAACGACGACGTCCCATGGCCCGCCCGGCAGATCAATCCAGCATGTGGCTGACCATGCCGTCGGCGAGCTTGGGCTCGAACCAGGTCGATTTGGGCGGCATGATCGCGCCGGCGTCGGCGACCGCCATGAGATCGGCCATCTGCGTCGGATAGAGCGCGAAGGCGACGGCCGCCGCGCCGGACTTGACCAGCCGCTCCAGCTCCTCGAGCCCGCGCCCGCCGCCGACAAAGTCGATCCGCTTGTCGCGGCGCGGATCAGTCACGCCGAAGATCGGCTCGATGACGTTTTTCGCCAGCAGCGTCACCGGCAGCCGCGCGACCGGATCGCCGCTCCGCGCGGCCTCGGCCATGATCTCGGGCTTGAGCGCGAGCCGGCGCCAGCCGCCGCCGACGACCATGCCGACCTCGTCCGGGCGGCTCGGGCGGACCGGCTTGTCGCTCGGCTCGATCGTGTAGCGGCGTCCGATCTCGCGCAAAACTGCGTCCGGGGTCAGGCCGTTCAGGTCGCGCAGCACGCGGTTGTAGTCGAGAATGGTCATCTGCTGGTGCGGCAGCAGCACGGCGAGGAAATAGCCGTCCTTGACGCCTCGCGCCTCGGCCACGCGCAGAGCAGCGGCCGAGCGATGATGGCCGTCGGCGATGTAGAGCGCAGGCAGGGCGTCGACGGCGCGGGTCAGCGCCGCGACCTCCGCCTCGTCGTCCAGCACCCAGAGCTCGTGGCGCACGCCGTCGTCGGCGACGACGTCGACCTCGGGCGCTCGCTGGGCGGCGCGCGCGAGAAGCGCGTCGATCGCGGGCGCCTCGGGATAGGCGAGCATCACCGGGCCGGTCTGCGCGCCGACCGCCTCGATCTGGCGCACGCGGTCGTCCTCCTTGGCGTGCGTCGTCAGCTCGTGCTTGCGGATGCGATTCTTCGGCATAGGCCGCGGAGCGACGCCACCGCGGCGAAGCCGGTCTCGACGCGCTCGCGCCAGGTCAGCCGGTAGACGTAGTAGCCGGGCGTCTCGTCGCGCGCGAGCACGCCGGCGTCGATCATGCGCCGGAGATTTTCGGCGGCCTTCGCGTAAACCGCGGGGTGATAAAGGTCGATCGCCGGATCGAGGTCGATCTCCGCCTTGGAGACGTGCAGAAAGCTCCACGGCTTTCCTTTGACGCGATCGCGCGCCTCTGCGCTGGACAGCACGTCATAGGGCGGCGCGAGGACCTCGGCCGCGCGCCCGGGGGCGGGCCGCAGGGCGCGAAAGGGTTTGATCAGGCTCAACGGGGCTCTCGTCATATGAGGGGTGGACCGAATTTCGCTGCGCGGGGCGGCGACCGCGGCGGGACTTAGCGCCCGAAGGCGGGGCTTGCAACTCAGGCGACGAGGCGCCGGCTTCCGGCCTCGACAGCCTGCTCGGGCGCGACCCATTCGAACCCGGCGAGCTGATGGCGCGCCCAGGTGAACTGGCGCTTGGCGTAATGGCGCGTGTCGAGTTTGCCGCGCTCGGCGGCCTCGGCGAGCGTGAGGCGTCCCTCGAGATGGGCGATCAGATGCGGGACGCCATGGGCGCGCATGACCGGCAGGGCCGGATCGAGCTTTCGCTCAGCGAGTCGCTCGACCTCGTCGAGCGCGCCCTCGGCGATCATCGCCTCGAAGCGCGCATCGATGCGCGCATAGAGGGCTTCGCGGTCGGGGGCGAGGAAGAGACCGCTCCATTCGTGGGTCTGGAGCGCGGGCGCGGCGCGCGCGCCCTGGAAGGCGGCGAGCGGCCGGCCGGTCGCGGCGAACACTTCGAGCGCGCGCAAGGTCCGCTGCCGGTCCGAGGGTCTGAGCCGCGCGGCGGTCTCTGGATCCACCGCCGCGAGCTCGGCGTGCAGGTCGGGTGTCGGGCGGCCTTCGGCCTCGGCGCGCACTCTGGCCCGGACCGCCTCCGGAACGGTCGGCATGTCGGACAGGCCTTCGGTCAGCCCGCGGAAATAGAGGCCCGTGCCGCCGACGAAAATGATCGGACCGTCGCCGGTCTCGGCGAGGATCTCCTGCGCCCGCCGCGCCCAGCGCCCGACCGAAAAGTTGACCGCGCCATCGATTTCGCCGAAGAGGCGATGCGGCGCCTGCGCCTCCTCCGCGCGTGTCGGACGCGCTGTGAGAATCCTGAGGTCGGCGTAGACCTGCATCGAATCGGCGTTGACGATCGTCGCGCCGAAGCGTTCCGCTAACCTCAGCGCGGCCGCGGACTTGCCGCTTGCCGTCGGGCCTGCGATGAGGAGCGCGCGCCTCATCGCCTGTCCATCATGTGAGCGTCCGGAAGTCTCATGTCGTCGTCGATCCTTGTCGCCACGCTGATCGGAGATCCCGCGCGCGAGTGGCCCAGCGAAGCCAGAGTTGACAGGCCCGCGCAAGCCCTCCGCGGCGTTGAGCGAATTGCGCGGAAAGACTTCGTTGGGGGATGAGAGCGGTGCGCGGAGCAAAGCCGCGGGGCGCGGCATGAAGAAAACGTCAATTCTCCTGATCGCCGCCGGTTTCACGGCCGTGACGGCGTTCGCGACCTTCGCGACCGGACTCGACCGGCTGGCGCTGTGGTCGGTCATCCAGGCCTGCGTCGCCGACTTCAAGCTGACCGGCGCTCCCTTTCCGTGCCTTAAAGTCG
Organism: uncultured Alphaproteobacteria bacterium; assembly: GCA_963775665.1. Taxonomy (GTDB): domain Bacteria; phylum Pseudomonadota; class Alphaproteobacteria; order Rhizobiales; family Beijerinckiaceae; genus Roseiarcus. The sequence continues at coordinate 22,782 of CAVZJZ010000026.1, read as the reverse complement.
ATATATCCGATGGCGAGGAGCGCGGCGACGTCGTCCTGCGCCCGCCGCTGCTGCACGACCTGATCCTGGCGCCGACGCGAAAGATCGTCGGCATCGAGGATCCATTCCTGCAGTCTCCAGCAGGCGCCGAACTATTTGGACGCGGCATGGCGTGCGCGATCGTTTCTCAAGGGCGCGGATGGCCAGGCGCCGGAGCGCGACGCGGTCGGCCTCGTCGTCAACTCCGCCGTCATCCGGTCCCAGGATCAGCTTCATATCCACGTGGGCTGCCTCCTTCCGTCCGTCCGGCGCGCGCTCGCGGCCGCGGCGCCGGAGGTTCCGATCGGCGAATGGGCGCGGATCGACGTCGGGGTTCCCCACACGGTGTTCTGGGGAACGCGCGTCCCGGCGGCGGACCTTTCGGACGTCGAGCCGTTTCGGCTCGCCGCCGAGGCTCTTGCCGACAAGGTCAAGGACCGAGGGATCATGATGATCATGGTCGCCGGCGTTCGCGTCGAAGGCGACGACGAGTTCCTGATCCTCGCCTCCTATGCCGGCGCGCCGCACGCGTGGTGGCCGGTCGGCGCGGACAGCCTCCTCGGTCGGAAATGCCCGGCTTGGACCGGGCCTTGCCGACTGAGGCGGTGGGCGGGGAGGCGGTCCCGCCCTGTATCAATCCCGCGAGGCATCCCCCCTCTGCGGTCCGGCGCGCGGAACCATTGTCGCGGCTGCGGCGCATGCGCGGAACGACGACGGCGATCTGACCGCACTGTTCTGCGCGCAGGAGATCGGGGGAAGAGTTTGTGGCGCGGTGAGCCCTACTTCTCGCAGAACACCGCCACCACCGCACCCCTTTCGCGCTCGGCGATCGCGCCGGCGCTCAGCGTCGCCGCAGGCTCGGGCGTCAGTTCGCCCCCGCCGAGGAACGCGCCGATCGCATCGGCAACGATCAGCGCGTGTGGCGGCCGCGAGAGGAACGCCGGCGATCCGCATCGGCTCGTCGGCGATCGGCGCAACGACTCCGGCGAGACGGCCCTCGCGGTCGAAGGCGGGGCCGCCGCTGGCGCTTTTTTCGAGCGAGGCGGTGACCGATGGATGTGTCGCCTCGCCGGTCAGCGAGGCGGAATTGGCTGCGACCCGGTCACCCGCCGCGCTCAGCACGACGAGATCGGACTTCAGCGCCCCGAGGTCGAGGCGGCTCGCCCTTCGCGCCGAAATCGCCCGAGAGGATCGCGAGGCCCGTGGCCATCTCAGTCCGCTCGAACCGCGCCGGTTTGCCGCCGATGCTGGCTTTCGGACAGTCGTCCGGCTTCAGCGCCGTCAGCGCCTGTCCTGGCGCGATCACCAGCGCCGTCGCCGAGGGAATCGGGACGGGCGGAGGCGCGACCCCGGTCGAAACGGGCGGCGTCGCGGTCGGAGGCGCGGTCCCCGGCGCCTGCGCTGGGAAAGCCTCGAAAGAATTGGCGACCGCGAGGGCGACCCGGTCGAGTTGCGCCGCCTCAGCCGCCGGATAGGCGAAGGTGAAGCCGCGGACAGGCGGACTGGCGCTCGCGCTCGTCTCGAACCGCGAATAGAATTTCGCCGCCCCGTCCTGGCCGGACACCACGAAGAAGGCGCCGGGCTTCGTCGCCTTGTACGAGACCTTGCGGGTCGGCGATTCGGCCGAAAGTCGCGCATAGAGCCCGGCGAGGTCCGACCTCATTGCTCGAGGCGAACTCGAGCCTCGTTCCGCCCTTGCCCAGAAGTTTCGCCGGCGCCTCGACCCTGGCCCCGGTCCTCGGATCGGTGAAGGTCTGAAAGCCGACCGCCGCGCGCGCCTTGTCGGCCGCGGCGAGGAGCGCCTGAACCAGGGTCGGCCCGAGGACGCCGTCGGGCGTCGCCTTCACGCTGCGTTGCCAGGCGACGATGGCATCGCGGGTGCGCTTGCCGAAGTCGCCGTCGTTCGCGCCGTTATAGAAGCCGAGCCAGACGAGCGCGTCCTGCAAGGCCCTTCGCGTCGCCTGCGGCAGCGCCAGGAAGGCGGACTTCTGCGCCGCGAACTCCGCGTCGACGGCCGGGGCGGACGAAGTGGCCGACGTCTGGGCGAAGGCGGACGGCGACGCGAGCATCGACGCCGCCAGGACGACGGCGAGGCGGACGGGGGTTCGTTTCATGGATCCTTCCGCGGTCGACGCCGAACGTCGGCGCGCTCGCCATGCTAGAGCAAGACGTGGATCGAAGGAACTCGGGCGCGATCGTTGGCCCTTGGAGAACTGTCAATCCTCGCGTCCGTCGAGTCGGGGTGCGGGGACAACCCTCTCACGACACTGGCGCCTCGAAGGCCAAGAGCGCTGGTTCCAGAGGGCGTTTCTGAATCGATAGCCCTCGCAACAATACTGAACGTTTGTGTGTTTTCTAGAAGATACCGGACTGGTCGATCGCGTCTCCGTTCCGGCCGACCTGTTCCGAACCCCTGCGAAAGTTGCAGAGAAAAGGCGCCTAAGGCTTTGAGATCGCTTAATCGCGAACGGATTCGCGCGCCGCTCCGCCGGGCCAATGATGGCTCCGCCTGCAGCGCCCTTTAAACGCCAGTCGGCGCGCCCCTTCCCTCCCGGCGCTTTGCCCCCTATATTCCCGGTGCCGGCTCAAAAGGCCGGCTACGGCGATAAATGGACATCGGAATAAGTCTTTCGGACCCGGGGGCGGTACCCGGCGCCTCCACCAAAGCCCGCCTGGCGACGCGCGGGTTTTGGCGGGGGCGAAATAGGTTCGACGGGGGACCAAAAGGGTGATCTTTCGCTCGGCATGATACCGCCGTTATCGGGTCAAACCTATAGTTGCGAATGACAACTATGCTCCGGTGGCCCTCGCCGCGTAATGCGGTGACGGTACTGGGATTCAAGTCCTAAGGGTTTGCACCTTTAGGCGGGGTCAGGAGGCGCCTGGCAACAGAAGCCTCCACTTCACTTTCATCCCGCGCGTCGCGCGACGAAAAGCGAGGTTGGGGTCGGCATGCGTCGGAGCGGCAGCCGATTGCAACGGTCCGGACGCTCGGCTAATTTTCAAACCTTCGCGGCGCGAGCTCATTCTGATGGCGACCGATCTGATCCGCTACGACCTTCTCGTCCAGGATGCGCTGCGTTCCGTCGTGCGCAAGGTCCTGTCCGACACGGCGCGCGGAGGCCTGATCGGCGAGCATCATTTCAACATCGCTTTCAAGACCCAGGCGACCGGCGTGGTCGTGCCGCCGGCGGTCAGGAGCCGCTTCCCCGACGAGATGTCGATCATCCTGCAGCACGAGTTCTGGGATCTCGTTGTCACGCAGGACGCCTTCGAGGTCAGCCTCAATTTCTCGCGCAAGCCGGAGCGGCTGACGGTGCCGTTCGACGCCATTACCGGCTTCACCGATCCGTCCGTGCCTTTCGGCTTCAAGCTCGAGCCGCGCCAGACCGAGGCTGCCGCAGATGCGGCGGCCGGCCGCGCCCCCTCCGCCAGGCGACGCCCTGAGCCTGCATCTCCCCCTACCGCGCCGGCGCGTCCGTCACCCGCCAAACCCGGCGCCGAGCGCGCCGGCGCAAAAACCGCCGAGCCGGCCGAGAAATCCCGCGAGCCGGAGGCTGAAGCAAAGGTCGTCTCGATCGACGCCTTTCGCAAGAAATAGCGGGCTTATGGGCGACATCGTCAACCTGCGCCGGGCGCGCAAGCGTCAGAACCGGCGCCGCGACGACGCAAAGGCGGCAGAGAATCGCATCCTCCATGGCATGACGAAAGCCGAGCGGCTCTTGATCGAAGTCGAACGGCAGAAGGCTGATCGCGACCTCGACGCTCGCAAGGTCGTCCCTCCCGATGAGCGATAGCCCTAGGCTGCGGGTCGTCAAGCGCTCGCTCGTCATCTCCGGTCATCGCACCAGCGTTTCGCTCGAGGACGCCTTCTGGGTCCGCCTGCGCCGGATCGCGGCCGAACGCGGTCTCTCCGTCAATGCGCTCGCAGCTTTCGTCGACGCCTCGCGCGGCGAGGCAAATCTCTCATCCGCGCTTCGGGTTTATGTGCTCGAAACTTCGGGCGGAGAGCGCGAAGACTCCCTGCCCCCAATATCTCAGTAGAGGCCGCTTGCGGTCGGATCGGCGGGCGGGCGGGGTTTTGGCCGCACCGGAGGCGTCGGAGCGACCGCAGGCGGCGCATTGACCCCTAACTGGTCCGCGCGACCGGACGACTTGCTTGAGGCCCTCGGCGGCTTCGCGATCGGTGGGCTGTCGGCAGGAAGATCGGGCGGGAGCTCAGGCTGCAAGACCGCCTTTTCCGCTGCAGCTTTCTCACTCGCGGCTTTCTCGGCTGCAGCTTTCTCCTCTGCAGCTTTCTCGGCCGCAGCCCTGTCCGCCGCAGCCTTCTCCGCAGCGGCTTTCTCCGCCGCCGCTTCTCTCTCTGCCGCCAGGTGTTCGGCCACGCCTTTCAGCCGCGCCTGCTCGACCCGCCAGTCCTCGACCTCCGCCGCCCGTCGATCCATAAAGCGCTCACCCTTCAGGCGCCGATTGAAGAAGGCACGCTCGCGGATATCGGCCTCAAGGGCGGCTATCCGATCGGTTTCCCGCGCGATCGCCTGACTCGCCAGGCCCGCAGAGAGCGCGGCGACGTCAAGCCGGCGCTTCTGCGTTTCCAGCGCGTCTTCAACAGTCAATGTCGCGGTCGGCGGCGGCCCGGACCAGAATTTGAGGCCGGCCCCGCCGGAGACGAGGGCAAGTCTTGTTTCCAGCGTCAGTCGGCGCAAGTCGAAACTGGCGGTGGCCGTAGCCACTCCGTGCGGGAGCGCGATTGCGAGGGGACCAAACTTTGCGGTCCCCGACGTCAGCGCGACGGGCGTTGCGCCGTCCGGGATCGGCAGCGGCGCCTTGGCGAGTTCGGCGCCGAAGGCATAGGCGAGGTTGGTTTCGTCCAGGAGGGCGTCTGGCGCCTGCGCCTTGGCGACGACCCGGTCGAGCGCGGCGGGATCGCTTCGCGCGAGAGCGGTCCCCTCGAATTGCGCCTTCCCGCCTCCGGCCAGGCCCTCGATCAACGCCGCCGCGCTCTGCCCGGTCGACGCAAATTCCAGCGTCCCGCCGAGCCGGCCCGAAAACCCCGGCCGGGCGATCACAAGCCCCCTGGCGCTGAGCGTCCCTGTCAGCGTTGCGGTCTCTTTGTCGCGCCGCAGCGTCATGCGGCCGGTTGCTTCGCCCTGCGCCAGGTTCATGCCGATGTCGTCAAGATCGAGCCGGCCGTTGTCGAGCCGCAACATTGCGGAGAAGCCGCGCGACGAGAGCCCGTCAGCGAGGTCGAGCGTCGCCACGTCGAGTCTGACCGCAATCGGGGGAGGATTGACGGGCGCCGCGGCGAAATTCGCGTCCGACCAGCGCGCTCCCGCTTTGGCCGGTTGAGGCGCCCCAATGGCCAAGGCGAAAATGTCTCCGAGCGGCAGCCGGTCGAGCGTGAGGTCGCCCGTAATCTCGGCAGGCGAAGGCGCCGGCGCGATGGCCGCCGTGGCGCCGACCGCCCCCTCGCCGCGTCCGGCGGCTGGATTGGCGGCCGCGGGAGCTTCCGGGCTTGCGACCGGCTGATAGACGAGATTGCCGTTTGCCCTGACCCCCGCAACGGTCGCGGCGAGCCGCGAGAGGGTCCATTGATCGCCGCGTAGCGTCAAGTCTGCGGCTGCGTCGACGGGCGCGATCATCCCTGCGGCCGGCTGAAGGCCCAAGGATGCAAGGAGCGGCGCGACATTCGCGGCCCTCAGTTTGATCGATCCGAACAGTCGCGCCCCGTCCGCCGGCGCCGCAGGAAGGTATCGGCCGCGCCCGGAGAGATCGGCGCCCGCGAGCGCGCTGGTCGCCTCCACATCATAGCCCGCGTCCCAGGCGCCGGAAGCCTTGAGCGCAATGTGTCCCCGCCCGCTTTCAGCGTTCGCGCCGCTCAAACCGAGCTGGCGCAGGAGGGCGCCGGAGTCAGGCGAATCGAGGCTGACTGTCAGAACCTGCCGGTCGTCGTTGGCGCGCGGATCGAGGCTGAGAGTCGCCTGCGTCCGGCCGACGGTTCCGCTCGCCTTGAGCGAATTGAGGGCCGGCGCGGCTGCGGCGAGGGAGCGGCCATGCGCCTCGAAAGCGAGCGCGGTCGGCGAGAGGAGAGCCGCACGCTCGACCATTGTTCGGCTCCATTCTCCCGGCGCAAGCCGGGCCGCAAGCAGCGCGAAGTCTCGCAGTCGGTCGGCGCGCAGGTGTCCGCTCGCGGCGAAGCCGTCTGGCCCCGTCGCGCCTTGCGCGTCGAGGAACGCGCCGCCGAGATTTGCGATGCTCAAGCGGTCGAGGGTGATGTTTGGCCCGCTCTTGACGACCTTGAGCGCCAGCGAGCCGCTGTCGATCTCCGCATCGTTGACGTGGGCCACATGCAGCGTCTTGGCGCGCAGGGAGAGCGAGAGGTCGAAATCGCTTAGCAACGCCTTGCCGGCATCCGCGCTTGGAAGCGCGTCCACATCGAGCAAATCGCTGGAGAGATCCACGTAGAGCCGGCCTGGATCTGTGCCGACGGGCCTCGTAAAAGCGAACGAACCATTGAGCGTGGACCGGTCGAGCGCGATCTTCACATCGCGTCCCGAAAGGCCGACGGCGGAGGCTTCGATAGGGCCCGAGAGCGATGCGCTGCGATCCGCCAACGCCTCGCCAAGCCCAGCGAGATTGGCCGCGAACCCTCCGATATCGGGTTTCGCCCAACTGCTGAGAAGGGCGAAGTCCTCGCTTTCGAAATCGATCATCCCGTCGAACTGCGCCGCCGCGCCCGTCTCCAGATCGCCCTCTCCGCTAAATCTGCTGTGGCCGGGAAGGCCGAGACTGAAGCGCAAGCGCAGCGGCTTGCCGGACGTGGACCGTATGCTCGTGGACACATCAGACACGGTGTCGGCGCCCAGAATGATCGTCTCCGCGCCAAACTCAGCCTCGACTGTCACGAGGTCGGTCCGGGCGAGAGCCGGAGCGAGTCCGCTGGCTAGCAAATTTACCACGCGCGCCGGCGCGACGCCGTCCTCACCCTTGCGGCGCAGCAAGGCGTCGATATTTGCCTGCTTCGCCTTCACTTGGACGGCGAGGCGGGCCGGTGAACCGTATGTCAGCGTTGCGGACCCGTCGGCGCTCAGCGCGCGCTCCTCGGGTCCAAGACGGAATTGGGCCTTGTCGAGTGTCGCGCGATCGAAATCGGTGGTCATCCGCCCGACCGCCCGCCAGGGCATTGGGCCGTCCGCGCCTAAGAGAACGCCGGCCAATGTGCCGGACCCGGAAAGCCTCGGACCCTTCGCGCCTGCGCCCGGATCGGCCAGGACGCCATCAAACTCGAACGCGGGCCAGCTCGGGCCGGCGTCCACCGACGCTCGCATCGGCGTTCCGTCGAGACCCGCCTTCTCCGATGCGAGGCGGAAGACTACGGGGGCTCCGGCCGGGCCCGCGAACCGGCCCGAAACATGAATGGACCCGGCGAGGGACGGGGCGTCGGCATCGAGCTGAATGTCTCCGATATCCCGGGCGCCGCCTGCGGCTCCCGCGGCGATCCTGACCCGTCCATCCTTCACGGAGAGGCGATCGAAACCGGCTGTCGCCGCCTGCGCCGCAGGCAAGACAGGCAGGCGCAGCGCTCCGTCTTCTCCGCGGGACACTGTCAAAATCGGCTTCCCGAGCTCAATTTCCGCAAAGCGAATCGCGCCGCTCGCGAGCTTGACCAGCGCGAGCTCCAATCGCGCCGACTCGAACGACAAGCGAGGCGCGTTTTGGCCTCCCCCCGAAATCGACCCGGACCCTAGTTCAAGATAGGGCGTCGGCAGCAGCCGGACCGTTATGTGTCCGGTCAACGCGACATCGGCGCCTGTCATGGCGCCGAGCCGCGCTTCGATCTCCGCGCGATGGGCCGACCAGTCAATGAAGAGCGGCGCAACAAGCGCCGTCGAAAGGATCACGACAAGCGCGACCGCGAAGATGGTCAGAACAGATCGCACGGAGAAACGGTTTTCACCTCGCTTCGACTGGAAGGCAATGCCGAACTTCGGGACCATCGCACTGCAAAATGGCGCGAAAGTGTGACCATGACAACGAAGGCCGACACGATTCCGTCCCCTCAGCGCGCCCGTTCCCATCCGTCGTCGCCCTCACGCCAATAACTGAGCGGATGGCCTTCGTCTCTCAAGCGTTTCCAGCGGGCGCGCGCCTCGGCGACCGCTCCCTCATCTTGCCCGTCGAAAAGAAAGATGACCTCCTCGAACGCGTCGTCCTGAGGCCCGGTTTCGGCGCCGGACAACAGTATGAGCATCGCCGCTTGATTGGGATTTTCCACCTTGGTCGTGAGAAAGATGGGGTGCGACGCGGGGTCGCCGTCGCCGGCCGCGCCATGGGGCAAGAAGCTTGCGTCGTCGTAAGTCCACAGGCGGTCGTTGAGCGCAGCGACCATTTCGTCGGATGGCGCGCGCACGACGATGCGCCGGCCTCCCTCCCAAGCGCGCTCCAGCAGGCGAGGCAGCGCTTGGTCGACTCTTAGTCGTTCGAGGTGATGGAAGCGAAACTCGATCACGCGAAATTGTCCCGCAGACAAAGGATTAGCCAGCATAGCTGCGAAAGATCGACCCAGGTCTGATCTTCCAGGCGAGCCGGATCGTCTCGCGCAGCGTCCCCGTCGACCGCGTTACTCGCCCGCTGGACCGACAATGACGAAGGTGCGGTCCGATTCGGTAGCCATCAGTCCGAGGCTCACCCCTCCGGGGACATGCTCTTCGGTCTTGCCGGCGATATAGACGTCGCCGCGCTGGCGCGACGCGTCAAGGTACTCGTGCGCGTCGGCGCTCATGCCGTGGAGGACGCTGTGGCTCTTGCCGGCGTCCCAGCCGAGGGCCGCGCGCAAAGCGGCCGTCTGAAAGCGCTCGAAGTTTGTTGTCGATCGCGCATTGGCCGGCTCGCTGATTCGGGCCTCGAACCGCAGCAATTCGTCGCCGCGACAACTCAGCGTCGCATCGACGTCAACCTTGGTCGTGACGTCGAATACATTGGCGTCCGACCGGGTTCGCGACACCACGATCGCGTGCGAGAACTCGACCCCCATGTCGCTCGCGCCGGCGCGCAGCGCGGCAGAGAATGCGTCGCAACCGACAATCGCCCAGGCCGGCGGCGCGCTTGCGCCGGTCAGCGCAAGCGCCAAGACCGTGGACCCTAGCCGCATCCTGATCTCCCAGCCTGTTCTGAACCTGATTCTAGTCTTCGTAGGAGTCGGCGATGAGACGGTTCAGCAGGCGCACGCCCCACCCGGAGCCCCAGGACGGATTGATGTCCGACGATGGCGATCCCATGGCCGTGCCAGCGACATCGAGATGCGCCCAGGGCGTATCCTTAACGAACCGTTGCAGGAATTGCGCGGCGGTGATCGAGCCGCCATGGCGGCCACCGGTATTCTTCATGTCGGCGAACTTCGAATCGATCAGCTTGTCGTAGGCCTGCCCCAGCGGCATGCGCCAGACTTTCTCCCCAGTCGCATCGCCTGCGGCAATCAGCCGCTGCGCCAATTCATCGTTGTTCGAGAAGAGGCCTGCGAACTCCTGGCCCAGCGCGACCATGATGGCGCCGGTCAAGGTCGCAAGATCAATGACGATGCGGGGCGAGAATGTTTCCTGCGCATACCAGAGCGCGTCAGCGAGCACCAGCCGCCCTTCCGCGTCAGTGTTAACGATTTCGATCGTTTGTCCCGACATGGACGTCAGAATGTCGCCCGGACGGATCGCATCCCCATCAGGCATATTCTCGACGAGACCGATTACGCCGACGGCATTAACCTTCGCTTTTCGGGTGGCGAGCGCATGCAGGAGGCCCACCACACAGGCCGCGCCACCCATGTCGCCCTTCATGTCCTCCATGCCCGAGGCAGGCTTGATGGAGATGCCGCCTGAATCGAAGCACACTCCTTTGCCTACGATGACGACTGGCTTCGCCCGCTTCGAGCGGGCGCCGCTCCAGCGCATCGTCACCAGGCGGCTGTCGCGCGACGAGCCTCGGCCCACCCCGAGTAGGGCGTTCATGCCGAGCTTGCCCATAGCCTTCTCGTCCAGCGCATTCACCTCGACACCGAGCTTTTCCAGCGATTTGGCTCGGTCCGCGAATTCGACGGGAAAAAGGATATTCGGCGGCTCATTGACGAGGTTGCGCGCAATCTCCACGCCTTCGGCGACCGCAAACCGTTCGTGTGAAGTCGCTCGCGCCGCCGCCGCATGACCCGAACCGATGACAAACTCGGGCGGTTGCGCGTTGTCTTCTTCCGGCTCTTTCTTGCGGGTCTTGTACTTGTCGAATCGATAGCCGCGCAATCGCAAGCCTAGCGCGAAATCCGCAGCCGCCGCGGCGTCCCACGCCCCGGAAGGGGGCTCGAATGCGACGTCCACTCTTTGCGCGCCGGTCACTTTCCCGAAGGCGAACCCTCCGAGGGTGACGAAGTCGAGCGGTGCGTTGTCCTTGCCTGGCGCGACGCCAACGACAACGAGCCTTGAGGCGTCGAGTCCCGACGGCGCAAGAATATCCAGCGCGGTTCGCTGGGCGCCGCGAAAATTGGAGGCCTTGGCCGCGGCGCGAATCAAAGGCTCGAGATCGCCAAATTGCGCCGTCACCGCCGGGGCGGGCTTCATGTCCGCTCCGACGAATAAGAGCAGCGCGTTCCCCTTCGGCGCCGACAGGGAACCAAAGGCGATCTTGACGGCTCCGCTCATACCCGGCTCGTTCTCGTGTCTGAAGGGACCACTCGAATCGCCCGGCCTTGGGGCCGGGCGGCAAGGGTCGTGATATCGGGGGCTTTGCAGCGCGCGTCAATAAGTCGCCGCGATTGCCGGGCACAAAACTCTGATATGGAGGCCGCATTCGGCCTGGGAGAGCATCTGCCTTGCGAACGGAAACGGCCCGGAATAGCGGCTGGCGGCAACCCGGGCGACGCGGCGAACGATGCCGAACCCCTGCGCGGCAGCCGCAATGAGCCGCATCGAGCGCTATGTTCTGCGAACGGCGACGATAGCCTTCGTATCCGGCCTGATCGTACTGACCGGAGTCATCTGGATCACGCAGGCGCTGCGGCAGATTGACCTCCTGACCAGCAAAGGGCAGACAATCCTCATCTTCCTGCTGATGACCGGGCTGGCGCTGCCGTCATTGGTGGCGTTCATAGCGCCTGTCGCGCTCTTTGCCGGCGTCCTTTACACCCTGAACAAGCTCAATGGCGACAGCGAACTCGTCGTCATAGCCGCAGCCGGCGTATCGCCGGGACGGCTGCTCCGCCCTCTCGCGCTGCTGTCAGCTGTAGTGTTCGCGATCGTGGGCGCAATATACATTCAGGTCCTGCCGTGGACATTCGGGGCAATCGAGAATCTGACCACCTATATTCGGGCCGATTTTATCTCGAATTTCGCGCGGCCCGGCGCGTTCTCAAACCTCGAACTGGGTTTCGTCTTCCACTATCGGGAGCGGACGCCCGACGGCGCCCTGCGCGGCGTCTTCATGCAGGATCGCAGAGATCCGGCTCACGTTTCGACCTACATCGCGGAAGCTGGAAAAACACTGGAGAAGGACGGTGAAAGTTACCTCCAGCTGACGAAGGGCGTCCTATTGCGGCCGCAATCGGCCGGCAATTCGGCAATAGTGACTTTCGACGATTACACCATTGACCTGTCCCAGTTCATGCAGGCGGTGAGTTCGATCAAGCGGCCGCGAGAGCGCACCACAGCACAGCTGTGGGCGCCGGACGACAAGGATCGCGCCGACCCCGTCCTTGCGGGACATATCCGCAGCGAATTGCTCGACCGATTGGTCAGTCCGCTTTACGCTCTCGTAGCCGGTCTCATCGCCTTCGCCGCGCTCGGAGAGGCTCGCACGACGCGGCAGGGACGAGGGCTGGCGATTGGCGGAGCCATTCTAGCGTTCGTCGGAGTCCGTATACTCGGCATCGCGGCGACGACGTTGACCGTCGGCGTCCCCTCGGCTGCGTATTTCGTGTGGGGCGTTCCGGTCGGCGCCAGCCTTGGCGCGATGGCGATGATCTTCCGGCGGGAACTTGGCTCTATCCCGGTCTGGCGCTTTCAAGCGAGGCCGGCATGATCGGGCGAACGCTTTCGTTCTACCTGGCCGGTCGCTTCGCCCGCACTGTGATCGGTGTGTTTTCCGGGGTCTTTCTCCTCATCTATGTTGTGGACCTTGTGGAGTTGTTGCGGCGTTCCGGGGACGCGCCCAAGGCAACCGCGCTCCTCATGACCGGTCTCTCCTTCCTCCGAACGCCAACTGTGGCCGAGCAGGCCCTCCCCTTCGCCGTCCTGTTCGGTTCGATGATCGCGTTTCTCAACCTGTCGCGCAAACTTGAGCTGGTTGTGGCGCGTGCGGCGGGGGTGTCCGTCTGGCAGATCTTGACGCCGCCGCTCACCGTCATCGCGGCGCTGGGCGTCCTGTCGGTCGCCGTCTACAACCCGGCGTCGGCATGGATGAAGCAGAGAGCCGATGAAGTCGAAAATCGGGTTTTCGGGGGTCGAGACAGTCCCTGGGGCGACCTATGGCTCCGGCAGAAGAGCATGGACGGTCAGGCGATCATCCACGCGAGGGGGAAGGATGCCGAAGGCACGAGCCTTAGCCGCGTCGAAATCTTCAATTTCGACGACAGGGGCAACTTCATCGAACGAGTGGACGCCGGCTCAGGCGAATTGCACGACGGGTATTGGGAGTTCCACGACGCCAAGGTCGTTACGCCAGGTTTCGAAACTCTGCCCGCTTCCGTCTATCTGCTCGCGACTGGCCTCGATCGGCGCGAGGTCGCTCAGGCGTTCGTGGCGCCGGAAACCGTGTCGTTTTGGAAATTGCCGGGCTTGGCAGAGCAGACTGCGAAAGCAGGCCTCGATCCGACCGCGTACCGCCTCAAATATCAGGAGCTTCTCGCGCGACCCTTAACGTTGGCGGCGATGGTTTTTATTGCCGCATGCTTTTCGTTAAGATTCTTCCGAATGGGCGGTGTCGAATATATGGTTTCCGGTGGCGTCGCCGCCGGCTTCATGCTTTATGTGGCGACGAAAGTGATCAACGATCTCGGCGAGGCTGGCTTCATCAGCCCGGCCGTTGCTGGGTGGTCGCCTGAACTCGTCGGGTGTTTGTTTGGCGTTTACGTCTTGCTGCAGCAAGAGGATGGTTGATGGGATACGCCGTCAGCTCTTCCCTTGACCCGGGTCCGCGCGTAGCGCGTATTCGACAGACGGCGCTCCTGATCTTTGGAGCGCTGGCGTTGTGCCTTGTCTCGCTGGGATCCATCACGACCGCAGGCGCTCAATCCCCCGCCGGCGAGACCTCGCAGCCCGTCAAAGCTCCTGACAAACTGGTCATCGACGCGGACGAACTCGTCTACGACAAGGACAAAAACACAGTTTCGGCGGTCGGTTCCGTCCAGCTCTTCTACCAGGGCCGCATCCTCCAGGCCGATCGCGTCACTTACAACCGTGCGACGAAGCGGGTCTACGCCGAAGGCCACGCCAAGATGACGGACGAGCACGGCGACGTCGTCTACGGCAGTCGGTTCGAACTCAGCGACAATTTCCGCGAGGGCTTCATCGACAGCGTCCAGGTGCTCACCTCCGACAAGACGCGATTCACCTCGCCGCGGGTCGAACGGTCGAACGGCGACGTGACGGTCCTGCGGAAAGGCGCGTACACGGCCTGCGAGCCCTGCAAGGATCACCCCGAGCGGCCGCCCTTCTGGCAGGTGCGCGCGGCGCGGATCATCGAGAACCAGGAGACCCACACGGTCTATTTCGAAGATGCGCAAATGCTCGTGTGGGGCGTGCCGGTCTTCTACATGCCCTATTTTTCGTCGCCGGACGCGACCGTCAACAAGCAGACCGGCGTCCTGGCGCCGCAGTTCGTCTCGGGCTCCAGCCTCGGTTACGGCCTCAGCCTGCCCTACTTCATCAATCTCGCGCCAAACTACGATCTGACGCTGATTCCGACCTACCTTTCGAAGCAGGGGCTGCTGGGCGAGGTCGACTGGCGCCAGCGGCTGTCGAACGGAACCTACAGCATTCGGATGACCGGGATCGACGAGCAGGAGCCGAACCTGTTTGCGTCTTATCCCTATGGCGCCGGCGACGAGCGCGTGCGGGGCTCGATCGAGACCAAAGGCAACTTCTTCCTCAACCAGAACTGGCAGTTCGGCTGGAACGCCACCTGGCTCTCCGACAAGTTCTTCGCCAACGACTACAAGCTTCAGGGCATCGACTTCAGCAATTTCTACTTTCAGGACGTCGTCTCGTCGATCTACCTGCGCGGGCAGGCCGATCACAGCTTCTTCGACCTCAGCGCCTACCATTTCGAGGGAACGACGCCCAACGACGATAACCGCACGTTGCCGGTCGCGGCGCCGGTCTTCGACTACAATCGCGTCTTCGCAGTTCCGGCGGACCGCACCTACGGGATCGGCGGCGAGGCGACGGTCGACATCAACGTCGCCAACATCGACCGCACCAACGCCGCCTTCCAGTCGACTGGCCTCCAGACGTTCGACAACGCCTACCACCTCTACAATGTCTGCGAGACCGTGGTCGACGGAAAATACGTCAACACCTACTATCCCGGCGCGTGCATGCTGCGCGGCATCGCCGGCGACTATGCGCGCGCCTCCGGGCAGGTCTCCTGGCAGCGCAGCTACATCGATACGATCGGCGAGGTGTGGAAGCCGTTCGTCTTCGCCCGCCTCGACGGCGAAGCGACCGAACTCAACGAAACCGGCTCGATCACCTACGCGAGCTGCGATCGGGTCGAGCACGGTCGCGAACTCGAGCCAGGCGGCCTTCTTCTCCGGGCTCGAATCAGGGCGCCTTCGCCCGCGGCATGGCGGGCGTCGGCCTCGAATATCGCTATCCGTTCACCTCCGCGTCGTCGTGGGGCACGCAGACGATCACGCCGATCGGCCAGTTCATCGTTCGACCGAACGAGATCATTCCGAGCATTCAGCCGAACGAGGACGCCCAGAGCCTCGTCTTCGACGAGACGAACCTGTTCGCGTGGAACAAGTTCTCCGGCTACGACCGGATCGAAGGCGGCACCCGGCTCAACTACGGTTTCCAGTATACGGCCAACTTCGCCAACGGCGGACATGCCAACGTCATCGGCGGCCAGTCGATCCAGGTCGCCGGGCAAAACTCCTACACGCTCTACGACGTCGCCAACACCGGCCTCGATTCCGGCCTCGACAAGACGATGTCCAACTTCGTCGCCGGCGAAACGCTGCAGCCGACCTCGGCTCCGATTTCGTTCATCAGCAAGCAGCAGTTCGACAGTTCAACCTTCCAGCTCGACCGTTTCGACGCCATCGCCAAGGCGACCGATCGCCGGCGTGACCGCCAGTCTCGACTATGCGCTCTACGCGGCGCAGCCGGCGCTCGGCTGGGAATATCCGCGCGAGGGCCTGACGGGGAACGCGTCCTACAAATTCCTCGATCGCTGGTCGGTCGACGGATCGCTCGTCCTCGACATGTCGCGGCACTATTACGACACCGCCGGGCAGGAAACCCCGATCTTCTACCCGGTCGGCTATTCGTTTGGGCTGGGCTACAAGGACGAATGCACGACCTTCACGGTCCGGTACTCGTCGAGCCTCAGCGCGCCGGCTGCGTATCCGGCCTACGCCGGCGGACCGGTCATCTACAATCCGGCCGTCCGCAACCAGACGCTGATGTTCCAGCTGGTCCTGCGCACGCTCGGCGACGTCAAGGCGAATGTCGGCCTCTGACGGCCTGAGGCTTTCGCGACCGGAGCCTGGCATGACGGGCGGCAGGCCGCCTCTGGCGATGACGATGGGCGACCCGGCCGGCATCGGTCCGGAACTGGCGCTGGCCGCCTGGCGCGCCCGCTCGCGCGGCGATGCGCCGTTCTTCGTCCTCGCCGCGCCCGCGCATCTTGTCGCGCTCGCCCGCGCGCGTCGGTTTCGAAGCGCCGATCATCGAAACGGAGCCTGCCCAGGCCGCCCGCGTCATCGGACGGGGCCTGCCGGTCGTCCCGCTCGAGAGCCCGGTCGACGCTGAGCCCGGCCGCCCCGACGCCCGCAACGCGGAGGCGACGATCGAATTGATTGCGCGAGCGGTGTCCGCTGTGCGCGAAGGCGAGGCGCGCGCGGTCGTCACCAATCCGATCGCCAAGGCCGTGCTCTATGACGCCGGCTTCCGCTTCCCCGGCCATACGGAATTTCTCGGCGAACTCGCGAAGGCCTGGGGCGACCCCGCCTTTCCCGTCATGATGATCTGGTCGGAGACGCTGGCCGTCGTGCCGGTCACGATCCATATCCCGCTCGCCGAAGCGCCGAAGGCGCTGAGCGCCGACCTCATCGTCAAGACCGCGCGGGTCGTCGACCGCGATCTTCGCGCCCGCTTCGGGCTCGCCCGGCCGCGGCTCGCTGTCGCCGGCCTCAATCCGCACGCCGGCGAAGGCGGCGCGATGGGGCGCGAGGAGATCGCGATCATCGCGCCCGCGATCGAGCGATTGCGCGCCGAAGGGATCGACGCCGTCGGCCCGTTGCCGGCCGACACGATGTTCCACGCGAAGGCGCGGGCGCGCTACGACGTCGCGCTGACCATGTATCACGACCAGGGCCTGATCCCCGTCAAGACGCTCGCCTTCGACGAAGGCGTCAACGTCACCCTCGGCCTGCCCTTCGTGCGCACCTCGCCCGATCACGGCACGGCCTTCGACATCGCCGGCAAGGGAATCGCCAATCCGTCGAGCCTGATCGCCGCGCTGAAGCTGGCGGACCGGCTGACGCGATGACGCTCGCCTCCGACGGACTGCCGCCGCTGCGCGAGGTCGTGGCGGCTCACGGGCTCGACGCCCGCAAGGCGCTCGGCCAGAACTTTCTGTTCGACCTCAATCTGACGGCGCAAGATCGCCCGCGCCGCCGGGCCGCTCGAAGGCGTCGCCGTCGTCGAGGTCGGGCCAGGCCCCGGCGGCCTCACCCGGTCGCTCCTCACGGAAGGCGCAGAGAAAGTGATCGCGATCGAGCGCGACGAGCGCGCCCTGCCGGCGCTCGCCGAGATCGGCGCGCATTGGCCGGGCCGGCTCGAGGTGATCGCCGGCGACGCGCTGACGGTCTCGCCGGCGACGCTCGCCGCGAAGGCCGGCGGCGCGAGGCTCCGGATCTGCGCCAACCTGCCCTACAACATCGCGACCGCCGCTGCTCGCCGGCTGGCTCGAGGCCGAACCCTGGCCGCCGTTCTACGATCGCCTCGTCCTCATGTTCCAGCGCGAGGTCGCGTTGCGTATCGTCGCGACGCCGGCCGAGCGCGCCGACTACGGCCGCCTCGGCGTGCTGGCCGGATGGCGGACGCAGGCCCGGATCCTGTTCGACGTGCCGCCCGCCGCCTTCACCCCGCCGCCGAAGGTCACCTCGAGCGTCGTCGAACTGATCCCGCGCTCCGCGCCCGACCCCTGCGACGCCCGGACGCTCTCGGCGCTAACGCCGGCCGCCTTCGGCCAGCGGCGCAAGATGCTGCGCCAGTCGCTGAAAGGCTTCGCCGCGGTCCGCGAGTCTCGACCTCTGCGACCTCCTTGCCGGAGCCGGGCTCGATCCGACCATGCGGGCGGAAGAGGTCCCGGTCGCGGGCTTCGCCGCGCTCGCGCGGGCCAGCGTCGGGACACGAGGACGCTAGCACAGGTCAGGACGGCAATTGGCTCCCAGACGCCCGTCCGACGTCGGACGGGCAATTTGAAGTCTCTTGGCGTCGCCCGGATTGCGCGCGAATTAACTATGTTTTCGTTGGATTCGCCGTTTGGATTGTCTTGGATTATCTTGGAATTTCTCGTCCGAATCGTGACTTTTCAATGGGTTGCGGGTCTTGAAGCGCCGCAAAAAATATTCGTGGCGTCCTCCCTCAGTTATTAACTGCTACACTCTGTTGAATCGGGTTTCGAGCCGCAGGCAGTCATGAGGGCCATTCTAGCCAACATTCTGGTTTTCAGCAAGAATTTGCGGCGCCGCGCTTCAGTTCAGCGCGACGCGATAGGCCGCCTCGGTCTTGGCGGCGACCTCGTCGGCCGTGACGCCGGGGGCGAGCTCGATCAGGGCCATCCCGCGATAGCCGTGCTTATCGATCGTGAACACGCCGAGATCGGTGATCACGAGGTCGACGACCTTCGCGCCGGTCAGCGGCAGCGTGCAATGATGGAGGAGCTTCGGACCGTCCTTGGCCGCATGCTCCATGACGACGACAATGCGTTTGACGCCGGCGACGAGGTCCATCGCGCCGCCCATGCCCTTCACCATCTTGCCCGGGATCATCCAGTTGGCGAGATCGCCGCTCTCGGAGACCTGCATCGCCCCGAGAATCGCGAGGTCGATGTGGCCGCCGCGAGAATCATGCCGAACAAATCGGCGCTGGAGAAGAAGCTCGTCGTCGGCAGCTGCGTGACGGTCTGCTTGCCCGCATTGATGAGATCCGGGTCCTCCTCGCCTTCGTAAGGGAACGGCCCCATGCCGAGCATGCCGTTCTCGCTCTGCAGCTGAACGCTCATGCCCTTCGGGATGTAGTTCGACACGAGCGTCGGGATGCCGATCCCGAGGTTGACGTAGAAACCGTCCTTGAGTTCCCCGGCGGCGCGCGCCGCCATCTCGTCGCGGGTCCAGGCCATGCGTGTCTCCTAAAGATCAGGCCGCGTCGCGCTTGCGCGTGGTGCGCTGCTCGATGCGCTTCTCGGCGTTGGGGACGTGAACGATGCGCTGAACAAATATGCCCGGCGTGACGATATGGTCGGGGTCGATCTCGCCCGGCTGAACCAGATGCTCGACCTCGGCGATCGTCAGTCTGCCCGCGCTCGCCATCATCGGATTGAAGTTCCGCGCCGTCTTCCGGTAGACGAGGTTGCCTTCGGTGTCGCCCTTCCAGGCGTGGACGAGTGAAATGTCGGCGACGAGGCCGGTCTCCATGAGATAGGCCTCGTTGTTGAAGTCGCGGATTTCCTTGCCCTCGGCAACGATCGTGCCGACGCCGGTGCGGGTGAAGAAGGCGGGAATGCCGGCGCCTCCCGCCCGGATGCGCTCCGCCAGCGTGCCCTGGGGGGTGAACTCGAGCTCGAGCTTGCCGGACAGATAGAGGTTGGCGAAGATCTTGTTCTCGCCGACATAGCTCGAGATCATTTTCCTGATCTGCCCGGTCTCGAGCAGGACGCCGAGGCCGATCCCGTCGACGCCGGCGTTGTTGGACACGACTGTCAGATCTTTCACGCCCGTCTTGCGCAAGGCCTCGACCAGGGTTTCCGGGATGCCGCAAAGGCCGAAGCCGCCGGCCATGATCATCATGCCGTCCTTGGCGACGCCGGCGAGCGCCGCGTCAGCGTTGGCGTAGACTTTTTTCATCAAGAAGGGTCCCACGAAAACGCGGATTACCTATCGCTCCCGCGGGCCCGCCGCAAGCCTTCCTTCGGCGAAGCGGCGGATCAGCCCTCGCCGGCCAGGGCCCTCGTCGCCGCAAAGCCGATCGCCGCGGCGGCGGCCGACAGGACCGTGCCCCACGCCATGTCGGCGACGGAGAGCGTCGTCGTCCAGTTCCTGACCGTCGCCTGATTGGTCAGATCGTAGGTCGCATAAGCGAAGAAGCCGAAAACGGCCCCGTTGAACGCGGCCGTCCGCCAGGACTCCGCCGCAAGACCCGGACGCACCGCGAAATAGACCAGGCCCACCGCATAGGCGAGATAGAACACGATCGCAGGGGCGGGCCGAAAACTGTCGGCGAGGACGTCCTTGAGGATCGGCCGGTAGAGCCTGTCGCCCATCGCTGAGAGCCAGACGAAATCGATCCCGAGAAAGGCCGCCAAAGTCGTGAAATAAGCTGTCAAGAATACCTTCATGCCGTGGACGCCTCCCGCGCTTGGTTGTTTCGCGACCGATGTTGTTCCTCCTCCACGCGCCAGGCGTCGCCAAGCGACTGCGCGTCCTCATGTCCGATACGCCGCCGGCCTCGCCTCGGTTTACTTCACGGCTTCAAAATCGGTTCGCGACGTCGCGCGAGCGAGGGAATCGTTCGCAGGCGCAGAACCATGGGCGCGCGGCTTGCGTAGTCGATAGCTGTGAGATGCGCGACCGCCTTGAGCCATCGGCTCGAATCCGACCTGCCAGGCTGACGATGTCCGACCCGCTCGACAGCCGCACCCCGGCTTGCGTTTCAACCTCCTGGATCATCCTCGTCAACAAGCCGTTCTATCCGCTCTATGTCTGGTTCCTGGTCGGCGCCCATGCTGCGGCGCTGTCGCTGGCCACGCTCGCCCTGGCGCCGCTTTACGGACTTGTTCCCTATATCGCGAAAAGGTCCCCATGGGGCGCGCGGCTCGCCCTGCCGCTGGTCGGGCTCTGCGATACGCTCTACAACACCAAGCTCTTCGGCGCGGGCGCGGGGACGGAGCTCTTCCTCTTTCCCTGCGCGCTGCTGGCGATCGTCGGCTTTTCGGCGAAAGACGCGATCGCCTCACGGGCGCTCGTCGTCGTCATCTATTGCGTCTATCTCGGCCTGCACGGACGCTACGGAGCGCCGCTCCAGGACTGGACCGCCGCCGATCAGGCCGGGCTCTTTCCGCTCAACGCCTTCTCGGCGGCCTCGCTCACGGCCTTCATCGGGCTGCGTTTCGCCAGGGTCGAGTGATCCGCCCCTGGAGCGCGTTGCAATTGGGATGCCGCGCGGTTGTAGCCGCGATCGTTGATCGCGCCTGACGCGGTCGATAGCCCGTCGAGGGCGTCCCTCCGGAGGCCCTATCGGCCGCGTCTACAAGAATCGCGTCAGCGTCCGCCTCTCCGGAACCGGCCGGCTTCCGCAAGCCACGCCGCGAGCACGGCGCCGAGCAGCAGCGCCAGACCGAAAAAGCCCGACGCAAGCGAGGTCGAACGGGCGCCGATCAGTTCGCTCGATCCGGTCCGCTTGATGCCGATATAGTCGCCTCCGCCGTAGCTGACCGCCGGGTTCAGGCTGACGACGCGAGGGATTGCGACCGCGCCGCCGCCCAAGTCCAGCCGGCGCACCGTGCCGCCGGTCGCCTCGGCGATGGGGCGCAGCTTGTCCGGAGTCGAGACGACGTCCCGCATTTCGAGAGGATTGTCTGGGCCGACGCTGACCAGCGCGACATGTGCGCCGTCCTCGGCGCGATAGAGGCCGTAGCGATCGACCGCGACATGCGCGCGGCTGAGGCCCGGCGCGGTCGGAGCCATGACGAGCTTCGTCTTCGTCCCGTCGGGCGCAACGAGATTGGTTTCGCGCTCCTCGCCGCTCGCGCTTTGGCGCTCGACCGTGACGTCATGCCCTTTGGCGCTGGCGCGAAGCGCTTCTTCCTCGAGTTCCGGCTCCTTCATCAGCCAGTGGGCCAGGCGGCGCAGAAGATCGAGGTAGGGTCCGCCGCCGTCGTAGCCGCGCGCCCAGAGCCACATCTGATCGCTGAGCAGAAGCCCGACCCGCCCCTTGTCGACGCGGGAGAGCATCAAGAGCGGCTGGCCGTCGGGGCCGCTCATCACCGTTTGGCCGGCGGTCGGCCTGGCGCCGATCAGCCGGAACCAGCGGCCCCAGGCGCCATCGCCGCTTTTCGCGTCGAGCCCGGAAAGGCCGCGGGTGACCGGGTGGCGAAGGCCTTCCTCCGACACCTTGGCCTGGAACGGCGCCTCGACGTCCTCGCCCGTCGGCTCCGCCGGCGCGATCGCGCCGAGCGGCGAATAGAAGAGCCCGTCGGGCGTCGAGAATTCCGGCCCTTCGGCCATCAGGAGCGCGCCGCCGTCGCGAACATAGTTGGCGATGTTGTCGAGATAGGCGTAGGGCAGAATCGACTGCTGGGCGTAGCGGTCGAAAATGATGAGATCGAAATCCTTGATCTTTCGCCCGAAGAGATCGGCGACGGGAAAGGCGATCAGCGACAATTCGTTGATCGGGGTGCCGTCGCCGCCCTTTTCCGGCGGCCGCAGAATGGTGAAATGGACGAGATCGACATTCGGGTCGGACTTGAGCAGATTGCGCCACATCCGCTCGCCGGGATGCGGCTTGCCGGAGACGAGCAGCACATGCAGCTTGTCGCGCACGCCCTCGATATTGACGACCACCCGGTTGCTGTCGGTCGCAAGCTCCCCCTCGACCCTGGCGACCTCAAGTTCGAACACATTGGGGCCGGCATGCTCGATCGGCGCCTTGACCTCGATGCGCTCGCCGACCTTGGCCTCGATGTTGGCGATCGTCTCGCCGTCGCGGCGCACGGCAAGCTTCACCGGCTCGCCGTGGTCCGCGCTGTCAAGAACGCGCGCGGCGATGACCTGATCCTTGCCCACGATCCCGTATCGCGGCGCCTCGACGAGCTCGATGCGGCGCTGCCGTTCGCCCTCATGGCCGGTGATCAGCGCGTGGATGGGCGCGTTGAAGCCGAGCGCCGCGGCGGAGGCGGGAATGTCGTGCACGTCGCCGTCGGTGATCATGATCGCCCCGCCGACGCGCTCGGGCGGAGCGTCGGAAAGCGCGCCCCTGAGCGCGGCGAAGAGTCGTGTCCCCTCGGTGTCCAATTCCTGGCGCGAGGTTTCGACGACGCGCAGATCGACGTCGCCGAGGGCCTTGAGCCGCGCCTTGAGTTCGTCGCGCGCCTTGTCCGTCTGGCCCGGCCGCTCGCCGATGTCCTGACTGGCCGAACGATCGACCACGACGGCGACGATATCCTTCAGCGGACGCCGGTTCTCCTGCACGAGATTGGGATCGCAAAGGCCAAGGAGCAGGAGCGCGAAGGCGAGCGCCCGCAGCCACGCGCCGCGCACGCGACGCCAGACCAGCACGA
>CAVZJZ010000025.1:0-29133 GCA_963775665.1 uncultured Alphaproteobacteria bacterium | reverse complement strand
CTGCTCGATAACGCCGGCAAATGGGCGCGCGAGGGCGTCTCCGTTCGCGCCTGGCGCGAGCCCGGTCCGAGGGACGCCGCGCCCTTTCTCATCGCCGAGATCGACGACGACGGCCCGGGCCTCGACGAAGGCGCGCGCGCCCAGGCGCTCGAACGCGGCAAGCGGCTCGACGAATTGCGGCCCGGCTCGGGTCTCGGCCTCTCCATTGTGACGGAGCTTGCGGCGATCTATGGAGGGTCGCTGCGACTCGACCAGAGCCCGCTCGGCGGCTTGCGTGCGATCCTGCGGCTGCCCTGCGCCTGATCCGATGCGCGCCCGTCGATGCGCGCCCGTCCTGGAGGAACAATGAAGCGAGGTCTCACACCGGTCCTGGGAATTGTCGCGCAGTGTCTAGCGGGCTGCTCGGGGTTCGGGACGAGCGGCGGGGCCCCGCCGGCCACCTGCTGGTCGCCGCAACCCCCGCTACTTCCGGCCGCGCCCGCCATCCCGAGCGGCGCGTCCCTCGGCGGCGTCCTCGGCGGCCCGCTCGGCGCATCGCTCAGCGAGGCCGACCGGCAGGCGGCCTGGCAGGCTCAGGTCGGCGCGCTCGAGTCCGGTCAGCGCCGTTCATGGCGCGGCGCTCGCGGCGTCTTCGGTTTCGTTGAACCCGGCGCCAGTCCGGCGGCGGCTGCCGCGCCTATTCGCAGACCATCTACATCACGGGACGGCCGAACCGCGGCCACGGGGTCGCATGCAAGCAGGCGGACGGCAGCTGGAAGATGACCAGTTAGATATTTAACATATGAATACTGATATTTCTCCCTGTTGGGTTCGAAAGAAGTCCCTGTTCTCCCGACAACAGGGCAACCGCTCCGCCGGCTGCGACAGTTTTGATAGACCTCGACCCTGTTTTGCGCTAACGGAGCGCCTAACTGTGTCGCGCGACGCCGGCCGCCCCGAGGCTCTTGATGGTTTGGTTCGTCCTGGCGGGAATGGCCGCGATCGCGGCGCTCGCCGCACTCTGGCCAGTCCTGCGTTCGTCCCGTCCGTGCACGGACGATGATCCGCCGGCGAGCGAGGCGGCCTTCTACAAGGCCCAACTCGACGAAATTCAGCGCGACGTCGAGCGCGGCCAATTGCCGCGGAGCGAGGCCGCGGACGCCCGAGCGGAGGCGGCGCGGCGCCTCATCGCGACCCGGTCCGAAGCGCCGGAAACCCCTTCGCCCTCGAGCTCGCGCCAGCGGCTGGCCGCGGTCGCGCTGATCGCGGTCGGGCTGCCGGTGATCGCTTTTCCGCTCTATATCCTTCTCGGCAGGCCGCAAATGCCCGACGAGCCGCTGGCCAGCCGCCGGCCGGCAAGTCTGGCGTCGAGCGATATCGGAGCGGCGGTCGCGGGGGTCGAAGCGCATCTCATCGCCAAACCCGACGACGGAAAGGGCTGGGCGGTGATCGCCCCGGTCTATATGCGGCTCGGCCGATATGACGACGCCGCGCGCGCCTATTCCGAGGCGCTGCGGCTCCTCGGCGAAGACGGCGCGCGGCGCGCGGCCTACGGCGAGGCGCTGATGGCCGCGGCGGGAGGCGTCGTCACCGACAAGGCGCGCGAGGCCTTCGCGAAGGCGCTCGCCGAAGAGCCCGACCAGCCCCAGGCGCGCTTCTATCTCGCGCTCGCGGCCGAGCAGGACGGCAAGACCGCCGAAGCCATCCAGGCATACGAGTCCCTCATCGCCGCCGCGCCCGCGGACGCGCACTGGCTCGGCGCGGTCAAGGCCCGGCTCGCCTCCCTGAAGGGCGAGCCGCCTCGGGCGGCGGAAGGGGCGGGCCCGCCGCCGCGCCGGAGACCCAGCAAGCAATGATCGAGGGCATGGTCAGCCGGCTCGCCAACCGCCTCGCCAGCGACGGCGGCACCGTCGACGAATGGGCGCGCCTTATTCGCGCCTATACGGTCCTGCATGAGGCGGACAAAGCCAAGTCGGCGCTCGCGAGCGCGCGGAAGGCGCTCGCCCCGACCCGAACGCGGTCGCGAGCCTCGACGCGCTCGCGCACGACCTTGGTCTCGGAGACGCCAATTGACCCGCCGGAGCCGCCGCCTCAGCCCTCATCGCCGTCGCGCTCGTCGTGATCGGTCTGCGCCGTCGGGCTCGCCCTCTACGCGATGAAGGACAATCTTCGCTGTTCTTCTACGCCCGACGGAGTCGCCGAGAAGGCCGGTGCAGCCCGGCGCGCGATTCGGGTCGGCGGTCTCGTCGAGGCCGAACGTTCGGTCAGTCCGAACGGCGACCGTGGCCTTCGACGTGACCGACGGACGACGCATGACCTCGAGGTCGCCTATCAGCGCCTGCTTCGCCAACTGCCCGACCTCTTTCGCGAGGGCCAGGGCGTGGTCGCGAAGGCGTGCTGGCGGCGCCGGGGCGAGCTGCACGCCGCGACCATCCTCGCCAAGCACGACGAACGCTACATGCCGCGCGAAGTCGTGGACGCGCTGAAGAAACAGGGCCGGTGGCAGGAGGGGGAGGCGAGCGCCAAATGATTGTCGAGATCGGTCACTTCGCCCTGGTCCTCGCGCTCTGCGCGGCGCTGGTGCAGACTTTCGTCCCCGCCTGGGGCGCGAAGGTCCACGATCCGGCCCTGATGGGGGTGGGGCAGAGCGCCGCGCTGACCCAGTTCGCGCTCGTCGCCATCGCCTTCGCGGCGCTCGTCAACGCCCATCTGACCTCGGACTTCTCGGTCCTCAACGTCGCGGAGAATTCGCACAGCGCCGTGCCGACGATCTACAAGATCTCCGGCGTCTGGGGGAACCACGAAGGCTCGATGCTGCTGTGGGTCCTCATTCTCGCGATTTTCGGCGCGCTGGTCGCGTTGTTCGGCCGCTCGCTGCCGCGAACGCTGCGCGCCAACGCGCTCGCCGTGCAGGGCCTCATCGGGGTCGCGTTCCTCCTGTTCATTCTGCTCACGTCGAACCCGTTCGACCGCCTCGTTCCGGCGCCGTTCGAGGGGCGCGACCTCAACCCGATCCTCCAGGACCCCGGCCTCGCGTTCCATCCGCCGATGCTCTACCTCGGCTATGTGGGCTTCTCGATCGTCTATTCCTTCGCCGCCGCGGCGCTGATCGAGGGGCATATCGACGCCGCCTGGGCGCGCTTCGTCCGTCCGTTCGCATTGGGCGCCTGGTGCCTGCTGACGCTTGGCATCGCGGCAGGGTCATTCTGGGCCTATTACACCCTGGGCTGGGGCGGCTTCTGGTTCTGGGACCCGGTCGAGAACGCGTCCCTGATGCCGTGGCTTGCGGGAACCGCCTTCGTCCATTCGGTCGCGGTGATGGAGAAACGCGACGCCTTGAAGGTGTGGACGATCTTTCTGGCGATTGTGGCTTTCTCCTTCTCGCTGCTCGGCACGTTCCTGGTGCGCTCGGGCGTCCTGACCTCGGTGCACGCCTTCGCCAGCGACCCGCGCCGCGGCGTCTTCATCCTCGGCATTCTCGCCTTCTTCATCATCGGTTCGTTCGCGCTGTTTGCCTGGCGCGCGCCGATGCTGAGGCAGGGCGGCATCTTCGCGCCGGTCTCGCGCGAGGGCGCGCTCGTCCTCAACAACCTGCTTCTGACCACGGCCTGCGCCACCGTGGTCTTCGGCACGCTCTATCCGCTCGCCCTCGAACAACTGACCGGAGAGAAAATCACCGTCGGCGCGCCCTTCTTCAACATGACCTGCGGCATGCTGCTGCTTGCGGCCTCACTCGCCATGCCGTTCGGCTTTTCGCTCGCCTGGAAGCGTGGCGACCTGCTCGGGGTCGTCCAGCGGCTGACCGTCGCCATCGCCGCCGGCGCGCTCACCGCGATCGTCGGCGCGGCCTGGCTTCGCGGCGGTTCGATCCTCGCCTCGATCATGGCGGGCCTCGGCGGTCTTCGTCATCATCGGCTCGCTGATCGAGGTCGTGATGCGCGCCTGGCGCCCCGGGCTTGCGCCGGGCGTCGCGCTGAGGCGCGCCTTCGGCCTGCCGCTGTCCTTCTGGGGCGCGGCGCTGGCGCATATGGGCGTCGGCCTGACCCTGCTTGGCCTGGCCGGCGTCGGCTTCGGCGCCGAGACGATCACGACCCTGCACAAGGGCGCGCCCGTCGAGGTCGGGCCCTATGCGATCACGCTCGACTCGGTCGACGAGCGCGTCGGCCCGAACTACAAGGAGACCGTCGCGCCGATGACGGTGCGCTCGGGCGGAAGCGTCGTTGCGACAATCGAGCCGGCGCGGCGTCAGTTCGCCGCCCGCCAGATGGCGACGACGGAAGCGGGCCTCGCGACGCTCCATTTCGGCCAGGTCTATGTGTCGATCGCCGACCCGACGCCCGGCGGCGACGTGCCGGCGCGACTGTACTGGAAACCGTTTGTGACGCTGATCTGGCTCGGGGGCGCCGCGATGGCCCTCGGCGGGGCGCTGTCGCTCGCCGACCGGCGGCTGCGCTTCGGCGTCGGCGTGCGCGCGCGGGCGGGCGCCGTCGCGGCGGCGGCGGAATGAGGGCCGGGCGCCTCGTCGCGGCGCTGCTCGCGCTTCTGCTTGCGCTCGGCGCCGGGCCGTCTTTCGCGGTGCAGCCGGACGAACTGATGAAAGACCCGGCGCTCGAGGCGCGCGCGCGGGCGCTGTCGGCAGAGCTTCGCTGCATGGTCTGTCAGAACCAGTCGATCGACGATTCCGACGCCCCGCTCGCCCGCGACATCCGCGTCCTCATTCGCCAGCGCATCGGCGAGGGCGAGAGCAACGACGCCGTCCGCTCCTATCTCGTGTCGCGTTACGGCGACTTCATCCTGCTCAAGCCGCCGTTCAAGCCGGAGACGCTGCTGTTGTGGCTGATTGCGCCGCTGATGCTCTCAGCCGGGCTTGCCGCCGTGCTTGCGGCGCGCCGGCGGGCGCCCAGGTCGACGCCGGGCCTGAGCGCGGAGGAGGAACAGCGGCTCGCGGCGCTGACGGGCGAGGACCGCCTCTAGCGAGAGTACATGTATGGTGCAGCCCGCGCGGGCGGCGTCGATTGCGGGCCCGAAACAGGAACCTTATTAACCTTGTTTTACGGGCGCTGATCAAAACTTTTCAATGGGTTACACGTGGTTTTATGGGCGAAACGAAAAAACGGTCTGGTACCGATCACCGTTGCGATTTGCGGATCGAGCTTCGAGCCGGTCATTGGAATAGACTATCACAGTTTCTGGCTTTCCGCAAAGATTTGGTCTAACAATCTTGGCCGTCAGGCCCATGATCGCGCCCGACCTCGCCGCCGCTTGCGCGACCGCCTAAAATGGCCGCCATGCGCTCCGCCCGCCTTGTCCCGCTCTTCGCCTTCGCCGGCGCCCTTGCCTGCCCGGCGACGATGCCGGCGCTTGCGAGTTCCTGCAGCAGGGACGTCGTCGTCCGTATCGAGATGGCGCCGGGCCAGGTCTGCTGGACCTATCGCGGCGCAGCGACGACCTTCATCGGCGACCTCGGCCACGGGCAGGCGGTCGCGGTTCAGATGATCGGCGCAGGCCTCCGACTACGATCCGCGAAGCGGCCGGGTTGTCACGACGTGGCGGCGCGCGCGACCCCAATGTCGAAGGGCCGGGCGGTTTCTTCTTCGCCGACGCCGAGGCGCCCGGAGCGCTCACCTTCAGGGCGCCGGCGAACGGGACCTACCGCTTCAGTTTCTCGCCCTGCGCCATGTGGGGCGCTCCCGGCGCGGTCAAGATCTGCGCGCGCTGAGAACGAGCGCGGCTACCGTTCCCGGTCATGAAGCCCCGCAGCTTCCTCGAGCAGGGCATCGACCTCGGCGCGCGCCGGAGCGCCGAGGCGTCCGCCGAAAGTTCGGCATTTGAGCGCCGCCGCGACGTTGGCGAAGGCGATGGCCGCCTCGATCGACCTGTGCTCGGCGAGCGCGAGCGTAAAAGCGCCGTGAAAGACGTCGCCGGCGGCGAGCGTGTCGACGGCGACGACAGGCGGCGGACGCAACTGACGAATCGTTCCGGACCGGCGATCGAACCAGAAACAGCCCTCGGCTCCCGCGGTGACCGCGACGAAGCCGTCGAGTTCCTTTGCAAGGGTCGTCAGAGCGCTTGCGGGTTCGCTTTCGCCGCTGACGATCGTCGCCGCCGGCTCGGAAAACACCGCGTGGCTCGCGAGCCTGGCCAGGCCGAGTATGACTTCGCGCGGGCCGACGTCGGCGTCGAGCACGGCCGGCGCGCCCGCGTCGCGGGCCGTGCGCAGAACGACCGCCGCGCCTTCCGGCCAGCGGACGTCGACGAGCGTGGCGTCCGCCGCGGCAATGGCGGGAAGCGGCAGCCAGCCGGGATCGCGCTCCAGCCGCGGATCGTAATAGGGAACAACGATTCTTTCGCCGGCCGCGTCCACCAGAACCGTGCAAATCGGCGAGCGAACGCCTTCGCAGCGCCGAACGAAGCGGCAATCGACGCCCGACTCCGAGAGGTCCCGGACAATCGTGTCCCCGACAGCGTCGTCTCCAACCCGGGCGAATAGGGTGCTCCCGCCGCCAAGCCTGGCGATCGCCGCCGCGGCGCTCGAGGCCATGCCATGCGCGACTTGCACAACGCCGGTCGGCAGCACCTTCCCGGGTCTCGTCGGCAAAGGGTCCACGCGAAAGATCGTGTCGTAGGTCGCTGCGCCCAGGCAGACGATGTGGGGGCGACGGCGGCTGTCGGACGGACTGCGCTCCATTGAGGACCACGCCAATCCGCCGGGGTGGGCGTCGAGATTAACGACTTCTCATTCCTGCGATCCCAGCAGCTCGGTTCGGGTGACGTTTGACCCTATGCCGCGGAAGAGCTCCTGGCGAAAGGACATTGGATCAAGCAAAACTGAGAGCAGCGACCGCATGCAAGGCGATGCGATCTAGAAATCGTTGTCCGCCGTCTCCTCCTCCTTCGCCTCGGTGCGCATGATGAGGGGCGCCTGGGCGAGGGCGAAAAGGAGGGTCAGCGGCATGAAGCCGAAGGTCTTGAACTTGACCCAGAGGTCCGTGGTCTGGGTCCGCCAGACGATCTCATTGAGGACCGCGAGCGCGAGGAAGAAGAAGGCCCAGCGCCAGGTGAGAATCCGCCAGCCCTCTTCGGTCACATGCAGCGCCCCGTCGAACAGCACCTTGAGCAGCGGCTTCCTGATCGCAAGGCCGACGAACAGCGCCACGCCGAACAGGAGATAGAGCACGGTCGGCTTGATCTTGATCAGCGTCTCGTCGTGCAAAACAGCGTCAGCGAGCCGAAGATGAGGACGATCGCCGCCGTCACCAGCGGCATGATCGGAATGCGCCGCAGCATCGCGTAGGAGACGCCGAGCGTGACGACGACGCCCGCCATCAGGACGCCGGTCGCGGCGAAAATGCCGAGCTTCGAATAGACGGCGAAGAAGAGGGCGAGGGGCCCAAGCTCGAGCACGAGCTTGACGATCGGGTTCAGCGCCTTGCGCCGGGCCGGGGAGAGGTTTCGGTCGCGTTCGTGCCTGTCATTTCCGCCTCACGCGTCCGCTCTTTCGATGCCGGCGATCGCCTCGGCGAAGTCGCGCGCGGCGAAAGGCTCGAGGTCGTCGACGCCTTCGCCGACGCCGATGAAATGCACCGGCAGCGCGAATTTCTCGGCGATGGCGACGAGGATGCCGCCGCGCGCGGTGCCGTCGAGCTTGGTCATCACCAGGCCGGTCACGCCCGCGGTGCGGCCGAAGATCTCGACCTGGTTGAGCGCGTTCTGGCCGACTGTCGCATCGAGCACAAGCAGCACCGCATGCGGCGCGCTCGGCGTCGACCTTCTTCATCACCCGGATGATCTTCTCGAGCTCGCCCATGAGCTCGGCGCGATTCTGCAGCCGCCCTGCGGTGTCCATCAGGACGACGTCGGCGTTCTCCGCGCGGGCGCGGGTCAGCGCGTCGAAGGCGAGGCCCGCGGCGTCGGCGCCCTGGTCGCGCTCCACGAGATCGGAACCGGTGCGTCGCGACCAGACCCGCAGCTGCTCGATCGCCGCGGCGCGGAACGTGTCGCCTGCGGCCAGGATCACCGTCCGGCCTTCGCCCCTGAACTTGGCGGCGAGCTTGCCGATCGTCGTCGTCTTGCCCGAGCCGTTGACGCCGACGACGAGGACGACGAACGGCTTTTTGGCCGGGTCATATTCGAGCGGGCGGGCGACGGGGATGAGCGTCCGCTCGACCTCCGCGGCGAGGACCGCCCTGACCTCGTCCGGATCGATGCCCTTCTCGTAGCGCCCGCGCGCGATCGCCTGGCGGATGCGGGTCGCGGCGCCAAGGCCGAGGTCGGCCTGGATCAGCACGTCTTCCAGATCGTCGAGCGAGGCGGCGTCGAGCTTGCGCTTGGTGAAGATGTCGGTGATGCCGAGCCCGATGCTCGACGACGAGCGCGAGAGGCCGAACCTGAGCCTTTGCAGCCAGCTTCGCTTCGGCGCGGGAGCGGCTGGAAGCCCGACGGCGGGTGGCTCGGGGATTGCAACCGGGGCTTCGGAGGGCGCGGTCGGCGCCTCCGCTTCGGCGGGCGCGGCTGAGCCGCCGAACCAGCGGCGCATGAGGCCGGGCTTCGCTGTCTTCTCGCCGCCTTCGTTCAACACATCGTCCTTTCGCCAGGGCGAAATTGCTCGCGGGAGGCTCCGCCCCCATGCTCCACCCCCATCACCACGCTTCGCGTGGTCCCGCTCCCCCGCGCGAGCGCAGCGGAGGAGACTGCCGGCGCGCTTATCTTCCCCGCGTCGCGGGGGCGGTGGAGGGGGTAGCCCGGAAAATCCCTTAACCCGGAAGCGATCGCCCTGATCCATCGCGGGGCCGCCCTATCGGGCGGCGCGCCGCTCGACTACCCTATGTCCTCATGACGCCGGAAGAAACAAGAGCGCGGCTGCTCTATCGCGACGGTTTGATGCTCGTCCTCGACAAGCCGGCGGGAATCGCGGTCCATCGGGGGCCGAAGGGCGGGGCCAGTCTCGAGGACGATTTCGACGCGCTCCGCTTCGGCCTGCCGCGCAAGCCTGCGCTGGCCCACCGCCTCGATCGCGACACCGCCGGCTGCCTCGTCCTTGGGCGTCACCACAAAGCCCTGGAAAAATTGGGGCTTCTGTTCAAGCAGGGCAAGATCCGCAAAACCTACTGGGCGGTCGTCGCCGGCGCGCCGGAGGCCGACGGCGGCGCGATCGACCTGCCCCTGGGCCGGCTGGACGACAAGCGTGGCTGGTGGATGAAGGTCGACCCAAACGGGCAAAAGGCGCTGACGCTCTGGCGGGTGCTCGGAAGAGGCGCCTGGCGCGGCGAGCCGATCGCCTGGCTCGAGCTCGAGCCGCAAACCGGGCGCACCCACCAACTGCGCGTCCACGCGGCCTCGCAGGGCTGGCCGATCCTCGGCGACGCCATCTATGGCGCGGGCGGCGACATCGCCCTGCAGCTGCTTGCGCGCAAGGTCGTCGTGCCGCTGTCGAAAGCGAACCCGCCGATCGAGGTCGAGGCGCCGGCGCCGCCGCACATGCTCGAGGCGCTCGCAGCTTGCGGGTTTGCGGGCGATGCGAGACAAGTCGGCGAAGCGATCTAGGCTTCCAAGGCCGCCGGTTAGAAAGCCCTCATCCGGCGGCATAGCCCGTCGAAGACGGGCGTCTTTCGACGCCCTATGCCGCCACCTTCTCCCGCGAGCGCGCGCCGTCCCTCAAAACAGGCTAAGCTGCGCTCCGGCTCCGTCCGTGGCGGGCTTCGGCTTGCGGAAGAGGTCGGTGCGAAGCACCGTCTTCGTCTCGCGATAGCCGAGCCGGCGCGCGGCCGTCTCGAAGCGGCGGCCGATCATCCAGGCGTAGGGGCCGGAGCCGGCCATCCGCCGGCCCCATTTCGCTTCGTAATCCTTGCCCCCGTGCATCGACTGGATCAGCGACACCGCGCGGCCGAGCCGGTCGGGAAAATGGACCTGCAGCCATTCGCGGAACATGTCGCGGATTTCGAGCGGCAGGCGCAGCACGACATAGCCGCCCTCGCGCGCGCCGGCCGCATAGGCGCGGGTCAGGATCTTCTCGATCTCCGCATCGTTGATCGCCGGAATGACGGGCGCGACCATCACGCCGGCCGGCACGCCGGCGTCAGTGAGGGCCTCGATCGCCTCAAGACGCTTCTGCGGCGTCGGAGCGCGCGGCTCCATCTTGCGCGCAAGCTCGCGGTCGAGCGTCGTCACCGAGAGAAAGACCTTGACCAGCCCGTCCCGTCCCATCTCGCTCAGGATGTCGAGATCGCGCAAGATGAGGTTCGACTTGGTGACGATGCTGAGCGGATGGCGGACCCGCTGCAGCGTCTCCAGGAGCGAGCGGGTGATGCGGTACTGCCGTTCGATCGGCTGATAAGGGTCGGTGTTGGTGCCGAAGGCGATCGGCGCCGGCGTATATTTGGCGGCGGCGAGCTCGCGCTCGAGCAGCGCCGCGGCGCCCTCCTTGGCGAACAGGCGGCTCTCGAAATCTAGCCCGGCCGAGAGCCCCATATAGGCGTGGGTGGGTCTGGCGAAGCAGTAGAAGCAGCCATGCTCGCAGCCCCGATAGGGGTTGATCGACCGGTCGAAGGAGATGTCGGGCGAATCGTTGCGGGTGATGATGCTTCTCGGCCGCTCGAGCGTGACCTCAGTCGCCAGCGGCTCGGGCGCCTCCTCGCGCGTCCAGCCGTCGTCGAAGTCCTCACGGGCTTGGACCTCGAAGCGGCCGGAGGCGTTGGTCGCAGCGCCCCGTCCGCGCCGGCGCTCGGCGGGCAGGATGCGTTCGGCGATGGCGGTCGGGCTGAGGCGGGGATCGGCTTTCCGGGCGGCGATGATCGCGTTCATGGCGGTGTCCGTTGGAACAAAACATGAACGAATAGATAGCGCTCCGCAGCGAAACCGTCAAGACCGTCCCGAAACGAAACCGGCGCCTTTGGCCGCAATGCTTTATGCCGGCCGCCAGTTCCCGTGGAAGCCGAACGGAACCCGCCGCGGCAGTTTGGCGGCGCCGATGGGACCGGCTTCAATCGCCCCGGCGTCGAAGACGACGAAATCGCTGCGGTCCTCGGCGCCGCGATAGACCACGGCGAGGATCCATCCGTCGCCTTCCGACGCATCGGCCGAGCGCGGGACGAAGACCGGCTCTCCCGGCGCGTCGCCCGCGGCGAACCCATAGGTCGTTCGCTTTCCGGTCTTGAGGTCGACATGGGCGATGCAGTCGAACGCGCCGCCCTCGCGCCCGTTGGCCCGTCCTGCGAACCAGCCCTGCCGGTAGCTCAGGCCCGCGCGCCTTTCGTCGAAGCGCGGAAATTCGCCGGCCAGGTCGTCGAGCGGCTCGCGCTTGATCGTGTTGGACGGGGCCGCGAGGTCGAAGGTCCAGCGCATGAGCCTGGCGGACGAGCGCTGGGGCATGGACCCGTCCGCATTGGGAAACAGCGGCGCGACCGGATATTCCATCACGTCGGCGAAGATCGCGTCGCCCTCTTCCCAGGCGTTCATCGGATGGAAGACGTAGCAGGCGTCGGTCGCGAACCAGCGCATCGTCTCGACGCCGGCGTCGCGCGCCATCACGCCGACATGGGCGCCCTTGTCGGGCTCCCAGGCGTAGGCCGGCCCGCCGCGCATCGCGCGCTGCAAGATCGCCGGTGAGCGGCAGGATGGGGAAGAGCGCATGCCGGCGGGTGACCAGAAAGTCGTGCACCATGCTCGAAAAGGGCGCCTCGAAATCGTCGCGCCGCGTTACGACGCCCGTTGGCGTCGGTCACGCCATAGGACATTGTCTTGGTGAACCAGCCGGCCCCGACCGAATAGCCGAACCAGACCATCTCGCCGGTCTCGGGATCGATCTTGGGATGGGCGGTGACGCGGCCTTTATAGGGCTCGGCATAGCCGCGGGATTCGAGGCTCCCGGGATCGAGCTCGAACGGCTTGTGCGCTTCCTCGAGCGCCATCAGACGGCCCGCGTGCCAGACGATGTTGGTGTTGGCGACGCCGCTGTCCTTGCCCGTCGACGGAAGGGTCGGCGGCCCTCGGATCGAAGCCGCCGAACAGCGCCCTGCCGGCGGCGTGTTCGAGCTGCCATTTCGGCGTGCGGACGTAGCGGTTGCGATAAGCGACCTTGCCGCCCTCGACGAAGAAGGCGTGGATCATGCCGTCGCCGGTGAACCAGTGATAATGGCCGCGCGGCTCGAACTGGGGGTTCGGCCCGTTGCGGTAGAAGGCGCCCCGGAGGCCGGGCGGAATCTCTCCGGCGACGTCGAGGTCGTAGTCGTCCTCGCTGCGCACCGGCGCGAAATTGCCGGCGAGATAGGGATTCGTGGTGGGTGTCGGTCCGTCCATGGCGTCGTCTCCCAATGCGCTCGAGAAAATGCCCGGTTGCCTCCGAAGACCTTTGGCGCAGAATGCGCCTCGGCGATCGACTCTTCAACTGCGCGGGCAGGACGAATGCGCGGCCTCGCGGCGCGCGGCCCGCGCGTCGAGCCAGTTCAAGGAGACGATGATGCAACGGCGAAAACTGGGCGCGAGCGGACCGGAGGTCGGCGCCATCGGCCTCGGCTGCATGGGCATGTCGGATTTCTACGGGCCCGCCGACCGCGCCGAGAGCATCGCGACCATCCATGCGGCGCTCGATTCCGGCGCGACCCTCATCGACACCGGCGATTTCTACGGGACTGGCCACAACGAGATGCTGATCGCCGAGTAAAGGCGAGCGCTATCCGGCCCCGCGAAGGGGCATCTCGACAGCGAAAAGCGGGGGTGAGATCGCCCTCACCCCAACCCTCTCCCGCGAGCGGGCGAGGGCGCCGGATGAGGGTCTTCAGAACGGCGCGGGCGCGCGGCGGTAGTCGCCCGACACGTCGCCGCTGAGGTCGAGCGAGTCCGGGTTGAGAACCCGCACCGGCGCGCCGGGGCGGAAGTCCAGTTTTCTGAGGTCCGTCCAGATGACGTTCGGGCTCGTCGTCAATTCGAAGAAATAGATCTTGTCGGTCGTGTCGGCGACCGTCCGGTATTCGGTGTTGTAGACGCCGAAGCCCTTGTAGGGCGCGCCGAACGGAACCGAAACGTTGCGCATGATGGCCAGCACCGAGGCCACGCCCTCGCGCGCGGTCTTCGGCGTCGGAACCATGGAGAGATAATAGGAGGCGCGCTGGAAGCGGTCGCGCGGATTGACGTTGCCGGGCAGCGCCATCTCGCTCGAGGGCTTCGAGAAGTCCTGGCCTTTGAGGAGCTCGAGCTGCTGGTCGTAGCTCGGATCGTTGGTCATCACGCGGAAGTCGCGGCTGTGATGCACGACCGGCTTGCCGTCGATATATTCGATGATCGCCGAGTCGCCGCTGGCGTCCTCGAGCGCGAGATGGACGTTGGCCTTGTGGCCGTGCGCTTCGATCGGAATGGGCTGGATCTTCATCAGAAGGTCGAGCGCCTCGGCGACGCCGGCCGCGTTGTCGAGCGCATATTGCGCCCAGAGGCCGGCCTGCACGCCGGGCAGCGTCTTGTCGCGGGCGCCGAAGTCGGTGGCGTTGAGATAGAGCATGTGCGCGGCGAGGCCGCGCTCGTTGATCCCGTCGGCGGAGCCGAGCCCATAGAGCTGGGTGACGAGACTGCCGTATTTCGACGTCCAGACCGCCGGATTGGGGTCGTTGAGGCTCGCCTTGCCGAGCTTGCCGCCGTCATGCCTGAGGCCGCGCGGCAGAACGGTCAGGATCGGATCGGTCGACTCCGGCCAGTCCATCGTGCGCCCGACGAGGATGGCCGGGCCGCCACTGTTCCATAAGACCCGCGTACAGGCGAAGGCCGAGCTTGGCGGCGCCAGCGTCGCGACGATTGCGAGCGCCGCGACGGACGTCAGGACCTTGCGAAACATGATCCCCCCAAAAAGGGCGGCCCGCTCCGGCCGCCCGCATGATCAAACCGATTGCGCCGTCACTTCGAGAACGTGTCGCAATAGCGGATGTCGCCGCTCTTGAGGCCGGCGGTCAGCCATTGCTGGCGTTGCGCCGCCGAGCCATGGGTGAAGCTGTCCGGCACGGCGTAGCCGCGCGCCGCGGTCTGCAGCCGGTCGTCTCCGATCGCCTGCGCGGTCGCCAGCGCCTTCTCGACGTCGCCCGGCTCGAGGATCTTCCACTTCGAATTGGCGTTCGCCGCCCAGACGCCCGGCGAGGCAGTCGGCCTGGAGCTCCACCCGGACCGAGAGGGCGTTGGCCTGCGTCTGGCCGACGCGTTCTTTCGCGGCGTCGACCTTGTCGAGGATGCCGAGCACATCCTGCACATGATGGCCGACTTCGTGCGCGACCACATAGGCATAGGCGAATTCGCCGCCGCCGCCGTATTTCGTCTTCATGTCGCGGAAGAAGGACGTGTCGAGATAGACCTTCTTGTCGATCGGGCAGTAGAACGGCCCCATCGCCGAGCGGGCGCCGCCGCAGCCCGAACGGGTCGCGCCGTCGTAGAGGACGAGCGGGGTCGGGACATAATTCACGCCCGCCTGCGCGGGCAGCACCGTCGTCCACACCTCTTCCGTCTGGCCGAGCACATGCGAGAGGAAGTTTCGCATCGGATCGTTCGGATCGGCCGCCGGCCCTGTTGTCGCCGGCTGGGTCGACGCCGTGTCGCTGCCGCTGTGGCGCGTCAGCATCTCCGCGCCGCCCATCAGCACCTGCGGAGAGATGCCGGTGAAATAGCTGATCGCGAACACGACGATGATCGCGCCGATGCCGAGCCCGCCGCGGCCTGCCATTCCGCCGCCGCCGCCCTGGCCGCGCCGATCTTCGATGTTCGAGGATTGGGGGGTGTTGTCGTATTGCATGGCCAACTCCGTGAAGCGGCGCCTGGCCGTTTGGCTCTCCGCAAAGGTTATCACAGCCGTTCCGGGCTGAGTAGCGTCGCCAGGCGCGGCGCCGGCGAGAATTGAGTCGGAAAGGCTCCGCGACAGGGCGCGGCGGAAGTCACAATCACAATGGCGCGACGGCGCCAGCCGTCACGCCTCCGCGCGATTCTATTTCTTGACCAGCGGGCAGGCCGAGTCGGCGAGCTTGCCGAACGCCTCTTCGCCCTTCATCGTCTTGAGGAGCTTGTAAAAGTCCCAGTCGCCCTTCGACTCCGACGGCTTCTTGACCTCCATGATATACATGTCGTGCTCGAGCAGCCCATCGGCGCGGATGACTCCGTCCTGAACGAAAGCGTCGTTGATCTTCGTCTTGCGCAGTTCGTCCATCACCTTGTCGGAATCCGTCGTGCCGGCGGCCTTGACCGCGTTCAGATAGGTCAGGGTGGCCGAATAGACAGCAGCTTGCGGGAACGTCGGCATGCGCTTCACCTTCTCGTTGAAGCGCTTGGCGAAGGCGCGAGTGCGATCGTCCAGATCCCAGTACCACGCGGTCGTCAGCACCAGACCCTGGGCGATGTCGAGACCGACCGCGTGAATGTCGGAGAGGAACACCAGCAGCGCCGCCGGCCGCATCGTCTTGGTCAGGCCGAACTCGGAGACGGCTTTCAGCGAATTGGAGAAATCCGTCCCCGCGTTGGCGAGCCCCAGCACCTGCGCGCCCGACCCCTGCGCCTGCAGGAGATAGGAGGCAAAATCAGACGTTCCGAGCGGCACGCGGACGTCGCCGACGACATTGCCGCCGCCAGTCTTCACGACATCCGAGGCGCCCTTCTCGAGCTGAGTCCCGAACGCATAATCGGCGGTTAGAAAAAACCAGCTCTTGCCACCCTCTGCCAGGATGGTTCTTGCGGTTCCGTTAGCCAGCGCCGTCGTGTCGTAGCCGTAATGGATCGTATAGGGCGTGCAGTCTTTGCCCGTGAGCGACGCGCCCGCGGCGCCGATGGCGAAGAACGGGATCTTCTTTTCTTTGACGGCCGCATTCATCGCGAGACTGACGCCGGTGTTGGAGCCGCCGAGCAGCATTGTCAGGCCGGACGTGTCGGCCCACTCACGAAATTTCTGCTGGCCGATGTCGGGCTTGTTCTGGTGATCGGCCGTCAGAACGTCGATCGGCTGCCCCAGGGCCGTGCCGCCGAAATCGGCGACCGCCATCTTCAGCGCCTCGACGCCGCCGGCGCCGATCACGTCGGCGTAGGGGCCCGACATGTCGTCGATGAGGCCGATCACCACCTTGTTCGGGGCGGCAAGAGCCCCTCCTGCCGCCGCCAGGGAGGCGCAGAGCGCGCCCGCTAGCAGAAATCCGCGCTTGACAGCCCTCATCAAGATTTCCTCCCATTTCGCCGCCGAGTCGATGCCCGCCCGACAAAGGCCCTGGCCCATGGCGCATAATGCGTGTTGCGGCGCCGCAAGGCAAGACGCGAACGTTGCGGCCGCGCTTGGCCTGTTGAAGCCGGAGCCCCTATAACGCGGCGATGAGAAAGATGTCTTTGCAAAAGCGAGCGGCGCTGGCTGAAGCGGTGTTCGAACGGCTGGCTGCCGCCGAGCCCGAGCCGAAGGGCGAGCTCCAATCCGTCAATCCCTTCACGCTCCTGGTGGCGGTGGTGCTGTCGGCGCAGGCGACGGACGCCGGCGTCAACAAGGCGACCCGGTCGCTGTTCGCGGTCGCCGACACCCCGGAGAAGATGTCGGCGCTAGGGGAAGAGGCGCTCGCCGAGCGGATCAGGACGATTGGCCTCTATCGTTCGAAGGCGAGGCACGTCATTGCGCTCTCGCGCGCCATCGTCGAGCAGCATGGCGGAGAGACGCCGCGTGACCGCGCCGCGCTCGAGGCTCTGCCGGGGGTTGGCCGTAAGACCGCCAACGTCGTCCTCAACACCGCCTTCGGCGAGCCGACGCTCGCGGTCGACACACACGTCTTTCGCGTCGCCAACCGCCTCGGGATTGCGCCCGGCAACACGCCGCGCGAGGTCGAGGACGAGCTCATGCGCGTCGTCCCCGAACGATTCCTGCACCACGCTCACCACTGGCTCATTCTGCACGGGCGTTACGTCTGCAAGGCGCGGAAACCCTTGTGCGGCGCGTGTGTTCTGCTCGACATCTGCCCGTACGAGCCGAAGACCATCGCCGATTCCTCAGGCGCGAACATCTCTACCGCAGGATGATGAGATGGTACCGCCACCCCGGCTCGAACGGGGGACCTCTAGATCCACAATCTAGCGCTCTAACCAACTGAGCTATGGCGGCCTGACGAGGTCGGCCGGAAACTAGTGTCAAAGGCGCGGCGTTGCAAGGCCTTGCGAGCCCGCCGTTAAACGCCCTCGCCCGCGAAAAAAGACGCCGCCCGCTGGTTTGCGGGCGGCGCGGGAGCAACGCTCGTGGGAGGAGGCGCGCTGCTCGATTCAGACTGCGATCTTGAGGGACTTGGCTGCGTGGTCCTTGAGCGGCTCGAAGGCGTCGGTCACCGTCTTCTGCGTCAGGGCGCCGATATCCTTGGCCTGCACCGTGATGGCGTCGACCTGCTTGCGGGTGAATTCGCCTTGCAAGGCGACCAGGTCGGAGAGCGACTTGACGGCGAATGAAGCCTTCACGAACTCGAAATTGGCCTCGGTGTTCGCGCGCAGCGCCTCGAGGGCTTTCGCGTTGATGGCGATCACGCCGTCCTTCGCCGCAGTGAAGCTCTGTTCGAAAGCGTTGGCGACGTCGTCCGCCGACACCTTCGCCTTGACGAAGGCGGCTCGCGATTCGGCGACGCCCTTTTCGAACGCTGCGCGGACGCTTTGCTGAATAGCGGCGACCGGCTCAGCCACCGCCTCGGCGACTTCCGCCGCAACTCCGGCGGGATTCAGGATCTCCGGAAGCGGCTCAGCGGCGGCGACGGGGGCAGTCTGCGGAGCGGCGTTTTTCTTCGATGATGCGGCCATGATTTTTCCTTTCTTTTCTTTTCGACTGGGAGGCTGGAGATAGGGCGGGGATCTCAGTGCGAACCGGGGGTGACGCTCTTCTGGAGTGCGACGCCGAGCTCCTTGGCCTGCGTCTGCAAGGCGGCGAGCTGCGTCTTCAGATATTCGCTCTGGAGCGCGAAAGCCTCCTGCGGATCCTTCGCCCTGACCAACTTGTGCGCCAGCTCGAAAGCCGCGTTCACGTTCTGCTCGGTATAGGCGAGGACATGGGCGCCGACCGATTTTGCGCCGGCCGCACCCGGAATCTCGCCCGTGGCGCCGGCAGTCTTCTGCGCGACCGAGAGAAAGCCCTCGAAAGCCTTGCGCGCCTGCTCGACGCTGCGCTCGGCGAAATCACGCAACTCGTTGGGGACCTCAAACGGAGAATTGGACATCTTCATCCCTTTCACATGGTTCAGTAGCAAATGATCTCTCATCCACTGCGTGCCGCCTTATATAGCAGTTTTTGCTGCAGTGCAACATAGTTTTTGCAGCGCACCAGAGAATTTTAACCCTACCCGGAGTCCGCGCCGCGGAGGCGTGGTGGAATCCAAACAACAGGGTTAAGCTTTCCCTAACCGCCCGCGTCGTCGCAGCAAGCATCAGCGCGCGGACTGAGCGACAAGATTCAATCGCGAGCCGCCTTTGACCGTTTCGCCGCCGATATTCTCAGACGACAACTCGACCCTGACGCCCGGGGCCGCGAGCGCCCTATTCGACGCCGTGCAGCCCGGATCGGATCGCCGCGGCGGCCATGCTCTCCTCATCATCAATGCGAAGGCGCAAATCGCCTTCTCGACGCCCGAGGCGCTCGAGCTCTTTGGCGCAAGAGACCGCTCGGACCTTCAGAGCCGGCTTCTCGCGGGCAAGGGACCGACCGCCCGCCGCTTGCGTCATCTGGCCGTGACGCTGCCGATTGGGGAGGCGCCGCGCCTCGAGAGGATGCGCTTTGTGCTGGAGGGGCGATCGACAGGCCGCAATTTGCGCTGCGCGCGCGTCGAAGCGGCCGACGGTCCGGCGTTTCTGGTTCTTTGGGCGCCGGCCGCGAGCGCCCCGCGCGACGAGCCTCCGCCTGCCGGCGCCGCGCCAGACAGTCCGCCATCGGGGGCGCCCGTGGTCGTCGACGCCGCCAAGCCGCCGTCGAAGTTCCGCTTTCTCTGGTCGCTCGACAGGGAGGGCCGCTTCGGCGCGCCGGACCCTGCGCTCATCTCGGCGCTCGGCGCGAACGCGCCCCATCCTGGCGAAACGCTCGACGCGTTGCGACGGCGAGCGGGACTCGAGCGCGGCGAGGAGATCGTTCGCGCCGTCGCGACGCGAGAGACATTCGCAGACGTGCCCGTCGTCTGGCCCTTGGCAGGCGAGAATCGCCGGTTGCTGATGAGGCTCTCGGCCGCGCCAATCTTCGAACAAGGCCGGGACTTTGCGGGTTTCCGCGGTTTCGGGCGGATTGTCGAGACGATCACCGTCTCTGATCAGTTCGAGGTCGCCGGCGCCGCGAGTCCGGATGCGCTCGCGTTCGAGACCTCCGGCGATGAGCCGGCCGAACGACCCAGCCTCGTCCCGGCGGTCGATAACAATGGTCAGGGCGAGCGGGTCCTGAAAGCTGAGGCTGAGGGCGAGGCGGAAAAGACCCTTGCCGAAGCGACCGCCGACGGGAGCGAGCTTGTTCCCGCATTGCCCGAAAGCGCCGACGAGGATGAGGCCGCCGAATTGGCTGCAGGGGAGGCCGCTTCGAAGTCGGGGACGCCGGAGGATGGCCCTTCTGGCGAGGCCGCGGGCGCGCCCGCGAATGCGGCGCCGGAACGCACCGCCGAGATCTATGTTCTTCGCCAGACGCACGCCTCGGCCTCCAAGGTCGTTCCGATCCGCCCCGGAGCCCTGGATGCGCTGGCGATCGAACCGGGACAGGGCTCGGGCGGCGAGAGCGTCGAGCTCAGCAAGAGCGAGCGTGACGCTTTTCGGGAAATCGCACGCGCGCTGGTCGGCCGATCTCCGGGCGCCCGCCGGGACGAAGGATCCGAGGCGAGGCCTCCGGTCGCCGAAGCGTCCGAATCCCCTCCGCCCTCGCCGCCCGCGGAAGCCCAAGAACCGGGGACCGACGCCGAGCCTCCCCTCGAGACCGCCGTTGGCAACGCCTGGGCGATTCTCGATCGACTGCCGATCGGCGTGCTTATCGTCCGCGACGCGAAGACGCTTTATCTGAATCACACGCTGCTCGATCTCCTGGGCTATCGCAATCTCGAGCACTTCGGGGCGTCGGGCGGCCTCGCGACCATGTTCCACGGACGCGATGTTCAAACCATGTCGATGACGGATCGCGGCGGCTTGCAGATCGTCAGCGCGGACGGCCGGCCGATCGCGGTCGACGGCCTTGCGCAGGCGGTGAACTGGGACGGCGCGCCGGCGACGCTGATCGCGTTTCGCCGGCTGCGCGGGGAGGATCTCGAGCGCCGGCCCGCCGGCGAGGAGACGCGGAGCCGTAACGGTTCGGCGAGCGATCTGCAGGACATGCTCGATCTCGCCGCCGACGGCGCGGTGACCCTCGACTCGGCCGGACGAATCCAGTCTTTGAGCCGTCCGGCGGAAAAACTCTTCGGCTACGACGAGAAGGACGTCTTCGGCGAAAGCGTTCTCATGCTGCTTGCGCCGCAGAGCCATCCCGAAACGACCGCTCGGCTCGAGAGCCTGAGCCGTGAGGGTGATCTCCCCACCCCGGCCGGTCCGATCCAGGTTGTGGGCCGCGACCGCGCCGGCGCGGCGCTGAGCCTCGCCTTGACGCTGGCGCGGATCGGTCCCCCCGACGCGCCCCATTATTGTGCGCTCATCAAGGACACGAGCGGTGAGCGCGAAGCGGAGCGGAAACTGGCGGCGTCGCGCGATGCTGCGCTTGTCGCAAGCGCGGCGAAAACGGACTTCCTCGCTCAGGTCAGCCACGAGATCCGCACGCCTCTGCATGCCATCCTGGGCTTCGCCGAGGTCATGATGGAGGAACGCTTTGGACCGATCGGCAATGAGCGCTACAGGGATTATCTGAAGGACATCCATGCGTCGGGGAAGCATGTGATGAGCCTCGCTGACGATCTCCTCGATCTCAGCAAGATCGAAGCCGGGAAGCTTGAACTCGCCTTCGCGCCGGTCGACGCCAACAGCCTCATCCGCGAATGCATCTCGATGATGCAGCCCCAGGCTGCGCGCGAGCGCATCATCATGCGCGTGTCGCTGTTCGAGCGCCTGCCGCAGGTGATGGTCGACGAGCGCTCGCTGAAACAGATCATGCTGAACCTGATGTCGAATGCAGTGAAGTTCAACGAGCCCGGCGGCCAGGTCATCGTGTCG
Organism: uncultured Alphaproteobacteria bacterium; assembly: GCA_963775665.1. GTDB lineage: Bacteria > Pseudomonadota > Alphaproteobacteria > Rhizobiales > Beijerinckiaceae > Roseiarcus. Next base: position 8,037 of record CAVZJZ010000025.1, on the reverse strand, counting down.
ACGGCGGTGGACAATGCAGGACAAGCCGTCATCCGAGTGCGCGACACCGGCGTCGGCATGAGCGAAAGCGAAGTCGGCCTCGCGCTGGAACCCTTCAGCCAGGTCGGCCACGCGCGTCGAAAAGGCGGCGCCGGCCTCGGCCTGCCGTTGACCAAGGCGCTGGTCGAAGCGAACGGGGCGGAATTCTCGATCAAGAGCCGGCGCGACCAAGGCACGCTGATCGAGATCGCGTTCCCGACCGTTCGGGCGGCTTAAGCCGAAAAGTCGGAATCCGCTGAAGCGGCGCCGCGATCTTTTGGGCGTTCCCTTCGAACCGACGGGAGAGACGCTTTGTCAAATAGCCGCACCGAAACCGACAGCCTCGGCCCGGTCGAAATCCCCGAGGGCAAGCTGTGGGGCGCCCAGACGCAGCGGGCGATCGAGCACTTCAGCATCGGCCGCGATCTCATGCCGGACGAAATGATCGCGGCTTTCGCGATCGTGAAGCGGGCGTCGGCCGAGGCCAATCGCGCGCAGGGGCGCCTCACCGCCAAGGAGCATCGGCTGATCCTGCAAGCCTGCGACGAGATTCTCGCGGGGCGGCATCGGGACATGTTTCCCTTGCACGTCTGGATGAGTGGCAGCGGCACGCAGTTCAACATGAACGTCAACGAGGTGATCGCCAACCGTGTCGCCGAGATTGAGGGCCTGCCGCTGGGCGGAAAGCGCCCCGCCCACCCGAACGATCACGTCAACATGTCGCAGTCGACCAACGACGCGTTTCCGACCGCGATGCATATCGCGGCCGCGATCAGCGTCTCGACCCGTCTCATTCCGGCGGTCTCCATGCTCCGCGCCGCGATCGGCGCCAAGGCGGAGGCATGGGGGCATATCGTCAAGATCGGCAGGACCCATCTGCAGGACGCGACGCCGCTGACCCTCGGCCAGGAATGGTCAGGCTACGCCGCCATGCTGACCGACGACATCGAGCGGATTCAATTGGCGCTTCAGGGCCTCTATCCGCTCGCGCTCGGCGGGACGGCGGTCGGCACCGGCGTCAACGCGCCGCGCGGCTTCGCTGAGGCGGCGATCAGAGAGATTTCGCGCCTGACCTCGGCGCCCTTCGTCCCCGCGGCCAACAAGTTCGCCGCGCAGGGCGGTCACGACGCGCTTGTCCATCTTTCGGGCGCCTTGCGCACGCTTGCAGTCTCCCTGGCGAAGATCGCCAACGACATCCGGCTTGCCGCCTGTGGGCCGCGCGCGGGACTCGGCGAACTCGCATTGCCCGAAAACGAGCCGGGCTCCTCGATCATGCCGGGCAAGGTCAATCCGACCCAGACCGAAGCGATGACGATGCTCTGCATCCAGGTCATGGCCAACGATGTCGCGGTCGGCCTCGGTGGCGCCGGCGGCCATTTCGAGATGAACGCCTATAAGCCGCTCATCATCGTCAATCTCATGCAGTCGATCGAGCTCCTCTCGGACGGCTCGGTCAACTTCCGCAAGTTTCTGGTTGAGGGAGCCGAGCCGAACGAGAGACGGATCGCCGAACTCGTGGACCGCTCGCTGATGCTGGTCACCGCGCTCTCGCCGGCGATCGGATACGACAAGGCCGCCGAGATCGCGCACCGGGCAGCGGCGCAGGACACGACACTGAAGGTGGCGGCGCTCGAATTAGGCTATGTGACCGAGGCGGATTTTGACCGCCTCGTCGATCCGGCGAAAATGGTCGGGCAGGAAGACGCCTGAGGCCGCGTCCTGCCGTCGCCGACCTTGCGGAAACGGCCGAACTGCGGAACATTGGCCCGAGGGGAGCCGGTCGAGCCCACGATGGTGGAGGAAGTCAATTATTCGGCGCCGCTCATGCTGTCGAGTGACGCTTTCGACGAACGCGACCGGTTCGACGCTTGGCGCGAGGAACTGATGCTGCGCGTCATCCGCGTCGATGTCGATGTGCCCGACAGAAAGAACTTTCATACCGCGCTGCGGGTATTGAGCTTGCCGAACGTCACGATCATCGACCGGCGGTCGACGCCGAGCGTGGTCAAACGCACCCGCGATCTCATTCGTGACGGCGACGACGCCCTTATTTTCTCCCTGCCCCTGACGAAAGCCATCGAGGTCCGGAGCGGCGCCGATCAGGCGCGTGTCGGGCCCGGAGAGGCGGTAATCTCCTCACTAAACACGGTCAGTAGCCTCAGCGCCCCAGGCGGCATTGGAGGGTTCTCGATTTGTATCGGGCGTGAGACCGCGCGCAGCATCGCGCCCGAGGCCGAGCGACGGCTTCATCGCGCAATCCGCCTCGACGAGGCCGCATTTGCGATCCTCGGCTCCTATCTCGTCCCGCTGATCTCGGCGCCCCGCGGGCTTTCCCATTCGGTCGCCCGATTGGCGGATCAACAGGTTCGGGAATTGCTGGGGCATGTGTTCGATCCGGCCGGCGAGATCGCCCGCGCGGACGCCTTTGGCGGGATCAAGGCGGCGCGGCTCCAGGCGGTGGTTCGGGAAATTACGCTCCGGCTTGCCGATCCCAATCTCAGCGCTGCGTCGGTCGCGCGCAGACTTCATCTGTCGGAGCGTTACATCCAACAATTGCTGGAAGCCGCCGGACTTTCGTTCTCCGCGTATGTCCGGGAACTGCGCCTGAAACGAGCGCGCCAGGCCCTGCGCGATCCGCTGAATGCCCGCCTTCGGGTCAGCGACATCGCCGCGATGGCGGGATTCGGCGATCTTTCACATTTCAATCGAGCATTCCGATCACATTTCGGCGAGACGCCCACGGCCACGCGGCGCGCGAGATGACCTGAAACCGCCTCTCCCGGAAGTCTCGTGATCTGGCCTCGCGAGAGCATTTGTGCGGTTGCGGCCCGAATCCGTGCGCACTGGAGCAAGACGCGACCCTTAGGCCCCTCTACCATCACCAAGCCATAGGGACAGCGCAAGCGGTCCGGTCGCCGGGTCAGCGCTCGAGTCCGCTTTGCGATCCTCGTCCGCGGTCCTCATTTGGGCGGTAAGGTCGTAGCATCAGGGTGAACTGGACGGATTGACAGAGGTCTGCGATGCGAAAATCGATCGGCGCCCTCGTTATTGGAAGTCTGGCCGTGAGCGGCGCGTCGGCAAGCGAGTACCGTTATGCCTACACCGGCAACGACTTTACGAACGTCGAAGCGCCGTTCACCACCAGCGATTTCATCAGTTTCACCTTCTATTCGCCGACCGCTTTGTTGCCGAACGAAACGGATGAAGGATTTGCAGGACCGGTCACAAGCTGGTCGCTGTCGCTCGGCACGCTCCATTATTCCAGCGCCGATCCGGGTAGCGTCATCTACAGCATGAATTTTTCGACCGACGCCGCCGGCAATATCACCGACTACCAGTTCACAACCCAGACGGACGTCGTAGCGCCGGGTCTTCCGCCGCCGGCATACCCACCCACGCCCTACGAGGAGGAAGTCGCGAGCTTCAATCTTCCCTCGACATACGGCGTTGCCGATCTGATCTATATTCCATCCATCCAGCAGGACAGTTACTACTCTTACAATGAGTTGAGTGCGGGAACCTGGACCATAACGTCCATTCCCGAGCCGCCCGCCTGGGCCATGTTGATGTTGGGCTTCGCCGGTCTCGGCGTCGTTGGCGGCAACCGTCGGCGCATGAGCGGCCTGCGCACAATTGCATAGACCGCCGCTCGTCGGCGCGGACGGGTGCGCTTAGCGCGCCCGCGTCCAGTTCATGGACTTGCAAATCAGCCCGCCGAGCACGCAGCCGGCGGTGACGAGACGGTCCCCCGACAACGTCATCTTGCCGGAATAAGTCTTGCCGTCTTCCGGATTGAAGGCCCGGCCGGTCCAGGCGTCCCCCCCGCTCGGCTTCATGTCGAAGAACACCTGTTGCCCGACTTTCCCGGGATCATCCTTGTCGCGCAGCCAGGAGAGAGAGCCGCAGACGGCGTCACCCCCGCAGCTTCCGATACGCACCTTGGCTTTGCCATCGTCGCGGGCCCATTCGCCCTTCACGTCTCCGGCCAAGGCCGATGAAACCGTCGTCGCCAGGACGGCGGCGCTGATCAACGCTCGCAGCATCGCTTCCTCCGATATTTTCAGCGAGTTTCGGCTAAGCCGAGGCGACCCGTCAAGCGGGGCGCGTCGAATGGCCGCGCCATTGCGGCCGATAGCCCGCTGCGAGCGCCGCGACCGTCGATGGCGGCGTCAAAACATCGACCTCGGTTTCGGCCGGAAGCGTCAGCGGCGCGCCATAGCCCTCGAAGCTCCAGGGCGCCAGCTTCCCGTCCTGCAGCGCGTGGGCGCCACCGTCCCATACGATCATTGCTCCGTCGGGCAGCGCGCCGAGCCGGGAACGCCAGACGCGCTTCCGTCCGTCAGCGAGACGCTCGCGATGCAGGACCTCGTCCATCGCGTCCGCGCCGAATCCGGCGCCGTCTGGAAAGGCGGCGAGGAACGTTTTCGCCGCCTCGCGGCGGCATTCGAAACAGGGGCGGTGGCCGGCGGCGAGCGCCGTCGGCTCGTCGAGAAAGAAGAGTTCGGTATAGCTCCGGCCCCACACCTCGCGCCGGCGGCCCTTGAACGCGCAAACGCAAACGATCCAGCGTTTGTTCGTCCAACGTCGCGAGCCGAGCGTCCGACCGTCGCGATGCACCCGTCCGCCGCGATTGCCCATCATTGCGCCTCGCGCGGCGACGGCGTGAAATTCGCCGAAGGGATCGACCCGATTCTGCAGCGGGCGTTTTGGCTCAGGTGACGCGGCCGTGGATTTGCGCTCGGCGGTCATCTGTCGGATCCTTCCATGGCTGCCCAAGCTCGCGAAAATGGAGGCGCGCGTGGCGCTCGAACTCAGACCGAATTGCGAATATTGCGACAGGGATCTGCCGCCGAATGCAACCGAGGCGCGGATCTGCTCCTACGAATGCACCTTCTGCGCAGATTGCGCCGTCGGCGTCCTGATGAACGTCTGTCCCAACTGCGGCGGCGGTTTCGTGCCCCGTCCAATCCGCCCTGTCCGCGAATGGCGGCCTGGACTGTCGCTCGCCAACCGGCCCGCCTCGACAAAGCGCGTCCGCCTCTCTTACCCTGCAGATGAGATCGCCGCTTTCGTTGGCGGCGTTGCGGCCATTCCGCCGCGCGAGCGCTGAATGCAGGTATGCAGACTCATTGCGCCGGCGACGGTTGGGCGCTCGCCTGCGCTTCCCCAACCGTGTCGAGGCCGTACACGTCGTCGCGAAAATTGGCCGGACCGCTGTCGCTATTCGACCAACCGGTCAAATAGACCCAGATCACGGGCACGGACTTCGCGAGATGAATGTCGTAGGGCGCGCGCGCGTTCACCTTCTCCTGCATCGCCGCCTTGTCCCAGACCCCGCTCGGCCCGCCCCCGGTTCCCTCAAGCAGCCATTCGGCCAGATCGTAAACGCCCTGGACGCGGACGCAGCCGTGGCTCAGGAAACGGTAGTCAGCGCCGAACAGTCGCTTCGAGGGCGTGTCGTGCATATAGACGGCGAGCTTGTTGGGCATGCCGATGCGAATCGAGCCCAGCGAATTGCTGGCGCCCGAATCCTGGCGCAACGTGTAGTTCGCAGCCCGTTCGGTGCTCCAGTCCACAGCCTTCGGATTGATCTCCTGGCCCGAGCCGTCGAGGATGCGGATCTTGGCGCGCGTGAGATAGCCCGGGTCGCGCTGCATGCGCGGAATGATTTCCTTTTTGATGATCGACGTCGGCACGGTCCAGGTCGGGTTGAGGTTGACGACCTGGATGTGGGCGACAATCTCCGGCGAGGGATGTTCGGGGTCGCCGACGATGGCGACATAACGGTGGGCGACGCGGCTGTTGTCGATCGCCTCAACCGACGTCGACGGCAGGTTGACCACGACATACCGGTCGCCGAAAGGGAAGTTCGCGCCCGCCAGACGATTGGCGCTCGAGGCAATCTCATTGAACCGCACCTTCGCAGGCACATTGATCGCCTTCAGCGTCGCACCCGCGACGACACCCGTCTCGCGCAGCCCCATCCTGGCCTGGAAGCGCTTGATTGCCGCCGTCAGCTCGGCGTCCCACGCCTGGCCGCTCGCGTGGGACGCATCGAGATCGCCTTCGATCGCCAGGCGCTTGCGCAGTTCCGCCACTGCGGGTCCCTTGGCGCCCGGACGCAGCGCGACGATGTCGGTCGGCCAGCCGCCGGCGTCGACGATCGCGCCATACCGTTCCGACGCCTTGGCGGTGGCGAAGAAGGTGTTTGGCTGAACGGTCGGCGTCGGGTCGCTCGAGAGCGCCGTCTCGAGGGGCGGCGGGGGCGGCGGGAGCTTCTTCGGTTTCGGAGGCGCCGTCGTCACCGGTATCGGATTTGGGGTCGCCGACGAGGCGGCGGGCGGGGGGCTCTCGACAGGCGAGCCGGCGCCCACGGCTGGGGTCGCGCCCGTCCCGGAGGGCATGAACGGGCTCGGAGGCGGGGCGGAAGCGGCAGGCGATGGGACCGGCGTCGAAGCAGGCGGGCTTGGCGCAGCCATCCCTGAAGGCGCGGCGCTCGGCGCGGCCGGCGTTGAAGCCGCCGGCGCCGCGGTTTGCGCCGGCGCCCCTGAGGCGAAAAACGGCGCGCTGATCAGCGCGCCGGCGAGCAGACCACGTAACTTCATCCGACAAGAATCCGACCGCACGACAACTCCCCGCTTCGAAGCGGGCGTCGCTGCGCCACATAAGCCATGCAACGGTTCCTAGATTCGCACAACGGCTTTCTTGCGGCGGCGGTCGCTCGTCCAAGGCCGCGTCGGGCGCTCACCCGGCGATCACGATGTGGAGGCGCCGCGGCCCGTGCGCGCCGAGGAGCAGGGTCTGTTCGATATCGGCCGAACGCGATGGGCCGGTGATGAAATTGACCGTGCGTGGCGCGAAACCCTTGCCGAAGGCATCTCGCAATCTCAGGAAGACGCTTTCGTAATCGGCGAAGATGTCGTCGCGCCTGACGACGACGATTTGATTGTCGGGCAGAAAGTTGAGCGTCGTCGGATTGTCCGCACCGGATACGAGCGCAACTGTCCCCGTCTCCGCGATGGCCGCGAAGGCGACCGAAAGGGCGTTGAGATCGTGTCCGTCCGAGGGCCCGCGCAAGATTTCGAGCGGCGTCCGGCTCCATGGCATCGCCGCGAGGCGCTCGTCCGCGCCCATGCGCAGGCTCGCCGACGCGTTGATCTCGCGCAAGAATTGGGCGACTTCCTCGGGAACGTCGGCGAGCGTCACGACCTCGGCGAGACTGGCCGCCGCACGCGCCGCCTCCGCCTTGAAGGTCGTGGCCCGGGTCTCGGCGTCGCCCTGGCCCCGTTTCGGCACGACGCCGGCCGGCGTCCTGGCCAGCCTCGTCTCGACCTCGAACCGGCGGGGCTCTTCCGCGCCGGTGACGCCGAGCGAGCGGCGGATATTGGCGACAATCGCCTCGCGCGCGCTCACTTGACCGCCCCACTCTTCGCGCGCCACTGGCTTTGAAACGTTGCTGCCTCAGGCGCGGCGAGATCGCGATATTTGGTCCAGCCGCCAGCGAGCGGCGCCCAGGAAAACCGCCCTTTGCTCCGCCCTGCCAGATGCATCGCGCGCGCGGCGATGCCTGTCGCAAGCCGGTAGAGCGCCGGCCGCCTGGCGAAAAACGCCCAGGCGCCGAGCCCGTAGCGAAAGGGCGCCGGCGAGAGATGGCGCTCGAATTCGCGCTCGCGCCAGTGACGCATCATCCTGGGCAGCGGAATGCGGACCGGGCAGACGGATTCGCAGCGCCCGCAAAAGGTTGAGGCGTTCGGAAGGTGGCCGCCTTCAGCCACGCCGATGAGGGAGGGCGTCAGCACTGCGCCCATCGGACCCGGATAGACCCAGCCGTAGGCGTGTCCGCCGATCGCCTGGTAGACGGGGCAGTGGTTCATGCAGGCCCCGCACCGGATGCAGCGCAGCATGTCTTCGAATTCGCCGCCGAGCATCGACGATCGGCCGTTGTCGAGCAGAACGACGTGATAGGCGCTGGGCCCGTCGGGGTCGCCGGGGCGGCGAGGGCCGGTCGAGAGGGTCGTG
>CAVZJZ010000024.1:0-120246 GCA_963775665.1 uncultured Alphaproteobacteria bacterium | reverse complement strand
TTTGCGAACAGAAGTTTAGCTAAGCTAATCTTCGAATCTCGGGAAGTTGGGACGTCCGCAAGCACCTTGCGGAAGGCCGAGATGGCATTTGAGCTATCGCCTTTTCCAGCTGCATCTTCGGCTTTCCATAAATTACTAAGGGCGCGTACTTGGACAGGTGCTAAAGTTAGTGATAACGACGCAGAAAGTATAATAAATCCACAAATAAAAAGAACCCAAAGCGGGAATTGATAGGGTCGCAGTGCAACCGTCTGGAGGGCCTCCCGATTTTGTCGTCTTTTCCTTTCTTGCGATTTTTTGATTGCCCTATCGATGTCGGTCAGAAGTTCCGCTACTTCGTGCTTGAACTCTCTACCCGAGCCAAAATTGTAAGCTTGACAAAGAGCCAACTCCGATAGTTGAGGGGGGAGTTCGTCAGCGCGAGGTAACGTGGCCCCATCGAATAGAGCTGGAACCACTCGTATTCGACGAGAAAAAGCTTCAAGAATCTCTCGTCTTACAAAGTCATTATCGTCGTGAGTGCGCTCTACTCCCCACCTCTTACCAATAACCACTAAACATACGTCACAATTCCGAAGGGCGTCATCGATATAGTTATCGAAGCGCTCACCTGGTGGGATCGTATCGACGTCCATGAATACAGAATTTTCTCCTAGTCTCTCTCCAATGTGGTCATAAAGCCTCCCGGCGTTACCACTAGCGTCGTCGCGACGATAGGATATAAATACTTTGCTCATACATATATTTCCGTAATCACCAAAGTCTCCCGACGACGCACACTTAGTTCTATCGGTTTGCTGCCCAAGCGCGGGTGTGACGGTGGTTTACATGTGTCCTGTTCATCTCAATCCTCGTATCAGGACTGCAGGAGGCGTCTGGAGGCCGACCAAGTAAAACGTACCCCAAATAAGGCGAACGCGCTGTGACAACGGTCACACGCGCGCATTGTCAGCGTTAGGATTATCGGCCAATTTCTTGTGCGCGAGCCGGCGCAATAGGCTTGCGCGAAGGCTAGCCCCTAGTTGCAACCCTTCGACCGTGCGGAACAGGGGCCAGTCTGCTCCGCTATTTGTGAACGACCACCGCCTAAAGGCGGTGGCTTCGGGTTACGGCTTAAAGCCGGATTGGGTCGGCCCCAAGGGCCGACTTGCGAACTCGCTAGACGACTTTGAAGTTGTCGTCGGGAACCTCGGGCTTTTGATCCTCAATATACTTCTTCCACACCTCGTCCGTAACGTTGCCGCTCGTGGCAACCCAATAGCCCCGACCCCAGAGATGCTGACCCCAATACCGTTTGCGAAGCGACTGATATTCCGACAGCAGTTTGTGGGAGCTCTTGCCTTTGAGATACTGCACCGCCCGAGACACTGACAGATGCGGCGGTATCCCTATCAGCATATGCACGTGGTCGCGATTGATCGCTCCTGCGTAGATGCTCATCTCGTGTGCCCGCGCGATTTCCCGCAGCAACTCCCGCGCCCGTTGCCCGACATCTCCGCCCAACACTGGAAACCGGTACTTTGTTATCCACACAACATGATACTTGCAGTCCCAGATCGTGTGACTTCCGGGCTTCGCATCTTGCATACCCGAACCGTCGCATCCCAGTCGCCTAAAGGCGAGGGGTTTACAGATCCCAAAGGGGAGACTCTGAAGTTGGGGGGATTCTGGTCAGCGTTCAGGGGTGTGGAAGACGCCGACCGACAGGAGCCGAAGACCGCTTTCTTGCGCTTACCACCCCATTCATCGGGCCGATCTTGAAGGGCAGCGAAGGTCGACTTCGCTCGTTCGCCAAGTCGTCGGGCGAAGGCCCGCTTCTTGCAGCGAAGCAGTCACCGGCGTAAGCAGAATTGGCCCTAGAGCCACTTCTTCCAGCGGAAGAAGACATAGGGCAACACCGCCGCGCAGACCATGAGGACCAGCGCCAGCGGATAGCCCCACCGCCATTCGAGCTCGGGCATGGTCTTGAAGTTCATGCCGTAGATCGAGGCGATGACGGTCGGCGGCATGAAGATGACCGCCAGCACCGAGAAGAGCTTGATGATGTCGTTCTGCGCCAGGTTGATGAGGCCGAGGGTGGCGTCGAGAAGGAACTGCACCTTCTGCGCCTTGAAGCTCGCGTCCTCCTCGAGCGACTGCAGGTCGCGCAGCGCCGTCTTGGTCGCCTCGCGCACGGCCTTCGGCGCCTTCTCGGCGCCGGCTTCCCCGATCAGGAAGAGCAGAAGACGCTCGATCGAGACCATGCTCTCCCGCAGGTTCGAGATCTTCTCGTCCTCGCGCCCGAGCGCCCAAAGCGTGTCGGAATAGATCCGGTTGCGACTGCCCTGGTCGCCCTTGGCCCGGAAGACGGCGCTCGCGATCCGGTCGAGGCTTTCGCCGGCCTTGCCGAGCGCGCGGGCTGAACGGTTGAGGCCGGTGTTGACGAGGCCGACCGCGACCGCGTCCGGATGAAGCGCCTGCCCCGTCGAGGACTTGCAGAGCTTCTGCGAGAAGAGGTCGAACGTTTCGATGGGATCGTAACGGACGGTGACGAGCGTGGTCGGCGCCATGACGAAGGTCACGCCGGTGATGTCGGGCGTGTCCTCCGGCTCGCTGATGAAGTGCGCGTGAAGATAGCGCACCCCGTTTTCGGAATAGTGCGCCTCGGGCGGCTCGGTATAGTCGGGATCGGCCCTGGTCGGCACCGGCACGCCGACGAAGGCCTGAACCTTCTGGTCCTCCTCGATCGTCGGGGCGAGCATGTCGATCCAGATCGCGCCGGGCGGGATCGGCTCGGCCGGCTCGAGGGTCTTGCGCGCGACGAGCGTCGGCTTGGCCGTGTCCGTCGCCTGGAGCGGCTTTGCAATGGAATGGACGACGATCAACGGTCGCTCCTGGGAAAGCCGATGGCCGGTCTTGCGCGCTCGTCAAGGCGCGAGCGGGGACAGTCGTAGCATTGACGTCGGGGCCGAGGCCACGGACCTTCAATTCGACGGAGCGGGTCTCATACGGACCCCGCCCTGCCCTTCCTCGTCGGGGACGCCCGGAGGGGGCGGATCGCTGAGGCCCAAAGTGCGATGGACATTGATGGCTCGGGATATTTCGCGAGGCGCGGAACCGCTCAGGCTAACTTTTGTCGACGCCTGCATGCGTAACATCATTTCGCCGAACTGGCTTATTAACTTGTTGTCCATCTGCCGCGTTACGTCGCCCGCTCTACCAGGAGGGCAGGATGTGCACGACGCCCGCTTTTGCCCCGGTCGGTGTGGCGCGAGCGCCACGTTCCAAAATCATCGACGTTCGAAAGCTCTTCTTCGTCGTCGCGATGCTGCGGCGGCGACGCCTAGCCATGCGGCTACCATCACGTACGACTTCGCGGCCCGCATTGACGTAGCCGTCGCAAATGTGTCCGATTTCACCCTGCAGTCCGTGCAGACGGGCGACGTATTGCACGGGACGATGACCATCGATACGTCGTTGCCCGACCAAAATGCCTCGCCGGACATTGGGCAATACATAGCGACGTCAGCGCCGTCAGTCCTGAGTCTGACGATCGGCCCCTACGGAGCGTTTCCACAGGAGACGTATTCCACCTCGAGTTTCAGCGTGAGGGTTGCTGAGAACGGAAGCGGTTTTTTCGGGCCCGAGGAATTGCTCATTATTAGCGACGGGCCGTTTGCGGCCTATGGAAACGAGGTCGACACCTTCGAGATCAGACTGGATTCTGACAACCCCTCATTCTTGACCGGAACAGGCTTTCCGGCAGCTGTGGACCTTGGATTGCTGAATGCCAACTCGATATTCGAGTTCACTGGCCACGATTCGACGGGCGACTTCGAGTTCTCGGGATCGATCACCGAGTTCGAGGTCGCGACCGCCGCGGTCCCCGAGCCGGGGAGCATGGTCCTCATGGGCACTGGATTGTTCGCTCTCGCAGCAAGCCGCCGCCGACGGCGTCGTAGCCGTTAGGCTTGGCTTGCCGATAGGGATCCAAACAGCGCCGGATTCTTCGCTCAAGTGATCGCATGAGCAAAACGGCCGAGCTAAGCCCGGCCGTTCTGTGTTGATCGGCGATACTGTCTGGTTCAGAACTCCTGCCACGCGCCGCCATGCCAGTAGCCGCGGCCCGGATGCTCCTTCCAGACGTAATGTTCCTTGTCCTTCCAGCGCCAAGTGTCCGGATGGATCTGGAGCTGAACAGACGGCGGATATGTATACTCGCCCTGAACATGCCAGCAGTCGCCGTCCTCATTGCAGACGATCCGCGCCGAGGCGCTGAGCGAGGACATTCCTAACAGGGCGAGCCCGGAAAACACCAGTACAACAAGCTTGGTTCGCATATTCATCGGTTCCCTCCTCGATGAGGATGCCGAAGAACGCGACCGCCGAGGTAAGGTTCCGTTAAGGCCTTCAGCGAATCGCCACGGCGATCTGCTCCCTGAGGCCGTCTGCGGACTGGGTCGCGAGCCCGAGGCCGTCGAGCGTCCGAGCGACGGCGCCGACGAGGTCGGCGCTGGACGCGGCCTGTCCGCCGCCGGGCAGCAGCAGATTGTTCTCGAAGCCGACGCGAGCGTGCCCGCCGAGGAGCGCGGCCGCGACGGCGCAGCCCGCCTCGCGGCGGCCGAAGGCGCAGACGCTCCAGAAGGAAAAGCGCGGCATGTCCGGCGCGATGAACGGAAGGAGGTCGGCGGGCGCCGCGGTCCTCAGCAGCGAGAACCGTCCCAGCACATAGAGGACGGCCGGATCCTCGAACGGGATCAGGCCGCGCTTCTGCATCAGGGCGAGGCGCCGGGCCTCATCCGGAGAATAGAGGATGAACTGCGGCCAGATCCGCATCTGCCTCAGTTTGGAGAGGAATGTCCCAAAATCCTTCTCCGCGGCTTCGTCCGGGACGAACTCGCGCAACGCCAGCGAGACGGCCTCGGGGTTCGTCTGCAAGACGACCGCCCTCTGTTCCGCGGGCGAGTAGCGGCCGATCGATTCGCTGGTGATCTGCAGGACGAGCCGGTCGCCGACTTTCTGGCAAATCCGCGCGATGACGGCCCGATAGGCGGCAGCATCGAGCACATGTCCGCCGTCCTGATCCCGGACATGCAAGTGCATCATCGACGCCCCGCGGTCGAGGCAATCGGCCGCGGCCCGCGCGAGTTCATCCGCGCTCATCGGCAGCGCCGGATGGTCCGCCTTCGTCTTGCGCCCGCCGTTGGGCGCGACCGCCATGACGACGCGCCTCGGCGCGGTCGTCAAGGGCGTCTGCACGGTCATTTCTTTGGTCCCCACCGACCGTTACAATGGCCGCGCGCCCGAACGCGGCTCCTCGACCGGACCCCTAATGACGCATATTTTGCACCGCGCGGCAAACACTGTTTACCCGGTCGCCGTCTCGGGCTCGGGCCTCGAGATCATCGACGCAGAAGGCCGGCGCTACCTCGACGCCTCGGGCGGGGCGGCCGTGTCCTGCCTCGGGCACGGCCATCCGGACGTGATCGCGGCGCTGCGCAAGCAACTCGACGCCCTCGCCTACGCGCATACCGCATTCTTCACCACGGATGTCGCCGAACGTCTCGCCGACCGGCTGATCGAGGACGCGCCCGCCGGCATTGACCACGTCTATCTGGTCAGCGGCGGGTCCGAGGCGATCGAGGCGGCGCTCAAAATGGCCCGGCAATATTTCGTCGAGACGGGGGAGCCCCAGCGCAGAGCGCTCGTCGCGCGGCGTCAAAGCTACCACGGGAACACGCTGGGAGCGCTGGCGACAGGGGGAAACGCATGGCGGCGCGCCCAGTTCGAGCCGCTCCTGATCGAGACGCATCACATCGATCCCTGCTACGCGTACCGTTTGCAAGGCGAGGGCGAAAGCGACGCCGCTTACGCAGCGCGCGCCGCCCAGGCCCTCGAGGACAAGCTTCTCGAGATCGGCCCGGAGCGCGTGATCGCCTTCGTGGCCGAGACCGTCGTCGGGGCGACGGCCGGCGCCGTGCCGCCTGTCGGCGACTACTTCAGGCGCATCCGATCGATTTGCGACCGTTACGGAGTCCTGCTCATTCTCGACGAAGTCATGTGCGGCATGGGACGCACGGGAACGCTGCACGCCTGCGAGCAGGAGGGCGTCGCGCCCGATCTGATGACGGTCGCCAAGGGACTGGGCGGCGGCTACCAGCCCATCGGCGCGATCATGCTGACGAAGCGGATTTTCGAGGCCTTCGCCAACGGCTCGGGCGCGTTCCAGCACGGCCACACCTACATGGGCCACCCGATGGCCGCCGCCGCCGCGCTCGCGGTGCAGGACGTCATCCGGCGCGACAATCTATTGGCCAATGTCGCGGCAGCCGGGGAGCTCCTGCAGCGGCGGTTCGCCGAACGGTTCGCCAACAACCCCTTCGTCGGCGATATTCGCGGCCGCGGCCTCTTCCGCGCGCTCGAACTTGTCGAGGATCGGGCCAGCAAGCGCCCGTTCGACCCGGCCCTCAAAGTCCATGCGCGAGTGAAGCGCGAGGCGATGGCGCGAGGGCTCATGGTCTATCCGATGGGGGGCACGATCGACGGCGTGCAGGGCGACCATGTCCTTCTCGCGCCGCCGTTCATCGTCAAAGCGCAAGAGATCGAGACCATCGCGGAGCGCCTCGGCGACGCGATCGATGCGGCGCTCGCCGTCGCATGAAGGCGGCCAACCGCGCCGCCACAGAAAGAGCACAGTGGGTCGCCAAAGGCTGCGCCATGCCGACATGCGATAAGGCTATAGTTCCGGCCTGATTCGGCCGCTCTGCAAGGGTCGAAAGGACGGACTTGATGGCCAAACCGTTGCGATGGCTGGCGCTCGCCCTGTGGGCTGCGCTTGCGCCCGGCGCCTTCGCCCAGAACGAGCCGCTCGAGCTCCACCCGACGGGGACCGCCGCGAACTCAATCAAGCCGGCCAAGAGCGGGCCAACCGCATCCCTCTCCGCGTCGGAAGCGGTGGCGCGCGCCAACGCCTGGCTCGACGCAGCCCGCGTCATGACCGCCGACTTCGTCCAGATCGGTCCCGGCGGCAAGCGGTCCGAAGGTCAGCTGACCCTCCAGCGGCCGGGCCGCATGCTGTTCAAATACGTTGCGCCGGCGCGCTTCGAGATTGTTGCGGACGGACGCAGCGTCGCAATCATCGACCACAAGCTCAACACCCAGGACGAATATTTCATCGGCCAGACGCCGCTCAAATTCCTGCTCTCCGACCACATCGACATCGCGAAGGACACGAAAGTGTTGAGCGTGGCGCAGGACGACAGCTCGATCACGATCGAGATCGAGGACAAGGCGACGCTTGGGGGCACGGCGCATCTGGAGCTCATCTTTGATCCAGCGACCTTCGCGCTCAAGCAGTGGACGGTGATCGATGCGCAAGGCTTTCAGACCGTCGTCACCCTGTTCAACGTCGACCTGAAGACGAAGCCCGACCCGGCGCTCTTCCATATCGACGAGAACCTGCCCACGACCCAACTTGGCCGAGGACGGTGACCGACGGCCGGCGCCAAGCCAGCGGCGAGCGTTTCTTAAAAGCCCGCTGTGGGTAATCGGCAGCGTGGCCCTTGCTTTGAGCTCCAGCCTCGGGCTTGTGGCCTCCTTCACCTTTCGGGGCAGCCTTTGGATTTCTCGGTCACTACCTGGAATATCAACTCGGTTCGCCTGCGGATCGATCTCGTCGTGCGTTATCTGACCGTGCACAGGCCGGACGTGCTCTGCCTTCAGGAAACGAAGTGCCCGGACGCCAATTTCCCTCATGCCGCCTTCCGCGACGCCGGCTATCCGCATATCGCGATCAACGGACAGAAGGGCTACCACGGCGTGGCTACGGTGTCGCGATGGCCTTTGTCCGCATCCTCGAGGCGCGACTTTTGCGCCAAGGGCGACGCCCGCCATTTGCGCGTCGTCGTTGACGATGGGGCATGCGGGCTGGACCTACACAATTTCTACGTGCCGGCGGGCGGCGACGAGCCGGACCCCGAGGTCAACCCGAAATTCGCCCACAAGCTTGCCTTCGTCGACGAGATGGTCGCCTGGGCCGCCGACGCCAGGACCGCAGCGGCGCGCCGGTCGATCCTCGTCGGCGATCTCAACATCGCTCCCCTCGAGCACGACGTCTGGAGCCACAAGGCGCTCCTCAAGGTGGTCAGCCACACGCCGATCGAGGTCGAGAAGCTGAAACGGGCACAGGCGGCGGGTCCGTGGGTCGACGCGCTGCGCAAGTTCGTTCCCGACGATCAGAAGCTCTACACTTGGTGGAGCTACCGCTCGCCGGACTGGTCCGCCGCCAACAAGGGCCGGCGCCTGGACCACATCTGGATCAGTCCCGCGCTCGAGACGTCGGTCAAGTCAATGGAGGTGCTGCGCGAGGCCCGAGGCTGGGAGCGGCCCTCCGACCACGCGCCGGTGAAAGCGACGTTTTCGCTGTAAACGCCGAATCCAGGCGCTGGACTTCGATCCCGCGAGCGGATTCACTCATCTCGGTTTGGCGCAAGGGAGGCGCGCGATATGGCATGGCGGCTCATCAAGGGATTGCTGAGGCTGGTGATCGCGCTGGTCGTGGTCGCGACGCTCGCGGGCGCCTACCTCTTCTGGCGCGCGATGCCGGCCTATTCCGGACGGGAGACGCTTCCGGGCCTTTCGGCCGAGGCCCGGGTCTGGCGCGACGCCTATGGCGTGCCGCACATCTTCGCCGCCTCGATGGACGACGCGATGCGCTCGCTCGGGTATTTGCACGCAAGCGAGCGGCTTTTCCAGATGGAGTTGCAGCGGCGGATCGGACAGGGGCGCATGTCCGAATTCGCCGGCGCCGACCTCCTGAACGTCGACAAGTTCATGCGGACGCTCGGTTTCTATCGTGAGGCGGAGGCGAGCTTCGCAGCTCTGTCTCCCATGGCGCAAAAACGGTTGCAGGCCTATGCCGAGGGGATCAACGCCTTCCTCGACGGCCACGGGAGCGCGCTGCCGCCGGAGTTCCTCATCAGCGGCGCCCGTCCCGAGCCCTGGAAGCCCGCGGACTCGCTGGTCATCGGCAAGCTCTTGTCGCTGGAGCTCTCAAATAACTACAAGCTCGAGGCGCTGCGCGCGCATTTGCGTCAAAAGCTCGGTCCTGAACAGGCCGCCTGGATGTTTCCCGGGATGAAGCCCGGCGCTCCCATCACGACCGAGCCCGCACTCACCAGCACGCACGCAAGCAGCGAGAGCATCGAGGATCAGATCGGCGCCCTGATCGGCGTCAGCCACGGCGCGTCGAACGAGTGGGTCGTCGCCGGATCGCGAACCGTCACGGGAAAACCGATCCTCGCCAATGACCCGCATCTCGAACTCGGCGCGCCGATCCTCTGGTATCTCGCGCGCATTGTCACGCCAGAGGGCTCGGTCAAGGGCGGCACGATCCCAGGAACGCCGATTGTCCTGCTCGGTCAGAACGATTCGATCGCGTGGGGCTTTACGACCGCCGACACGGATGTGCAGGACCTTTTCATCGAGACGGTTGATCCGTCGAATCCGTCGCAATACCTGACGCCCGACGGCGCCAAGCCGTTCGAGACGCGCGATGAGACAATCCACGTGAAGGACGCCGACGATGTCAAGCTCACGGTGCGCACGACGCGCCACGGTCCGGTACTTTCCGACGTCAGCAAGGACCTGGCGAGCCTTACCGAGCCGGGGAAGGCGATCGCGCTCGGCTTCACCGGCCTCAGCGATCGCGACTCGACCATGGAGGCGGTCATTCGCCTGAACGTCGCCCGAAACTGGGACCAATTCCTCGACGCGCTGCGCCTCTACCAGACGCCGACGCAGAACATCGTCTTCGCCGATGTCTCGGGCGACATCGGCTTTTTCAGCCCGGGCCTCGTGCCCTTGCGCAAATCCGGTGACGGCCTCGCGCCGGTCGACGGCGCGTCGGGCGCCTTCGACTGGACCGGAACGATCCCGTTCGAACAACTGCCCCAGCTCCACAATCCGGAGATCGGCTTCGCGTTCAACGCCAACAACGCCAACGTCCCGGACGACCATCAGCCGACGCTCGGCCAGGACTGGGAGGAGAACTTCCGCGCCCGCCGAATCCAGCAATTCATGGACACGATCGACAAGCACAGCCTCGACACGTCGGCCGCCATGCAGGCCGACCACCTGTCGCTCGCGGCGAAGGACCTGCAGCCCTTCATCGCGATGATCGCGCCGACCGACGAACGCGCGCGGCAGGCGCAAGCGCTGTTGATGAACTGGAGCGCGGTGATGGACAAGGACCGGCCCGAGCCGCTCATATTCACCGCATTTCTCGGAGCGCTGCACCGCATCCTGCTCGTGGACAAGACCGGCGTTTCGATGGAGGACAAGGGTCCCTACGCCGCCACCACCCTCATTTCGCTGATGCGCGACCATCCGTCCTGGTGCGACGCGCCGGGGAAGCCAGACCCGGATTGCCGGAAGGCGCTCGGGCAGGCGCTGGACGAAGGCCTTGCTCTCCTGGTCAGGCGCGACGGGCCGGACATGAGCCAGTGGCGCTGGGGCGCGGAGCACGTCGCGCTCCTGCAGCACAGGGTCTTTAGCCACGTGCCGCTGCTCGACCGGGTCAGCGATCTTAGCGTGCCGTCGAGCGGCGGCTTCTACACCCTCGACCGCGGCGGCGGGTTCGACACGCCGCCGGACAAGCCCTTCGCGCGCACCCATGCCGGCGGCTTTCGCGGGCTCTATGATCTGGGCGCCCCGGAGAAGTCACGCTTCATGATCGCGACCGGCGAGTCCGGACACATCTTCTCGCGCCATTATCGCGACCTCGCCCCGCTCTGGATCGACGGCAAATCGATCACGCTCGCGGGGTCCGAGGACGACCTGAAGAAGGCGGGGGCGGCCGAGCTGACCCTGTCCCCGTGAGGCGCGGGTTGAACGTCTTGGCCTCTGAAGCGTTTAGGCTTTTGGGCGCAGTCTCCCGACCGGGTTGGCCGCAGCCCGGCCGTAATCCCGGGCTAGCCGCGGGAGAGCGCAGTCGGTAAAGTGCAATTATGAGTTCAGACGCGGCGAATCCTGATCGTGGACGACGACGCCGACCTGCGCAGCGCGCTGGTCGAGCAGGTCGCCCTGCATCCGGAGTTTGAGGTCCAGGCTGTCGAGACCGCCGAAGCGGCGCTCGCGGCGGTCTCAGACTCGCCCCCAGATCTCGTGATCATGGATGTCGGCCTGCCCGACATCGACGGTCGCGACGCCGTCAAGCAGTTGCGTCGCGACGGCTATCGCCGGCCGATCATCATGCTGACGGCGCATGATTCGGACGCCGACGCCGTCCTCGGGCTCGATTCTGGCGCGAACGATTATGTCGGCAAGCCCTTCCGGTTCGTGGTCCTGCTGGCGCGGATCCGCTCGCAGCTCCGGCAGTACGAGGCGAGCGAGGACGCCGAGTTCCAGGTCGGTTCCTATACGTTCCGCCCGACGTCAAAGAACCTCGTCAATGCGCATGGCGTCAAGCTTCGCCTGACCGAGAAGGAGGCGGCGATCCTCCGCTATCTGCACCGCGCGGAGCAGCAGCCGGTGGCGCGTGAGACGCTGCTGAAGAATGTCTGGGGCTACAACGCCAACGTGACGACGCACACGCTGGAGACCCATATCTATCGCCTCAGGCAGAAGATCGAGGACAATCCGGCCGAGGCGCAGCTCCTCGTCACCGAAGGCGGGGGCTACAAGCTCGTGGCCGGCGGCTCCGCCGGAGGACAGACCGGGTGACGCTCGACAGCGACGTCGCCCGGCTGGCGCGCACCCGTCCGTTCAATCTCATGCCGCGCGAGGCGGTGCAGCTCATCGCGTTCTCGTCGGAAAAGCGGCGCCTCAGCAAGGGTGACGCACTTTTCCACGCCGGAGAGACGGGCGACTCCGGCTTTTTCGTCCACGCCGGGACCATTGGGCTTATGGAAAAGGGCGGGACGCCGGATGGCGCGCGCAGGGTCGGCGCGGGCGCGCTCATCGGCGAGAGCGCGCTCTACGCCCCCGTCGTGCGCCGGGTCGAGGCGCTCGTCCTCGAGGACGCCCTGGTGACCCGGATCCCGCGCGAGATCGTCCGCCGGGTGCTGACCGAGTTCCCCGAGGCTGCTCGCAAGATCCGGGCGTCGCTCGCCGAGCGCACCCGCCTGCTGGTCGACGGGCTCGACGTCGCCCGCGCAAGGTCGTTCGCTCCGGCCCCCGCCCGGTCCGCGCCGTGACGAACGATACGACTCAGGGCATCGCGGGCTTGCGCGCGCCCTCGCTGGACGACATCGACGCGCTCGCCGAGTTGGCCTATGCGCAATTGCCCGCCTCGTTCCGCCGCCTTTGCCAGGGCCTCGTCATCCAGGTCGTCGACTTCCCCGACGACGAGACGCTGGAAGAGATGAACGCGCAAAGCGAGTTCGACCTGCTCGGCCTCTTTCACGGGCGCGGGCTCGCGCATCGCGGCGCCGTCGAGGAGACGGGCGAACTGCCCAACATGATCTGGCTCTACCGCCGCCCGCTGCTCGACTTCTGGTGCGAGGGCGAAGATACGCTCGCAACCGTCGTGACCCATGTGCTCGTGCATGAGATCGGCCATCATTTCGGCCTTTCGGATGCGGACATGGAGGCGATCGAACGCACGGCCGGCTGAAGCGATTCGGCGCTGTCGCCGCCAGGAGACTGCGAAGCTTCGGAAATCCGCTGGTTTTGGGCGCCTTCACAAGGGCGTCACGCTCACTGTAGAGTAATGCCGCGGCCGGATTCGGATCTCCGGCGTGTGCGACGAACGGAGGACGGAGCGTCTTGTGACGGTTCATGTGCCGGTCACGCCTGGCAATTGCCCGGCTCTCGTTTTGAACGCGGACTTTCGCCCGCTGAGCTATTACCCCTTGTCCATTTGGTGCTGGCAGGACGCGATCAAGGCCGTCTTCCTCGACCGGGTCAACATCCTTTCCGAATATGACACGCTGGTGCGCAGCCCCTCGTTCGAGATGCGGCTGCCCTCGGTCGTTTCGCTCAAGAGCTACGTCAAGCCGACCCGCTTCCCGGCTTTCACCCGGTTCAACGTGTTCTTGCGCGACCGCTTCACCTGTCAATATTGCGGCGAGCGCGAGGACCTGACCTTCGACCACGTCATCCCCCGCTGCAAGGGAGGGGTGACGACATGGGAGAACGTCGTGGCCGCCTGCTCCTGCTGCAACCTCAGGAAGGCCGACAAGCTGCCCTCGGTCGCCAAGATGTGGCCCGCGACCGAGCCCTACCAGCCGACCGTGCACGACCTCCACCAGAACGGGCGCCTGTTCCCGCCCAATTATCTGCACGAAAGCTGGATGGACTATCTCTACTGGGACAGCGAACTGGAGGCGTGAGCCTGCCGGTTGGGGCGCCGGCGCAGTTTTGGACGCGCCGGAGCGTTTTCAGAGACTTGGGCGCCAAAACCTGTCCTTCGTTTGGGGAACACCGTCTATAATAGTACGTTAATGATATGTTCTTTTTCCATGCTATTATCTTGCCCCATGCGCGCCTCCGATTTCGACCTCCTGATCGTGCCCCGCATAGGGGGGGCCGCCGAGGGCGACTGGCCGAGCCGGTGGCGCGCGAAACTCTCGACCGCCCGCTTCGTCCACCCGGCGGACCCCGCCGACCGGCGGCGCGAGGCCTGGGCCGAGGCGGTTCGCCACGCCGCCCGCGAGGCGACAAGGCCCGCGCTCTTCGTCGGCCACGGTCTCGGCGCAACGGCGATCGCGGAGGCGGCGGCCGCGCTCAAAGGCGCGGACGTCCGCGGCGCCTTCCTCGTCGCCCCGCCCGACGAGCGCGGGCTCGAACGGCTGGCGAGCCCGGACTGGACGCCGACGCGCGCGCCCCTGCCCTGGTCGAGCGTGGTCGTCGCGACCCGAAACGATCCTTACGGCGCTTATGACGCTGTCGCGGCGCTCGCCTCCGACTGGGGCGCCGACCTCGTGGACGCCGGCGAGGCCGGCGGCCTCGACGCCGCCAGCGGCCACGGGCCGTGGCCGGAAGGGCTGATGCGGCTTGCGGCGTTCATCAAGGGGGTCGGCTAAGGGCAGGCGCCCGACTGACCGAGGCGGCGAAGGCAGACAGTTTGTCTGTCGACGACCTCAAGGCCTACGGCTTCGACGATCCTCCGGCGGGCGAGGCCCGCTGACCGGAGCAATTCGCCTCGACGCCTTGAGCGGCCAGGCTGGGGCGCGAACGCCGCCCGGAGGCGCCGGCAGCGGAATTCTCAAGCGGTGCGGCGGCTTGTAGAAGGGCCCCATGGACAGCCCGCTCCTTTTCCTGGCGACCACGCTCGCCATTCTCGCCGCGCCCGGCCCGACCAACGCGCTCTTTGCGATGTCGGGCGCGCTGCGCGGGGTCAGGCGGTCGCTGGTCCTCATCGGCCTTTGTGGCCTCAGTGAGCCTGATTGGGGTCGGCTGGCTGATCATCGGCGCGAGCGCCGGGCGGGCGGCGCAGTCCGGCGGACAGGCGGGCCTGATCCCGCGGGCAGGATCGGTCGTCCTCGCGCTCTGCGGCGGCCTCCTGGCCTATCCGGCGCTGTGACGGATGGCCCGGCCCGACCCCTATCGTTACGAGACACGTCGCCCGGGCCGCGGCGGTAGCAAAACATCACCTGTTGGATCATTGTGAATTTGCGGCCACGACTTCGGCGGCGTTCGCCGGAGAACGGGCGGCGGTTTAACAGATTGGACGCGAGATGAGCGCCGTCGAAATCGCCGCCGTTGCGCCCGGCGGCGCCCTACGCGGCGCGATCTACGTCCTGGCCGCCGGTCTGTGCTGGAGCTTCACCGGCATCTTCCTGCGTCTGGCTCCGCATTTCGACCACTGGCAGTTCCTCGCCTGGCGAAGCCTCGGCACCGCCTGCGCCATCGCCATCATCGCTCGCGTCGGTGGACACGACCCTCTGGCGAGGCGACTATTCGCGTTGGGTCGCGTCGGCGCCATCGTAACGTTGGCGTTCGCTGTCGCCTCAATCACGTTCATCATCTCGATGAAGACGACGACAGTAGCCAATGCGCTGTTTTTGTCTTCCTGCGCGCCGCTTCTGGCGGCGATTCTCGGCTATTTCGCACTGGGCGAAAAACTGAGTCTTTGGCAGACGGCCTCCATCGCACTCGGCCTGGCAGGCCTCCTGATCATCGTCGGCGGCGGACTCGGCGCGGGGAGCCTGATCGGGAACGTCTGCGCGATCGCCACTGCCCTCGGCTTTGCCAGCGCGAGCGTGGCCATGCGGCGCGGCCCCGCTCGGGACTATTCGCCGGCGATCTTCGGTTACGGACTCGTCGCTTGCGCATTTTCGGCGCTGGTCTGTCTTGGCGAGGGGGCGTCCCTGGTTTCGCCGCTCGCCGATGCCGCGGCGGCGCTGGCGGGGGGCCTGCTGCCGATGGGACTGGGCTTTGCCTGCTTCCTGCGCGGCGCGCCACGCGTGCCGGCGGCGGCGCAGACGGTGCTGGCGCAGACCGAGACGATATTCGGTCCCGTTTGGGTTTGGCTCGCGTTCGGCGAGGAGCCAGCGGCGCCGACTTCTGATCGGCGGCTCGGTCATCCTCGCCGCCGTGATCTCGATGGCCGCCGCCAGTTCAGCCGCGCCTGCTGGGCCGACGAACTCGTCTTTGGAACGACGGGGGGCGCCGTCAGCTTAAGACGCGTTTAGGAGCCCGCCGTTCTCACTTGCACGTGAAGCTCTCGGCCTTTTCCTTGTCGCCGCTGACATAACGGGCAACCTTAGGCCAAGGGCAAAGCGGGCGCGTACGTTGCGGGCTCCAGTCGGGCGGGACTTCCTTGTTGTCCGGTCTCACGCTGGCGAGGATGCGGTCGGGGGCCTTGCCCTCTTCCGCCCAGTCGACGATCGCGGAGAGCATATCGAAATTGTCTGTCGCGGGTCCCGACGCGCAGTGGTTCATGCCGGGCACGGCAAAGAGACGGGCATAATCGCCGGCGTCGCCCCCATTGTTGGCGTCGAGCGAATCGATCCAGTTGGCGCTCGCGTTGAAGGAGAACACGCCGTCGCTCTGCCCATGATAGAGGATGATCTTGTGGCCCGCCGCCTTGAGCTTTTCGAGCCTGGGATTGTCCGCGTCCGGCGGCGTCATGAAGTCCCAGGCCGACTCCTTGAAGTCGACCGTCTTGCCGTCGACCGTGAACGATCCTTTGGCGTAAATCTTCGGCGCGTCGCGATCGAAATCGAAATGGGTCAGGAACGCCATCAGCGAGTCGGGATCGCCTTTCATCATCGTCGGCGGCGTGGTGAAGATCGCGGCGAGCGAGGCTGCGCCCATCGTCGCGATCAGCGGATTGCCGTTCCAGGGCGGAACGCCGCTGAACACCTTCCAGAAGCGCCAGTTGGCCGAACTCATTCCGGCGTCGAACGGCCAATCCGAATAGAGCTGCTCGCCCTTGCTGTTCCTGGGGCCGCCGAACGCCCGATTCAGGGCCTCGACCTGCGGCTTCGACAGGCATTGGTCGGTCTTGCCGCCCTGGCACTCAAGGTCTGAGAGATGAAAGACTTTCTGGCACGCCCTGATGTCACCGACCATGCCGTCTTCGACGCCGTCCAGCTTGTCGCAGACATCGAGCGCCTTGCGGCTGACGAGCGCCATATCCCCCGCCGAAAAGGACTTCTTCACGTCGGGGTCGATCGTCTCGAAACTCTGCACGTCCCAGGCGTGCTGGATCGCCGCGCGCGGCAGATTGAAACCGGGGTCGCCGGCGACGAAGCCGTCGTACTCATCGCCAATGCGCGAGGCCGCGACCATTGCGTGGCGGCCGCCGTTCGAGCAGCCGAACATGTATGACCGGGCCGGCGCCTCACCGTAGAATTTGGCGATGATCGCCTTGCCGATCGGCCCCAGCGTCGCATCGCCGCTATAGCCGTAGTCGTCGCGGGCCTGGGGATCCAGTCCGAAGGCGGCGCTGGCCTCAAGGCCATAGGCGTCGTTGGCCGGATCCTTGCCGCTGTGGCCCTCGTCGCTGCTCAGCACGGCGAAGCCGCGAGCCAGCGCCGGCTTGCCGCCATAGGCGTTGAGCTCCTTGGGATCGCCGATGGCGGGAACGACCTCGCCGTCGTTGCCGCCGTTGACCTGATGCAGGAAACGGCCGTTCCATTGCAGCGGCAGCCGCATCTCGAAATCGAGCGCGTAGTGGCGGCCGTCGACGCCGGTTCGCGGATTGGCTTCGCCGGTCACGACGCAGGCCGCCGGCAAGCCCTTGTCCGCGGGCGCGGATTGCGCCGAAATGATCGAGACGCTGGCGAGCCCCAGCGCCTCGGTCGTCAATGTCTCGCAAGCAATCGGCTTTGCCTTCGCGGCAATCTCCGGGGCGTTCTGCGCCCCCGCCCAGCCCCCAGCGAGAACGCATGCGCAAAGCGCCATCCCGGCGCGGGCAAGCCTCATCATGTGCTCTCCCTTCATTCGTTTCTTGTCGGTTTCGGTCCGTCGCAACAGTCATTTGAGCCGAAACCCCGGCCGACGTCCAGGCTGTGCCGGTGACGCGCCGATTTGAGAAAGAGAGATTCGGCGCCGCTTCTGCGTATCCGCGACACTATGGCAGATTGACTTTCGGCATGTATCGGCGCGCTTTGCACCATCGGCCGCCTGCTGGCGCGCGTGATTCACTTTAAGCTTCCGTGGCGCCGGAAGCGGCCCCAATCGCTACATTTTGACTCCCGTCGAGGACGGTGGGCCAAGCAGCCGTAATCGTGACGATTCCGGCTGTGTGCGGCGGCTTGTCTAGTGGAGGAACACATGCTTGATAAAGTTAAGAAATCGACGCTTGATATCAGCGGTCTTCGAACACGATACGACAATTTCATCGGCGGCGCGTGGAAGGCGCCGGCGAAGGGGCGCTACTTCACCAACAAGAGCCCGATCGACGGCAGCACGCTTTGCGAAGTCGCCCGTTCGGACGCTGCCGACGTCGAGGCCGCTCTCGACGCCGCGCATGCGGCGAAAGACAAGTGGGCCCGCACCTCGCCGACCGATCGGGCGAAGATGCTCAACACGATAGCCCAACGGATCGAAGACAATCTCGAACTGCTCGCCCACGTCGAGACGCGCGACAACGGCAAGCCGATCCGCGAGACGATGGCTGCGGACGTGCCGCTGTCCGCCGATCACTTCCGCTATTTCGCCGGCTGCATCCGCGCCGAAGAGGGAACGATCGCCGAAATCGATCATGACACGATGGCCTATCACTTCCGCGAGCCGCTCGGCGTCGTGGCTCAGATCATTCCGTGGAACTTCCCGCTCCTGATGGCGTCCTGGAAGATGGCGCCGGCGCTGGTTGCGGGAAACTGCGTGGTGATCAAGCCGGCTTCCGACACGCCGATGAGCCTTGCGGTGCTGATGGATCTGATCGGCGACGTGCTGCCGCCGGGCGTTCTCAATGTCGTATTCGGCCACGGCTCCGAAGTCGGCGCTCCGCTCGCCCGCAGCCCGCGAATCAACAAGGTCGCCTTCACCGGCGAGACGACGACCGGCCGGCAGATCATGCAATACGCGGCCGAGACGATCATTCCCATGACATTGGAGCTCGGCGGCAAGTCGCCCAACATCTTCTTCGCCGACGTCATGGACAAGGACGACGCCTTCCTCGACAAGGCGCTCGAAGGCTTCGCGCTCTTCGCCTTCAACAAAGGCGAGGTCTGCACCTGCCCGTCGCGCGCCTTGGTGCAGGAGTCGATCTTCGACAAGTTTATGGAAAAGGCGGTCGCCCGCGTCGCCAAGATCAAGGTCGGCGATCCGCTCGATCCGACGACCCAGATGGGCGCGCAGTGCTCCAAAGGGCAGCTCGACAAGATCCTGAACTATATCGACATCGGCAAGAAGGAAGGCGCGAAGTGCATGACCGGCGGCGAGCAGGCCCATCTCGGCGGCGCGCTGGAGAACGGCTACTATGTGAAGCCGACCGTGTTCGTTGGCCACAACAAGATGCGCGTCTTCCAGGAGGAGATCTTCGGGCCGGTTCTCTCGGTGACGAAGTTCAAGACCATGGAGGAGGCGATCGCGATCGGCAACGACACGATCTACGGGTTAGGCGCCGGCGTCTGGTCGCGCGACGGGACCACCGCCTATCGCGTCGGCCGCGAGATCCAGGCAGGGCGCGTGTGGACGAACTGCTATCATGTGTATCCGGCGCATGCGGCGTTCGGCGGCTACAAGCAGTCGGGCTTCGGTCGCGAAACGCATAAGATGATCCTGGATCACTACCAGCAGACCAAGAACCTGCTCGTCAGCTACAACCCCAATGCGATGGGTTTCTTCTGAGAGCATCGGGTAAAGCCGCGCCGAAAGGCGCGGTTTCTCTCGTGGCGTCCGGCGCCTCAAAAGGGCGCCGGGCGCCTTTTCGTCGATTGATGAGTGCGGAGGGCCGATGATTGAAAGAGTCCTATTCACGCCTGAAGCGGTCGCCCTTGTCGTTGGGCTGAAGGCGCAACATGGGCCCCTGATCTTTCACCTCTCGGGCGGATGCTGCGAGGGCAGCGCGCCGATGTGCTTCCGCCAGAGCGACTTTCGCGTCGGCGAGAGTGATGTTTTGCTCGGCGCGGTCGAAGGTTGCCCGTTCTATGTCGGGGCTGCGCAATTCGACTATTGGTCGGGCTGCCAGATCATCATCGACGTGACGACGGACGGCGGCGACAGCTTCTCGCTCGAAGCGGCCGACGGCGTTCGATTTGTGGCGCGCTCGCGTCTTTTCACCGACGCCGAGTTCGAGGCGTTGAGGGCGGCCGGGTCGGCGCGCCATTCCTCATTCACCTGACGACGCACGTGACACAGCGCCGCCGCAAGTGGCCTAGCACCCGTAATCCGCTTGACGGCCGGCGTCGTATAGTTACAACCGGTCTATTATTAAAGCGGAAGGATTATTATGGCGGGTGAAAGGACTGCATCGTGGTCGCCCATGTCGGTCACGCGCCGCGCCATCGTGTTCCTCGTGGCGTTCGCGGCTGTCCTCACCGCGGCGCTCGCGTTCCGCGGCTTCGCTGGGCCAAGCGCAATAGTCGCGTCAATGGCGCATGCGCGGGCGCTGGTCGGCGGGCATCCCCTACTGTCCGCACTCGTGTTTTCGCTGGTCTATACCGCCGTCACTGCCCTCGCCGTTCCGGCCGTCTGGGCTTTGAGCGTCGCGTCGGGAGCCTTGTTCGGGCCTTGGATCGGCCTGCCGATCGCAGTCGCTTCGGGCCTGACCGGCGGAACGATCACCATGTTGGCCGCGCGCCACGCTTTGCGCGGCTGGGTCGAGGCAAGATTTCCCGAGGTCGTAGCCCGTTTTGACCAGGGCGTCGCCAGCGGCGGCGCGCGCTTCCTGTTCGCGGCCCGTCTCGCGCCGGTTGTCCCCTTCCCGCTCGTCAATCTGGCCGTCGGCCTGACGCGCATGCCAGTCAAAACGTTCGCGTTTGTTTCGTTCGTTGGCTACCTGCCGCTGACGACCGCCTATGTCTCCGCTGGAGCGTCTTTGGGCGATGTCCGCAGTCCCGGCGCGGCCCTGTCTCCGGGATTTGTCGCCATTCTGCTGGCTTTGGCGGCGGCGCCGTTCGCGGCGCGGATGCTGTCCGGCCGCTGGGGCGCGGTTCCGAGCATCAACGCGCGACCGAACGGGCCATTCTGACCGGCCATTTCGAAACGCAATTGCCGCGGATGCTCGTCCTGGTGTATTTTCGCTTTTTTGCGGCGCAGCATGCTCGGAAGGCGCCGCGCATCGGGGATATCAGTGACGAAGCCGGTAACGCCGCTCCTGGACCGCATCGCCTCGCCGGCCGACTTGCGGGCGCTGAACGAGAGTGAGCTCGGCAAGCTCGCCGACGAATTGCGCGCCGAGACCATCAGCGCGGTCTCGGTCACCGGCGGCCATCTCGGCGCCGGGCTCGGCGTGATCGAGCTGACGGTCGCGCTGCACTATGTCTTCGACACGCCCGCCGACCGGATCGTCTGGGACGTCGGCCACCAGGCCTATCCGCACAAGATCCTGACCGGGCGGCGACCGCGCATCCGCACGCTGCGCCAGGGCGGCGGCCTCTCGGGCTTCACCAAGCGGGCGGAGAGCGAATACGACGTCTTCGGCGCCGGCCATTCCTCGACCTCGATCTCGGCCGGCCTCGGCATGGCGGTCGCGCGCGATCTCGCGAAGGGCGCGAACAATGTCGTTGCCGTGATCGGCGACGGTGCGATGTCGGCCGGCATGGCCTACGAGGCGATGAACAACGCCGGCGCCATGGGTTCGCGCCTCATCGTCATCCTCAACGACAACGACATGTCGATCGCGCCGCCGACCGGCGCGATGTCGGCCTATCTGGCGCGCCTCGTCACCAGCCGCACCTACCGGTCGCTGCGCGACGTCGCCAAGCAGCTCGCGCGCCGTCTGCCGAAGTTCTTCTACGACAAGGCCAAGCGCACCGAGGAATACGGCCGCGGCTTCTTCACCGGCGGGACGCTGTTCGAGGAGCTCGGCTTCTATTATGTCGGCCCGATCGACGGCCACAACCTCGACCATCTGCTGCCGATCCTCAAGAACGTGCGCGACATGCACGGCGGGCCGGTGCTGGTCCATGTCGTGACCAAGAAGGGCAAGGGCTATCCGCCGGCCGAAGCGGCCGACGACAAATATCACGGCGTCACCGCCTTCGACGTCATCACCGGCGCGCAGGCCAAGCCCAAGAGCAACGCGCCCGCCTACACGAGGGTGTTCGGCGAGGCGCTGCTCGAGGCCGCGCGCCGCGACGAGAAGATCGTCGCCGTCACCGCCGCCATGCCGCAGGGAACGGGCCTCGACCGGATGCAGGAGGTCTTCCCCGATCGCGTCTTCGACGTCGGCATCGCCGAGCAGCACGCCGTCACCTTCGCGGCCGGGCTCGCGACCGAG
Organism: uncultured Alphaproteobacteria bacterium; assembly: GCA_963775665.1. Lineage (GTDB taxonomy): Bacteria > Pseudomonadota > Alphaproteobacteria > Rhizobiales > Beijerinckiaceae > Roseiarcus. The sequence goes on along the minus strand of CAVZJZ010000024.1, from coordinate 98,429 downwards.
GGCTTCAAGCCGTTCTGCGCCATCTATTCGACCTTCCTGCAGCGCGGCTACGACCAGGTCGTGCATGACGTCGCGATTCAGAACCTGCCCGTCCGCTTCGCCATCGACCGCGCCGGCCTGGTCGGCGCCGACGGCCCGACCCATGCCGGCGCCTTCGACATCGCCTATCTCGCCTGCCTGCCGAACATGACCGTGATGGCGGCGGCCGACGAGGCCGAGCTCATGCACATGGTCGCGACCGCGGCCGCGCATGACAGCGGCCCGATCGCGCTGCGCTATCCGCGCGGCGACGGCGTCGGCGTCGAGCTTCCGAGCGCGGGCCAGGCGCTGCCGATCGGCAAGGGCCGGATTCTGCGCGAGGGTTCGCGGATCGCGATCCTGTCGCTCGGCACGCGCCTCGCCGAGGCGCTGAAGGCGGCCGAGGAGCTTGCAGACGCGCGGCCTCTCGACCACCGTCGCCGACGCGCGGTTCGCCAAGCCGCTCGACCGCGAACTGATCCTGCGCCTCGCCGCCGATCACGAGCTTCTGATCACGATCGAAGAGGGCGCCGTCGGCGGCTTCGGCGCGCATGTGCTGACCCTGCTCGGCGACGCGGGCGCGCTCGACAACGGCCTCAAGGTCCGCACGATGACGCTGCCCGACGTCTATCAGAATCACGACAAGCCCGAACGCATGTACGCCGCCGCCGGCCTCGACGCGAAGGGCATCGTCGCCAGGGCGCTCTCGGCGCTCGGCGCGCTCGACCCCAAGGCCGCAGGCCTGATCGCGTGAACGGGCCTCCGCCTGCGAACGACGATGGCGCGGGACGAAACAGAGCCAACCTCGCGGCGCTGATCGCGATCGTCGTGCTGGCGCTCCTCGGCTACTGGGCGTTCACGGCGATCGGTCATCAGCGTCAGCTGCAGCGCTGTCTGGACGAAGGCCGGCATGATTGCCTGGAGCTGGTCAACCCCGGCAAGTGAGAAGTGGGCTTCACGCACAGCCTCCGGCCCCCGCACTGGGTTCGCGCAATACGAGCCCGGAAAGCAGTTGACAAGGAAACTGTCTTGGATAGTTTCCTAGTCAACTAATGGCGTCTCCATGCCTTCCGCTGTTTCCGATCTGCCCGACCACCTCGGCTACTGGCTTCGCCTGGTGTCGAATCACGTTTCCTATGCGTTTGCACGCAGGCTGGCGGCCAGGGACGTCACTGTCGCGGAGTGGGCGATGATGCGCGCGCTCTACGGCAGGAAGCCGATGGCGCCGAGCCGACTCGCCGAGACAATGGGGATGACTCGCGGCGCGATCACCAAGCTCGCCGACCGCCTTGTCGTGAAGGGCCTCGTCACAAGAGAGACCGGCGAGGAAGACCGCAGGACGCAAACTCTGCGCCTGACCAGGAAGGCGGACACGCTCGTGCCCGAACTGGCGGCGGCGGCTGACGAGAATGACAAGGAGTGGTTCGGACGGCTTCGCGCCGACGAGAGGCGCGATCTGGAGCGAATCCTCAAAGCTATGGCGGCGCGGCTCAAACTGACCGCGGTTCCCGTGGATTGATCAACCGATTCATCCAGCAACAAGGAGGAGTGTGAAAAATGGACTCTCGACTGACAGAGGTGGCGAAGGCCTGCCTCGAAGGCGGGGAGAGCGGCGCGATGACCTTCCCTCAGATCGTCGGGACACTAATGAAGGAAGGCTTCGAAGGGTACGCCATCGACTTTCGCCGAGCCACGGCGACTTACTATCTGAGTGACGGCGACAGCGTCGAACTGAAGTCCCACCGGATCGAAACGCGGGTCGCCGCCGCCTTTGACGTCGGCTCGGTCCAAGCAGCCATCCGGGAAGCGCAACAGCTCATCCCGGGCTACACCTACTCGGGATTTTGCAGGAAGGTCATGGCGGCCGGCTGCGCCGGCTACATCGTATCGTTCCTGGGACGGCGCGCTCTTTACTTCGGCCGCACCGCTGAGACCCACGTTGAGCTCTTTCCGGCGCAACCCTGATCGCATCTGCCCGACCGTCGCGGGCCCGTCGCAAGAAAGACCCGACCACGGGCGCACGACTCGGCGCTCGGGCGATTGACTTCCCCCCTACTCCGCTGCATAAGCCCGGGCCTTGGAGCGGCGCGAGAGCGCCGCGATGCTTTTTCCCGGCTCGCCGCCCGAACCGAATGGTCGCCGCGACGGGGTCGGGCATGCGCGTTTCGGCGCGATCTGGATGACGTCAGAGCGCCGTCGCGCGCTCTCGAAGCGACTTTGGAGACGAACCCGTGAAGCGGACCTATCAACCCAGCAAGCTCGTTCGCAAGCGACGGCATGGCTTTCGCGCGCGCATGGAGACGGTCGGCGGCCGGAGGGTGCTGAACGCGCGCCGCGCCCGCGGCCGCAAGAAGCTTTCCGCCTGATTGACGGCCGGCGGCCGGCGAGCCGCCCTTGCGCCCGACGTTCCTTGCCGCCCATGCGACGCCGCCGATGGAGCCCGAATCCCTGGATCAGGACGCGAGGCGGATCGGCGCCGGGAAGAAACTCGGCCGTCTGACCAGGCGGGCTGAGTTCCAGCGCGTCTCGCGCGGACGGCGGAAGTCGGCCGAGGCCTTTTCGCTGCTCTCGGCAAGGCGCGAGGACGCGGACGGCGAACGTATGGGCGCGCGCGTCGGGCTCACCGTCACCAAGAAGGTCGGCAACGCGGTCGTGCGCAACCGCATCCGCCGCCGGCTTAAAGAAGCGCTTCGCGCCGCCCGGCCCCTTGAGGCGCGCGAGGATCACGACTACGTGCTGATGGCCCGCCGGGAGGCGCTCTCGCGCGCCTTCGCCGCGCTCGTCGCCGATCTCAGGGACGCCTTCCGCGCCGTCGCGCGCGGACATGAAGAGAGCCGCCGACGGAATTCGAACCGGACGGCGGCAAAGGACAGAGACAGGCGAACATGAACTCCGAGGACACGAGAAATCTCTTTCTCGCCATCGCGCTGTCAGTCCTGGTCATGGCCGGGTGGCAATATTTCTATGCCGGCCCTCTCTATCAGCGCGAGCATCAGGCGCAGACGCAGGCGAATTCGGTCGCGGGAACCGAGCAGGCCGCGCCCGCGCTTCCCGGCGCCCCCCAACAGGCGACCGCGTCGGCCCCGGGCGCGCCGGGAGCGCCGACCCCGCCCGGCGCCGCCGCTGGGACGGTCGCCGAGGCTCTCGCGGCCAGCCCGCGGGTCGCGATCGACACGCCGAGCATCGGCGGCTCTATCGACCTCAAGGGCGGTCATATCGACGATGTCGTGCTCAAGGACTATCGCGAGACGATCGACAAGAAGAGCCCGCTGATCCGCCTCTTCTCGCCCGGCGGTGCGCCCAACGCCTATTGGGCGGAAACAGGATTCGTCAGCGCAAGCGGCGCCAAGACGCCGAATCGCGAAACGATCTGGACCGCCGACCGCAAGACGCTGACGCCCGACCAACAGGTGACCCTGACCTGGGACAACGGGGCGGGCCTCGTCTTCAAACGGGTCATCTCGGTCGACGACAAGTACATGTTCACGGTTACGGATTCGGTCACGAACTCAGGCCCCGCGCCTGCGACTGTACAGCCCTTTGGGCTCATCCTGCGCCGCGGCAGGCCGAACATCGCTGGATATTCGGTCCTGCACGAGGGTTTCGTCGGAGTCGTCACCGGTGACAGCGCGTCGCAGGTCGGCATCACATTGCCAGTTCAAGAAGTCACCTATGCGGCGATCGAAAAGGACACCGGCAAGGTGCGAGCTTACAAGGGCGACGGCGGCTGGCTCGGGTTCACCGACAAATATTGGGGCTCGGCTGTTATTCCCGATCAGACCGCCCCGATCGAAGCGCGATTTTCGGCCAGCGGAACCGTGCAGCCGGTGGACTACCAGGCCGACTTCCTAGGAAAGGAGCAAACTGTCGCGCCGGGAGCTTCGTTCGATACGACGACCCGCGTCTTCGCTGGCGCGAAAGAGGTCAGCACGATCGATAACTACGAGTCCAATCTCGGCATCAAGAAGTTCTCTCTGATGATCGACTGGGGCTGGTTCTGGATGATCACCAAACCGCTGTTCCTGTTGATCGATGCGATCTACCGGTATGTCGGCAATTTCGGCGTGGCGATCCTGATCGTCACTGTGCTCGTCAAGCTCGCCTTCTTCCCGCTCGCCAACCGCTCCTACCAGTCGATGGCGAAGATGAAGAAGATCCAGCCGCAGATCGCGGCGCTGAAGGACCTCTATCCCGACGACAAGGTCAAGCAGCAGCAGGAGCAGATGGCGCTCTTCAAGAAGGAGGGGGTCAATCCGGTCGCCGGCTGCCTGCCGATGGTGATCCAGATTCCGGTGTTCTTTGCCCTCTACAAGGTGATCTTCATCACCATCGAGATGCGCCACGCGCCGTTCTTCGGCTGGATCCGGGACCTGTCGGCGCCCGATCCCACCAACGTCTTCACCCTCTTCGGCCTCATCCCATGGGAGCCGACCGCCGTGCCTGTGGTCGGGCATTTCCTTGCGCTCGGCATCTGGCCGCTCATCATGGGCGTGTCGATGTTCTTCCAGATGAAGATGAACCCCGAGCCGGCCGACCCGGTTCAAAAGTCGATGTTCGCCTGGATGCCGGTCATCTTCACCTTCATGCTGGGCACATTCCCGGCCGGCCTCGTCATCTACTGGACCTGGAACAACACGCTGACTGTCCTCCAGCAATATTACATCATGAGCAAGGCGGGGGTTAAGGTCGAGCTCTGGGACAATCTGACCAAGCTCTTCGCCCGGACCCCGGCGAAGACGCCGAGCGTATGACCGACGCCGAGTCGCTGGAGGACTGGACGGAAGCGGGGCGGAAGCTCTTCGCGGGTTCCTGCGATTTCTTCTTCGCCGCTGCGCAAGCCGAGGGCCTGCCGCCGGTCGGCCCGCCCGAGGTCGCCTTCGCCGGCCGCTCGAACGTCGGCAAGTCCTCGCTCGTCAACGCGCTGACCGGCCGCTCGGGCCTCGCGCGAACGTCGAACACGCCCGGGCGCACACAGGAGCTCATCTTCTTCGACCTCAACGGCAAGGCGACGCTGGTCGACATGCCGGGCTACGGCTATGCCGCGGTCGCCAAGGCGAAGTCCGCCTCATGGGGAAGGCTCGTGCGCGACTATCTGCGCGGCCGGCCGTCGCTGCTGCGCGTCTTCGTGCTCGTGGACGGGCGGCACGGCCTGAAAGACAGCGACCACGAGACGATGAAACTGCTCGACTCCGCGGCCGTGTCCTACGCCGTCGTGCTGACGAAGCGCGACGAGGTGAAGGCGGCCGACCGGGAGGCGCGCGTCGTCGCGACGCTCGAGGGCGTTCGCAAGCACGTCGCCGCCTTTCCCGAGGTGCTGTTCACTTCGGCCCGCAGCGGCGAAGGCGTGGCCGAGCTGCGGGCCCATATCGCGAGGCTTCTCGCCGAGCGGTCGGCTTCGACCGGCGCAGTCATTGCAAGCCCAGCGAGGCAATCCAGGGGATCGTAGGGCGGCGCCCCGTCGAGAGAAGGGCCTTCTTTCGGACCTCGAATGGGCGGTTGCCCCTGGATCGCCGCGTCGCTACGCTCCTCGCGATGACGGTCTTTCGGGATCGGCGGGTGCAACTTCAGCGCTTCGATTTATTTCATGACCACCAACTACAACGCCATCGCCGGCACAGAGCTCGGGCGGGTCAGCGCGCTGAGCGACGGCATCTTCGCCTTCGCGATGACGGTGCTCGTCCTTGAAATCCATATCCCCGAACCCGCCGACATTCACAGCGAGCGGGAACTCGCGATCGCGCTGATCGGTCTCGCGCCGCGCGCGGCGACGTGGCTGCTCAGCCTGATGTCGCTCGGCATCTTCTGGACGGGACAGCAGACGCAATTGAGCAGCCTGACGGGCATGAACCGCAACCTCGGCTGGCTGCATTTCGTATTCCTCGCGGTCGTAACCCTGTTGCCCTTCTCGACCCGGCTGCTCGCGGGCTTCTTCGACTATCGGATCGCTTTTCTCGTCTATTACGGGAACATCCTGCTCGCCGGCGCGTCCCTTTACATCGCCTGGCGCTATGCCGAACGGGCAGGATTGACGAGCGAGAACCCGCCCGGAGCGCATTCCGAGGCGATCCGGCGGCGGATTGTCCGCGCGCAAGCCCTCTATGCCGTCGGCGCGCTCGCCGGTCTCGTCAGCGTCCCCCTCGGGATCGGGCTCATCCTCCTCGTTCAGCTGAATTACGCCATCGCGCCACGGTGGACGAATTGGTCGTGACGGGCCTATTTGCGCAGTCGACGACAGCGCCTGGTCGCTGACGGCGTCGGCCGCGATCGGCCATCGCGGCTACAGAGCGCGCCTATTCCTTCAACCCCACCGCCGCCATCGCTTCAGCCTGCCGCCTGGCGACCGCGGTCTCGTCGAAACCGGCGATGGCGTCCTCATACATGCGGTGGAAATTGAGCCGCGCGCCGAGCCTAAGGAAAGCGCCGCCGAGGCCGATGGTGGCGCGCTCGAGGAACACGAATTCGCGCGGAATGACGAGCCCGCCGCCTTCGACCCGCAAGGCCCGCATGACCGCGCCGATCTCGCGCCGTCCGTATTCCGACGGGCTCACGCCGTCGGCGGCGGTGCGGACGCGGTCGTCGAGAATGGGCCCGCAGATGAAGCGCGCCCACATCGTCATCGCCTCGAACGTGCCGCGGGTGAGCTTGGGGAAGCCCCACATCGCATAGGCCTCCGCGATATGGGCCTCATCGTTCTTGCGCAGCGCCAGATAGAGTTCGACCACCCCGCGCACGAAGCGGGTCGGAAAGATGCGCACGCAGCCGTAGTCGAAGAGATTGATCCCTTCGACCTTGCGCCTGTCGCCCTTGCCGGACGCAACGACCGCGTAATTGCCGAGATGGGGATCGCCGTGGATGACCCCGTAGCGCAGGAAGGGGCGCCACCAGGCTTCAAAGAGGCCGACCGCAATCGCGTCGCGCGCCTCCTGCGGGGCGCTCTCGAAGTCCGGCAGCGGCTCGCCGTCGAGCCACTGCAGCGTCAGGAGCCGGCGGGTCGATAGGCTCTTTTCGACGCCGGGCACGTGCACGGACGGCCGGTCGGCGAGCATGAGGCCATAGAGTTCGGCGACCTTTGACTCGCGATGGTAGTCGAGCTCCTCGCGCACCCGCTCGCGGATCTCGTGGGCGATCTCGCGCGTGTCGATCGCTGCGCCGATGCGGCGATGGAGCGAAAACAGGAGATCGAGCTGCGAAAGATCGGTTTCGACCGCCGACGCCATCTCGGGATATTGCAGCTTGCAGGCGAGCGGCTGGCCGTCGAGGCTTCTCGCTCTATGCACCTGGCCGAGCGAGGCCGCAGCGGCGGGCTTCAGGTCGAACTCGGAAAAGCGCTCGCGCCAGCCGGGCCCGAGCTCGGCCTGCATGCGGCGGCGCACGAAGCCTGCGCCCATCGGCGGCGCCTGCGATTGCAGCCGAATGAGCTCGGCTGCGTAGTCGGCCGGCAGCGCGTCGGGGATCGTCGTCAGGAGCTGGGCGACTTTCATCATCGGGCCCTTCATCGTGCCCAGGGCCGAGGCCAGCGCCTTGGCGTCCGTCTCGCGCCCGCCCCCGCGCAGCCGGTTGACGCCGACCCGCGCCGCGAGCGCGCCCGCGTTGACCCCAAGACGCGCATAACGCGAGGCCCGGGCGGAAAGGCGGTTGGCTTCGTCGTCACGGCTCAAGGGCAAGATTCTCCTTTTGGGGGATTGCTTCAAACATATAGGCGCGGCGCCGGCCAATTGCAGCGGCCAAGCGCGGAGGGCGCCCCCGAAGCTGTAAACGCGGCCGCCGGCCGGGTCAGGCGCAATCTGCGATCGCGCCTGCAAAGCGGGCGTCGGGCGCGATTGACGAGCGCTCCTGCAAACGCGTCACGCCATCGCCTCGAGTTCGCCGATCATCCGCTCGATCACCGAAAGGCCGATGCTCCAGAAGGCGGGATCGCGCGCATCGAGGCCGAACGGCTTCAGAAGCTCATCATAGGATTTCGACCCGCCGGCCGCGAGCATCGCCAGATAGCGTTCCGCGAAGCCTTCGCGCGACTTTTCATAGACGCCGTAGAGCGAATTGACGAGGCAATCGCCGAACGCATAGGCGTAGACATAGAACGGCGAATGGATGAAGTGGCCGATATAGGCCCAATAGGTTTCGTATCCGCCTCTGAGCTCGATCGCAGGACCCAGGCTTTCGGCCTGCACGCTCATCCAGAGCTCGCTGATCCGGTCCGCCGTCAGTTCGCCTTTGCGGCGCTCGAGATGGACGAGCCGCTCGAATTTATAGAACGCAATCTGCCTCACGACGGTGTTGAGCATGTCCTCGACCTTGGCCGCGAGCATCGACTTGCGTTCGACCGGATCGGTCGTGGCCGCGAGCATGGCGCGGAACGTCAGCATTTCGCCGAACACGGAAGCGGTCTCGGCGAGGGTCAGCGGGGTCGGCGCCATCAGCGCGCCGTTGACGCCGGCTAGAACTTGATGGACGCCGTGCCCGAGCTCGTGCGCGAGCGTGGTCACGTCGCGCGGCTTGCCGAGATAATTGACGAGCACATAAGGGTGCGCCGAAGGCGTCGTCGGATGGGCGAAGGCGCCCGGCGCTTTCCCGGGCCTGACCGGCGCGTCGATCCAGCCCTCGTCGAAAAACCGCCGCGCGATGTCGGCCATGCGCGGCGAGAAGCCGTTATAGGCTTCGAGCACCGTGTCGCGCGCCGTCTCCCAGGTGTAGAGCCGCGGCGGCGCGCCCGGCAGCGGCGCATTGCGGTCCCAGTGGGCGAGCTGATCCTTGCCGAACCAGCGGGCCTTGAGCGCATAATAGCGATGGGAGAGGCGCGGATAGGCGTCCGTCACCGCCGTGACCAGCGCCTCGACGACATCCCCCTCGACGCGGTTGGCGAGATGGCGCGAGTCGGCGACGTCGGCGAACTTGCGCCAGCGGTCGGAGATTTCCTTGTCCTTGGCGAGGGTGTTGGTCACCAGGGCGAAGAGCCTGAGGTTGGCGCCAAGCGTAACCGCCAGCGCGTTGGCCGCCGCCTCGCGCTTCTTCTCGTCCGCGTCCTGAAGCTTGCCGAGCAGCGGCTCGAGCGTCAGGCTCTCGCCCTCGAAATCGAAGCGCAGCGCCGACATCGTCTCGTCGAACAGGCGGTTCCAGGCGGCGGCGCCCGAAACCGACTTTTCCAGGAAAAGTTGCTCGACCTCGTCGGCCAGCTGGTGCGGCTTCTCCTTGCGGATGTCCTCTAGCCAGGGGCGGTAGCGGCCGAGCGCGGGCGTCGCCATCGCCGCCTTAAGCTTGGCGTCGTCGAGCCGGTTGAGCTCGAGCTCGAAGAACAGAAGGTCGCCGGCAAGCGCGGTCACCTGCTCGCTCGCGTCGCCGTAGAACTTCGCCCTGGCGGAGTCGCTGGTGTCCGAGGCGTACAGCAGGGACGCGTAGGACATGACGCGGCCGGTCAGGTCCTGCAGCGCTTCGTAAGACCTGACCGCCTCGGCCAGCCGCTCGCCCGCATCGGGCTCTTCCGCGACCGCCGCGAGCCTGCCGCGCCAGGCCGCCGCGAAGTCTTTCGCCTCCCGCCGGGCGCGTTCCATGTCCTCAGCGAAACGCTCGGACTCCATGCTTTCGTAAAGATGCTCGAGGCGCCATTGCGGCAGTGCGCCGAGGCCGCGCGCCGCCGGCGACGGCGCCGAAACGGAGTGAATGGAATCGAAAAGAATTCGCATCGACGGGGCCTCTTCAATCCTTCGGTAAGCTTCGCCGAATCCTTCGCGCCGACAAAGCGGCGCTATTGGGGAGGCGAAGCGTCAAGTCATGATGTCATTAACACGGCGTTTACCCTGATGTCAGACTGTGGCGCAACGCGCGTCGCCGACCGCCGCCCAGGATGACCATGCCCGCTCTCATACTCGTTGTGGACGACGATCCGATCCAGCGCCGATTGCTCGAGGCGATGGCGCGACGATTCGGCTACGCCGTCGAAACGGCCGATTCCGGAGAGGAGGCGCTCGCGCGCCTGCGGGCGGGCGACCGGCCGCCGATCAGCCTGGTGATCCTCGACCTCGTCATGCCCGATCTCGACGGCATGGGGGTGCTCGCGCGCATGCGGCAGCGCGACATCGCCACGCCTGCGATCGTGCAGACGGCGCACGGCTCGATCGAGGCGGTCATTTCGGCCATGCGCGCCGGCGCGACCGATTTCGTCGTCAAGCCGGTTGGCGCCGAGCGGCTTCAGGTGTCGATCAAGAATGCGCTGAGGGTCGACGCGCTCGAGGACGAATTGCGCCGGGCGACGCGCCGCAACGCGGGCGAACTCGGCTTTCGCGACATCGTCAGCCGAGCCGAATTGATGGCGCGCACGATCAGGCTCGCCGAACGCGCGGCGAAGTCGAATATTCCCGTCCTGATCGAGGGCGAATCGGGCGTCGGCAAGGAACTGATGGCGCGCGCGATTCAGGGGAGCTCCGAGCGACGGGGCAAGCCCTTCGTCACCGTCAACTGCGGCGCGCTGCCGGAGATGCTGGTCGAGTTGATCCTGTTCGGGCACGAAAAGGGCTCTTTCACCGGCGCGACCGAGAAACACGCCGGAAAATTCGCCGAGGCGAACGGCGGCACCCTCTTCCTCGACGAGATCAGCGAGCTCTCCCTCGACGCCCAGGTGAAGCTCCTGCGCGCCCTGCAGGAGGGCGAGATCGATCCCGTCGGATCGCGCCGGTCGGTCAGGGTCGACTTCCGGCTCGTCTCGGCGACCAACCAGAACCTCATCGAGCTCGTCAAGGCCGGGCGCTTCCGCGAGGACCTTTTTTACCGCCTCAACGTGTTCCCGATCTCGATCCCGCCGCTGCGGGCGCGCGCCTGCGACGTGCCGGATCTCGCCATTCGTTTCCTCGCGCGCTTCTGCGCCGAGGAGGGCAAGCGCATCCGGGGCATTTCAGCGGAGGCGCTGGCGCTGCTGAGCGCCTACGACTGGCCGGGGAACGTCCGCCAGCTCGAGAACGCGCTGTTCCGCGCGGTTGTGCTCGCCGACGGGGACGAATTGACGACCGCAGAATTTCCCCAGATTGCGGCGCAGGTCGAAGGCTACGACGTGCTGATCCCACCCGCGCCGCCGCCGGTCGCGGCTGATCCCGAGCCGTTGCAGGCCTTTCGCGCGTCAGCCATCGAGACGCACGATCCTCACGCGCTTAGGCTCATCAACGACAGCGGCGACGTGCGCAGGCTCGAAGAGATCGAAGCCGAGTTCGATTCGTTTCGCGCTTGCCCACTATCGCGGGCAGATGTCCCAGGTCGCCCGCAAGCTCGGCATCGGACGTTCGACCCTTTACCGCAAGATGAAGGACAGCGGGATCGGCGAAGACATGATCGGCGACGCGGCGGCATGAGAAGGGAACCGGCGCGCAGATGCGCCCTCAGCCGCCGCTTTCCCGTGCGGAGATGACGGTTTCGCGGAAACATGCAAGTCTTGCTCATTCGCGGCTGGCGGATCGGAATGTGAGGCTCGGCGGTCCAACTTTGCGCGGCTCCGTCCTGTCGAAGGGGATCGCCCTCGCGGCGCTCGTCTTGGGCTCGCAGGCGGTCGCGGCGAAGGAGCCCGACGCCCTGCAGGCCTCTTTGGCGCCCCTCTTCGGCCCGGAAGTCGCCGCGAGCCCGCTTGTCGCGACTTTCAATGCGTCGCATGCAAGCCGAGCCGCACTCGAACCCGCGTCCCCCCTTCGTTTCGCGCCGGGCGACATTGACGGGCGGCCGGGCCCGGTCGCCGCCCCGACTGTCCTCGTCGAGGGATCGTCGCGGGTGTCCGCCCCGTCGCTGGCGGCGACCGACGTCGAGATTGCGCCGCCGCCCGTCGTAGAAGCGCCGCTCCCGTCGCTCATTCCGGGGCGGTCCGAGAGCCCGCCGCCTGACCCGATCCCGACCGCGATCGCGGCGGCGCTTGCGCGCCTCATCGTCCGTGACGCCCCCGGGAATCCGCTTGGCGACGGCGATTGGCGCGCCGCCCGGGCCGCGATCGGCGCCTTCTACGCCGACCGCGCATTTGCGGCCGTGTGGGTTGACGCGAACGGCCTGACCAAAACCGGCCGCGCCGTGCTGACGCAACTGGAGCGCGCTCCTGAGGACGGCCTCAATCTTTCCGCCTTCGCCTTGCCCCGTCGCCTCGCGGGCCCCCTGTCCCCGAACGACCTAGCGGAAGCGGAGACGACGATCGCCGCGGCCGTGGTGGCCTATGCCGAGCAGGCCGGCGGATCGCGCGTCACGCCCTGGCGCGTCTCGCGGCTCGTTTCCGCTCAGCCGGGCGTCGTCGATCCGGGCGTCGCCCTGGCGGAAACCGCCTCGGCGCCGGATCCCGCCCAGCGGCTCGCCGCTTTCAATCCGCCGCAGAAAGGCTATCGCGTCCTGCGGGACGAGTTGAGCCGCATGACGGACGCCGACCCGCGCCGCAGCGAAACGCACGCAGCGCTCGATCTCGCCGCAGGGGCGTTCGGCTATCGGCCGCTGGTCGAGGCCGACGCCGCACCGAATCCGCGGCTCGAGACCGCCCGCGGCCGCCTCAAGGGTCCTTCCCGCGCCATCGCCTACACCGCCTCCGTCGACCGCGTGCTCGCCCGCCGGCGCGCCGCGATTCTCGCCAACATGGAGATGTGGCGCTGGGAGCCGCGCCAGATGGGCGAGCGGCGAATCGAGGTCAACGTTCCGAATTTCACCGTCGAGGTGCTGGAAGGCGACGCGGTTGTGCACAGCGCCCGGGTGGTGGTGGGCAAGCCGACCACGCCGACCCCGATCTTCTCGGACGTGATGCGCTATGTGCTGATCAATCCGTCGTGGCGGGTGCCCGACTCGATCATCCAGAAAGAGATGCTGCCCAAGCTGGCGTCAGACCCGAGTTATCTCAGCCGACGCGGCTATGAGGTGAAGACGGTCGGCGGGCGGCTCACCGTGCGCCAGTTACCCGGCGAGGACAACGCGCTTGGCCGCCTGGCCTTCATGTTTCCCAACGACCACGCCGTCTATCTGCACGACACGCCGTCGCAAGCGCTGTTCGACGAGGACATGCGCGCTTTCAGCCACGGCTGCGTGCGGGTCGAGGACCCCGTGCGTCTGGCCGAGCTCGTGCTCGGATGGCCGGAGGAGCGAATCAACGCGGCGATCGGAGGCCCGGAGCGAACCATCTTCCTGCCGCAGCCGCTGCCGATCCATATCGAGTATTTCACCGAGTTCGTCGATGAATCCGGCGAATTGCAGGAACGCCCCGACATCTACGGCCTCGCGCAAAAAGTCGCAGGCATATTGTACAGCGTCCGTCAAGATTGAAATGCTAACGTCATCGGTCTATAGGCGCTTCGGGACAGTTTGTTGGTTTCTGTGACCTCCGGGTCACATCGAGAGCGGGACGGCCGGGGCTGCGCGCTGAAGACGCGGCCCGGTCGAAAGCAGCGGACCGGACGGGAATGCCGGTTTGAGGAGCGTAGGCGGGTTACGCGCATTGTCCGAGGTCGGGGCGGCGACTTGAGCGTGCGCCGCATTACGGAAGGATGAGGTTTGGCGGGCTTGTTTGCGAAGCGAAACGTCGGCGGGCTCTGGGAAACGGCCTCGCGGGCGGCCGTGGCCGCGGTCATGGCCGCTGCCTGGCTAGCGCCAAACTCGACCGAATTGGCCGTCGCCAACGGCGACACCCGCACGGTCACTTTCTCGAATGGCCACACCAGTGAATCCGGCTCGTTCACCTATTTGGTGAACGGGGTCTACGATCAGGGGACGCTCGACAAGCTCAACTGGTTTCTTCGTGACTGGCGGATCAATGAGCCGACGAAGATGGACCCGCATCTCTTCGACATCATCTGGGAAGTCTACCGCGAATCCGGATCCAGAGAGCCGATCGACGTTCTCTCCGCCTATCGTTCCCCGCAGACCAACGCCATGCTGCGCCGGCGCTCGCGCCAGGTCGCCGAACATTCGCAGCATATGGAAGGCCGCGCCATCGACGCGCATTTCATCGACGTCGGCACGGGTCGCATTCGCGACATCGCCATGCAGATGCAGTCGGGCGGGGTCGGCTTCTATCCGACCGGCGCGACGCCTTGGGTCCATATCGACAGCGGTTCGGTGCGTTACTGGCCGCGCATGAGCCGCGACGCCCTTGCGCGGCTCTTCCCCGACGGCAAGACCGTCTTCATTCCTTCCGACGGCCAGCCGATGCCGGGCTACGACCTGGCTCGCGCGGAGATCGAAGCGCGCGGCGGCGAGATTCAGACAGCGTCCAGCGGCGGCCTTTTCGGGTGGCTGTTCGGCGCGCGCGGAGGCGGCGAGGACGACGCCGAAGAGAGCGGTGGCCTCCAGACAATGGCCGTCGGCCGCGGAGGAAGGGCCTCCGCGCCGACGGTGCAGATCGCGGATGCGGGACCAGAAGCCGTCGCGCGAGCCAAGCGCAACCTCCCGACCGGCCCAACTTACGCCAGCGCGCCCTCGCCAGCCTCCCCGCCGCCCGTTCCCACGCCCGCGCCGGCGGAGCCGGCGCCCGCCCCCGAGCCCGCCGCCAAGCCGGAGGTCGTGGCCACGCTCGAGCAGCCAAGCGTCGAGAGCGACGCGTCGCCCGCCGCGGCGGTCAAGCTGCACGACCCGATCGCGGCCCTCTATCTCGCGCCGCTCCCGCCGCGCCGCCCGAACGATCTCAATCAACAGGTCGCCGGCCTCGCGAACATCCCCCTGCCCCCGGTGCGACCGTCCGATCTTGACGCCGGATCGAGGGCGACGGCTGCGACGCCTCCCGTTCGGCCGGCGGATCTCGCCGCCGCCGCCCCCGACACGACCGGCTCGACGGCCCCTTCGCCTCCAGCCCGGCCCGCCAAACTCGTCTTCGCATCGGCTGAGGAGACGGCCGGATCGGGCGTCAAATCGTTCGCTCAGACCGGCGGCGCGGACCTCGTCGCAGACGCGCTCGACGGCGCATTGCCGAAAGTCATTACGCAGGGCGTCGCTCTGGCGCCGACCCGCGCGCTGGCCCTGGCCGAGACGTCTTCCGCTCCGAAGGGCGACGACAATTCCCTGCTCTCACGTGCGGCCGAATTGACGGCGCCGCTGCCGCCGATGCCGATCCCCAACGTCGGCGCCCAGTCGCATTCGCCGATCAAGTCGGTGACCGGCCTTACGATCGAAGAGGTCAAGAGGCTGTTCGGCGTCCTGCCGTTCGACGCGTTCAAGTCGACTTCGGACCCGGCGCCAAGCTCCAGCGACCTGCGCGGAAGCCAGCAGTAGCCCCATCGAAGAGTCAAAAGAATTCGGCGCGAGGAGGCCTCGCGCCGAAGGGCATTTGAAACTTGCTTGCTGAGGCTCGTTTCAGTCCTTGTCGATCGCCCACGGGCCGGGGCCGGCCGCCGCGAGATAGAGGAAGGCGAAGCAGAACAGAATCGCCGGCTCACCCATGTTGATCGCCGGGAAGAAGCTCATCGGAAAATGAGCCATGAAATAGGCCGCCGCCATGAAACCGGCGAGGATGAACGCCACCGGCCGGGTGAACAGACCAAGAACGATCAGCGCGCCGCCGACGAGCTCCATTCCGCCGGTGAAGTAAAGCAGTCCAGCCGGCATTTTGTCGATGAACGGAAGGCCGTGCGGAAAGCCCAGCAGCTTGCCGGTGCCATGCTCCAGGAACAGGAGGCCGGTTACGATGCGCAGCACCGACAGCAGCGCCGGCGCCAGCGACCGGGGCAGGACAGTAAGGGACGCGGCGGATCGGGCAAAACTGTTCGAACTCGTGGTGGTGGAACTCATGTTGATCTCCTGAATCTGGGAATGTCCGTGGAATAGGAACGGCTGGTTCGCGGGTTCGACGCTCAGATGATCTTCGCGATCTGATCGAAGTCGAAACGCGGGCTGCGCGGAAAGAGTTTCGAATCGTCGCCATAGCCGATATTGATCAGCACATTCGACTTGACATGGCCCTCGGGGAAGAATTCCGCGTCGACCTTGGCGTTGTCGAAACCACTCATCGGGCCGGTGTCGAGTCCGACGGCGCGGAGCGCCAGGATCAGATAGGCGACCTGCAACGTGCCATTCTGGAACGCGGTGCGCGCCGCGAACTCAGGATTGCCTGAGAACCAGGGCCGCACATCGACGTGCGGCATCAGGAACGGCGCGTGATCGAAGAACTTCTCGTCATACGCGGTAATCGCGACCACCGGGGCCACTTTGGTCTTTTCGAGATTGCCAGGCATGAGCGCGGGCAACAGCCGGGCCTTGGCGGCCACGGACTTGAGGAATAGGACACGCATCGGTGACTGATTGGCGCTGGTCGGCCCGACCTTGGCGAGGTCGAGCGCTTCGCGCAGCAGCGCTTCGGGCACGGGCCGATCGAGGAACGCGTTGTGGGTGCGCGCCTCGGTGAAGATTTGCGAGATTGCCGACGCGCCGACGCCGGCGCCGCGGGAATGGACTGTCATGGTGGCCTCCTTGCAGTGCAACATGGCCCTTCGTCATCATCAGCGCAACGCGCGAAATTGTGATGATTTTGATCAGATGGAATGATAGACTACTCAGAATGATCGATGCGCTGACCCTCGACCAGATGCGGATTTTCGTCGCCGCCGTCGACGAGAGGAGCTTTTCCGCGGCCGCGCGAAAGCTCGGACGTGTCCAGTCGGCGGTCAGCCAGTCGGTGGCGGCGCTCGAGGGCCATCTTGGCGTGGCGCTGTTCGACCGCACCGGCAAGACGCCGCGCCTGACGCCGGCCGGCGAAGCGCTGGCGCGGGACGCGCGACGGCTCATCGAAGGCGCAGTCGCGATGAAAGCCCGGGCGGCCAGCATCGCCGCAGACATCGAGCCCGAACTTGTCTTCGCCGTCGACGCCCTCTTTCCCCTCGAGCCGCTGATAGCGAGCCTGAAGGCGCTGCGGACTGCGTTTCCGCACACGCCGGTCTCGATCTTCACCGAGACCCTCGGCGGCTCCGAGCAGCGTCTGCGCGAAGGGGTCGCGCATTTCGCCATCTTTCCGCTGGCGACGACCGGCGCGGGCGACCTGACCGCCGATTTTCTCGCCTCGATCGACGTCGTTCCCGTGGTCAGCGTCGATCATCCGCTCGCCCGGGAGCCCGAGCCGATCGCGCGCGAGACCCTCGAGCCGCATGTCCAGCTCGTCCTGACCGACCGCACGCCACTCACCCAGAATCTGCGCGGCGGCATTGTCAGCCATCACATCTGGCGCTTCGCCGACCTGTCGACCCGGCTCGAATTCCTGCTCGCCGGATTCGGCTGGTGCAACATGCCGCTTCACATGGTGCAGGGGCCGATCGAACAGGGGCGGCTGAAGGCGCTGAGGCTCGCGGAGCGCGACCCGTTCCAGTTCCGCGTCCATGTCGTGCGACTGCGCGGGCGCGAGATCGGCCGCGCCGGCCGCTGGCTCATCGAGGACCTGCGGGCGCGAATGGCGGGCGGCTAGAGCGGTTTCCGGCCGGGTTGAATTGGTCAGCGTTCCCAACGCACTGAAAATGTGATTCTTGAGGTGCGCCGAATTGGAGGCGGCGCGGGATGGGGCCTTTGTCGGAGGACTTGCGCAAACGGGTGGTTTCGGCCGTTTGCGAGGAAGGCATGAGCTGTCGCGGGTCAGCGCGGCGGTTCGGGGTGAGCTTCTCCAGCGCGATCCGTTGGGTGGCGGCGTTGCACGAGCGCGGCAGCTATGCGCCGCTGCCGATGGGCGGCGATACGCGTTCACAGCGCGTCGAGGCGCACGCGGATTTTCTGCTTGGCCTTCATCGGCGCGAGCCCGACCTTACGCTCCACGAAATCTGCGACCGTCTGTCGCGTGCGCGAGGCGAGAGGGTGTCGCCATCGATGATCTGGCGATTTTTCGACCGCCACGACATCACGTTCAAAAAAAATCCGCGCACGCGAGCGAGCAGGACCGCCCGGACGTCCTTGAGCGGCGGCGACGATGGTTCGACGGTCAACTCGACCTCGATCCGCTGAAACTGGTGTTCGTCGATGAGACGGCGGCGACGACCAACATGGCGCGCCGCTACGGCCGGCGCCGGCGCGGCCAACGTCTGCGCTGCGGCGTTCCGCATGGGCATTACAAAGCGATCACCTTCGTCTTCGGCCTGCGCCTGAGAGGCGTCGTCGCACCCAAGGCCTACGACCACGCCATGAACGCCGAGACCTTCGAAGCCTGGCTCGAGCACCATCTCCTGCCGACTTTGGAGGAGGGCGACATCGTCGTGCTCGACAATCTCAACGCTCACAAAAGCCCGACAGTGGCGGAAATCCTGGCCAGGAAAAACTGCACAGTCCGATACCTGCCGCCCTACAGCCCGGACTTCAACCCCATCGAGATGGCGATCTCCAAACTGAAAAGCACGCTGCGAAAACTCGCCGAGCGCACCGTCGCCGGCCTTCTCGCCATCCTGGAGGGATGCGCCGGTCTCTTCAAGCCAGCCGACTGCCAAAGCTATTTCAGGGCCTGCGGGTATGACCCCGCCGAACTCCCAGCCCTCGACACAACCTGAACGGATTCCGCTCTAGGCGAGACGCGGTCAGCCGGGAGAGTATAGAAAATCTATACGATCGGCTTCGCGCCGGGCGTCGCCTGCGACTTCGCCAAAACAGGAATTCTCCCTGTTATCCCCTGCTAACAGGGAAAGGCGGCCCTCGCCGCGCTCGGATGTGAGACATGAAATCGCTTAACATCAGTCACTTCTGAGGAATTGCTCATGTAATGGTTGAGCGCGGTATCAGGGAGCGGTTCTCCCTGTTAAGCCGCATAACAGGAGACAAAATAGTCTGGAAAACCGAAGCCGAAGACCGGCTTTCGCGGCCGCCCGAGGGCGGGATTGTATAGAATTTCTATACTCACCCGCCCGAAATCGCCCGGGACCAGGCGGAACAGCGCCATTTTGGCCCGCCGTCGCGCAATTAAATTTATTATATTACAATGGTTTACAGACGGATTCTAACGTGTTGGTAACTGCCAAGCCTGCGGGCCGATTGGCGATTTCTGGCCGCTTGGGGGGTTGAGCAGTTTCGAATGGAGGCGAAGGGAAGTTGCGGCTCAAAGCTTCAGGTCGACGGCCAGTCGTTCGGGGCCTGAGGTCATGGATTTGAGGATGTTGAGGCCCTGCTTTCTGGCCGACGAGATCACGGAGCGCAGGCTTGCGAAGTCGGCGGCGCCTTGCAGGGTTCGGAAGCCGCCGGAGATTTTGGTCTTCACTTTCATCATCCTCAAATCCTGTTCGGCGAGGTTGTTGGTGAAGGGAACCGTGAAATCGGTGAGGAACCTGAGGGTGGCGTCCTCGAAGGTCTTGAACCGGATGAGGAGATTGTGAGCGGGCCGCTGCTTCTTACGCTTTTTCGGGTTCGTCGAGGGATCGAAGGCCGGCAGGCTCCTGTGCAGGGCGAGGCCTTCCCGGACGGCGGCCCAGTACCGGTCTTTGAACGCCTTGATGGTTTCGGCGGGGAGCGCCGAGGCGCCCTGCGCCTTGGCCGCTTGCACGGCCTCGTTGGCGTCCAGAAGCGTCGCGCGCAGGGCCTCGGCCCAAGGCTCCCCGTCGAGTTCGCTGACCGCCTGAAGCTCGCGCAGGAGGTGGGCGTTGCAGAATGCGTGATCGACGTTTTCGAGGCTGTAATAGGCGCGCCAGTGGTCGTGGACCACGACGCCGCCCTCGAACTCGGGCACGGCCGAGCGGGGCTCGCCGGCGCGATAGAACGTGTGGGTCGGGGTCGAGGCGGTGTGCAGCCAGCGGGTCGCGCCGGCGATGCGGAAGCCCGTTTCGTCGAGACAGCGCACCGGCGCCCCCGCGACGCATGCGCCGATGCCGTGATTGACCGGCGCTAGCGCTTCGGCCTTGCGGCGAACCCATGCCGCCACGCTCGCGCCGCAGGCCGCCGCCGCCCCGAACAGGTCCCGCAGGACCTGCGCGGTTCGTTCCTCGGGCACAAGCTGCTGGGCGTTGAGATAGATGGCCGCCGCCTTGACGCGCTCGCCATACTGGGCCGGCGAAACGACGCCCTCGGGAAAGTCAGCGCGGGTGCGCCGGCCGCAGGCCAGGCAGTCATGGACCGCCGCGCGGTGCTCGGTCACGATCAGCGGCTTCTCCGGAAGATCGAAGACCTGGCGCTTCTCCGCGCCGATCTTCGAATTCCGCCAGAAGCCGCGCCTGGCAATGCGCGCATTGCTCGGCCGCATGCTCGACAATCCGATCGGGCTCGGCGACTTGGCGCAGCGTATCGCCGCGATGGCCTTTCTGGCCCCCGCTCCGCTTGCCCGTGCGTGTGCGCAGGCTCCTCAAGACCCGAGGCTTCTTCTTCAACCCGTCGCTCGAGGGCGGCTTGGAGCTGTTGGAGCTGTCCAGATCCAGACGTCGCCGAAGCGCGGCGTTCTCGGCCCGTAGCGCCTCGATCTCGCGTCTGAGCGAGTCGATCAGCTCGACGACTTCGGGCGGAAGAACCATTCCACCCTTGAGTCAGAAGTCCGCGCAGCTGTCTCCAAAAATCGTAGCGCCGCAATCGATCGTCCGCCCGGTGTGACTTTTTGGACTCCCAGGCTTGGCAGTTACACGTGTTGCATGAACTTGAGCACGGAGAGCATCTCCCTGTTCCGTCTTCACCTTCTACATGAGAAGTTTCGCGTAACTATATTACGCAATCGCTCAAGAACCGAGCTCCGGCGAACGCGTGAGGACCGTCCGGCGGGCGGGGACAGGCAAGATTTTCGCCCCCAGGTCCTCAGCCCTTTGGCCCAGCGGGGCGCTTCAACCCGATTGGATCGCGGCGTTTCGACGGGAATCGTCATCGCGAGGAGCGCTAGACTAGCGCTGGACGCGCTTGCATGTCGCTACACCCTCGGAGAAGCAGTCATTACGCCGCTTAGTGGTTTCGCTATCTACCAGTTACCACACCGCACATGACGATGCGTAGACCAGAACATGAACAGTTTTTCATGACCGCGGTGGTCCCCGGATTGATCTGCTTCATGGGCCAAAGGCGCTTCGCAGGCCTCATGTACCGCCCGGGTCGATGTTGAGTGGCCGTTCCCTCGGGTCGCAGCGATCCGAGCCTCATATTGCTGAAGCAGATCGGCGGCGGGGCGCCGGCCTCCTACTTCTGCACCCAGACCCAGATCAGGTTGCGGCAGTCGTCGTGGCGCTTGGACAGTGAAAGCAACGGTGGCACGACGCCGATCCAGCTCGCGCTTGCGTGGGGCTTCGTCGGCATCCCGCTGCTCTGGGGTATTTACGGAACCCTGCTCAACGCTGTTCCAGTAGAGCGCGATCACCGCTTCCGCCAGAAGGGACAAATTGCTGCGTCCGAGCTCGCGGAGCTGATCGACGAGCGAGTCGGATAGTCAGACCAACCTATGTTCGCAATGGCTCTGTCGTCGATCTGCAGATCGAGCGCGTTCAATTGCCCCCGACCTCCTGGAACACGCAGTCGCGACTGCGCGCGGCGTCGCCGCCTTCACCGTTGGGCCAGAACGGAAATCGTCGGAAAACGAGCCAGCACTTTCCCGTCGGGCTGCGCCGGATAGACTCGCCCCAACTCGCGAGCGTAGCGATCGAGAAACTTCTCGCGAGATTTATCGTCGAGCGGTTTTAAGAACGGCGCGAGGCTCGTCGCCTTCATGAGCTCGACGATCGACGCGACGCTGTTCAGCGCGTACAAGTAAGTCGTCTCCCAGACATCGACTGAAGCGCACATCGAACTGAGGAGAGCGTGGAGACCTTCCATCGATTCGTTGAACGGCCGCGTCTTGGCGATAGGCAGAAGTTTCTTCGCCCAGGGGCCGTCGGCGGCGATCATTCGGATGAGCGCCCGGCTCGGCTCATACAAATTGTTGGGAATCTGAACGGCCAGGCAACCACCCGCCACGGTCATGGTTACGAGTTCGGGCAACGATACCCGCAGCGAAGGCAAAATTTCCAGCGCGCCGTTCCAGCAAATCAGATCGAATTTAGCCGTCGCGGGCGTCACGCCGTCGGTCGAAATATGGCCGTGAAATCGATGCAGGCGGGACTCCGCGAGACAGTCGTTCGATTGCGAAAGGTCGAAGGCCTCGATTTCGGCACCGGGGAAGCGATGAGTGAGCAACGCCTTCATCGACCCTTGTCGGCTGTATACATCCGCAATGCGGCGCAGCGCCCGATTGGGAATCCGGCATATGAGGTCCTCGGCCGCTTTCAATCGATACTCGCGCACTGAGCGGCCAGACAAAATTCGAATCGAGACACTCTCATTCATTGAGTTTCGCCAAATCAGCCCCGGCCCCACGAAACGAAGCACGGAAGCGTCAGAAGTTTTAGGGCGCCCAATTCAGCCCAGTGGCGGTGCGAAACGTTCATGCTCACGCAGGGCCGATCCTCCGGACGTAACAATGGCGTCGGAGAGCATCATCACAGAAAAGCCGCCGGACACGCCCGGCGGCCCACACTCATCATGACATCAAATCATGGTCGTCAGGTCGCAGGCTTGATCGACGTGATGTCCATCTTTTCGCCGGCCTTGCTGTAACTTACCGTAACCTTCTCCCCCACCTTGAAGTCGGAAAGCTTCACGCTCATGGGAGCCACATAAGTCGAGCCGTTGTCCAAAGTGATCATATCTTTGGTCGTGTCCAAGCTCTTGATCGTGCCGGTGGCGTCGGCCGCATAGGCAACAGACGCCGCGCCAAATAAAGCAGTCGCCAGGACAACGCTTGCAAACATTCGCATAGTGCATCTCCACTTGTCTGTGAAATCGCGACCTACGCCAAAGAGCATTTCCTCCACGGCGTACTCACGCCTTGGAACACTCTAAGCATATTTTGCCTTACGTTATGTTGGCTAAAAGGTTAATTTTTGTTCACAAAAGCGTGCGGCGTAACTAGACAACAACTATGACAATTCGTGATTATACGCTGCCTCACCCCGTCCAATTTCGGTTACGGAGACACTTTACTCAACCCCCGTTCCCTGGCGGTTTTGGCCCGCGGCGCCTCGGGCGAGGATCGCGGCCGGTCGCGGCGGCGAGGCGGTCGAGAAAGGAGGCCGAGCCCAGCGGGCGGCCGATCGTTTCCGCAGCCCTGAGCGCCGAGACCGCCTCGGCGGAGACCGGCGCGTCGAGAAGGTCGGCAAAGCGCCCGCCGCTGCGATCGATCAGCGGCGCTACGCTGACGAGTCCGTCATCCCGGCCTTCGCGATGCGCCCTGATGCTCGACCAGCGCCAGTCCTCGGCCCGCTGGACGAGTTTCGCGCGGACGGGGTTCAGCGCAACGTAGCGCGCCGCCGCCATGAGATACTCCTCGTCCATCACCACCGAGCCGAAGCGCGACTGGAAGAGATGGCCTGTCACCCGGAGCCGGGCATTGACGACCGACGAATATCGCCGGTGAGTCTCGCCGAGCGCCCGCCCGAGCGCCTCTTCGCGGTCGTGGACAAGGATGAGGTGGACGTGGTTCGGCATCAGGCAATAGGCTTAAGCAGGCGACGCCTTGCTTGCGGCACTGGCTCGCCAGAAGATCGCGATAGAGTTCGTAGTCGTCGTCGCCGAAGAACACCCGCTCTCGCCGGTTGCCGCGCTGCGTGACATGATGCGGGAGGCCGCCAAGGCTCACGTTACCGCAAGGACTATGATCGGGCCGGGGTGGCGAAGCTCAGCACTGACGCCGCAGGCGCGGCCGCCGGGGCGACTTGGCGGCCTTCGTTTTCGTGCGAATGCGTACGGTCCATGAAGGTGCCGCTTGACTCCAAGCTGTCAGGCGAAGACACTGCGGAATGGCCACGCGAGATCAACGCGTCACGCTACGGCCCCGCGAGATCAACGCGTCGGACTTTCTGCAAAATTGCTATTGACGGGACCCTTTTAAGCGTCCCCCGCTCGTTGCGACGCCTGTCCAACGAAGGAGGTAGCATATGCGCAACCTCGTTCAACCCCTGCCATCCGTGCACTGCGTACATTGCCACGGTGAGTTGCTCTTCAAGCGTATTGAGCCGAATGATCCAGCCTTTGATATCGAAGTCCAGATATTCGTTTGCGCAAAATGCGGTCGCGAGCACTCGCGGAGGCTCATTCACGAACCCTATGCCGCGCACACCTCAAGGGACGCGGAGCGGAGGGGGGTGGCCTAGACACATGAGGCGCAAGCGCCCACGCGATCGCGGCTACCGCTATCGTCCAGACTTGAACATCGAGCAAGATCGCGCTCACCTCATAGGGCGCGGATTTGCCTTTGCCGTGGTCGCCCGGGGCGAGAAGCACGGGCGCGTCGTCTCGGCGCACTCCTCAAAGGAACTCGCCGAGAAGGCGGCCAAGCATTGCGGCGGCAAGAATCCGGCCGAAGTCGCCGAAATTGCAACGTTCGTTTTGGCCGTCGACCGCATTACCGACAGATGACGTCGGCCAGCAAGAGGAGTGCACTCGGCGGCCATATTTCTCTGCCCCTTCAATGCGGGGTCTGCATGAGCGAGCCGAGACGGGAGGCCTCCTTTGGCCGCGACCACAGCAGTTTATGAACCGCCCATCGAAGGGTTGCCGTTTCTAGCCGTTGTAATTCTTCCGACGGGCGAGTTGGACGTTACGCCGTTCCCTAATAGGGAGGACGCCGAAGCGTATATTGAAGTCTGCGACGCGGGTTTGTTTAACGACGCGAAGCGGCGAAAGTCGGCCCTGGACGGCCAGCCGCCCTAGGCGCGACTTCTAACTGTTGCGAAGCCCCACAGCAGCTCGAGCGCCCCGCCTAAATGGCGTAAGCCAACGCCAGAGTGCTCACCCGCGACCATGGCCCGGGGGGAGTTCGCGAGCGCACCACGGACACCTTCGATCCGCCGCCACGCCCAGTTGGTTGATAATTGCCGGGATGAGGGCTTCACGCCCCCACATCGTTCCGTCGTTCTTCAGTATCCTTCACTGGCCTTTTTTGTCTCTTAGTCGCGGAACTCCAGGCTCTGAGCCAACTCTTCAATTCGTGGCCGATGGAGGAGAGCCGGGCTGCCATCCCGGAAGATGGTTGCCAGTGGGGGAACGCCGCCAGGCTGAGCCGCATAATGGCGTACCGGCGTCCAGAGTCTCACGTTGCCGAGACCGGGGACATTTACAATTTCCTCTGGATCAAATTCCATGAAAAGCTCCACAGCCTCAACGGCGGGGCCGAAGGATAAGATTGCGGTCGGGGCGACCGTTTCCCCGGGCAACGCGGAATTCCGCCGCTGTTGCCCAGAACGTTGCCCTGAGGGGCCAAGGCCTTAATCAGAAACCTTGAGTTTGTCCGTAAGTCCCTGGAATTGTTGGTGAGCGCGGTGGGAACTCGAACCCACGACCCTCTGATTAAAAGTCAGATGCTCTACCGATTGAGCTACGCGCTCGCCTTGGGCGTCAGGGCGGTTCGTGCGTACTCGGTTCGGCCCCGAGGGTCAACGACAATCAGGCCCCTGCCCAGGGCGGAATCCCCAATCGTTAACGTCCCTATCCACAGCCGAGACCTCATCCTGAGGCGCCCTTTGCGAGAGCAAAGGGCCTCGAAGGATTTTCCAGATCGCACCTTTACGGCGCCGCCTGAACCCTCTGGAACGTCCTTCGAGGCCCCTTCGGGGCGCCTCAGGACGAGGTCGGTGGGTGTTCTGGCGGGGTTGTTAACGATTGGAGAGTCCGCCCTGGACCGCTGCCCGAGCTCGGGACGCCGCGCTCCCGCGCCGCCTTGAGCCGGGCGAAATCGTCGCCGGCGTGATGCGAGGAGCGCGTCAGCGGCGAGGACGAGACGAGCAGAAAGCCCTTGGCGGCGCCGATCGTGGCGTAGTCGGCGAATTCCTCCGGCGTCACGAAGCGCTGCACCGCATGGTGCTTCGGCGTCGGCTGGAGGTACTGGCCGATGGTGAGGAAATCGACATTCGCACTGCGCATGTCGTCCATCATCTGCAAGACTTCGCTGCGCTCCTCGCCGAGGCCCACCATGACGCCCGGACTTGGTGAAGATCGTCGGATCCAGCTCCTTCGCCCGCTGCAGCAATCGCAGCGAATGGAAATAGCGCGCGCCGGGGCGGACGCTGAGATATTTCGACGGCACGGTCTCGAGATTGTGGTTGAAGACGTCCGGCTTCGCCTCGACGACGATCTCGAGCGCGCCCGTCCTTGCGCAGGAAATCGGGGGTCAGCACCTCGATCGTCGTCCCGGGCGCGCGAGCGCGGATCGCGCCGATGGTGCGGGCGAAATGCCCGGCCCCGCCGTCCGCGAGATCGTCGCGGTCGACCGAAGTCACGACGACATGCGCGAGGCCGAGCGTCGCGACCGCGTCGGCGACGCGCGCCGGCTCGCCGGCGTCGAGCGGGTCCGGCAGGCCGGTGCGCACATTGCAGAAGGCGCAGGCGCGGGTGCAGGTCTCGCCCATGATCATGAAGGTCGCGTGGCGCTTCTCCCAGCACTCGCCGATGTTGGGGCAGTTCGCCTCCTCGCAGACGGTCGTGAGCTTGAGTTCGCGCACGAGCCTGCGGGTCTCGGCATAGAGGGGCGAGCCGGGGGCCTTGACGCGGATCCAGGCGGGCTTGCGCGCGACCGGCTGGTCGGGCCGATGCGCCTTTTCGGGATGGCGCGGCCGAATCGTCGAGGCTTCCGGCCTCAGGTCCTCCGCCAGGGTGTCGATGAGCCGGGTCATGCGAAGGACATGTAGGGCGCGCCCGGGCGGCGGTCAAACGCGCCCGGCGACGCGCGCGATCAGATTGCCGCGCCGCGGCTGGACAGCGCCCGCCAGACGACGAGCAGGATGATCGAGCCGACGAGCGCAGCCAGGAACTGCTTGAACGAGCCATACACGCCGAAGTCCGCCATCGAGGCGAGCTCCGAGCCGATCCACGATCCTGCGATGCCGACGATGATGTTGGTGAAGAGGCCGTGCCGCCAGCCGATGATCATGCCGGCGATCCAGCCGGCGAGCCCGCCGATGATGATGAGCGTGATGAAATGAATGTTCGGCGTGCCGAGCAATGTGACCGGCTGATCCATCGGATTCCTCCCTCTTTAAGACGCATGCGCCGGCTCACGGCGCACTTTTCTTTTGGCTTGTCCCTATGACAGAGGCGCGAAGCCGCGTCGATCGCCAACGGCGGGCCCGGGTCGCGTCCCCAATCAAATCGCCGCATTTTCGGGCGAGCTAATGAGGGTCATCGCAGGAGCCCTGCCCGATGGAGATCGTATTCGACCGCGTCATTCCTGTCCTGAGGACTTTCGACATCGCCAAAGCGGACGAGTTCTACTTGGGATTCCTCGGCTTCGCGGTCGACTGGGATCATCGGTTCGACCCCGACGCCCCGCTCTACCGGCAGATATCGCGCGGCGGTCTCATCCTGCACCTGAGCGAGCACCACGGCGACGGCAGCCCGGGCGCGCATATTCGCGTGATGATGCGGGGCGTCGAGGCCTTTCATCGCGAAATCACCTCCAGAGGCTACCGTTTCATGCGGCCCGGACTCGAGACCATGCCATGGGGCTCGGTCGAGACCGGCGTGATCGACCCGTTCGGCAACAGGATCCGTTTCTGCGAGCCGCTCGACACTGCACTGTGACGGCGCGCACAGACGAGGGCGAGGGCCTCTGCTACCGGCTGGAGTTCGCGCGGGCGCCGGCCCGCCTGCATTGGCGCGCGCATGCGGGGAGGCAAAACGATGGCGGTCGTCAACCTCGGGCAGCTCGGCTACTACACGGTGAGCGAGAACGCCGCCGTAACGCTTTGGAACTCAGACGACCAGGAGTTCCGGCCAAGGCAGTGGGGCCGGTCGGCGCCGTGGCTCGACAAGGACAATTCCCCCGGCGTGTCGATCGCGATCGCCGACACCGGAAGCTGGCCCAACCGCTCGGGCGAGACGGTCTGGATCGACGAGGAAGGGACCGTCAACATCGCGCTGACGATCGTCAATGTGGGGGTGGGCACGGCCTCGGTCGGGTTCCAGTGCCTGTCCGCCGACGCGCCCGGGGAGACCGCATGAAGGTTCACGTGGTCTACGACGAGGCCGGGCGCATCCAGGCCATCTCGCATCCGATCCCCGGCAAGAACAGCGCCCCCACCCTCGGCCGCTTTCGCCCCCATCCGGGCCAGCACATCGCCACGCTTCAGGTTCCTGCCGAGGCAGCCGGCCTCACGCCGCGCCAGCTGCATGACGCCGTCCGCATCGATCTCAGCGGCGGCGCGCCACGCCTTATTGCAAAAGCGAAGGCCGGAGCAGGCGAGCGGGCCTGACGCCCGTTCCCGCGCTCACGCCCGGGTCAGCGTCGCGATATAGAAACCGTCCGTTCCGGTCGTGCGCGGGCTCAGGCGAAACCCGGGGCCGAAGGGCGACGCATGTGCGGCCAGCGCGGTCAGGCCTGCCGAGCGCGCCTGGGTCGCCGCGTCGAGGGGCAGCATGTCGTCGTGGCGGGCGAGAAAGGCGGCGACGCGGTCCTCGTTTTCGGCCCTCAGCACCGAGCACGTGACATAGACGATGCGCCCACCCCTCTTGACGAAACGCATTGCTCTTTCAAGGATCTCGTCCTGGTCCTTCACGCGCTGCTCGAGCGCGCCGGGGCGCATGCGCCATTTGGCGTCGGGGTTGCGGCGCCACGCGCCGGAGCCGGTGCAGGGCGCGTCGATCATCACGAGGTCGCAGCGCCCTTCGAGATCGGCGAGCACGTCCGCCTGGCCCTTCGGCGCCCGGACCTGGACGTTGCGCGCGCCCGAGCGCGCGAGCCGGTCGAAGATCGGGGCGAGGCGGCGCCCGTCGGTGTCGGTCGCGTAGATCTGGCCGTGATTGTCCATTTGCGCCGCGAGCGCGAGCGTCTTGCCGCCGGCGCCGGCGCAGAGGTCGAGGACCTGCATGCCCGGCTTGGCTTCGGCGAGCAGCGCGGCGAGCTGCGAGCCCTCGTCCTGCACCTCGACCAGGCCCTTGACGTAGGCGGGCTCGGCGGCCAGCGCCGGCCCGCGCCCGTCCGGGCGAATGGCGATGCGGAGCCCGACCGGCGAGAGCGGCGTCGGCTCGGGCGAAAGATGAGCGAGCGCCGCCAGAGCCTTGTCGCGCGTCGTCTTGAGGAGATTGGCGCGCAGATCGACCGGCGCCCGGTCGGCGAGCGCCCGGCCCTCCCCGGCCGCATCGGCGCCGAAGCTCGCCTCGAACTGCGCCGTCAGCCATTCGGGAAAATCGCCCGCCACATGCGCCGGCGCGTCGACGAGGTCCGCCGTCGCGAGGCGCGCCCGCTCGGCCTCCGTCAGCGGCGCCGGCGCGTGGCCCTCCCCGGTGAAGAGCGCGGCGAGCGCCTCCGCGTCGAGCCCGCGGGTCTGCTTGAGCGCGCCCAGCATCTCGCCGCGCGGCGTCGCTTCGCCCATGAGCCAGGCGGACGAGGCCTTGCGGCGCAGCGCGTCATAGACGAGGCTCGAAATGCCGGCGCGGTCGCCCGAGCCGGCGAAGCGGTGGGCGAGGCCCCAGTCCTTCATCGCGTCGGCGGCCGGACGGCGGCGGGTCTCGATGTCGCTCAGGATTTCGATCGCGGCGGCGATGCGGGCGGCGGGGGTCATCGCGCCCTCTTGCCGTAAATTTCCGGGCGACGCAAAATCCCCAGATCCGCCCCGTCGTCGGCGACGGATCAACGACAGGATGATCGCGTGCGAAAACGGCTGCTTCTCTTGCTGACGGCCGTTCTGTCGGCGGGCCCCGTCGACGCCATGCCCAATGTTCCCCAGGATCTTCGCGACCAGCGCTACTGCGAGATCCTTATCGGCGCGCACGGGTCCTATTTCCCGCACGAGCTCATCGTCTACAACACCATCGGCCTCAACGACTGCCCACCGTCGCTTTGGCAAAGAGTGACCGTCGCACGGGTCAAGGCGGAATCGAGAGCCCATTTCGTCCGGCTGAACGGCCCGCGCCACTGGACGATCGACGCCTTTGTCGGCTCGGAGCTTCTCAATCCCGCCGTCCGCTCCTTCGACGGCCTCGCCATGCGCGAGGCCGGCGTCCTCCATCTCGGATTCCGGGATTTTCTGTCGCAGAGGCCCTATGCCGAGCACACTGTCGCCCGCAAGACGACCGAGTTCTTCAAGGCGGGCCTGCCCGTTTTCCAGCTCCTCGACACGGACGGCGACGTCTTCTTCATGCAGTCTTACAGCCTTCAGGTCGATCCCAGGCAGACGATGGAGTTGCTGCCGACGCTCGGGCAAAGGCTGCGACTTCCCCGGGGATGGAGTTTCCGCGTCGTCACATTGAAGAACGACTATCGGCTCGAAGCCGCCGGCGGACAAGCGACCGTCGTGCAGGACGAACTGCTCAACACCTATCAGAAGTCCGCAGCGAAGGCCGGCGACGAGTTGTAGCAGGAGATGGCCGGGCTCTGCGCCGGCGGAACGCCAACCGCCCCCACGGGCTCACCGAACGGCGAAATGCGCCTGTTCGGACGATACGCCGAACAGCGCGCGGATGCCTGCGAGCAGACTGCGCGGCGGCGGCCCGTCGACGAGCATGGAGAGATAGTCCTCCGCCCACTTCTTGATGTCATTTTCCAGAAGATGCGCGACCATAGGTTCGTGGCGCTCGCGGCGCTCATCCAAAGGCATTTCCAAAGCGCGTTTCAACGCCGACGCGACCGCGTCGGTCTCGTGAGGATTGACGATCAGGGCGCGATCGAGCTCCTTCGCCGCGCCTGCGAATTGCGACAGAACGAGCACGCCGGGATCTTGCGGGTCTCTGCGCCGCCAGGAATTCCTTCGCCACAAGGTTCATGCCGTCGCGCAACGGCGTCACCATGGCGACGTCGGCTGCGCGGTAAATGCCCGCCAGGACGGTGCGCGAATAGGAACGATTGACGTAACGGATCGGCGTCCAGGCCGCATCGCCGAAGCGGCCGTTGACCTTGCCGATGAGGCCCGTGACCTCGGCTTCGATGTCGCCGTATTGCTTGACGTCCGAACGGCTTTTCGGCGTGATCTGCAACAGCGTCACTTTTCCGTGCCACTCGGGATTGGTTTCGAGTAGTCGCTCGAACGCCTTCACGCGCTCAGGAATGCCCTTCGAATAGTCGAGCCGATCGACGCCGAGCACGAGACGGCTTCCGCCGAGGCTCTCACGGACCAGCGCCACAAGGGCCGAGCGGCCGGCGTTGCGCGCCAGGCGCATGTACGCCTTGGTCTCGATGCTGACCGGGAACGCGCCGAGCCGCACTTTTCGGCCCCCGATCTCGAACTCGCCGCCCCGAATCTGGGCGGCGCCCTGCGTCGTCAGGTAATGGGCGAAATTGTCGCGGTCGTTGTCGGTCTGGAAGCCGACGAGATTGTAGTAGGTCAGGCCGCCGAGAATGGCCGCATGCTGAGGCAGGGTCTGCAGGATGTCCGGCGGCGCGCAAGGCGTGTGCAGGAAAAACCCGATCGTGTTGCGATGGCCGCGTGAGCGCAGCTCCTCGCCGAGCAGCATCAGATGATAATCATGCACCCAGATGACGTCGTCCTCGTTGAGCAGCGGGCTCAACCGGTCGGCGAACATGCGATTGACGCGCAGGTATCCGCTCGCGTCCGCGCCGGAATATTCCTGCAGGTCCACCCGGTAGTGAAGAATGGGCCACAGCACGCTGTTGGCAAGGCCGTTGTAGTATTCCTGGATGTCGTTTTTGGAGAGGTCGATGAGGACGTAGGTGACCTTGTTGACCTCGACTGCCGATACGTTCGTGGTCTCGTCCGTGACCTTGCCGCTCCAGCCGAACCACATTCCCGTGCGATTCTTCAGCGCGGCTTTCACCGCCACCGCCATCCCGCCCGCAAGCGGCGTGCGAGGCGAGTCGGGAACCGCGACGCGGTTCGAGACTATGATGAGGCGTGCGCCCATGCGACCTCCCAAGACATTCGCGGCGCGAGGGCGCTCAGAACGGATCGTCCTGGCCGAAAATCAGACTGACCGGCCGCGTGAGCAGGAACGGGATCTCGCCGACCATATAGGACCGGGCGCATCCGTCGTCAGACGCATCACCTGCGTGCGGGCGCGCCGTTCGACGATCATCCGCCGTCTCCGCACGCCGCGAAATCGGCAAGCCACTCGCGCACGTCGCTCGGGCGCGCGAAAGCGTCAAGCGCGCAGGGGCGCGGCCGGCCGACCGAATAGGCATCGCCCCCGCGCGCAGAGACAACGGCAAAGCCCGCTTCGTCCGTGTCGTCGTCGCCGACGAAAATCGGCGACCGGCCGCGAAACGGGGGACGGGACAGAAACGCCTCGATCGCCTTGCCTTTGTTGAAACCCGGGGCCTTCAGTTCGAAGGCGTAGTGGGCGTTGACGACCTCAATCGCGCTCCGCGGTTGAGACTCGACGAGCCGCATGACGGCCTCACGCAGCGGCGCTTCGAGCGTGGGCGCGAGCCGATAGTGAACGGCGAAGCTGAACCGCTTGTTTTCGGCGAAGGCGCCGGGGAAAGCGTCGACCACCCGCAACAAGGCGGCCCACAACGAAGCCGGCAACGCGACCGCCCCGGGCGTCGAAATCGTCAGTTCGCCCGGATCGAAGCGCATCTGTGCGCCGTGGACTCCGCTTGCACGCAGGCGCAGAGGCTCGAACAAGCGATCGAGATCGTCAATGACGCGGCCGCTCACCAGCGCCAGTGCGCCGTCGAGCATGCGTTCGGCCTTCGCCAAGGTCGCGACAAGTCTGGCCGGCGCCACGGCTTCCTCGGGACGCTGCGCGAGGTCGAGCAGCGTGCCGTCGACGTCGAGGAACAGGGCCACCCGGTCGTGACTTGCGGATGCGGCGTCGCCTGTCGCCGCGCCGGCGCGCGACCGCGTGTTCGAAAGCCTCAACACGCGTCTCCATACGCCCCGCGACAGGACCTATCCGCAGTTTGGGGCAAGAGCGTGATGATCGGCCGGTCGCGCTCCACCCGACGCCCCAGCCAGTAAGCACCATACCGCCCATTTGCGCGTTGCCCGACGACAGAGACTTGGCGACAGCGGATCGCTTCGGGGAGGGCATGCGCCCTACTCGGCGTAGGCGTAGGGGCCGCCCCGGCGAGGGCCTTGCGATAGGCCGGGCGGGCATGGATGCGCTCGACGAAAGCCGCGAGCTTCGGCCGGCCCTTGAAGGCGTCTCCGCGCGCGCCCGCCGCCTCGAGCGGAAAGCTCATCATCACGTCGGCGGCGGAAAACTCCTCGCCGGCGAACCACGGGCTCCTGGCGAGTTCCGCCTCGACGAAATCGAACAGGGTCTTCAGGTTCGGCGCGACATAGCCTTGCCGAGCGGCGTCCGACACCGCCTTCGCCGCTTCGCGCAACGGCTCCGGCGCCCGCCCGGGCGCTGAGGCCAGCACAAGGTCGAGCACCAGCGGCGGCATCAGCGACCCCTCGGCAAAATGCAGCCAGTAGGTCCAGCGCCGCCGCTCGGGCGTTCCAGCCTCGGGGCGCAGCCGCCCGCCGCTCTTGTCGACCAGATATTCGACGATCGCGCCGGTCTCGGCCACGATAACGTCGCCGTCGACCAGGACCGGCGACTTGCCGAGCGGATGGATCGCCCGCAACGCCGGCGGCGCGAGGCGGGTGACGGGGTCGCGCTCATAGAACTTGATCTCGTAGGGCAGCCCCAGCTCCTCGAGAAGCCAGAGCACGCGCTGCGAGCGCGAATTGTTGAGATGATGGACGATCAGCACTGCCAACTCCGTTGTCTCGGCCGGTCGGCCGTCCCTCAGACCCCCCGAGGGCGATCCTCACTTCCGCCTCAATCGCGTGGCGAGTTTAGTGCGCCGGCATACGCGTCCTCGGGCCTCCGCGCCAGCTTCGGATTTGCTCAGGGCTCTCCGCGCCGCCGGGCGAGCCGCGAGATGGTGACGACTGTCGTCAAGAGTCTGCGGTACGACAAGAGAAAGGAGCGCGCGCTCCGCCACACCGCCCGCCTACACCCCCGTCGGATGGTAGTTCGGGCTCTCCCGGGTGATCGCCACGTCGTGGACGTGGCTCTCGCGCAAGCCCGCGCTGGTGATGCGCATGAAGCGCGCCTTCTCCTGGAACTCCGGGATCGTCGCGGCGCCGACATAGCCCATGGCCGCGCGCAGGCCGCCGGCGAGCTGATGCACGATCGCCCCGACCGGGCCGCGATAGGGCACCTGGCCCTCGACGCCCTCGGGCACCAGCTTCATCTGGTCCTTCACGTCCTGCTGGAAGTAGCGGTCGGCCGAGCCCTGCCCCATCGCCCCGAGCGAGCCCATGCCGCGATAGGTCTTGTAGGAGCGGCCCTGGTAGAGGAACACCTCGCCCGGGCTCTCGTCGGTGCCGGCGAGCAGCGAGCCGATCATCGCGCAGTCCGCCCCGCCGGCGATCGCCTTGGCGAGGTCGCCGGAATATTTGATGCCGCCGTCGGCGATCACCGGCACGCCCGCCGCCCTGCCCGCCTCCGCCGCCTCCAGGATGGCGGTGAGCTGGGGCACGCCGACGCCCGCGACGATCCGGGTCGTGCAGATCGAGCCCGGCCCGATCCCGACCTTGATCGCGTCCGCCCCGGCGTCGATCAGCGCCTGCGCCCCCTCGCGCGTCGCCACATTGCCGGCGATCACCGAGACCTTGTTGGTTGCGCGCTGGATGCGGCGGACCTGGGCGAGGACCTGCTCGGAATGACCGTGCGCGGTGTCGACGACGAGGCAGTCGACGCCGGCCGCCATCAAGAGCTCGGCGCGCTCGAAGCCCTTGTCGCCGACGGTCGTCGCGGCGGCGACCCGCAGGCGCCCGTCGCCGTCCTTGGCGGCATGGGGATGGGCGGTCGCCTTTTCGATGTCCTTGACGGTGATGAGGCCGACGCAACGCTGAGCGTCATCGACGACGACCAGCTTCTCGATGCGGTGCTGGTGCAGCAGATGGCGCGCCTCCTCGTGGCTGACGCCTTCGCCGACCGTCACCACCTTGCGGGTCATCAGCTCGGTGACCGGCTGGCGCGGATCGTCGGCGAAACGCACGTCGCGATTGGTGAGGATCCCGACAAGCTTCGCCGGCTTGCCGTCCGCCCCGCGCTCGACCACCGGAATGCCGGAGATCGAGGCGCGCCGCATGACCGCAAGGGCGTCGGCGAGCGTGGCGTCGGGAAAGATGGTGATCGGATCGACCACCATGCCGCTCTCGAAGCGCTTGACCTTGCGCACCTCCTCGGCCTGGTCGGCGGGCTCGAGATTGCGGTGGATGACCCCGATCCCGCCGGCCTGCGCCATGGCGATGGCGAGCCGCGCCTCGGTGACGGTGTCCATCGCCGAGGAGACGATCGGCAGGTTGATGAGGATCGTGCGGGTGAGCCGGCTCCCGATATTGGCGCCGCTCGGCATGATCGTGCTGTGGCCGGGCCTCAGCAGCACGTCGTCGAATGCGAGCCCCTCGGGAAAGCCGCTCTCCATGCTCGCCATTCGCGCATCCTTCGTCCGACCCCGGGCGTGGAGCAAGGCTCCATCCGTCGTATGGCGCGGCTGCCTAACATGGCGCAGCGCAAGTTCCTAGCGGCGCAGGCCTTAAGAACGAGGGAACGCAGGCCCGGACGCGAGCTGCGCCAGCGGAAGCGGCTCACCGCCACGGACCGGCGAGCGCGCGGGACGAACGCCTCTGATGCGGGCTCGCACCCGCCTCCCGCCCGCGATAGGCCATCCGGCAATGGCCGGCGCAATAGGAGTGGCCTTGGGCGGGCCTCAGCCCGCAATAGGCGAAATCCCCGCTCCTCGGATCGCCGAGTGGCCATCGACAGGCGAATTCGCGAATGTCCTCGAACTTCACCCGCCGCATCTCCTGAACCTCCGCCTCGACGAAAGTCCACGCGGCCTTTACCGCATCCCGGTCGCGGAGCTGTGACCCGGGGATCAGGGGATCGCGAGAGGCGGCGGGGGCGAAGGCCTGCTTGCCGGCAACCGGCCTGGAGCGGAGAAGAGCCGCCAATGGCGCACGATAGGGCTGCGCGGGACGTCCCGCTGGGCGCGGAGGCGCGCCCGTCGCCGTTGAGTTTGACCCCGATCCGGTTCGCCTTGCCGATCACGGCGTTGCGGGACGCGGCGCCGAGCGCCGCGGCGATGAAGCTCGCGCTTCGTCCTTCCAGAGCCAGCCTGATGAGAGTCTCGATCGCCTCGGCTGTCCACCGCATTGGCCCGCCCCATGGCTAGACTGCGGCGTTGCGCAGCCGCAAGACTGGAATGGCCCGGCTATTCTGCTTGCCGGCCGTCGTTCGGACGATGCAACAGCAACGACCGGTCGCATGAAGGTTAATATAGTGTTATTTCAATGTGTTGTGCAGAACGAGCGCTAGCGCAATCGCGTATTTGGAACTGTCCGGCGAAAGTCTCGTATACGGTATGTTTGCGGCGCGGCTCGAATACGGGTATTCAGCGTTCCGAACGGATGGGAGACCGTCATGCCCGGCGGCGGTTCGGAACAGGCGCGGTCCACGCGAACGCCGCCGTACACGTCCTATCGGACGTTCAAGACCTTCATCGAGGATCTTCGCGAGCGCGGCGTTCCCTCCCGCATCGACCGCAGCGTGCTGACGCGCTTTTCAGGCGTGGTCGGCACGCAGCTCATGCACGCGCTTCGTTTCCTCGGTCTGATCGAAGACGACGGAGGTCCGACGCTGCGTCTCAAGGCGCTGGTGAACGCGCAGGGCGCGGGGCATTGGCCCGAGACCCTCCTGGAGCTCCTTCGCCAGCAATACGCCCCGATGTTCGCGATCGATCTCGAGACCGCGACGCCTTCCCATTTCAACCAGGCGTTCAGGAAGGCTTTCCCGGCCGCGGACGCGGTTGTCCAAAAGTGCGTGACCTTCTTTCTCTACGCCGCAAACGACGCGGGGGTGAAGATCAGCGGCCGCGTCATGAAGGGTCGGAAGCCCAGGTCTCCGACGCCGCGCAGGAGACATGCGTCCGCACAAGCGCCGGCGAAGGAATTCGAAGCAGCACCGTCGCGCCCTCAACCGGACACGGCTCGCATCGAGGGCAAGCTGCCGTCGGAAATCCTTCTCATGCACCTCGACCCGAATGAGATGGACGATGACCAGCAGGCCGCCGTCTGGACCCTGCTAAAGTACTTCAAGGCGAGAGGCTTGTGAGAGAAGGACATTGGTCCCGACCTCGAGGCTTTCTCGCCAAGCCCGAAGGCCCACATAAGGAGCGATGAGGGATTGCATCGATTTTGAAGCCAACCCATCAGACCGAAACAGCGACCACCGTGCCGCGCCGTATTCCGCCGCCTATCACGCCTCTCTTTTCGAAAATGATACAAAGCAATTGGGCTAAACATGATAAAGTGCGGATGGGAGTAGGCGGCGCATGGCCGAAAGCGAGCAGGACCGTCGACCAAAGAGGCCTCGTCCCTGGACAAGAGGAGACGGTAAACGCTCGCTTGCCGAAGGGCGCCAGCTCACCGTTGTATTCGTCGACATCGTTGATTCGACGTCGCTCAGCGCGCGCCTCGACCCTGAGGAATTCTTCGGAATCCCTCAGCGCCTATCATGCGTTTTGCAATCAGCGGATAACAAATTTCGGCGGCAATATAGCGCGGACGGTCGGCGACGGAGTCCTGGCGCACTTCGGTCTTCCAATCGCCCACGAAGACGATTGCGAGCGCGCGGTCCACGCGGCTCTGTCCATCGCCGCTCGCGATGGGCCGCCGGCAATTCGAAACGCGGGAAGCCGGACTCTTTGCGCCTGAAGGTGCAGAGTCGCAGTCAACACCGGCGTCGTCGTTGTAGGTCGAATGACCGGCGAAGCTGACGACGACCGGCGGGAAGTCTTCGGGATGCCGGTGCATGTCGCGGCGAGGCTGCAGAAATCGCGCCTCCCGATCGCGTCGTCATCGGCGCGACCACCCACGAACTCGTCACAATGCCTTTAAATGCTCGTCGCTGGGCGAGCACACGTTCAAAGGCGTGAACGACCCCGTCGACGTCTGGCTGGTCGAACGCGCAGCGGACAGCGAAAGCCGCTTCGCCAGGAGCGGCCGGCGCCACTGTCGGCGATGGTCGGTCGCGCCTCAGAGCACGCAGACGCTGCCTCGAATCTGGGACAGAGCCCGACAGGCCGGGGAAGCGTCGTGATCGTCTCCGGCGATCCTGGTCGTCGGAAAGTCGCGACTGATCCATGAGTTCCGGGCGGAGCTGCCGCGCGACGCCGCGGAGATCCTCTACCTCCAGTGCTCGCCGCTGCACACGAATACGCCGCTCGCGCCGGAAATCGAGCGGCTGAGGCGCGCGGCCCATCTGAACGACGGCGACGCGCCGGCCGAGATGGTCGCGAAACTGCGCGCCTGCTCGCCCTCGCGACGCCGGATGCGGAAAGCGCGCTCCCCTACTATGGCGCGCTGCTTTCCCTTCCCGCATGCGAGGGGTTCACGCCCGCCGACCTCACATCGCCGCGGGAACGCGAGCAAGCGTTGCAAACACTAACGCGAACCCTCATGGCCCGTTCACGCGCCCGGCCGTTGTTGATGATCATCGAGGACATCCAATGGATCGATCCCACCAGCCTCGAGCTGGACAAGCGAATCGTCTCCCGCATCGCCTCCGAGAGAATGTTGCTCGTCGCGACGCATCGGAGCGACTCCGCCCCGGTGCCGCTTCTCCGGAAGCGCCGTGGTCACGCTCCCGCTCGCAAAACTCGGCGACCAGGAATCGGAGCGCCTTCTGGCAAACCATCGTGGGGACCGACATCGCTGCCGCGCTGGATGCCCGCAAGATCGTCGAGCGAACCGACGGCGTGCCGTTGTTCATCGAGGCGGTCGCGCAGACGATCGAGGAATCGGAGCTGCTGCCGATCGACGAGAACCGGACGCTCGCCGGCAGCTCGTTATCCGACGCTTCTCCTTCCGGCGAGCCTCAAGGATTTCCTGACCGAGCGGCTTGACACCCTCGGTCGCGTCAAACGCCTGGCCCAGCTCGGCTCCGTCTTCGGGCGTCAGTTCGAATTTGACGATCTGCTATCTCTGAGCGGCGTTCCGCGAAAGGCGTTGCTCGACGGACTGAGCCAGCTCGAAACTGCGGGCGTGATCGCAGCAAAGTGCGACCCAACGGAGCGACATTTGCTTTCAAGCACGCCATGATCGAGGAAGCCGCATATGCCTCGATGCTGAAGGAAGAGCGCCGCGACCTTCACGCGCGCGCCGCCGCGCGCCTCGGCGCCCCCAGCCCGAACCGCGACAGCAGCCAGCTGGCTGTGCTGGCGCATCACTATTCGTGCGCGGGCATGCTTTCCGAGGCCATAAACTCCTGGCTTGCTGCAGGACACGCCGCGATGCAGCGTTCCGCATACAAGGAAGTGATCGCCAATTTGTCTGAGGGCGTTGAGCTCGGTCTTGAAGCTCCCGGCGTCGCCGGACCGGTCCGAGATGGAGATCGCGCTGCACTCGCATTTGGGAATGGCCTACGCTGCGCTCGGCGGGTGGTGGCACCCGCGAGCGGACCGCGCCTATGGACGCGCGCTCGATCTCTCCCGCACCCTTGGCTCGGTGCGCGAAAAGTCGATCGTGCTTTGGGGCATGACGATCGCCAAGCTGGTCAATTGCGAGTTGCTGCAGGCCCACGAATACGCACGGGAGTTCCGGGAGCTGGCCGAAGGCGTCCCGCGACAGCGAAGTCGAGCTGATGGCGCACACCGGCACGCTGCTCGTCAACTTCTTCCTCGGGAGGTTGCGGGAAGCGCAAGTCGCGGCGAACTTCGTCATCAAGCGCTATAGCCTGCGCGACCACTCCAGCTCGTTCAGATCTACCAGCACGATCCAAACATCGTCGCCTTGGTGTATGCGGGTCGGATCGAGTGGCTGCTGGGAAATCCGAATGAGGCGCGGAACTGCAGCGAAAAGGCCCGGAAGCT
Source organism: uncultured Alphaproteobacteria bacterium (assembly GCA_963775665.1). Taxonomy (GTDB): domain Bacteria; phylum Pseudomonadota; class Alphaproteobacteria; order Rhizobiales; family Beijerinckiaceae; genus Roseiarcus. The sequence goes on along the minus strand of CAVZJZ010000024.1, from coordinate 58,705 downwards.
TGCAAGAGAACTGAACCATCCGTTCATGCTGGCTTTCGCCCTTATCCTCAGGGCCTTCAATCATCTCTCTCGAGGGTGACCACGCCGCCAACCTGGAGTGCGTCGAAGAAGGCCTCGCCCTCGCGAAAGAATACACACTACCGCTCTATGAGGTGTTTGGCCCTTGTGGGCGATTCCGGCCCTCGCAAATCGCGATCCAGGGCCCGCCGTCCTCGAAGATCTTTCGAACCAGCTCAACAGGCTGCTCGATAACAAATACTATCTCCAGGCGGCGCTTTACCAGAGTCACCTTGCGATCGAATTCATGCCGGTCGGCGCCGTGGACAAGGCCGATGCCCTCGTTCCGCTCCGCCGAAACCATTACGAAGCAGACGGGCGAACGCTGGTTCGAGCCGGAAATGTATCGCATTCGGGCCATTTTGCTGCCCGCCACGGCGTGCCGAGTCGTGCGAGGCGACGCATACTTCGAACGCGCACTCGACTGCGCGAGATCGATCGGCGCGCTGGGATGGGAGCTTCGGGCCGCGTTGGGCCTGCGAATTTGCTTCTGGCTCGAGGGAGGTCGCGAGAGGCGCTCGATGGTCTGGCCGCGTGCGCAGAAAGTTCGCTGCCGAAGAATCGTCCGCGGACTTGCGACAGGCCGACGTCATCTGCAGGCGCTCCGCTCGGCGCCTGAGCCGGACCGGCGTGTCGACGGGTTCAGGGCGGGACCATGTTCATCCGCCGCCGGACGTCGAGCGAGGCGCGGTAGACAGCGAGCCGCATCCGGTTGAGACCGCCGAGCGGCCGATGTTGCGGCAGGCAATGCCACGGGCTGAACGACACCTTTTCGCCATCGTAGCGTTGCGTCGCGCCGTCGAAGGCTTGCATCGGAATCTCGATCCGCGCGAGCGAGACTTGCCTGTCCCCTGGGCCCCACGGCAAGCTCGCATCCTCCACGTCTTCCGGCGTGGGAGCATCGCGAATCCGGACTGCGAAATCGAACACCGCCTTTTCGTCCCGCGAATGCGTCTCGGGATTGAGCTCGGCGACCATGGCCGCGCGCAGGAAATTGCCGTTCGGTCGCCCGCGGTCCATCCGCGGTGGAGCGTTCGGCGCGCGCACCGGGGTGGCCAGCATAGCGAACGACCTTGTCGTCGCCCAGCAGATATGGCGTCATTGAATGATAGGTGACGTTGAGTGGGCTATCGACCGACTGAATCGCGGATCGGAAGAAGATCCAGAGCTGCCACAGACGAAACGGGACGAAGAACGCGACCATCCGCACGAACCGTCGCGCTTGCGCGCCCAAGTGTCTTGAGGCAGCGCGATGATCTCCAGGAACTGCGAATAGTCGTTCACGTTCTTGCCGAAAAAAACCGGATAGTTCGTCAGAAGGAAATCCTGCTCGACGCGAGCGTCGCGCCTTCGCCGTCGCAGGATCGACAGAAGGCTCGGACCGGGCGCGTTCAGGAGCTTGATCGCCATCCCACGGCCGTCCGGAGCGCGGTCGGGTTTCTTGGAGCTTTGCGCGTTCGAGAATCGCACAAGCGCCTGATACCGGGCGCCAGGCTGAAAGACGCCGACCGCCAGCTCGGGCGGCGGATCGTCGCGCACGATAAATTCCGCTATCACGCATCCGTGCGGCTTGGCGTGTTGATCGCGCATAGCCTTGGCGTTCGCGTCGCGACCGCCTTCCGTCGCAGAAGGTCTGGACGACAGTCAGGGCGGCGCGACGCGACATCCGGGCGATCGCGGCTGCCTCTCCGGGTTCTGGCCGCTCGAACCGGGTGAGTTGCAGCGGTCGGTCCGGCAGCTCCAGCGCGTTCACGACGCGCTGGTAAGTCTCCGGTGTGACGATCGCGTTGGCGCCGCCGAGCGTTGGACCGCTTTCGGAATGGCGCTGACCACCTGCCCGAGCCGAAGCAGCCCATCCGCAGACTCCCGGAGAGTCTTGAGGCCGGGCCTCGTCTCGTCGGCTTGACGGAGGCCGGATCCCGGCAGGGCGGCTTTCAAGCATTGGCGAAACGGGTTCCCCGTTCATGACACGACAACCTCCCCCGTTGCCAAAAGCCGAAGCCAGTCAGACTCGGCGCGAAGAAGTAATCGCCACCCCTTGCTCGTGACGAAGCGCGGGATGCCGCGCAAAGGAACGGCGACCGACTGGTCGCCTGGTCTCCGGGAATCATCATTTGGCGTTCCCGCGACTTCCGACCAGCGGGTCCATATCGTCGCCCTGCTGAAAATCGTCGCCCATGCCGATCCACGCCTGCTGAACGAACTCGAACTGGTCAAAACCGGAGTTGAAGGCAAGGAACATGATGCCGCGAGCCGAAGGCCCAGGATGAGCCTGATCGTCCGTCTCGTCATCAGCGTCTCGGGCAGGTAGTCGCCATAGGCTATGCCGCGGCGGATCAGCCGGCGCCGGCGTCACGAGCTTGCCGCCAAAGCCCAGCGAAGTCGCGCGGATTGGCCCGCCGGATATGCGCGCCAAGCGGGCAGCAGGCGCCCCGGTCAGATCGCTCGCATATTCAAAGGTGTTGGTCCGATCCGGGCGTCCTGGCGTTCGCGCCGCGGAGCCTTCGGGAAGAGGACGAGCGGAGACCCGTCCTTCCAGCGGCCCACCATCTTCGCCGCAAGATATTCCGCATGGTCCCTGGGATCGAGGCCCGCCGGCACGTGGCCGAGACGCCTCGATGCCTTTTTCAGGAATGTGCGAAATCGGCTTTCGACGTCCTGCTCCAGCTTGCGCATGACAAGATAAGCGCCGTTGCGCCCGAGCAGTAAGGGCAACGGCATCGGCGCGACTTCGCCGCCCTCCCCGGGTAGCCCAGGATGAACTCGTCCTACCGGAACCTTGCGAAACCCACCGCTGTCGTCGGGGTTGCCGCCGTCCCGTTGGGCCGGTCGGGCACGCCTTCGACGTCCGGGTTGCTGATTCCGTCCTCAAACCCAAAGTGCTCCTTGCGGCAGATCGCGCCGTCAACGGTCAGCCACTGGCAGTCCTGAGGCCGCAGGGTCTCGATTCGAGGTCCCCGTCGGGCGGTTCACATCGGCAACGATCCTGAAACCTCGCTCGCAACTGCGCTGCCGTCTCTCCTCGTCGACGGCATAGACCATGACGACGACATGGACGCCTCCGCGTTCCAGGGAGGCTCCCAGCAATTCGGGTCGTCGCCCAGATCTCCCGCGCGCGCCTTCATGCCCTCCTGAAATTCCACCGGAAAGCTGGCGAGGGATGCGTAGGGCAACCGCAGCGCCTCGAGCCCCGCAAAGCTCAGTCCCACATTGACCGCCGCGACCGGTTGCTTGGAGCCCCACTCGCCGGGCGTGACCAGAAACGACAGCCGTCAAGAAACTCGCCGGCCGCCCTCCGCGCGAAAGAATCCGAAACAGCATGAACCGCGAGAACTTGAACGAGGGATAGCCCCGCAAGATGTTGCCCTGAATATCGGACACGCAGGAATTGGACTGACGTCCCTCATATCGATCGCCTCAGAGACTTCCCGGCTGCGGCGCGGGACCGTCCTCGATGGACGCCCGCATTGCAGTCAACCCGCTCTCACTTCCGCCGGCGCGGGCGGAGTTGTCGCTCCTGCAGCCACAGCATGAGGTCTGCAAATTTCTCTTCTGTACAATAACGACTTGAGGATATCGTCAACGGTGTCGTCAGGCCGATCCGCCAGAAACAGGTTTGTGTTGATCTGGCACCGCGCGAAATAGGCGGCGAGCGGGTCCAGGGGCGCGACGCCCGGAAACGCCACGCAGTGCCGCCAGATCTCCTCGACTTCGTGTCGGATTGCCCCGACTAGGCCCGCGACGAGGGCATCGGGACTGTCGCCGTCGAAATCACACAGGAACAGCAAATACGAGGACGAAGCCAGGGTGTCGCCTTTCGCCGGCACGCCTTGATAGGCAAGGTTGTCGATCACGACGAAGCGAGCCATATGGATCGCGCGTACCTTGCTCAACGGCGAACCGTAATGGGTTTTCCGTCCAACTCGCGCAGATGATCACGGAGCGCGGCGACGTCGGCGTTCTTCGTGATCGGGAAGAGGCCGGTGAAGCCATATTTCTTGCCGTTCTGGTTGGCCATTCAGAACTCACTTCCTAAGGCGGCGTGGGGCCGAACGTGCCAACCTTGTTCTGAACGCCGATCAGCAGCCGGCGAAACTCGGCCATGAAGTCGTCGTCTGGGAGGGCCTGCGCCTGTTCCGCGAGATCCTGCACCATCGCCCGCAATTCGACCGCTGCCCGGACATCCCGGACCGACGCGCCGGGGTAGGCGCTGTAGGAATGGTCGGATTCAACCTGATTGCGCTGAATGTACTTTTTCAGCGGGCCGACCGGCCGCGCGAACGGATAGCCGATGCTCCAGAACCATACGAGATCGAGCGCCTTATAGAGGACATCGGCGAACGCCTCGATATACGGGCCCCATGGACCGTTGAACGTGCTGAGGAAGAACAGATAGTCGTAGTTCAACCGCTCGGGCCGCTGGGCCGCGTCCAGACGCGGGAACCGATCGCGCCTCACCACCACCCAATGCACGAATGGCAGGAACGCAAGATCCTTGGCGGTCTGCTGGGTCGACGGGGTCCGGTCGAAATACCATAGCAGCTTCGTCACCAGGCAGGTTCCGAAGCGGCCCATCGGCGTGATGACGTTGAATGTGACGGTCTTGGCCAATCCGTCATGATTCCGTGCATAATCCGCCATCGACTTTTCCGCCTCGACCGGTGTCAATAACGATAGAAGGCCTTACTCGACCAGTGAGACGCTAAGTCGAAATTGCAGGCTCGTCTGTGATATTCGTCACAGTGAGGCCATGATGGGGTCTGGCGTCGCACCGCGTCCCCGGGCGATGATCCACCACAGGCGCGGAGCGGCCGGCGCGATCGCGCAAGCCGTTGATGTGTCAGGCTTTTCACGGTTCGGCGCAAGCGGCGGGCGGCGCGGTCGGGCCGGCTTTCTCCCTGTTAGCAGGGCAAAACAGGCGAAACGCCATTCTTGGGCGTCAAGCGAAACTATCCTTTGATCCGGCCGGCCATGCCCTCAGATGCACCGGCCGCCGTCGATCTCGAGCACGACGCCGGTCAGGAACTCCGCCTCGTCGCTCGCCAGATAGAGCGCCGCCGCGCCGATGTCGTGCGGCGTCGAGAACCGGCCGAGCGGCACCGTCGCCTTGAAGGCGGCGCGCTTCTCGGGCGTGTCCTCGCCCATGAACATGGCGAGAAGCGGCGTCTCGCCGGCGACGGGGGCGAGCGCGCAGACGCGGATCCTGTCCGGCGCGAGTTCGACCGCCATCGACTTCGTCAGCACATGCACCGCGCCCTTGGAGGCGTTGTAGACCGCAAGGCCCGGGCGCGGGCGGAGCGCGGCGGTCGAGCCGACATTGATGAAGACGCCCCCGCCCTGCGCGCGCATATGGGGCACGAAGGCCTGGGCGGTGAGGAAGATCGACTTCACGTTGACGGCGAAGATACGGTCGAACTCCGCCTCCTCGACCTCCATCAGCGGCTTGTTGCGATGCGTCGTGCCGGCGTTGTTGACGACGATGTCGACCCGGCCGAAAGCCTCGATGACGGTCTTGGCCGCGCGCTCGACGTCGTCGCGCTTCGACACGTCGGCTGCAATCGCGATCCCGCCGCCGAACCGTTTGGCGGCCGCCTCGGCGATCTCGGCCTTGAGATCGAGGCAGGCGACGCGCGCGCCCTCGCGGGCGAAAATCTCCGCGATGCCCAGCCCGAAGCCCTGCCCGGCGCCGGTGACCAGCGCCGTCTTGCCCTTCAGTCGCATGACCCCAACCCTTTTCGCCGGCCGTTCAGCTGGCCTTCTTCCGCTCCTCGACGAGCGCGTCGTCGATCGCCTTCGCCCGGATATAGGCGGGGCGCGCGCTGAGCAGCGCCCAGTAGCGCTCGAAGGCCGGCCGCTTGTCGACCCCGCGGTACATCATGCCCCAGCCGATCTGCGAGCCGACATAGACGTCGGCGGCGGTGAAGCGGTCGCCGGCGATATATTCGGTGCGATAAAGCGCCCCCTCGACCGCGGCCAAAGCGCGTTCGATATTGCCGTAGCCCACCATCCCCTCGCGCTCGACCGGAATCTCGAACCCGAGCGCCTTGTCCATGACCGCCGCCTCGACCGGGCCGGCGCCGAAAAAGAGCCAGCGGTAATAGGGGCCGCGTTCGCGCGAGCCCGGCGGCGGCGCAAGGCCAGCGGCCGGAAACGCGTCGGCCAGATAGGCGCAGATCGCCGCCGCCTCGGTGACGATCGGTGTCGCCGTGGCGGATCGCCGGCACCTTGCCCATCGGATTGATCGCCAGATAGTCCGGCCCCTTCATCGAGTGGCCGAATTCGAGAACCTTGGTTTCGTAAGGCTCGCCGACCTCCTCCAGCATCCACCGCACGATGCGGGCGCGGGACATCGGATGGGTGTAGAAAACAAGTTTGTCGGTCATGGTTCGATCTCCCGGAACCCCTGCCCAATTCGCTTCGGCCGCCGACTATGATAAATCAATGACGGACAGGCTGCGCCTGCCTTCCCTACCGGCTTTGGAACCGTCATGCGCATCGAAACGGACGTCAAGCTCGATTTTAAGGACGTTCTCATCCGGCCGAAGCGCTCGACCCTCAATACCCGCAGCGCCGTCGACGTCTGCCGCACGTTCCGCTTTCTGCACACAGGCTCGGAGTGGAAAGGATTTCCGCTCATCGCCGCCAACATGGACGTGACCGGCACCATGCCGATGGCGCGCGCGCTCGGCAAGCACGGCGCCCTGACCGCGCTGCACAAGCACTATCCCGAGGCCGAGCTCGCCAAATTCTTTGCCGGGCCGGACGGCGCGCACGCCTTCTACTCTCTGGGCACGACCGCGGCGGACCTGAAGAAGCTCGCCGCGGTCGCCAAGACGACGCGGATCCGGCTCATCTGCCTCGACGTCGCCAACGGCTACGCCGAGAAGTTCCTCGACGTCGTCAAGCGGGTGCGCGACGACCATCCGGAGTCCGTCATCATGGCCGGCAACGTCGTCACCGGCGACATGACCGAGGCGCTGATCCTGGCCGGCGCCGACATCGTCAAGATCGGCATCGGCCCCGGCTCGGTCTGCACGACGCGGCGCGTCACCGGCGTCGGCTATCCGCAGCTTTCGGCGATCATCGAATGCGCCGACGCGGCGCACGGCCTCAAGGGCCAGGTCTGCGCCGACGGCGGCTGCACCGTTCCGGGGGACGTCGCCAAGGCCTATGGCGCGGGCGCCGACTTCGTCATGCTGGGGGGCATGCTCGCCGGCCACGACGAATGCGACGGCGACCTCCGCTACGAAGAGCGGGACGGCGAGAAGGTCGCGGTCGGCATGACATTCTACGGCATGTCGTCGGAGACGGCGATGAAGAAATATTCCGGCGGCGTCGCCCACTACCGCGCCGCCGAGGGCAAGTCGGTCGAGACCCCATACCGCGGCCCGGTCGAGGCCACGATGGCCGAGATCATGGGCGGCGTGCGCTCGATGATGACCTATATCGGCGCCGCCCACCTCAAGGAGGTGTCCAAGCGCACGACCTTCGTTCGCGTCACCGCGCAGACCAACGACGTGTTCGGCGGGTGAGCGCCGGCGGCGCGCGCCGCTAGGGCTGGGCGAGCCGGTCGGCGAATTCGGCGATCGTCTTGGCGTAGACCGGCGCGTTGTTCCATTCGAGGATCGCGGCGAAGTTCGGCTGGCCCTCGTCCCACTTCGCGCCGCGCTGCCAGCCGTGCGCCTGCAGGAAGTTGGCGGTCGAGGCGAGCGCGTCGGCGCGAATTGCCGATCAGATCGCCGCCCCGGCCGCCGTTCGAGGAGACGCCATATTTCAGATAGGCCGAGGGCATGAACTGGGTCTGGCCGAGTTCGCCCGCCCAGGCGCCGCGCATCTGGCTCGGGGAGAGAAGGCCGCGCTGGACGATCATCAGCGCGTCGATGAGCTCGGCGCGGTAGAGATTCCCGCGGCGGCAGTCGTAGGCCAGCGTCGACAGCGCGCTGAAGGTCGAATAGCCGCCGAGACCCGAGCCGAAATCCGTCTCGAGCCCCCAGATCGCCACCAGCACCGGGCCCGGCACGCCGAAGCGCTGTTCGATCCGCTCCAGCGGCTCGGCGTAGGCGATGCAGCATCGACTTGCCCCGCTTGATCCGGCCGGGGGTGATGTGGCGCGCGGCGAAGGCGGCGTAATTGCCCTGAAGCGCGCCCTGGCCGTGGTCATGCGCCAGCACCGAGGGGTCGAAATTGGCGTTCGCAAGCGACCTGTCGACGACCTCGGGCGAAACGCCGTCGTTGATCGCCACCTGCTTGAAGTCTTCGAGCCAGGCCTTGAAGCCGTCCGGGCTGTCGCCGCACTGCGCGGCGCGAGCGGGCGCGGCGCGGAAGGCCAAAGCCGCGAGGGCGGCGAAGGACAAGGCTCTCACAAGCTCGTAGTCTGCATACCGGCCGCTCCAGGTTTATCGAGATCATTCGGGAAAGGCTAGCGAGGAAACGGGGCCGAAGCTTGACTGCCCCGGACTCTTCGATTTCAGAACTCATTCATACCATATCCGGCTGTCGGTTAAGAAACCTCGCCGCGATGTCCGCGCCAGGACCGCCTTTGCTTCCAGTCGGTGTCAGCCTCGCCGGTGCGACAACTGAACGTTGGCCGCCTCGTCCCCCGCATGCTAGAAGCCCGCGCCATGACCCCCGCCGTCTCCGCCGCCGAGGGCACGCGCGCCTGTGCGCCTCGCGGGCGCGACGCGCGCCGAACTCGCCAGCGCCCTCGCCGACGCTCGGCGTTCCCGAGCGCGAACGCAACATGCGCGTCTCGCAGCTCTGGCACTGGATCTACCACCGCGGCGTCGCGCGATTTTTCCGCCATGCGCAACATCGCGCGGCCGCTGCTCGATGCGCTCGCCGAGCGCTACACGCTGGCGCGCCCCGAGATCGTCGCCGAGCAGGTCTCGGCCGACGGCACGCGCAAATGGCTGCTGCGGATGCCGCCCGCCCACGCGCGCGACAAGGGCGCCGAGATCGAGTGCGTCTATATCCCGGAATCGGACCGCGGCACGCTCTGCGTCTCGAGCCAGGTCGGCTGCACGCTGAACTGCACCTTCTGCCACACCGGCACGCATGCCGCTGGTCGCGCAACCTGACGGCGGCCGAGATCGTCGGCCAGGTCGATGGTCGCGCGCGACCGGCTCGGCGATTTCCCGGGCGGCGTCGCGCCGACCGACGGCCTCGTGCCGTCGGGCGAGGGCGTGCGCGCGGTCTCGAACATCGTCTTCATGGGCATGGGCGAGCCGCTCTACAATTTCGAGGCGGTGCGCGACGCGATCGCCGTCCTGACCGACGGCGACGGCCTGTCGCTGTCGAAGCGGCGCATCACCGTCTCGACCTCCGGCGTCGTGCCCGAGATGGCGCGGCTCGGCGCGGAATGCGGGACCATGCTCGCCGTCTCGCTGCACGCGACCAACAACGCGCTGCGCGACAAGCTCGTGCCGCTGAACCGCAAATATCCGATCGAGGAGCTCCTGCAGGCCTGCCGCGACTATCCCGGCGCGTCCAACGCGCGGCGCATCACCTTCGAATATGTGATGCTGAAGGGCGTCAACGACACGCCGGCCGAGGCCAGGGCGCTGGTGCGGCTGCTCAAGGGCCTGCCGGCGAAGATCAACCTGATCCCGTTCAATCCCTGGCCCGGCAGCCCCTACGAGTGCTCGGACTGGGAGACGATCGAGCGCTTTTCCGAGATCGTGTTCAACGCCGGCTACGCGAGCCCGGTGCGCACGCCGCGCGGCCGCGACATCCTCGCCGCCTGCGGCCAGCTGAAGAGCGAAAGCGAGAAGCTGCGGGCGCGGGCGCGGATGATGCTCGAGGAGAGCCTGGTCGTTGGACAAGATTGACGCGCGCGTCGGCCCGGAGGCGGTCGAAGACGAGGCGCCGCCGCCGCTCGACGTCTGGGGCGTGGCGCGGACCAGCCTCGGCGACATCTTCCGCGTGCCGCGCCTCGACCGGCGCGGGCTCGTCGGCGCTGATCGGGCTCGTGCTCGTCGCCTGGGCTGTCGACGTCGCTCTACCGCGTCCAGCCGGACGAAAAGGGCGTCGTGCTTCGCTTCGGCAAATGGGTCGAGACAACCGATCCGGGCCTGCACGTCCACCTGCCCTAGCCGATCGAGACGGTGCTCCTGCCCAAGGTCACGCAGGTCAACCAGATCCAGCTCGGCGTCGGCCCGGCCTCGTCGCCCGGCGACAACTCGTCCAGTCGCGGCGGGCAGATGCTGACCGGGCGACGAGAACATCGTCGAGGCGGACTGCACCGTGTTCTGGAAGGTCCGCGATCCCGGCGCAGTTCCTGTTCAAGGTCGACAATCCGGAGCTCGCGGTCAGGATCACCGCCGAGGGCGCGCTGCGCGACGTCATCAGCCGCACCCCGATCCAGGCGGCGATGTCGGACAAGCGCCAGCAGATCGCCGACGAAACCCAGGCGCTGCTGCAGAAGCTGCTCGACGACGAGCATGCGGGCGTCGAGATCACCCAGGTCCAGTTGCAGCGCGTCGAGCCGCCGCTCGCGGTGATCGACGCCTTCAACGACGTGCAGCGCGCCCGCGCCGATCAGGAGCGCGCCCGCAACGAGGCCGAGGCCTACGCCAACGACATCCTGCCGCGCGCCCGCGGCGACGGCGAGCGTATCCGCCAGGAGGCCGAGGCCTACAAGGTGCAGGTCGTCAATCTCGCCGCAGGGCGAGGCCAACGCCTTCCTGCCGCTGCTCGAAAAGCTACGAGGCGGCGAAGGACGTCACCGCCTGGCGTCTCTATCTCGAGAGCGTCGACGAGGTGCTGAAGAAAGCCTCGAAGGTCATCGTCGACACCTCCGGCAAGGGCGTCTCGAGCGTCATGCCCTATATGCCGGTGACCGAGTTCAAAGCTCCGGCTGCGCCCCCTGCCCCGCCGCAGGCCGCGCCCGCCGCGCCGGCTGCCGCGCCGGTCGCGCCGGCCCAGGGGGCTCGAAATGAGAAGCCGCGCGCTCATCGCGGCGCTCGTCCTCGCGGCGCTCGCGCTCTACCTCGTCTCGTCCTCGCTCTATGTCATCAGCGAGGGCGAGCAGGCGCTCGTCGTGCGTCTCGGCGCGCCGGTCGACGTCGTCGACGAGCCGGGCCTCAAGTTCAAGGCGCCGTTCATCGACCAGGTCTACGTCACCTCGACGCGCTCGCTCCTGCTCGAGCCGCCGGTCGAGCAGGCGATCATGGGCGACCAGAAGCGCCTCGAGGTGCAGCCCTATGCGCGCTACCGCATCGTCGATCCGCTGCGCTTCTATCAGGCGCTGCGCACGCCCGAGGCGGCCAACGCCCAGCTTGCGCAGATTCGTCAGCTCCTCGGCGCGGCGCGCGCTCGGCCAGGCGCCGCTGCGCGCGCTGCTGACGGACGAGCGCGGCCATATCCTCGACCTCATCAAGGCGGAGGTCGCGGCCAAGGCCGAGCCGCTCGGGGTCGCGGTCGACGAGGTCCGCTTCCATCGCGCCGACCTGCCGTTCGAGACCAGCCAGGCGATCTACGACCGGATGAAATCGGAGCGTCAGCGCGAGGCGAAGGAATTGCGCGCGCAAGGCTTCGAATGGGCGCAGCAGATCCAGGCGCGCGCCGACCACGACCGCACCGTCATCCTGTCCGAAGCCCAGCGCGCCGCCACGACCGCGCGCGGCGAAGGCGACGCGGAGGCCAACCGGACGCTGGCCGACGCCTTCTCGCAGAACCCCGAGTTCTATGCGCTCTACCGCTCCCTGCAGACCTACAAGGGCGCGCTCGCCAGCTCGGCGCCGACGATGGTCGTCAGCCCCGACGCGGATTTCATGCGGCTCCTGAAATCGGGGCCGCCAGATGCAAGGGGCGGAGAGCCCCAAGCCGTGAGCGCGCCGCTCGCCGAGGATGCGTCCGGCGCGCCCTTCGTCACGATGGCCGCCGCGCGCCCGGAGGCCGCGATGATCGACAGCGCCTCCTGGTTCTTCCTCCTCCTTCAGATCTTCTTTGTCGACCTCCTGCTCGGCGCCGACAACGCGATCGTCATCGCGCTGGCCTGCCGCCGGCTTCCGCTTCAGGACGCGCGCCGCGCAGTGGCGTTCGGCGCGGCGGGGGCGATCGTTCTCCGGCTCGTCATGGTTCTCTTCGCCAACGCGCTGCTCGGCGTGCCGCTGGTCAAGCTCGTCGGCGCCTGGACGCTCGTCGTCATCGCGCTCAACGTCAGGGCCCAGAGGCAGGGCGCCGTCGACATGGTCGAATCGTCCGGCTCGGCCAGCGATTTTCTCTCCGCCGCGGCGGTCATCATGGTCGCCGACGCGGCCATGAGCCTCGACAACGTCGTTGCGCTCGCCGCCATCGCCCAGGGCAATTACTGGCTCCTTGCGATCGGCGTCCTCATGAGCATTCCGATCATCGTCTACGGCGCCGTCATTCTCTCGCAGATCATCGGCCGCGCGCCCGAGATCCTGACGATCGGCGCGGCGTTTCTTGGCTGGATCGCGGGCGGTATGGCGGTCAGCGACCCGCTCGTCGCCGGCTGGGTCCAGGCCAACGCGCCGGGGCTCGGAGCGTTCGCGCCGGCGCTGGTCGCGCTGTTCGTGCTGGCCGCCGGCAAGGGCCGCGAGCCAGCGAGCGGCTCGGACGCGCGCCCCGGCGCCGCAACGCGCCGCAGTCCGTTCACCCTCTCCGCCGGCGCCGCCTGAGGTTCCCGCACGCTCTCCCCGCGCGGCCCGCGGCCGCGCCGCCCATGCTCGAGGACGAGCCGGCGCCCGCTTTCGCCATGGACTCCCCCGCGGCGCCCGCAGCCGAAGGCTGGAGCGAAGAGCGGGTCGTCGTCGCCGGCTTCGTGCTGCTTGCCTTTCTGGCGGGACTCATCATTTTCATCGCTTCGTTCTTCGACAGCCTGACCTGACCGCAATTCGCCGAGGGCGCGCATGAACCGCATGACCCAGGACAACCACCTCCCCGAGCTCCATCGCACGCCGCGGCGCAGCGAGCGTCTGCGCCAGCGGGCGGCATGGATGTATTTCGTCGAGGAGATGACCCAAAGCGCCATCGCCGACGCGCTCGGGATCGGCCGCGTCACCGTCGTCAGGATGCTGGCGGAGGCGAAGGCGCTGGGCGAAGTGCGAATTACGCTGGCGCGCGGAAACGCCGAGCTCGGCGGCCTCGAGGCGGCGCTCTGCAAGGCCTATCGGTTCGAAGAGGCGATCGTCGCGCCGCTCTCCTCGCCCTCCGCCGACGCGACCGCGCCGATCAGCGCGGCGCTCGGCGACTACGTCTCCCAGCTCCTGCGCAACGAGATGAAGATCGGCCTCGGCTGGGGGCGCACGCTCAACCGCTCGCTCGAGTACCTGCGCGAACGTTCGCTGAGAGGCCTCAGCGTCGTCTCGCTCGTCGGCGGGGTCACCCATTTCGCCGAAAACAATCCGGCGGAGTTTCCCTCCGCCTTCGCCCGCGCCTTCAACGCCGACTGCTACCTCATTCCGGCGCCGGCGCTGGTCGACAGTCCCGCGACCAAGACGGCGCTGATCGAACGCTGCGGCCTCGGCGCCGTCTACGCCTTCGCCAATGCGCTGGACGCGATCGTGGTCAGCGTCGGCTCGCTCGGCAACGAGGCGACGATCTCGCGTTTCGAGCTGATCAGCCAGGCCGACCGGCAAATCCTGCGCGAATATGGCGGGGTCGGCGAGTTGCTGTGCAACGTCTACGACAAGGAAGGCCGGGTCGTCGACCATCCGCTCAACCAGCGGGTCATGTCGGTCCCGCTCGAGGCCGTTCGCGCCGCGCCGATCCGGGTGCTCGCCGCCGGCGGCGCCCACAAGCTCGCGGCCATCGAAGGCGCGATCAAGCTTCTGCGCCCGACGACGCTGGTGACGGACGAGGCGACCGCGCGCAGGCTAACGGGGCAACCGGCGTAGAGCCCTCCCGCCGCCACCGTCAATGCGAGGAGTGAAGAGGCAAACCATGGATTGCTTCGGCCCTCCGCCCGGGCGACGAACCATGGATCGCTGGCGGCCTCCGGGCGCTCGCAGGTGGCCCGGGGTGCGCAGGCGGGCCTAGAAATCTCCCTAGGTCATCCGCCAGCGTGTCGGCCATGCGGGCCAGGACGCGGGCGCCGGCGGCGCACGACCGGCCGGCCTCCGCCGCACTGTGACGCCGGTCACAGACGAGCGGCGCCGCTTCCTCTAGGTCGACGGCCTACCTCGCGTTGAACTGGATTGGCGACGGAAGCGCGCCATGTCGACGAGTAGGTTTTTCTTGCATTTATCTTTGATCTGGTATAGTACCTTTCGCTTTGGTACAGCAAAGGTCGAGTATTGACGGAAGCTCAGCCTTGATCTGGCTGAGCTATGCTTGTGATTGTCTTCGGACTATTTTCAGCAAAGGGAAAACCGACTGGATATCGGTCGGCGCCCGAACCAGAACCAGGTTTGGTGGCGGCGGGCCTTGAGGAGAAAGGAGCGCGAATAAGGAGCGCAAATAAGGTGACGGAACTGTTGCCGCGCCAAGCACCATTTGAAGCATGTCGTTTGAAGTACGCCGTCACTGATGATCCGGATGGCTCGGGCTCAAACTGATGCACGCCCGGGACTGTCGGGGACGATAAGTGCATCCACCTGAAACGAAATCATAATGAACGGAGGAATTCGTCGTGAGCACCATCAATCTGCAACAGAACGCCGTCAGCCAACTCGCCCTGCAGGCCGACGCCGTCGGCAAGCTTGCCCAGGACACCGGCGCCTTCGCCGCCGTGATCGCGGCGTTCGAGTCCAACGATCCGGACGCGCTCACTTGGGTTCTCCAACGTCTCGAATTGCTTCCGCAATGTGAACTGATTTGCGAATGGATCCGGGTGAAGTGGTGCGGCTTGCGCTGCGTGGAGGTGTGCGGGCCGCCGGACCGAAAGGTCCCTGTGCCGAACCTGCCCGAGTTCGCGAACGCGCTTGCCCAGCTCGCGTCGCATGAAGCGCTCTTGCGCCGCGCGGTCGACGCCGTCGCCTGCGGCGATGCGGAGGGCTACCGCGCCGCGATCACCGAAGCGAAGTTGCAGAAGTTCTGCCACTTGCTGTGCCGCTATATCTGCTCGACGCTCTACCGGCGAATCTGCGAGGTCGTCTGCACGCGCCGACCTGTTGCGGCGTCGGACGCCGCCCTCGATATTCGGGCGGACGCCGAGGTCCTGGCGCGCGTATTCGCGAACAAGAGCCTGTCCGGCGCGATCGCCAAGGCGGCTGAGGCGCTCGACGGCGAAGCGCTGCGGAAGGAAATCGGAGCCGCCGGGTTCATAGGCAACTGCGAAATCATCTGCCGCATTGTCTGCATATGGCGCTGTGTTCGGGAGTGCAGGGAATTTTGCGTCGAGCCGCCGCCGATCCTGAGAGGAACCTATGCGGTCGAGGAGGCGCGTAAGTTTGCGCTCGCGGCCCAGCAGTTGGCGGGTCACCCGCGCGCGCTCTCCGATCTCGTCGCCGCCGTCATCAGCAATAACGCTGAAGCTTATCGCGCAATCGTCGATCGCTTCGGCCTCGGCCCCTATTGCTGGCAGGTGTGCGGTTGGGTCTGCTCGGAGGTCTGTTATGAATTCTGCGTTGTGGTTTGCCCGCCTCCAGTGCAGCCCCCGGAGTGGACCAACATCGGCAATTTCCTTGTGCTGACGGATATCAATGCCGCCGGAACAACCAAATACGCCAAGCTCAGCGCCGGCGGTCTCAACTACGCGTTCTTCAGCGCTTTGAACTTGAGCGGGAATTGCCCGGAAAATTCCCCCTTGGCTGGCGGGGGACAGATGATGTACCGCTTCACCTACACCGACAGCTCGGTCACCAATCAACCTATACTTGACGGGAACCTCAAACCGATCCAGGTCGGGTTCGATCAGGTCAGCTGGCCCAATATGGATGCCAGCGGCAACGCAACCGCAACGTCGAGCGTGGTCAACAGGCCGATCTATGTCCTCAATCGAAGCGACATCGCGGGCATGCCGTTCCCGCCGACTTCGCCGCCTCCGGCAGCCGCGCCCTGGGCCCCCCCGGCTCCGGCGACCGGGGCCAAATGGTTCACCGCAGCGGTCTATATCTGGCCTGACTCGAACGGCTGGGTGCAGGTGTTTCCCAGCGTGTGGGGAGGCGTTGTCCAGACTTTCATGAGCTTTGACACGACGACGGTCGTGGCTCCCGCCAACCCGAACCCGACCTTCCCGCCGGCGTCGATCGGCGGGATCCCGGTGCCCGCCGCCTCACAGCTGAATGGCGACAAACTTGACCCTGACCTTCGAGGCCACCCGGGTCGCGGTTCCCAGTCCCCCGGACTATACCCAGGCGCCGGTCATGATCCGCGTCAGCAACGCTTTCGAGCTCACTCAGCTGACCCTTAAACAATTCGCGGGGCCGCTCGGCTGCTGCACGCCGATCTCCTCGGAGCTCGACGTGCTGTTTTCCGTCGACCACGAAGAGATCAGCAACGGCGACTGGTCGCTGAAGATCTTAAGTCAGGCGGGCGGCGCGCCCTGCCAGGCGAGCGGGACGACCTGTAGCCCGTCTGCTCCTGGCGACATCACTCCGTCAGTTTCCAGCCCGATCGTGTCCGTCACCGCTCGGGGCGGATCGGGGACTGTCATTGAGCACACCACCGGGTGGGATCCGTGTTCCTATCAGATTTGGCTCTGCACGACGCCACAACTCACGGACGGCCTTAACAACCGAGGCGAATACGCGAATCTGGTGACTTTCTGCATTTGCGGGCCATAACACGTGCAACCGGAATGACGGATGAGTTGCCGATGCGCTTCGTCCTGGCCGTCCTCGCAACCTGGCGGGTTACCCACCTGCTGGCGAACGAGGACGGCCCGGCGGACATCATCTTCCGGTTGCGCCGCCGGTTGGGCGACGGATTCATCGGCAGTCTGATGGACTGCTTCAACTGCATGAGCATCTGGATCGCCGCGCCCTTGGCGCTGTTTGTCTCCACGAATCCTTTAAGCTGGCTCGTGAGCTGGCTGGCGCTCTCCGGAGGAGCGTGCTTGCTGGAACGGCTCGGCGGCGCATCGGCCGGCGAGCGCCCGGATATTCAACCCAAGGAGGGACATGACGATGTGCTGCGGTAGCAAGCGATCCGCCTGGCGTTCCGCCCCGGCTTCAACGCTACAGCCTCGCGCGGCGCCCACGCCGGCGCCGGTCGCGGCCAGACCGAACCCGCCGACGCAGCCGGTCGCCGCGAAGGAAGCCGCCATCGTCGCGCCAAGCCCCCCGTTTCGTCGGTCGGTGCCGCCACAGGAGGCTCCCGCGGCGCGCCCCGCCCGCATCTGGCGTCTGACGAGCTGACCGGCAAGCGCGCGCTTCAAATCTCGCCGCGCTTTCAAGACCTTGGCCCGGCTTCTGCCGCTGGGGCGCAGTCGAAATTGAGCGTGATTCGCCCGATTCGGCTAGGGTTCGCGCCGATTGATCGGTAAGGGCAAAGTCGAAACGCACTTTGTCGTCGGATTGGAATGCGGCCAGGTTCGAACCGGCGTGGCAGCCTAAGGTGTTTCTGACAGGGGAGGCGTTTCTCTTGAGTTCAACCCGAAGTCGACCCCCGAGCCAAGATCAGATCGCGGAGTATCATAGGCGTGCCGGCGAATCCCACATGGAGGCGCGAAAGCTGCTCACGGCTATGGCGGTGGGAAGCATCGGCGTTCTCTACGTGACCCTCACCGGGAAGGACGCGACCGCGCTGAGCGCCAGCGGCAAGACGCTCGCGATTCTGGCAATCATTGCAATGGGGCTTTCCGCGGCGTTTGGGTTTGCCGCGTGGCGGTACGACTCGCTCTGGGCGTACGAGAGGGCGACTGATTCCGCACATGGCGCCGAAAAATGGCACACCCGCAAAAAAGCATGCGACCTCACACAGCTCGCTTTGTTCGCACTTGGCATCGCGGCGGCGGTGGTGCTCACGATCGCGATCGTCCTCTTGAAATGACGCGGGCGGCGGTGAGGACCGCGCTTGATGGCGGCAGGGAGCGAACTTCGGTATGCGGAGAACTGCGGCGCAGTCGAAATCGAAATTTCCGGGGAGCCTGTCGCCCAGTTCTACTGCCATTGCGACGACTGCCAGATCGTCCACGGCGGCGCCTATGTGCCCGAATCCGTCTATGCGGCCGACGCCGTGCGCATCGTCCGCGGCGAGCCGGCGGCCTGGACCCTGAAAAGAAACCCTCGCGTGACCCTGTCGCGACTGCGGGACGCGCCTCTTCATCGACGTCCTGGCTCTCAGGCTCCGGGGGGGTCAACGGCTATCTTCTCCCGCCCGGACGTTTCCAGCCGCAATTCCATATGCAATGCCAGCTCGCGGTTCGCCCCGTCGAAGACAGCCTCCCCCATTTCAAGTCGAGGCCAGCGCGGTTCGGAGGGTCTGACGAAACCGTCGATTGGTGAATTCAGCCCGGCCTCGGTTACGAGGGCGACCCGACCGGCGCTGTCATTGCGAGGAGCGTGAGCGACGAAGCGATCTATGCCGCATCACCGAGCCATGCATTGCTTCGATCCCCGGGCCAATTCAAGAGCGTGACTGTGCGCCGTCGCGGGACGGCGGACTTGGGGCGTCGAGGGCCGTTACAAGGCCATTGAGCGTGTCCCCCGATCGGTCATTGGCCTTCGCGCAACGTGGCTGACTAAGGGGCCGTCCGGAGATAACTGAATTGGTGGTCGGGCCACCCGCTTGAGTGTCGGATTCCCTCGGCGCGGCGATTTGGCTATCCGGTGTGGATGATCGACGCCAGCCCGATTCGCGAACGCTTCGCCGCTTTGTCCCCGCACCTGAGTGAGCGCGAGCGCCGCCTGTTGGCGGCGAGCGAAGCCCGCGCCGCTGGCTATGGCGGCATCGCGGCGGTCGCGGCGGCGACCGGCATCGCCCCCAGCACGATCGGCCGGGGCCTGAAGGAATTGGCGGCGCCAGAGCGGCTCGATTCGGATCGGGTTCGCCGTCCGGGCGGCGGGCGCAAGAAGCTGCTGGCCACCGATGCGACGCTGCTGGCTGATCTGCTGGCGCTGGTCGAGCCGGACGCGCGTGGCGATCCGATGTCGCCGCTGCGCTGGACCTGCAAGAGCCTGTCGCGGCTGACCGCATCCCTGGTGGCGCAGGGCCATCGGAGATGGTGGCTTTCGCCCGACCGAGCGCCCGGGCGATCGCGCCCACCGACCGCCCAGCGGCGCGCCAAATACCGATCTGGTCTCTTTCGTCCTCCGACAGATGCCGATAGCATCGCATGGCAACACTCCTTAAGGTCTTGGACAACCTTGCCGATATCAAATCGGCGGGGGGTGTTGCACTTGGTCTCGGAAATCAGGCCGCGGCCTTTGCCGTGCAGACGATCCGTCGCTGGTGGGGTGAGGTCGGCCGGGTTTGCTATCCGCATGCGACACAGCTGACGATCACGGCTGACGGAGGCGGCAGCAATGGCTCGCGGCTGCGTCTGTGGAAGCAGGAACTGCAGCGCTTGGCCTGCGAATTGGGTATCGCCATCGTCGTGCATCACCTGCCGCCGGGAACCAGCAAATGGAACAAGATAGAGCACCGTCTATTCTCGTTCATCACCATGAACTGGAAGGCAACGCCGCTGGTCAGCTACAGGGTCATTGTCGATCTGATCAGCGCCACGACAACCGACACCGGACTGACGGTCCGTTGCGAACTGGATAGCCACGCCTATCCGAAGGGGATCGCAGTGTCCGATCGGGAGATGGCCGCGCTCAACATTGAGCGCGATGCATTCCACGGAGAATGGAACTACACGATCTGGCCAACCGCACGATCAGACAGCGCGGTTATTCCCGGATGACTCCTAAGCCGCAATAGCGCGATCCTGTTCGTAGCTGAAGGCCCTTGGGGTCGCGACGGCATCGCCATTGAAATTACGTGTAATCTCTACTGCTATAAGACTGTCGCCCGGGAACGCTGGACTTAGTTCCAGGGTGAGATAATCGAACATGGCTCGCTCGTGGACGGCAACGACCAATTGCCGCCCCATACGCTTCGACAAGGTTCGAAGCAGCGCTGCAAATTGTGCGATGTGGACGTCGTCCATTGACTGCACCGGATCGTCAAGTGCAAGCCAAGGCATCCGCGACGGTACCGAAAGGTGGAGCGCTAAGAAAAGGGTGAGCGCTGCCGTGTTCAAATTGCCTTGGCTCAGAATGGCGCCTGGCGAACCGGATGCCTTGCCGGAACGATGCAACGTCTCGAGCACGGCCTCGACCTTGCCGCCATCGCGTGTAGGCAATTAGAGCTGGCTCCGTTCATCTGAACAGTTTCCGCGTTTCGATAAGTGTCGTTCTGCCGGGTTTGAGGTGCTTCGTGCCGCATAGGGGTTTGGACGGAGGGAGGGCGTAGCCCGAGCGGAGGTCCAACCCCTATGCGGCGGCGGAAATTTCATGCGGCGGCCACGAGGGGTCGCAGGGTGAAGTAGGCCTCTTCCGGCGTCTTCCGGTCAAGGCTCGAATGGGGGCGTTGACGATTGAAAAAATCGAGATACCGGCTCAGTGAAGCGCGCGCTTCGGCGACGGTGTCGTAGGCCTTGAGGTAGACCTCCTCGTACTTCAGCGATCTCCAGAGCCGCTCGACGAACACGTTGTCGCGCCAGGCGCCCTTGCCGTCCATGCTGATGGCGATCCCGTTCTTGTCGAGGATGCCGGTAAACGCCTCGCTGGTGAACTGGCTGCCCTGGTCGCTGTTGAAAATCTCAGGCTTGCCGTGTTTGCCGATGGCCTCCTCGAGAGCCTCGACGCAGAAGCCTGCCTCCATCGTGATCGACACCCGGTGCGAAAGCACGCGCCGAGAGAACCAGTCGACGACGGCGACGAGATAGACGAAGCCGCGCGCCATCGGGATATAGGTGATGTCCGTCGCCCAGACCTGGTTCGGCCGCTCGACCGTCGCGCCCCGTAGCAGATACGGGTAGATCTTGTGGCCGGGCTCGGGTTTCGACGTATTCCGTCGGCGATAGATCGCCTCGATTCCCATGCGCTTCATCAGGGTCGCGACATGCCGGCGGCCGACCGCAATGCCCTCGCGGCCCAGAAAATCGCGCAGCATGCGGGCGCCCGCGAACGGGCGCTCCAGATGCAGTTCGTCGATCCGCCGCATCACGCGCAGGTCTTCGGGCGAGACCGGACGGGGCTTGTAATAAACCGCGCCCCGGCTGATGTTCAAAACCTTCGCCTGGCGGGAAATCGGGAGATCGTGCGTTCTGTCGATCATCGCTTTGCGCTCAGCAAGCCCGCCTTGGTGAGCGCGCCTTCCAAAAAATCGTTCTCCAGCGCCAGCTCTCCGATCTTCGCATGAAGGGCCTTCAAATCAACCGGCGCCGGACCGACCTCGACTTTGCCGTGTCCGAAGACGCCGGCCGCGCCTTCGAGAAGCTGCCCCTTCCATTGCGTGATTTGGTTGGGGTGGACATCGAACTGCTGCGCCAGCTCGGCCAGCGTCTTCTCGCCCTTGATCGCGGCCAAAGCCACTTTCGCCTTGAAGCCCGGTGTGTGGTTCCGACGGGTGCGCTTCGTCATCTGATCTCCTGATCCTCGGCTAATGGTCGCCGTTATCAGGCAGAAAATCCACTTATCGACCTGTCCAGATTCCCGCAGCCAGCTCTATTTGAAAGTTGGCACAAACTGTTCGGACGGAGCAAGGCGCACAAACAAGTCGCGCCACACCATGTTCAAAGAGGTATTGAAAACCGCCTTGACGATTTCGGAGCGCACTTTGTCAGCTGCTTCGGAAATCCTCTTCGCTCGGGAGCGGATGCGGCCAATCTCATCGTCGGCCTTTTCGACGGCGGCCAACCGCCTGGCAATGTGTGCTTTGTCCGTATTCAGACTGGAAATTTGATTGAGATCCTTGGCGTACAGTTCGAGTTCCGACAGCGCTTGCACCCTCAGCGTTGTGACTGTTTCGGCAGCCACGATTCGACCAGAGAGCACCCGTTCTGCTTCCGTTAACGCAGCTGCCACGCTGTCAAAACTGTTAACGTGCCGCGCTGTAATTCGTGTAACAATCGCATCGATCTCGGGAAGGATCGACGTTGATAGTTCGTCGCGCCGCCGCGCCATTGAAACGGCGCTCTTTGCGGCGCTAGCGTTTGCAATAAGTATCGTGCCTTGCGCAGCATCGTTCGCCATCGCTCTCAGACGCTGCACGGCACTCGCCATTTGTGCGCTCCGCACGGTGAGGTCAGCTTGATCTTTTACGTCCAATTGGCCGCCTGTAACGCTCAGCAGATTTCGCTGCGCCATCGACAAGCGACTGCTTTCCTCGCCTCGTTCATTGGCGAGTGACTGCAGCCGGCCTGCTTCAGTGGTCAGCGAGGCGATTTTGGCGGCGATGTGGGCCGACAATGGTCCCTGACCGAGCTCTCCAAAATTGCGGTCACAAACAGGGCGGGATTCGCCGGCAACGTGAGAGGCGATGCCTGCCAATGCGTTTGCAAGGGACTTTGCGTCTTCGGCTCCCGTGGAGAGTGCCCGGTTGAGTTCCTCGATACGCGCCGTCGCGCGCTGAATAACGGTCTCGAGTTCCGCTCGTAGGCCGGCTGCGGTCTTGGCATTGGCGAGAAGGGTCGTGCACCGAGCTACTTCCGCTTCGGCACGTCTTAGAGCCGCTGAGCGCGCATTTTCCGGTCCATCATCGATGGAAGGCAGATCGTTGAAGCTGGCTCTAAGCTCGGTCAGGACCTCCTCCAGCGCCTGGCCCTTCACCGCACGCCAGTCAGCTAGCGCTTTGGCCGCAGATTGCTCAAGGCGTTCCTTTGCCGCGAGGTCGTGCGACGTTCCTTCGGGGGGCAGGCTGCGCCATTGCTCCGTCAGCGCTTTCAACTCGGAGCGCATGCGGCTGGTATCGACCAACGCCCGATCTTCCTCGCGTGCGGTCTCGAGCGCAACGCGCAAAGCTTCAAGGTCAGTCACAGCATCGACGAACATCGCAGGTGCGGAGGGAAGCCGCGACAGCGTTGCATTGAGCGAAGCGAGGCGTCTTTCCGAACTTTCCGTGACTCTGATAATGGACTGCGCCTTAGTGTTGGTCTCGCCTTGCGGCGCCGTCCGAAGTGTTTCGAGCTGACGATAGCCCGGCACAAGATTGCGGACCCGCGCGACGTTGAAGGCGGGGTAAAGGCCGTCGACCAGAGCATCGAGCGGATCTAGGCCGAGCAATTCCTTTACGAACAAGGTGAGCGGTGAAGTAGTGCTGGTCCTCTGGTCGTCGTAAATCTCGAGGAGACGTCCAAGTGTCGCCTGAGGCATGTAGCAGCGTTCCGAGAAAAAGCGGGCGTCCGCCGGGTCGAGCAACGCCGTGGGTTCAAATTTGACGTCGCTGAAGTCCAATGAGCCCCGAATATTGGCGCTGGGCCTATAGGCCCTCGTCGTAGTAAGCTCGATCGAGCCGCCATCTGTCCCGAGCGTCGTCAGATAGTTCTGATAGCCATCGCCGTCGGAAGCGAGATGGGCAATCTTACCCGTGAGGGCGAGTTCGAGGGCCGAGAACACGCTCGTCTTTCCCATGCCGTTCGATCCATGTACGAGCACAACCTGAGCGTCGAGTGGAACGACGATTTTTCCCCGCAGGCTGCGAAAATTCTCGATCACCAGCGTCTTTAGCCGTGCGTCCGTCATCTTTCATCCTGATCATCTTCTAGGATCGACGCGACCCGAGACTGGATTGCCGAAGCTAGCACCTGCTCCACCGCCAACTTGCTGGCTGGCGCGGCCCTCATCAACTGTTCCAACAATGGTCCCACTGCGTTCGGAGGGATCTTGCTACGTAGATCACTTTCCCAGTCAACGAGCGTTTCAACCGGTGGAGGTTGAACCAGTGGAAGCAGAACCGAGATCCAGTCGCGTACCGCATCGACGGCCTTCGGACCGGAAGGTGCGCCGACCGGTAAGACTCGGCACACCCGACTCAGAGATTGGACAGTCTCCGGGGCGACTTGGCCGGATGTAAGCACGACCGTAACCGAACGTTTGGATTGGAGAACGTCAAGAGCTCTGGTGAGTGACAACACCTTCCTTATGACAGTATCATCAGCCGTATCACCTTTTAGCTCGATGACGATGACAAGATCGTTGGCCTTCTCACCGGCGATGAGTGCATGTGCAAAGTCAAAGGACAGCGATCCAACGTTCAGGGGGCGCGGTAGTTCCTTGTATCCGCCTTCCCCGATCAAGATCTGAATGACAGTCTCGCTGGTCGTCATATCGCGACCTCCGAGCGGAAATATTCCTTCAGCTCGGTTAAGCTGCCGGCAAGCGTTAGCATTGGCCCAAAGGCGAGGTAGCGCGGACCGATTTTTCCATCCCGCAGGTTTGCCCTAGGGCTGCGCTGCTGACGATCACTCACTTTTCGAGAGCAGATCAGGACTACGTCCCGATCGTCCTCATCGTAAGCACCACACTCCATAAGGCTCGTGATATTCTCGTCATTGGCTGCGAAGAAGACCCTCGCCGTCGAATTCGGTGATGTCAGCCGAAGCGCGCCCGAACGCGGACTGGTTGGGTCATCCACCGACGCCCTCCACTCGGCTGCCTCATCGGCGAGACCTATCAGGCCAAGCGCAGCTGCCGCCTCGCGCTGGCCGGTCGCAACCGTCCGCGGCATATCCTTCATCCGATGGGGCGGCTCGTTGTCGATCGGAAAATATTTCAGCGCCCCGGCCGGGCTGGCACCATTCTGCATCTGATGGCGACATCGAGCCAGCCCAGCTGCAATTCCCTTCGCCAAGCCGAGCCGATCGTTATTGGCCGCCTCGGCGACACGGTTACGCAGCCGCTCAATCCCTGAATTGATAGCGTTACGATCTACAGCGTCCAGAGCTGGCGCAATTACATCGCTTAATAACGTCTGAAGCTTGGCCGTAATTACCGTGAGTAACAAGCTGAGTAACAGCGGCTTGCCATAAGCTGGTAAGCAGGCAGCGCTGCAGATCGCCGCGCGATTCTTTTCGTACACCTCATTGCCATAGGCAATGTTGAGTACATCCTTCTGGTTGGTTCCCAGCTCCTCAGCCGAAAAGACGATCGGCGTTGGGCGGTCGGTCCATTTCCAGCCCTTCAACGCCCCGACCCGACCAAAGAGATTCTGAATATTCTTATCTTGGGCAGACAGGCCGATCATCAATGTACGCGACCGCTGCACAAGTGCCTGAAGCTGCTCACGTACGATCTTGAAGGTGCCGTTGCTCATCCATGCGGTGATCTGCGCGGCACGGGCGACGAGCAGCGGGCGGTAGACATCCTCGTTCGCGATTGCGCGCACTGCACAGCCGTGAAATTTGTATAGCACCGCCGCCGCTGCCGGTCCGCGTAGATCTTCACCAGTGACGGTGATACGAAAAAAGGTCTCAGAATAGCCCAGTTCACGCAGCGCGGCTTCGAGCAGCCCGTCCCAGTTGGCCGTGGCAATCTCAGTGACAACGCCTTCGAGGGCAAGCATGCCAACGGCGAGGTGCTCGGCATCCGCTTCTTGGCTTGCAAAAGTATTGGCAAAATCGAGACCGACCCACAGCAGGTAGTCGAGCGTCTCGGTGCCTACTTCGATCGATAGGACATCGGCGTATTGATTCCAGAGACGGCTTAGGAGGTTCGGCAGGCATCGCCAATTGGATGCGGGCTGGCTCATATCGATCGCGGCCCTTTCCTCCGCGGACGGCGCTGCCATCGCCAGCACTTTTTCCAAGGCTTTGCGGTAGGGACAATCCCGGTCCGCTTTTGCTTTGCTGCGTAGGAACTCAATAAGCTTCGCAAGCACGCCGTCCAAACCGACCACGCGATCGCGGGAGATACCAGACCCGAGCCAAAGCGCATATTGGCCCTCAACGACGCCCCGGCTCACGTCACGGAACGGGCCGTCAAGCAGGTCAAGCGTTTCCTTCAATGATATTGTGGCCGCCGTCGGCAATGATCCCTCCGCCTCTACCTGAACGGCACTCCGCTTCGATCCCGCTCGTCGACAGCCCCTCCGACCGCCGCCTCTCGGGTACCATGCCAGAACAATGCTGAAGCATGAACCCAAATTTCCGGGCCCGTTCCCCAGGGCGGTACCCAGAATGTTGTTTGCTCCACCGAGCGCTATATCCCGCTCTAAGCAGAAGAAGAACGGCCCACTCTGCACAAAATGAAAACCTTCTTGCATGCGAAGCCCCTCGCTCCTCCCCCGCCCCCCTACGGCCCCCAGAATTCGATCCACGCCTCCGCCCCCGTCGGCCGCCGCTTCGTCGACCTGGTCGTCCTGGCGCCCCGCCGGAAACGTGGTCAGCTCGGCGAGGGTGTCGGCGAGTCAGGGGCGGCTTCGGGCAGAAAGACGAAGCCGTTCTCGATCGTCGCCGTCCTAAGCGGGCAGGCGCATGGCCTTGTCGCCCTGCGGGGAACAGCGCGTCGCGCGCGAGCATCCCGCCGCGATCAGGCAGGGGTCCTTGTCTGGCGCGCGCGAGCTCATCGAAAGGCTCCCCGGTCGACTGAAGGCGCGCGCCGTCCGCCGCCGCGTCCCGCCATCGCCGGATCGCGGCAAAATCCGCGGCGCCGGCGGCGGCGCTGCACACGAGGCGATGCGGCCCGAGCGCCCGGACGTCGCCCGCCCGCGCAACCTGCGCGCGTTCCTGTAGGCGCGATCGCTGATCGCGCCCGACGCGGTCCATAGGACGTCCCGAAGGACGCCCGTCTTCCGACGGGCTGCCGGCGGCGTCTACAGCGCGCGTCCCGCCCGCCTCGATCCTCAGGTCGATCGCCTTCGGCGCGAAGCCGGTCGCTTCGATGCGGAAATCGAGATCGAGGCTCTTGAGCGCCTTGAGCTCGACCCCAAGCCGCCCCTTGTCCCAGGCGGCGAGCTGGCCGAGCCGGTTGTCGGCGATCATGAAAGCGCGGCGCTCAGCCTCGTTCAGATGGTCGAGCGTGAGCGTCGGAACCTCCTTGAGCCCGAGGCGCCGCGCCGCGAGCAGCCGGCCATGGCCCGCCAGCACGCCGCCGCGCCCGTCGAGGAGGATCGGGACGTTGAACCCGAACGCGGCGATGCTGTCGGGGATCCTGGCGACCTGGCGGCCGGAATGAGATTCGCGCGTTTCCGGGATCGGGAAGTCAGAGCCTCGATCGGCAGCCAGCGGACCGCAATCCGCCCGGCCGGTAGTTCCGGGTTGGCCATGAAGAGGTCGTCCCTATCGACTTGAAGGGCGCGGAACGGCCCTCGATCAGCCAAGCTCGCAGTCTATCCGCATCGCCGCCGTCTGTCAAGAACAAAAAGAGAACTAAAGAGCGTTTATTATGATAATTCAGATGTTTATGCGGACTTCTTCAGATCCTTCTTGCGAGCGGAGCGACGCAACATAGGGGCGCTATTTTGCTCATGCAACGCATGAGGATTCGTTCGTAATCGGTTGGAAAATAAGACATTTCATCCCGCAAAGGCGGGCCAAAATGGCGCCGTTCCACCTGGTCTCGGACGATTTCAGGCCGGTGAGTTAAGAAATTCTATACTTTCGAGCCCTCCTGCGGGTTGCGAAAGCAGGTGTCAGGCTTCGGCTTTCCCGATCACCTTCTCCCTGTTATCCTGCCGAACAGGGAGATTCGCTCCCTGTTATCTCGTTCAACCGCTGCGTGAGCAATTCATCTGAAGTCACTGATATTCAGCACTTTCATGCCTCAAATCCGGGTGCGGCGAGGCCCGCGTTTCCCTGTTAGCAGGGGATAACAGGGAGAAATCCGGTTTTGGCGAAGTTTCAAGCCGCGCCCGACGCGAGGGCATGAGTATAGATTTTCTATCCTTCGAACGCCGGCGTATCCGGCGCCGCGCTCTTGCGATGATAATTCCGTCGAAACGCGTGATCTCTATTCCGGCGTCCCCGCCCGCGCCAGTTCCTCGATCAGCCGGGCGACTTCGCGCCGCGCCTCGAAATGGGGCATGTGGCCGATCTTCGGGAACCGGTGCAGCGCGATGAGCGGGCTCAGGTCCTCCGCGTGATGGGCGGGCGTGATCCGGTCCTCGAGGCCGAAGACGACCTTGACCGGCATTTCGGGCGCCGCGAGACAGCCGCGGATGTCGATCGCCTGCCTTCTGTTCGCGAGCAGCGTCTCGACCAGGCGCCGCTGCGCCGCGACCACCGGCCGCTCGGCTCTCTGGCGCAGCGTCGCCGGCGCCATCGCGGCGCCGAGCGAGGCCGGATCGCTGACGAGCAGGTTCAGCCAGGGCGTCAGGCTCGCCTCGTCATCCGCCTGCAGGTAGCCGTCGAAGAAGGCGGAATTGGTCTCCTCGCCGAGCCCCGCCGGCGCGATCAGCATCAGCGACAGCGCCTTGACGCCCGGCGCCTGCGACAGCGCCGCCGCGACCGCGCCGCCGAGCGAATGGCCGACGAGATGCGCGCGCGTCGCGCCCTCCTCGACCAGGACCGCGCGCGCGGCTTCGACCAGCGCCTCGAAGCTCGCGTCCTCCCCAAGGGCGAGAGGCCGTGTCCCGGCAGATCGATCGCGAGCGCCGGCCTCGTCTCCGGCAGGACGCGAAACAGCGGCCGCCAGCCGTTGAGGTCGGCGCAAAGGCCGTGGATGAGCACGAGCGGCGCCCCCTCGCCGCGCCTCAGCCACTCGCGATTGACGCTCGCGGATCCGGGACGCGGCGGCGACGCGCTGCCGAGATCGCGCTTCTGGATCCGCCCGTTCGGTCCGGAGCCCCTGACGGCGGAGAGGCTCACGCCCCGCTCGCGCGCCGCGCGGCGGGCGGCGGGCGTCGCGCGCAGGCCGGACGCGGCGCCGGCGTGAGCCTCGTCTTTCGGTCCGGCGTCCGGGCGCCGGGACGCATGCGCCGCCGGCGGCGCCGCGGCGGCGCCGCCCGGCGACCGCGCGGGCGGAACGAAATGCTCGCCCTCGGCGACGATCCAGCCGATGCAGGCGCCGACCGGCAGCACGTCGCCCTCGCGACGCGGCGACGAAGCGCAGCACGCCCGAAGCCGGCGCGTCGACCTCCATCGCCGCCTTGTCGGTCTCGATCTCGAACAGGGTCTCGCCCTTGACGACGCGCGCGCCCTCGGCGCGCGCGCCAGGCGGCCCATGCGGCCGGTCGTCATGTCCATGTCGACCCGCGGCATGACGATTTCGTGCGCCATCTCTAGATCTCGCCGAGCGCCAGCCGCCGCGCCGCCGCGACGATGTCGTCGACCTGCGGCACGGCCGCCTTCTCCAGCACCGGACTATAGGGAATGGGCGCTTCGACCCCGCCGAGCCGCAGGATCGGCGCCTCGAGATAGTCGAAGGCCTCGCTTTCGGCGACGATCGCCGAGATCTCCGCCCCGATGCCGAGCGTCTTGACGCCCTCGTAGACCGCCAGTAAGCCGCGCCGGTCTTCTTGACGCTGGCGACGATCGCCGGCTTGTCGATCGGCCTCAAGCGATCGCAGATCGATCACCTCGGCCTCGATCCCCTCCTTGGCGAGGACCTCCGAGGCCTCCAGGGCGCGATGGACCATGATGGCGGTCGCGACGATGGTCAGGTCCCGCCCCTCGCGCCGGACGATCGCCCTGTCGAGCGGCGTCTCGTAAGCCCCTTCCGGCACCGGGCCCTTCATCTTGTAGAGAAGCTTGTGCTCGAACACGATCACCGGATCGGGGTCCCTGATCGCCGCGAGCAGCATGCCCTTGACGTCTTCGGGCGTCGAGGGCTCGACGACCTTGAGTCCCGGAACATGGGCAAACCACGCCTCGATGCTCTGGCTGTGCTGCGCCGCGCCGCCGAGACCCGATCCGGTCGGCATGCGGAAGACGACCGGCACATGCACCGCCCCGCCCAGCATGTAGCGCAGCTTCGCCGCCTGGTTGACGATCTGCTCCATCGCCAGCATCGAAAAATCGGAGAACTGAAACTCGTACACCGGCCGCATGCCGGTCAGCGCCGCCCCGACCGCGACGCCGGCCCCGCCGAGCTCGGAAATGGGCGTATCCATCACCCGCTCCTCGCCGAAGCGGTCGACGAGGTCGCCCGTCACCTGGAACGCGCCGCCGTAAACGCCGATGTCCTCGCCCATGAGAAAGACGCGGTCGTCGCCGGCTAGCGCAATGGCGAGCGCCTCGCGGATGGCCTCGGCGTAGGAGAGTTCGCGCGCGCCCATCAGATGCTGGCCTCCCGCCGGCGAAGTGACGTCGCGCGTAACCTCGGCGACCGAAGGCCAGGGACTCGCGCTCGCGGCGACGACCGCCTCGTTCATCTCCGTTGCGACCTCGGCCGCGATTGCCGCGACCCGCTCGGGGGACGCGAGGCCCAGCGCCATGATCTCCGCCTCGAACCGCGCGATCGGATCGCGCGCCTTCCAGGCCTCGATCTCCTCGCGCGAGCGGTAGCGGTTGCGGTCGGAGCGCGAGTGGCCGCGCGTGCGATAGGTCTTGAACTCGATCAGCGTCGGGCCTTCGCCCGCCCGGGCCCGGTCGGTCGCGGCGAAGGTCGCCTCGGCGACGGCGGCGAAATCGTTGCCGTCGACGATGACGCCCGGCATTCCATAGGCGCTCGCCCGGTCGGCGACATTGGCGACTGAGGTCGAGCGCGAGATCGCCATCGACATCGCGTACTGGTTGTTCTCGCAGACGAAGACGACCGGCAGCTTCCAGATCGAGGCGATGTTGAGCGCCTCGTGAAACGCGCCTTCGTTGTTCGCGCCGTCGCCGAAAAAGGCGACCGCGACCGCGCCGGTCCGGCGCTTCTTGGCGCTGAGCGCGGCGCCGACGGCGATCGGCAGGCCGCCGCCGACGATGCCGTTCGCGCCGAGATTGCCGCGGGCCGGGTCGGCGATATGCATCGAGCCGCCGCGCCCCTTGCAATAGCCGCCTTCGCGCCCGAGAAACTCGGCGAACATCGGCGTGAGCTCCGCGCCCTTGGCGATGCAATGGCCGTGGCCGCGATGCGTCGAGGTGATGCAGTCGGCGTCGCTCAGCGTCGCGCAGACGCCAACCGCCGTCGCCTCCTGCCCGATCGACAGATGCATCGTGCCGTAGCTCAGGCCGCGGATGTAGGACTCCTCCGCCGCCTCCTCGAAGCGGCGGATGCGATGCATCCGCCTCAGGGCGTCGAGCACCGCGTCCCGGGACAGCCGATCGTAAATCTTGGGGCGGTTGGCGCTGACGCGCGGCGCCTTGGCGTGCGAGGTCAAATTGCGAACTCCAGGACGGGATTTCACCGAAACGTGGTAGCGCAGTCCGGAACATATGTCCCGGACAAAATGCAAAGGTTCAACCTGTCGGGGGCGTTTGAGACGTCCGTCGAAGGCCGGGAGAGGCAAAAGACGACGGACCGATGGGCGCTTTCTGCACCGGCCGACATGACGAAATTGTGTACGCCATGTGACAAAAGGTTACGCCGAAAAGCCGGCCCGCGACCAGCGTTTGGCCGCTCGCCAGGCGGCCATTGTCCATGAACCGAAAGCCGGCGCTGCGACGGAAATGACGATGACCGAAACCCCGCGCCTCAAGCCAGCGGGCCCGCCGGCCGCAGAACTCCGGTCTCGACCCCGTTCCAGTTCATGAGCCGCGGCGCGACGAAGGGCGCGAGCTGCGCGCGGACGTCCTCGTCGAAACCGCCGAAGCGTCCGATCAGCGCGGCGGTCGCCGCCTGCGCGGCGCGCGCGCCGCCGTCGTCGATCTTGACCGCGATCCCGAGCCCGGCCTCCGGCAGCGCGGCGCAGAACACGCCTTCGGCGCCCGTCTTGGTGAAGGCGCGCGCGCCCGAGAAGAGTCATGACCTCGGTGTCGAACCGTCCCGCCCCGCCGACGATCGCCGGATGGGTCGCGACCGCGGCGCGGATTCGCGCCGCTGCGCCCGCGCGGGATCGGTCGAGCCCCTGCCCCGTCCCGAACCGGGCGAAGCCCAGCGCCAGCGCCCGCAAGGGAATGGCGTAAGTCGGGATCGAGCAGCCGTCGACGCCGCGCGTGTCCTCGCCGAGCTCAGCCCCGGTCACCCCGGCGACGGCGGAGGCGACCTCGCGCTGCACCGGATGATCCGGCGCGACGTAGGACTTCGGGTCGGTCCCTTCCGCGCAGGCGAGGCAGACGAAGCCCGCATGCTTGCCCGAGCAATTGTTGTGCAGCGCGCTCGGCTTTCCCCCCGAACGCGCCATCGCGCGGGAGGCCTGCTCGCTGAGCGGCCAATGGGCGCCGCATTCGAGCACGCTTTCGTCGCGCCCGGCCTTGGCCAGCATCGCGCGCGCCGTCGCCACATGCTCGCTCTCGCCGGAATGCGAGGCGCAGGCGAGCGCGATCTCCTTCGGGCTCAAGGCCAGCCGGTCCGCGGCGCCGCTCTCGATCAGCGGCAGCGCCTGCAGCGCCTTGACCGCCGAGCGCGGATAGACCGGCCGCTCGAAGTCGCCGAACGCCATCACGATCGCGCCGTCCGCGTCGACGACCGCGCCCGACCCGCGATGCGCCGACTCCACCCGCCCGCCGCGCAGGGCTTCGGCGACCACCGGATTGCTCATTGTCCGCTCCTAAGGAAACGCGCGGCCAATCGGCGCATGGGCAAGCCTGCGCCGCGGCGCTAGATTGGTAGCGCAGCCGGCCGACCGGCGAAAGCAGCGGCCTCCCCGAAGGCGGTGCTTCCGATGCGCGTACGTGACGTGATGAGCTATGGCGCGATCGGCGTCCGCGAGACGGCGACGCTCGCCGAGGCGATCGAGACCCTTCTGCGCTCCCGCGTCAGCGCGCTCCTCGTCTTCGACGCGGACCATGCGCTCGCCGGCGTGCTCAGCGAGGGCGATCTTCTGCGCCGGGCCGAACTCGGCACGGAGACCAGAGCGCGCGCGCTGGCTCGAGTTCCTGCTCGGCGGCGGGCGAGAAGCCGAGACCTACGCTCACAGTCACGGCCGCAAGGTCGGCGAGATCATGACCGCGAATGTCGTGACGATCGCCGAGGACGCCGACCTCAGCCGAGGCGGTCGACCTCATGCTCAAGCGCAACGTCAAGCGGCTGCCGGTCCTCAGGGGCGACGCCGTCGTCGGGATCATTTCGCGCTCTGACCTCCTGAAAGGCCTGCTCGCCTCCCTGCCGAAGGCCGGCGGGCCCCACCCGGACGCCGAGATCAAGGCCGCCATTCAGGCCGAGCTCGACAAGCTCGGCTGGGCGCCGCGCGCCAGCGTGCGCGTCGAGGTCCTGAGCGGCGCCGTCACCTTCGACGGGGCGATCACCGACGAGCGCATGCGTTCGGGCCTCAAGGTGATCGCCGAGAACACGCCGGGCGTCACCGCCGTCCACGACCACATGGCCTGGATCGAGCCGAATTCGGGGTATTACTTGCCGTCCGAAGAGGAAGAGGGAAAGTCCGGCACGTGAAGGACGGGCGCGCCGTCTGCCCCCCTTGCGGTCTCTGGGTCCACTCTGGACTTGGGTCGGCATCCGGGGAGGCGACCGCGGCGACGTCGCGAACGGCGCCGAACCCATTGGCGGGGCGACCTTCGCGTTCCGGGTCTCCGCAAGGGGTGCGCGTGGCGCGTGGTCTACAGCGCGGTGTTTAGCGCTGTCCACTCACCCGGCTGAGCTTGGTTCAGGAACGACGAAAGTGGCGCCGCACTGATCGAGTACACGGTTCTGCTCGGCATCATGCTGGTGGCCGTTGTCGCAACCATCGGTCTCGTCGGCACGTGGATTGGCGCCGCCTGCATCGCTCAATCCGCGGTCTCGCCCGCCCCTCCCCTCTCCCTAGCCGACGTCGATGGCGACGATGATCGGGTTCGAGAAGTCGGTCGTGTACTGGGTTGCAGCCGCAATCGCCTTGAAGCCGGCGGGCGCAGAGCTGACGCTCGAACCCCAGACGAGATCGATCCGGAGGCCGCCG
Organism: uncultured Alphaproteobacteria bacterium; assembly: GCA_963775665.1. GTDB lineage: Bacteria > Pseudomonadota > Alphaproteobacteria > Rhizobiales > Beijerinckiaceae > Roseiarcus. Next base: position 24,898 of record CAVZJZ010000024.1, on the reverse strand, counting down.
ACCTTCCCGACCATCGTGCCGTTGATCGTTCCCCCGGTCGACCCGCCGCCGAATTCCGTCATCAGAACGAGGTTTCCGTCGCTGCGGGACGCGTTGCCGAATGGCTTTGACGGGAAAGCAGCGTCAAGCCCGTCCGGCTGCCATCCCTTTTCGTCGTCGTCGAACGGCGATGGGTTCTTCAATAGAGATTTCCAGTTGAACATCATGCTGCTCCTTGCCTCGCCGCAATTGGCGTCCCGCCCCCAATTGTAAGTGTGCTGTTTCGGCGTTCGTTTACCGAGGAGCAGTTGGCTACCGATTGCAACCGTCACTTGTATGCCCCTGCGTAACACAATTCATTTTCCTCACTTCTTGGCCATTGTCAACAATAAAGGTTGTGCAACCTATCTGATTGTTACCACAGATTTGTCTGATTACACCGCTAACTACTGCTTCCGGACCCCGGTTCTTATTCTGCGTGCCGCTCCGGACGCAGCGCCGCGGCTGTCTGCGGCCTGCGCTGAACGCCGATTCCACGGCCCGGATGCAATTCGGTCCGCCGCCGCGTCGCCTCGCGCCCTATTCGAACAATCGGCTGCCCGCATCGCTCAATCCGCAGCCGAGCCGCCCCACCCCTCGCCCGCGGCCAGCAGCGCCGCCAAACCCCTCGCGGTAGGTCGGATAGGCCGGGCGGAAGCCGAGCAGCGCCTTGGCCTTGGCGTTGGAGACGCGCTTCTCGTCCATGAAGAAGCTCGCCGCCATCGGCGACAGGTTCGCCTCGTCGAACGGCTCCTCGGGCGGCGGCGGCGCGCCGAGCAGCGACGCCGCATAGGCGATGACGTCCTGCGGCGGGGCGGGCTCGTCGTCGGCGACATTCCAGATCTGGCCTTCGAGCCCGCGGGTCAGAACGAGCCGCGTGACCTCGGCGATGTCGTCGACATGGGCGCGGTTCGAGACATGGCCGGGCTTGACGATCCGGCGCGCGTCGCCTTGCGCGAGCCGCGCCAGCGCGTTGCGGCCCGGCCCGTAGATGCCGGGAAGGCGCAGGATGTCGACCTCGATCCCGCGCGCCCTGCCCGCTTCGATCCAGCTTGCTTCGTCCTCGAAGCCGCGCCAGCCCCCGCTCCGAGCGGGTCAGCGTCGCGCTCGTCTCGTCGACCCAGGCCCCGGCATGCTCGCCGTAAACGCCGATGGTCGAATAATAGACGATGCGGCGGAGCGCCGGGGCGGCCGCGATCGCCGGGGCGAACCGGTCGAGCGGCCCGCCGCCCGCCCCGCGCGGCGGAATCGAGACGACGACCGCCTCCGCCCGGTCGAGCGCCTGCCCGAGCCCGGGCCCGGCGCTGCGCGCCGTCGAACACATGCGCGTCGACGCCCCGGGCGCGGAGCTCGGCGACGCGCCCTTCCGACCGCGCTGTGCCGCTCGCCTCGATCGCAGGCATGCGGCGGATCAGCGCCTCCGCGCAATAGCCGACGCCGAAGAAGAAGACTTTCACGCGTGCGCCCCGAAAGATCGAATGCCCGGACGATACGACGGTTGTCGCCGAAAGGCGCATGTCCCGACCCGGACGCGCGTCTGGCGCCCGGGCTCCAGTCCCCGCCGCCGGCGCGCTTCATAGCAAATCGGCCGGGCTCAAGGGTCCAAACCCAATCGGTTGACTGGTTTCCACGTATTGCGGAAGTAGCAGACCGCGGCCTTGGACGCCTCAGTTTGTGGGAAAGCCGGTCGCTCTATTTGACGTTTCGGATGGCCGCGGAGCCGCGCGGCAGGCCGTTACCGTCGGACCGCAAACGTCGTCATGAATCCAGCGCATCGAGCAGCGTTTTGGCGTCCCGTAGGTCCAGTGTCTCGAAACCCTCTGTGAACCAGCCGTAGACCGGCGCGAGAAGATCGCGGGCCTCATCCCGCTTGCCCTGGTCGCGCTTGAGCCTGGCCAAACTCGTCGCGGCGCGCAGCTCCCAGACTTCGCCTGCTGCCCGCGCGCGACCGCCTCGCGCTCGAAATACGCCTGCGCCTTGCCGCGTCCGGCTCCGCCGAGAGGATCCAATTCTCGCCGGCCATTTGGTGCATATCGGCTTCACGCCACTTTTCCTTGGTGGTTTCCACCGCCGTCATCGCTTCGCCTATGCAACGCCAAGCGTCATCGAATTGACCAACCTGCGCATGGGCCCACGCTAGAGATGACAACCAGTGCGGCGATAACGTTGCCGCTCCGGTCGACCGGTATGCGTTGAGCCCGGAGGTGATAATCCGAACCGCGTCCAAGGATTCGCTTTGCAGAGGCCAAGATAGATCCTCGGAGCATAAGTCCGAAAGCCTTAAAGTACGCCGCGCTCTTTTCGTCCGCCAAAACGACCACTTCATCGACAACTGCGGTTGCCGCTGCGTAATTTCTACAATCGATGTAGGCCACACCCGCGAAGATCAGTGCAAACATCAGCGTGGGGGCCTGACCGATCTCACGCGCCATCTTGAGTGCGTCATCGGCGTCTCTAAGCGCGGGCTCGGGATAGCCGAGCAACCATAGAGCCAACGAGCGAAAGGACAGACTGGTTACCGTAGCGTCCTGGCCAAATCGGGTCGCTAGCGAACGATGCCCGGCAGGATCGTACAGCGCGATGGCTTGATCCAAGTGCCGCCGGCCGTCCGCGATGTCCCCCATAAGCAGCGAGGAAGATCCCACAAGGCGATGCCCGACGATCATGAGCGGGACTGTCGCTTCTTGCTTTTCGGCGAGCGCCAGGAACTGCGCCGCAAGTTCGCGCAACGCATCGCCATTGAACTTCACAAGATTAGCCGCGAAGAAACCGTACAAGACCGAGAATAGCAGCAGCGGGTCTTCGGGAGGCTCTCCGAGCGCTTCAGCTCGCTCGATCGCAAACGCGCCTGCTCGGCGGCCGCCCTGGTTTCCGGCGCCGCATACCCCTTGACATGCATGACCGGGGTTATGAGCGCGACCTGAAGCCTGATTTGCTCGCGTCGCAGCGCCGGCGTGCCTGGCAAGGTGGCGATCAAATCGAGCGCCCGGGTGAACTGGGCCGCGGCTTCAACCAGCGCCGAGCGGCCGAGCGAAAGCTGTCCCGCCTTGCCCCATCGGCCCACCGCCTTTTCGATCAGCCCAGCCTCGGCGTAGTGGTGTGCCAGAACCCCCGGCCGGCTCTCGGCGATCTCGGCGAATTGGTTTTCCAGCGCCTCGGCGATCCGAGCGTGAAGCGCCCGCCGCGGTTCGCGCAGGAGCGTGCCATAGGCGGCGTCCTGCACCAGCGCGTGCTTGAAGAGGTAACTCGCCAGCGGCGGCGCGCCTTGCCGGAAAAGAAGACCGGCGTGAATGAGACGATCTAGCGCGACGCCAGCTCCGCCTCGGGCTTGCCCACGACCGAAGCGGATAGAGCATGCGAGAATTCACGCCAACTGCCGCCCCGATCTGCGCGCCCTCCTTGGCTGGGCCGAGCCGGTCGAGCCGCGCCATCAGTGAGGCGTGCAAGCTCGCGGGGACCGCCAGCGCCGGAAAAGGAACCGCGGCGGCGGCCTGCCGGGCTGCCCCCTCGGTCTCCGCCTCCAGCACCGCCTTCGTCATCTCCTCCACAAACAGTGGAATGCCGTCGGTGCGCTCGACGATCTCCGCCATCAAATCGGCCGGAATCGTCTCGTTTCCAGCCAAGCGCGCTTTGATGGCGGCCTGCTCCGCTCGCCAAGCCGGTTGAGCGTCAGGCTCGTCACCTGCGACTGTCCCGCCCATGGCGCGTTGAACTCGGGACGGGACGTCACGATCAGTAGAATCGGCGGGTTCTGATCCGATCCGGCGTCCGCCCGAGCACTTCCTGCTCGTGGGATCGATCCAATACGCGTCTTCCAAGATCCTCACCACCGGCTGCTTTCGCGCCATCCCGCGAGTTGCGCGCAGCGCTTCCGCGTTCGTTATCGGCGCTAGTCCGCGGTCACTTTCAAGCGCCGGAAGGCCGTCATTCTGCAGCGACAGCATCGCCGCGATGAGTGCGGCTTCCTCGGGCAGCGTCGAAGTCTGCGCGAGCACGGCGTCGAGCCTGTCGAGCTTCGCTTGCGGCGCATCGACGTTGGCCATCCGGAGGCGCGTTCCATCTGGCCGAGGGTCCGACAAACCGCGCGTCGATCTGCTGCGGCATGCAGATGACGCAGGCGCTGTCGCCTCGCCTGGCGAGTGCGTTCCAGCAGCGCGCCGTGAGCCGCGACTTGCCGATGCCGGCCTCGCCGGAGACAGCACGACGTGCCTTGCCCCGTCTTTGCCCGGACCACCGCCGCAACAACAACTCGAATTCTTCTTCCCGTCCCACGAGGCGGTCAGTCCGGTCGTATGCAGGCCTCGAAGCGGCCTTCCGACCGAACTTGCGCGCAGCGCCGCCCAGCCCGCTCCGGACCGCGTCCCTGTACGTCCTATCCGCGCAAGGTCGTGCAGCTCGTTGTATTTCCGAGCAATCGCGCGTGCCCTCGGCGATGACAGCACCTTGTCCGGTTCGCCAGCGATCTCAGGCGCGCCGCCACGTTCGGCGTGCGCCGCGATTGGGGCGAAATTGACCAGAGCCCTGTCGTTGGTCCCAGACCATCCGCGCGGCCATTCAATATTGGGATATCTCAAGATATTCACCCGACGCGCGGCGGACGGCATCGCCGAATGTGAACATGCATTGGCGCTGGATCGAAATCTGGCCAACGCATCCACGCCCTTGTCGAGCCCATGAATTGGCCAATAGCTTTTCACCGGGCCGCCGGCCGAACTGTTGAGCTTGTTGAACAAGGCTCACGTTGTCACGCCCTAAGAGGTCGCCTCATGTCCGCTTGAAGTCACGTTGCGCTTTGGCGGGATGACCTTCGCGCCCGTTTCGGCGATCCAGTCGCAGCGATGATCGGCATCGTAGCCCTTGACGGCGGTCATGTGGTCTCGGCGAGCCGTCGACCAACTCGTCTCCGAACGCATTTTTCATTGCCGCCGCACTCGCGCAGCGATCGCGCACTGGAGCCGAGCGCGCGCCGCGGCGTGGATCTTCGTGCTCAAGCCTCCGCGGGAGCGGCCAAGGCCTTGGGCATCCGCCCCCCTTTTTGCCGGCGGGCGCCGGCTGCGTGCTGATGCGCGCGAACGATGGTGGAGTCGATCATCAGCCACTCCAGATCGGCTTCGCGCGTCAGCGCCGCGAGGATATTGTCCAGAACGCCCATCTCGATCCACGATTCCGCGCCGCTTCACCGCGTGGCGATGACGCCCAACGCTCCGGCAGATCGCGCCACGTCCGCCCGAACGGCCTCCACAAGAGCGCGTTCAAGAACCGCCGATTGTCCGTGCGCGGCCCTCGTTTGCCTTTCCGGCCCCCAGGCACGAAATCCTTCAGCCGCTCCCATTGATCGTCCCGAAGCGCGTCGCAGTCCACCGCTGACCTCCAAAAATCAGCGTTAAATCTGATTTGCGCGCTGCTGAAATACCTCATTCTTAAATCGTCACCATGCGCAAGGCTGGAATCCCCGAGCAATGACCGCGACCCGCCCCTTCGCCGCGTGATCGGCGATGTCCGCTTCACGTGTCGAAACCGGTCAGCCTGATTGGGTTTTGACCCTGGCCGAGGACCGCGGACAGGACCGGGCGAGGCCGCCTGTCGTCGCCGCATCTTTGCCTCAAGCTCCGGCCATCGTACGCCCTCCTCAATCAAAGGGAGCTCACGATGGCCAGGATGCGCGCGATGGTCGTTCACAAGGCGGGCGGACCGCTGGCAGCGGAGGAGCGGGACATTCCGGTCCCCGGCCCTGAGGACATCCGCGTCAGAGTCCAGGCCTGCGGCGTCTGCCACAGCGACGCGCTGACCATCGAAGGCGGCATGCCGATCCGGTATCCGCGCGTTCCCGGCCACGAGGTCATCGGGATCGTCGACGCGCTGGGATCGGGCGTCAAGGGCTGGAGCGTCGGCGCGCGCGCCGGCGTCGGCTGGTTCGGCGGCTCCTGCGGCTACTGCAACCATTGCCGGCGCGACAGCGCCTTCGCCTGCGAGACCATGTCCACGAAATCTCCGGCGTCACCCGCGACGGCGGCTACGCCACGCATATGATCGCCCATGTCTCGGCGGTCGCGCATGTGCCGGACGACCTCGACGCCGTCGAGTTGGCCCCTTTGATGTGCGCCGGGATCACCACCTTCAACGCGCTCCGTCATGCCGGCGCAGGACCCGGCGATGTCGTCGCCGTCCATGGGGTCGGCGGCCTCGGGCATCTCGGAATCCAGTTCGCCGCGCGGCAGGGATTCCGCACCGTCGCCGTCAACCGGGGCCGCGACAAGGAGGAGCTCGCGCGGAAACTCGGGGCCAGCGACTATATCGACAGCGCGGCGCAAGACCCCGCCAAGGCGCTGACCGCGATGGGCGGCGCGAGAGCCATTCTCGCGACCGTCACCGACGGCAAGGCGATGCAGGCGATCGCCGGCGGCCTCGGACCGAACGGCGTCATGATGGTCATCGGCGCGGTCGGCCCGCTGACGGTCAATTCGCTCGATCTCTTAGGCAAGCGCGCGTCGGTCAAGGGCTGGTATTCGGGGACCGCCCGGGATTCGGAGGACACGCTCATCTTCAGCAAGCGCAACAGGATCGCCTCGATGAACGAGGTCTACCCGTTCGAAAAGGCGCAGGAGGCCTATCAGCGGATGATGAGCGGCAAGGCGCGCTTCCGCGTCGTCCTCAAGATGGACGCATGACCTCAACTTTTTTGCCCGCCACTGTCGAAACGCGGGATCGCTCGCCCGTCTTTGTCTTGAGCGCGACGTTTCGTCCGCGCCCATCAGGGAGCAAGGCGATGCAATATCTGTTGATGATCCACGGCGACGAGAAGGCGATGGGCCAGGCCTCCAAAGAGCAGGTCGGCGCGATGATGGCCGCCTACGGCGCCTATACGAATGCGATGAAGGAGGCAAAAGCCTATATCGGCGGCGAACGGCTGCATCCGTCTTCGACCGGGACGGTCGTGCGCGTGAAGGACGGCAAGACCTCGGTGCTGAACGGGCCGTACGCCGAGGTCAAGGAGCAGCTCGGCGGCTACTATCTGATCGAGGCGCCCGACCTCGACGGCGCGATCGCCTGGGCGGCGCGCTGCCCCGGCGCCGCGGTCGGGGCGATCGAGGTGCGGCCGATCTGGGCGATGTGACAGAGCAGCCCCAGAGCCGGGCGTCGCATGGCAGAGCGTCGCGAGACGCCCGGCTCGAAGTTGGTCGATGTGCTATGGTTTTTCTCGATGGAGCCGTGGTTCTCCTTGTCACCCCCGCGAAAGCGGGGGTCCAGAGGTGACGGGGCTGAAAGTTACGTCCATAGCGGCAGCCGGCCTGGACCCCCGCGTTCGCGGGGGTGACAGGTGCTGGATTTGGCGGGCGCGTCGTTCGGTCTCGCAGACCTGGCAGTTCCGAAGTTGCAGAGTTTGGCGCCAGAGCTGTTGAAAAGACCAGATCGACGACACGTATGACATCGGGCGAAACAGGAGCGGCCAAGCCGAAGGGAGGGCGGGACATTCCCTTTGCCGTTTCGCCCCGACCTCGGAGGCGGACGACCACAATTCCAGGGCCCGCGCCGCCGCCGCCCGCGCCGCGCGCGAAAGCTACGGCAAGCTCGTCGCCTATCTCGCCGCGCCGAACCGCGACGTGCCGGGCGCAGAGGACGCGCTGGCCGACGCATTCGCGGCGGCGCTGACGGCCTGGCCCGCGCAGGGCGTCCCCTCCAATCCCGAGGGCTGGCTCGTCACCACGGCGCGGCGGCGGCATGATCGACGCCGGGCGGCGGCGGCGCAGCGCCGAGGCGGCCTCGGATACGCTCGCGCTGATCGACGAAGAACTGAAGGCGGCGGAGACGCGAGACCGCGATTCCCGACCGCCGCCTCGCGCTGATGTTCGCCTGCGCTCATCCGGCGATTGAAGAGTCGATCCGCGCGCCCCTGATGCTGCAGACGATTTTGGGCCTCGACGCGGCGGCGATCGCGTCGGCCTTCCTCGTCTCGCCCGCCGCGATGGGCCAGCGGCTCGCCCGCGCCAAAGCGAAGATCCGCCTCGCCGGCGTGCCATTCAGGATCCCGGAGCGCGAGGATCTGCCCGAGCGCCTCGGGGCCGTGCTCGAAGCGATCTACGCCGCTTTCGCGCACGGCTGGGCGGAGGCGTTCTCGGACGATCCCGGCGGACGCAATCTGGCCGAGGAGGCGATCTGGCTCGGCCGCGTCGTCGTCGCCCTCGCCGCCGACGAGCCGGAGGCGAAGGGGCTGCATGGCGCTGATGCTCTACGCGCATTCGCGTCGCGCCGCCCGGCGCGACGGCGCCGGTCGCTACGTCCCCTTGAGCGAGCAGCCGACCGCCCTTTGGGATGGCGCCGCAATCGAGGAGGCCGAGCGGCTGCTCAGCGCCGCGAGCGCGTCGCGCGCGCCCGGCCGCTTTCAGCTCGAGGCGGCGGTCCAGTCCGTTCACGCCGCCCGGCGCCTTGGCGGGACGACGGACTGGCAGGCGATCGTTCAGCTTTACGACGCGCTGTTCGCGCTGACCGGCTCGCCGGTCGTCGCCGTCAATCGCGCTGTGGCCGTCTCGCATACGCAGCGGGCCCGCGGCGGGGCTCGCGCTCCTCGAGGAGGTCGAGGGCCGCCTCGACGGCTTCGAGCCCTACTGGGTGGCGAAAGCCGACCTCTGCGCCCGGATCGGCGACCTCGACGAGGCGCGCCGCGCCTACGACTCGCCATCGGCCTGCAGACGGACCCGGCCGCGCGGGCCTTCCTTGTCGAACGCATCGCGGCGCTGGCGAAGGCGCTATGAGGAGGCCAATTCCCGATGACGGCTTGGGCTTCGCGTTGCGAATGTCCGCATTGGGGAACGCGTGAGGGCCGTCCGGCGGCCGGCGGACGCCCCGTCTTGGGAGCGGAACGACGCAACAGAGAGGCGCTATCTTTGATCATGTAACGCATGAAGATCCTTGCGTAATCCATTGTAAAATAAGCAATTTCATCCCGCAACAGCGGGCCAAAATGCAGCCATTCCGCCCGGTTCCGGACGATTTCGGGCGGCTGAGTTTAGAAATTCTATACTTTCGCGCCCTCGGGCGGGCCGCGAAAGCCGGTCTCCGGCTTCGGCTTTCCCGATTGTCTGCTGCCTGTTATGCGGCTTGGCAGGGAGATGGCCTCCCTGTTATCTCGCTCAACCGTTGCATGAGCAATTGATCGTAAGGCACTGATATTCATCGTTTTCATGCCTCAAATCCGAGTGCGGCGCGGCCCGCGTTCCCTGTTAGCAGGGAGTAACAGGGAGAATTCCGGATTTGGCGAAGTTGCAAGCGCCGCCCGGCGCGAAGCCATGAGTATAGATTTTCTATCCCGTCGGGGGGCGTCTTTCGACGCCTCGCGACAATTCCGTCGAAACGCGTCATCCACCAGCCGCGCTCGGCGAGGGCGTCCCGCGCTGGATAGCGCCGCCCGGCGTGATACCCCTTTTCGCCGATGACCTTGGCGAGGGGCCCGCGAATGTCGCCCGTCTCGCGCAACCGCCCGATCACCGACTCAAAGTCCCAGGCCGGCCGCCAGCCAAGCTCACGCCGGGCCAGCGCGTTGTCATAGACGCGATCGATGGTCGGAAACATGCGCCAGCCGCGCCGCGCGTACTCGTCTTCCCATCCGCACGCCCGCTCCGCGGACAACCGCCGGCGCGTCCGCGCGCAGGCGCGCAACGTCCTCGCGCCGGAACGGCGTCGTGGCGCTGACGATGTATTTTCCGAACCCGATCGCGGGCGCCCGCTCGGCGGCCAAGCAGATGCGCCGCGACCACGTCCTCGATCGCGACGCGGCGGAACAGGAACTCGTTCGCCTTCGCGTTGGCGTCGGCGAAGGCCTCCCGCGTTTGCGGATCGTCGTCCTCCTCGGGGAAGAAGCGCGACGTCCTCAGGACCACGCAGGCGAGCCCCTCGTTGCGATGGAAAAGCAGGCAGAGATCCTCGGCCGCGGTCTTGGTGACGCCATAGATGTTCTTCGGCGCCGGCGCCACGCTTTCGTCGATCCAGGCCGCCGGCTCGCCCGGGGGCGGCTTGAGAGCGTCGCCGAAGGCGCTCGTCGTGCTGGTGAGGACAAAGCTCTTGACGCGCGACGCGCCGGGCCTCCTCGAGCAGGATCAGCGTGCCGAGGACGTTCGTCTCGACAAAAGCCTCGCGCGGATGGCTGACGACATGCGGCTTGTGCAGCGTCGCCGTGTGCAGGACGGTCTCGACCCCCTCCATGCAGCGCGCGACGCAGGTTCCGGTCGGCGATCGAGCCGACGCAATCGGTGAAGGGCCCGGGCGTGAGGTCGAGCCCGGCCGCCTGGCGTCCCGCACCGCGCAGAGTGCGCATAAGCGCTTCGCCGAGGTGCCCCGAGCTCCCGGTGACGAGAATGGTCATGATCGCCGAAATCCCGAACCCGCAGCGCGCCGTCATGCGGCGCACCGCGGGTTCCTATCATGTCGGCGACGCCATGGGCGCCCGATGGCGATCCGATCGACCGCGTCTAGAGCTGCTCGAACCCGATCTTGCCGTCGGCGCCCTGCTTCCAGACGTACCAGACGTAGTCGACAGTCGTGCGGTCGCCCTTCTTGTCGTAGGAAATGTCGCCGATCACGGTGTGGAACGGCTGGCCCGAATGCATGACCGCCGCGATCTTCTTCGGGTCGAGGGAATTGGCCTTTTCGGCGGCCTGTTTGATGATCTGGACGGCGGCGTAGGAATAGAGCGTGTAGCCCTGCGGCTCGAAACCCTTGGCTTTGAACGCCTCGACCGCGTCTTTGGCGTTCGGATTGTGACGGGGCTCGGGGCCGAACGACATCAGCGTGCCTTCGACGCCCGTGCCGCCGATGGCGGCGAATTCCGTGTCGGTGATGCCGTCGCCGGAGATCATGACGGTCTTCATGCCCTGGTCGCGCATCTGGCGGATGATGAGGCCGCCTTCGGTGTGCAGGCCGCCCCACATCAGATAGTCGGCGCCGGACTCCTTGATCTTCGACACGATCGCCGAATAGTCCTTCTCGCCGGTGTTCACGCCTTCGTAGAGCACTTCCTTGATGCCGAACTTGTGCATGTTGTCGAGCGCGGCGTCGGCGAGGCCCTTGCCGTAGGTCGTCTTGTCGTGAACGACCGCGATCTTCTTGCCCTTGAGCTTGTCGCGGGCGAGCTCGGCCCACAGCATGCCCTGCTGGTCGTCGCGGCCGCAGGTGCGGAACGCGTCCCAGAGATTGCGGTCGGTCACCTTCGGATTGGTCGCCGAGGGGGTGATGAACAGGATGCCGTTCTCCGAATAGACGTCGGAGGCCGGGATCGTCACGCCCGAGTTGAAGTGGCCGACCACGAATTTGACGCCGTCGCCGACGAATTTGTTGGCGACCGAAACGCCCTGCTTGGGATCCGACACGTCGTCGCCCGGCCTCGACCTCGAGCTTTTGGCCGAGAATGCCGCCCGCCTTGTTGATATCCTCGACCGCCTGCTCCACGCCCTGGGTCAATTGAGCGCCGAAGGCGGCGTTCGCGCCGGTGATCGGTCCCGCCACGCCGATCTTGACCTGGGCTTGAGACGCGGTCGCGAACAGAAGGGTAAGCACGAAGGGAAGGGATTTGATAAGAGTTGCTCGCATAACTAACCTCCGATAAGGCTTTAACAAGTTAGCATCCCGAAGCTAGCCGCTGATCTCTAACTTGTAAAGATGTCAATGATGGTTATAGACCCTGATCTCTCACCGTCGCGAGCGGGCTTCCTGCCCCTGGTCGGGGGCAACCTCGCGCTCGATTTCGCCAACACCGAATCCGGCCGCGGCTTCGACACGCATCAGAACCATCTGCTCGAAGCGTCGAACGTCCTCGATTGGCTCGACCACACCAACACGCTTCTCGCCCGAAGACACGCGATGGCTGCGGGCCGAAACCTCAGCGCGCGCAGACCTCGCCCGAGACCTCCTCGCCGACGCCGTGGCGCTGCGCGACGCCATTCACGCTGTGGGCGCCGCGATCGGTCGAGGCGCCGGGCCGGCAGAGGCCTCGCTTGCAGCTCTCTCGGTTCAGTACGCCCGCTGCATGGAACGCGCCTCTCTCGCCGCCGGGACACGACTCGTGTCACTGGCGCTGGAGCCTGCGCGACGCGCCGATCGAAGCGGCCCTCGGTCCGATCGCCCTCGCCGCTGTCCGGCTATTTACCGAGGGCGACTTCGGCCGCATCAAGGAATGCCGCGGTCACGCCTGCGGCTGGCTCTTCTCGACACGAGCAAGAACAATCGTCGGCGCTGGTGCGAGATGGAGGTCTGCGGCAATCGCGCCAAGCAGAAGCGGCTAGCGGCCCGGAGGCGCGCCGCTTGATCCGGCTCCTGACGGCTCTTCTCGCCGCTGGGCTCCTCGCCGGCTGTTCGCCAGTGCTCGAAACCGATCAGGCCCGGCTCTGCCGCATGGCTCTTGCGGCCCTGACGCCCGAGGACTCGCGGATCGCGATCGTCTCGCAGCGGCCGGACCCGGACGGACGGGGCCTGACCGTCGCCTTCACCGCGGAGCCGCCCGGAGGCGAGCCGGAATCGCACGCGGCGTCCTGCCGGTTCCGTGAGCCGGGGCGCCCGCGCGAGTCGCGCGATCTGACCTCGCTCACGATCGACGGGGTGGCGCTTTCGGACACAGAACTCTATTTTCTCATCCGCTACTGGCTGGCGACCCCCGAAGGGCGCGCCGCCGATCCCTGCCCCGCTCGGAGACCTGAGCCGCGCGCCCGAAGTTGCGCCTCGCGTCGCCTACGTTCTTCAGATGGCGCTCGACGGGCTGCCGCTGTCGGCGATCTACGCGCTTCTGGCGGCGGCCTATTCGCTCGTTTACGGGCTGATCGGGCGCATCAACTTCGCCTTCGGCGAGCTCGCCGCCGCGGGCGGATATGGAGCGGCGATGGCGGCGCTCGCGCTTGCGGGCTTTGGCCCGCGTCCCGCTGCTCGGCGCGGCCTTCGTGCTCGCCGCAATCGTGGCGGCAGGCTGGGGCTTTGCGTCGGCGCGCGCCGTCTTCATTCCGTTGCGTCACGCCAGGGGACAGCAGGCGCTGGTGGCGACGGTCGGCCTCGCGCTCTTTCTTCAGGAACTCCTGCGCCTCGCCCAGGGCGATCGGACAAGCTGGATGAGCCCCGCGCTGAACCAGCCTTTCGCGCTCGCCAGGGCCGGCGAATTCGTCGCCGTCGCGACGCCGATGACCTTCGTCGCCAGCGCCGTCGCGCTCGGAGTGGGGCTTGTGTCTTGTTATCCTCTTCCGCTGGACCCGGATGGGCCGCGAATGGCGCGCCTACGCCGACGATCCGCTGGCGGCCGAGTTGCTCGGCGTCAGCCCCGCCGCGACCACGACGCGCGCCTTCGTCCTTTCGGGCGCGCTCGCGGGCCTCGCAGGCGCGATCATGACGGCGGCCTATGGCGCGGTCGGCTACGGTCTTTCGGCGACGCTGACCCTCAAGGCGCTGGCGGCGGCTGTCGTCGGAGGCATCGGCTCGCTTCCCGGCGCCTTCCTCGGCGGGCTCGTCATCGGCGTGGTCGAGGCCGGATGGTCGGCGCTGTTCCCGATCGACGACCGCGATCTTGCGGTCTATGCGCTGCTTGTGATCTTCATCGCCTTGCGCCCGTCTGGACTTGTCGGAATTCGCGACACCATAACGCACAACCTATTTCCGCGTCGGTCTTGACTTGGCGCCTCGGCCTCCCACATCCTTCCAGCGCGCTCGGGGGCGCTGCGCCCGGAGGTTCTGATGTCCAATTTCGTTGCGGCGACGCCGACCCAGCCGCTGCGAGCCGATGCGCTCTCGGGCGTGCGCTCGCGCCGCATCCTGGCGGTCTGTTTCGATCTCGTCCTGGTGAGCGTCCTGGTCGCGCTCCTCTGGATCGTCTCGATCGTGCTGACGCTCGGCCTTGCGCTCTTCTTTCTTCCGCCGCTCTATCCGATCGTCGCCTTCTTCTACAACGGCCTCAGCGTCTCCGGGCAGAAAATGGCGACGCCCGGCATGCGGGCGATGGACCTGGAAATGCGCATGCACGACACCGGCGCGCGCGTGCCGTTCGTCAACGCGGCGGTCCAGGCGGTGCTGTTCTACGTGAGCTGGTTCTTTCCGCCGATCTTTCTGGTGTCGCTGGTCGACGCCGAGAAGCGGTGCCTGCACGATATCATCGCGGGCGTCGTGATCGTGCGGCGGCTCTGAAACCAAGGTCCGCTCCGGGGCGTTGAGGAGCGGGCTCCCGACAACCTTCGAGGACAACGGAGGTAAGCTTGACCAGGGAAGTGCGCGACGCCCCGCAGTTCTATCTGACCGCGCCCTCCCCGTGCCCCTACCTGCCCGGCCAGCAGGAACGCAAGATCTTCACCCATCTCGTCGGCAAACGCGCCGCCGCGCTCAACGACCTCCTCACCCAGACCGGCTTTCGCCGGTCGCAGACGATCGCCTATCGGCCGGCGTGCGAGAGCTGCCGGGCCTGCGTCTCGGTGCGCGTGCTGGTCGACGATTTCAAGCCCAGCGACAGCCAGCGCCGGGCCTTGCGCGTCAACGCCGATCTCATCGGGACATTTGTGCCGCCGAAGCCGACGAACGAACATTTCGCCCTGTTCCGCTCGTATCTCGACGCGCGCCATCCCGAAGGCGGCATGGCGGACATGTCCTCGCTCGATTTCGCGATGATGGTCGAGGACACCCATATCGACACCCATCTCGCCGAATACCGGGCGCGCAAGGCGACCGACGCCCAGTCGGGCGCAGGGCCGCTCTATGCGGTCTGCCTCACCGACCGGCTGGCCGACGGGCTGTCGCTCGTCTATTCCTTCTACGCGCCCCATCAGGCCCGCCGCTCTCTCGGCGCCTATGTCATTCTCGACCATATCGAGAAGGCGCGCCGGCTCGGCCTGCCCCACGTCTATCTGGGCTATTGGGTCGAAGGCTCGAAGAAGATGGGCTACAAGGCCGCCTATCTGCCGCAGGAGCGGCTCGGCCTGCACGGTTGGAGCCGGATCGAGCGGTAGCGCTCAGCACTCGACGAAATTGACCGCCAGGCCCCCGAGCGACGTCTCCTTGTATTTCGACTGCATGTCCGCGCCCGTCTGGCGCATCGTCGCGATGACGCTGTCGAGCGACACGCGGTGCTGTCCGTCGCCGTGCAGGGCGAGCGAGGCGGCCGCGATCGCCTTGACGGCGCCGAAGGCGTTGCGCTCGATGCAGGGGATCTGCACGAGCCCGCCGACCGGATCGCAGGTCATGCCGAGGTGATGCTCCATCGCGATCTCGGCGGCGTTCTCGATCTGCGCGTTGGAGCCGCCGAGCGCCGCGCACAGGCCCGCCGCCGCCATCGAGGAGGCGACGCCGACTTCGCCCTGGCAGCCGACCTCGGCGCCCGAGATCGAGGCGTTGAGCTTGAAGAGGCCGCCGATCGCCGTCGCCGTCAGCAGGAAATCCGCCATCCCCGCCGGGGTCGCCCCGTCGCAATGGTCGCGGTAGTAGCGCAGCGTCGCCGGAATGACGCCGGCCGCGCCGTTGGTCGGCGCGGTGACGACCCGCCCGCCGGCGGCGTTCTCCTCGTTGACCGCCATCGCGTAGACGCTGACGAAATCCATGATTTCGTGCGCCGGCCGCGCGTTGCGGCGGGCGCCCTCGGTCAGGCGGTCGTGGATCGCCTTGGCGCGCCGCGTCACCTTGAGGCCGCCCGGAAGCGGGCCTGAGCGCGCGAGCCCGCGCTCGAGGCAGGCGAACATCGCCTCGAGCACCCGCTCGAGATAGGCGCTCGACCGCGTCCGCCGGCCGCAGCGCCGCCTCGTTGGCGCGCATGAGCTCCGCGATCGTGAGCCCGGATTCGCGGCCCCGCGCCAGAAGCTCGGCGCCGGAGCGAAAGGGATAGGGAACGGGCGCCTCGCCCGCGGGCGAGCCCTGCCCCGCCCCGTCGCGAACGACGAAGCCGCCGCCGATCGAGAGCCAGGTCTCGTCCGCGAGCGTCGCGCCGTCCGCGTCGCTGGCGATCAGCCGCAGGGTGTTGGGATGGCGCGGCGGCTGGGTGAGGATGTCGAAGACGATCGCCCGCGCCGGATCGAAGGCGATCGTGCCGCGCCCGGCGAGCGGCAGGCGCTGGCTCTCGCGAATCCGGGCGACCAGCGCCTCGGCTTCGTCCGGATCGATCGCCTCGGGCTCGACGCCGCTAAGGCCGAGGATCACCGCTTTGTCGGTCGCATGGCCCCTGCCGGTGAAGGCGAGCGAGCCCATGAGCGTGACCTCGACCGCCGCGACCCGGCCGAGCGCGCCGCGCTCGGCGAGCCCGGACGCGAAGGCGAAGGCCGCCTTCATCGGGCCCATGGTGTGCGACGACGAGGGCCCGACGCCGATCTTGAAGAGCTCGAAGACGCTGATCATCGCTTCGTCCGGAATGTTTCAGGGCCCTCGAGAGGCCCTGCGGCGCTTGGCCGATGCCAGAGCATGACGCGTTTCGACGAACTCGTCATCCCGAGGAGCGAGCGGGCGACGGAAGACGCCCGACGGGATAGAAAATCTATACTCATGGCTTCGCGCCGGGCGACGCCTGCAATTTCGCCAAAACCGGAATTCTCCCTGTTATCCCCTGCTAACAGGGGAAAGCGGGCCGCGCCGTGATCGTAGCCGAAGCCTAAAAGCTTTGAATTTCAATGCGTTGCGAGCACATGTTAAAGTCATGGTTGAGCGAGATAACAGGGAGCTGTTCTCCCTGTTAAGCCGCATAACAGGAAGAAATCCACGGGGAAAACCGAAGCCGGAGAACCGCTTTCGCGGGTCGCTCGAGGGCGCAATCGTATAGATTTTCTATACTCACCTGCCTGAAATCGTCCGGGACCAGCCGGAATGGCGCCATTTTTGCCCGCCATCGCGGGATGAAAGAGCCTTATTTTCCAACAACTTATGAACCGATCTTCATGCGCTACTTAAGCAACTAGCGGGAGATGCGATAACACGATGCCGTTTCGACGGAATCGTCGCCGTGAGGAGCCGTATGGCGGCATGAAATGCATGGGTTTTCAAACGATTGCGCGATAATCCTCATGTGTTGCATGAACAAAAGAACGCCCCGCTTTTATCGCCGTTGGCCAATGGCCGCTATTTCAGCGAAGCGGTCACCAGCGTCAGCAGACCGATCGGGTTTGACCCCAGGACCCCGCGCGCCGGGGAAAGCTCCCATTTCGCGCCGCGGCCGCGCTAAAATGAGATGGGCGCCGATCCTTGCTCCGCCGCCCCGCGCGGCCTATCTACAAGCACAAGGAGCGGCCCCCATGTTCATTCAGACCGAAGCGACCCCCAACCCTGCGACGCTGAAATTCCTGCCCGGCCGGGTGGTGATGGAGGAAGGCACGTTCGAGGCGCGCGACGCCGCGGAAGCCGAGCGCTCGCCGCTGGCCAAGGCGCTGATGGAGTTGCCCGGCGTCACCGGCGTGTTCTTCGCCAACGACTTCATCTCGGTCACCAAGACCGACGGCGAGTGGCAGCACCTGCGTCCGGCCGTGCTCGGCGTCGTGACCGAATTCTTCCTCTCCGGCGCGCCGCTGCTCGAGGGCGGGGGCGATGCGGCGAGCGGCGAGTTCTTCGATCCCAAGGACGCCGAGACGGTCGAAGCGATCAAGGAGCTGATCGAGACGCGCGTCAGACCCGCGGTTGCGGGCGATGGCGGCGACATCGTGTTCAAGGGCTTCCGCGACGGCGTCGTCTATCTCAAGATGAAGGGCGCCTGCTCCGGCTGCCCCTCCTCGACCGCGACGCTGCGGCACGGAATCCAGAACCTGCTCAAGCACTTCCTGCCCGACGTGCAGACGGTGGAGTTGTTCGAGGGCTGACGTCCTTCACTGACCATGGCCGTCATAGGCCTCATCTGGCTCCTCTGGATCATTGTCTGGATCATCCTGGCGCGCGGCGCGAAACCCGTCGCGCAGACTGAGAGTTTGGCGTCCCGGCTCCTGCATCTCCTGCCGCTCGCAGTCTCCTATTATCTGCTGGTGGCGGCCTTCGTCCCCCTGCCTTTCCTGAACGAGCGCTTCGTCCCTTCCGCGCCATGGATCATCTGGCTCGGCGTCGCTTTGACCTCTGCGGGGATCGCCTTCGCGATCTGGGCTCGCGCATGTCTCGCCGGCAACTGGAGCGGCAGCGTCACCCTCAAGCAGGGCCACGAACTCGTCGTTCTCGGACCCTATCGCTGGGTCCGCCATCCCATCTATACGGGCCTTCTCACGGCTCTCATCGGGACGGCGCTGGCGCGTGGCGAATGGCGAGGCGTTCTCGCCGTGGCCATCGCGGCTGTGGCGCTCTGGCGCAAGCTCAAGCTCGAAGAGGTCGTCATGCTTCGCCAGTTTGGCGACGCCTATGTGCGCTACACCCAGCGCGCGCGGGCGCTGATTCCGTTCGTGCTCTGATGCGCAAACTCGGTGATTTGTCAGGCTATTTCACGAACAGGTCATCATAGCTGAAACCCTGGCACCAGGGCGGGTGCAACCGCCTTGATCGAATAGGAACCGAAAAACTCAGGATGGCTGATATGGGTCCTGACGATCGGCAACAGGTCAGAAATCCGGTCGGTCACCGCGAGCAATCGGTCGGATAGATCAGGCAGAACCCCCGCAAGGCTTCGCAACACGCTCGCCTCAAACCCTGAGTAGACGATGATCGGCCCGGAAAGGTACTCGATCGCCTTCAGCAGCGTCGTCGGCGAAATCTCGGCGAGGATCGAGATCACCATCGGCGAGAAACTCGAAATGGCGAACATCCCCGGCCCCATCGTCGTAGTGCATGGACCATTGGAACGGGATGCGCTGGTAGGGGCTGGTCCCCGCATAGAGGGGAATTGCCGGCGAGAAGGTCTCGAAATCCAAATACGAGGCAGGTGGCCCCAGGTTGGCAAGGGCCTCGGGTAATTCGTCTGGAAATGAACTCCAGACCCGAGACCATCGCATCGACGACTCGCTGCTGACCGGGAGTGAGCGGGAAATCCGGCGGAAGGTCGCGCATCGAACTCGATGCCATCGGCATCAAGTTCGGCAAAAATCGTCGCCTTGAGACGCGGGAGGTTGATGATCCAGTCCGATGGCTTGCCAGCGGTGCACCTGTCCCAGAACTCGCATGGGTATGGCGAAAAGCAATGACCGCTCGGTCGAACCTCTGGGGCGGTCGGCAGCCCCAAGATCACATGCATCTCGGCGACGCGTTCCGGCACCGAGGGGAGAAGATCGCAGACCTCGGCGGTGACATCCTCGCGCTTAAAGTAGGCGCGCCAGTCGATTCCGTTCTCGCCCCGGACGTAGCTGGTATCGACGTGAACGAGTTGCATTTCCTCTACGGTAACGCCCGAGCCGGCAATCACGTAGGCTTGGATGGCAAGATCGTGCAGATGCTCGGGTTTGACCCGCGTGGTCGATTTGACCTCGCCGAGACGCCATCCGCCATTTGGCAAGCGTTCGAGTAGATCGGCCCTTATCAGGACGCGATCGAAGGCGAACGCCGCCTCAAAGATCGCCGAAACAGCTGGGTCAGCAATTAGGCGCCGCGTCCGCTCGACCGCCTCAGCGTGCCGATCTGGCCCCTCTTCGACAAGAACCCCAGCCGGAATAAGCAGCCTTGCGGCAACCCCGACCTCGGTGCCGACCGCGAGGATCGTACCGGGCTCGGGTTCTGATCTTGGCTCCGGGTCATGCCAACCGAGCCAAAGCCGTTTCGGGCATTGGAGTCCGGTTATGTACCTGGATTTCGACAATCGCCGCTGGGAACGCATCTCTAATAATTCTACGCGATTAAATTGCCCGGACCAACTGGGGCGTCCGCGGCAGTAAATCACCGCGTTCAAAGCATGAGGATCAAACTCCGGTCAAAATGGGAACGGTCGCTGTCCACGCTCCTGAGACGGCCCGGCTGCCCGGCGCCAATGGCGGAAATGGGCGGAGTTCGGCCGTTCGACAATCGCATTTTGAACGGGCGCTATCCGCCCTGAGCCGCCATTGGAGGAGGGCACCAAGGGTTTGGTTTCGAACCCGACGGTGGTGCGAACATGATTGCAACGCCGGCGTATATCGTGCCGCGGCATGATCTCTCGCTCATCGAAATCGACCACTTGGAGGATCGACTTTACGACCATAACCCACGGTCAACGGGTCGAGAAGACGGCAAAGCGCTAGGGTTCGTGGCCGTTAGCGAACACGGTATCCAAATGGGCGCGGTCGCTGGTTACAGTTGGGCTGGCGTGGCTGAAATCAAGTAACTCTGGGTGGATGGAGACACCGCGGCCACTGTGTCGGACGAAGGCTACTGGCCGCGGCCATCGGTGAAGCCGTCATCCGCGGCTGCCATTCAGTTTGGACGCTGTCCTATGACTTCCAGGCTCCAGGCTTCTACGAGAAGCACGGGTTCGAACGCGTCGCGGAACTGAGGGACTGGCCCCCTGGCCACACTCACATCGTCCTACGTCGAAGCCTTAAAGCCGGTCCAAGCCCTTAGATTGTGGCTCCCGCCAAGACATGGAGAGAATTCGAGGCCTGGCTGACCTGCGAAATGCGACAAGCGCTGCTGGTCCGTTTTAGGGGGCAACCCGGAATAACGGACAAGCGCGCATACGAGAGCGGTCCCACCGATCCGGTATAACCCTTGGCGCTCCGACGGTCTCGACCGGTTGCGAACGCGCGTGCGGCGACCGAAGATGCTGACATGCCTACTGCTCTGCTCGCTGTCGCCTCTGACCTGCCACCGCTGCTGGCGCTATTCGCGCCTCAGAGATCAGCCGGGCTGTCGAGCCACGCGAGCAGGCAGAACGCGTCTAGCGGGAGACGATGGCGCATCCGGGTGTCTACGTCTTTGTGTCCGACGATGGCGACCCCATCGCAGCGACCTGCATGCTCATCACGACGCCGAACCTCCTGCGCGCTGGGCGGAGCCACGGCTTCCTGGAGAATGTCGTCACCCATCCTGAACTTCAGGGCCGAGGACACGGCCGGGCCGTTGTTGGCGCCGCGCTCACTCGAGCCTGGGCGAGCGGTTGCCACCATGTCCTGATGCAAAGCGGGCGCGCGGATCCACGGGTGCATGCCTTCTACGAGCGGTTGGGCTTCGCGCCAGGGCTAAGGGTGGCCTACGTCGCAAACCGACCTCGATTGGTCGTCGAGGAATAACGTCTCACCCATGGCGGACGTCGCTGCGGGCGCCAAGCGTCAGATTTGCGCCGCTATAATCTCGACAATGGACAAAGGACGAAACGATGCGCGCAGTTGGACTCTTCACTCAAGGCGGTCCTGAGGTTCTCCAGGTCGTCGAATTGCCCGAAGTTCACGCCGGCCCGGGACAGGTGCGAATCCAGGTCCATGCAGCGACGGTGAACCCCACCGACGTCATGGTCCGGGACGGCGCGCGCGCCGAACAGCAGAAGGCTGATCCTCCGCCTTACGTTCCGGGAATGGAGGCGGCGGGGATCGTCGATGAGGTTGGAAGCGGCGTTCCCGACAGGCTCAAGGTTGGCGACGCCGTCATGGCCATCGTCGCGCCAAAGGGCAGCCATGGCGCGTATCGCGAGCAAATTGTGCTCGACGCCCGATCGGTCGTGCGCGCCCCCGCCGGAAAGACCCATGCCGAGGCCGCCACCTTGCCGATGAACGGATTGACGGCGCGCCAGTCACTCGACCTCATCAAGCTGTCTCCGGGTCAGGTCATCGCAGTGACTGGCGCGGCGGGCGCTTATGGCGGCTACGTCATCCAGCTCGCCAAATCCGAGGGGCTGACGGTCATCGCCGACGCTTCCGAGAAAGATGAAAAGCTGGTTGCGTCGCTTGGCGCCGATATCGTTGTCCGAAGAGGCGATGATGTCGCATCGCGGATTCGAAAGCACTTTCCTCAAGGAGTTGATGGGCTCGCGGACGGAGCGGTGCTCAATGCGCTTGTGATTCCCGCCGTTCGTGACGGGGGCGCCTTCACGTCCGTCCGCGGCTTCCAGGGCGCCCCGCAGCGGGATATCCACTTTACGACAACCATGGTGCGCTCGTACGCGCAGGAGTTCGAGAAGCTCGATCGGCTTCGCCAACAGGTCGAGGCCGGCGAAATTACGCTTCGCGTGGCGGAGGTCTATCCGCCGGAAAGGGCGGCCGAGGCCCATCGTCGGCTGGAGGCGGGCGGTACGAGAGGACGGCTGGTCATCCAATTCTAATCCGGGAGGACGACCGCAACTTTGAGACAGAGAATTGAAAACCTGTTAAGGCGCTTCCTGCCGAACGTGCAGACGGTGGAGCAGATCGAGGGCTGACGGCCGGCGCGCCTTCTCAGGGGTGCCCGATGTTTTACCGCTGGCTCTTTACTTCGCTCTTTCTTTTGATGTGGGGCGGCTGGGCCGTCCTCTGGATCGCCATGTCGCACGGCGTGAAGGAGGCAGCCCAATCCGAGACGGCCGTCTCGCGGCTCTCGCATGTCGGTCCGCTCCTTGTCGCCGCCTATCTGCTTGCGTCGCCTGCGCCCCTGCCCGCGCCAGTGCTCGACGACCGTTTTGTTCCGCTGGCCATTTGGCCGGCCGCGCTGGGCGCCGCGCTGGGCTATGCCGGCCTCGCGTTCTGCGCCTGGGCGCGAGTGACCATCGCCGCCAACTGGAGCAGCGACGTCCAGCTCAAGCGCGATCATGAGCTGATTGTGGTGGGACCCTATCGCTGGGTCCGCCATCCGATCTATACCGGCGTGCTCCTGATGTTCCTCGGGACGGCCCTCGCGGTCGGCGAGTGGCGCGGCTTGCTTGCCGTCGCCGTCGCCGCCGCCGCCTTTTGGCGCAAGCTGAGGCTCGAAGAGGCCGTCATGAGCCGGCAGTTCGGCGAGGCTTATGCGCGCTACGCCGAGCGCGTTCCGGCGCTGGTTCCGTTCCTTCTCTGAAGCCCGGCGCTCACCGCGTCCTCTTCTCGCCGCCGGCCGCAGTAATCACCGCCACGATAATGAGCCCCGTCAGCAGGAGCCGCACCCCCGCGCTGACGCCAAACGTGTTCAGCATTGTCAGGAGCAGCACGAGAAACAGCGCCCCGCCCCAGACGCCCGGCAGATTGGCCTTGCCGCCCGAGACCGACGTGCCGCCGATGACGACGACCGCGATCGAGGCCAGCAGGTATTCGTTGCCGATGTCGACATTGGCGCCGCGGAAATAGCCGGCGAGCAGCGCCCCGTTGAGGCCGCCGAGCGCGCCGCAGAGCGCATAAGCGGTAAACCGCACCGGCTCGACCTTGACGCCCGCCAGCCGCGCCGCGCGAATGTTCTGGCCGATCGCCTGGACCGAGCGGCCCCAGATCGTCCGGTGGAGCGCGACGCTGGCGCAAACCGCAAACAGCGCCGTCAGGATCGCCAGCAGCGGCACGCCGAAGACCTGAATATTGGTGAAGTCGGCAAAGCCCGGCGGCGGCTTGATCTGCAGGCCGCGCCCATAAGAGATGTCGACCGACTGGATGACGAAGCTCGCCGACAGCGTCGCGATGATCGGCGGGATGCGCAGGGCCCGGATCAGGAGATAATTGACGATTCCGACGGCCACTCCGCATGCCAGCGCCGCCGCCAGTCCGATCACGACCCGGGAGTCGTCGCCGCCCATCGTCTTCATCGCGACCGCGCTCGCGAGCCCGATATTGGCCGGGAGCGAAAGATCGACATTGCCGGGACCAAGCGTGATTACGAACATCTGCCCGACGCCGACGATGACGGTGAAGACCGCAAGCGACAGGGCGGCGGTCAGCATGCCGCCCCCGCCGTATCCGCCGGTGAAGGCGATGGCCGCCAGCCAGACGATCGCAGCGCCGAGAAAGGACCAGATCCAGGGCCGCGCCAAGAGGGTCCTCGCGACGCCGGTCATCGGTCGTTCCCGCTGCGGCTGATCAGCACCCGGGCCGCCAGAACGATGATGAGGATCGCGCCGTTGGCGGCGACCTGCCAGTCCGGCGGAATATGCATGAACGTGAGGAGCGGCGAAGCGGCCATGGCCATCGTCAGCGCGCCGAGAACGGCGCCGATCGGCGACACCTTGCCGCCGACGAATTCGCCGCCGCCGAGAATGACGCCGGCGATCGAAAGAAGCGTGTAGCCGTTGCCGATATTGGCGTCGGCCGAGGTCGTAATGCCGACGAGCGCCATGCCCGACAGCACGCCGAAAGTTCCGGCGAGCGCGAACAGCGTCGCCTTGACTTTGAGCAGCGACCAGCCCGCGCGTTCGATCGCGACGGCGTTGCCGCCGGCGCCGCGCAGGATCGCCCCATAGGACGTGCGCATGATTCCGAACCAGCCTACTGCGGCGATCAGCGCGGCGGCGACGATCGGGAACGGAACGAACGGCGGCTTGACGCCCATGATCGCCTGAAGCCACAGCGGCGCCTTGCCGCCGGGCTTCGGCAGAAGCAGGATCGCAAGCCCCTGCCACACGAAGCTCATGCCAAGCGTCACCACGATCGAAGGCAGGTTGCGGAGATAGATGAGCGCGCCGAGCGCCGCGTAGAGCGCAACGCAGCCGATGAGGGTCAGAGCGCCGAGCCACGGCTCGTCCCTGAGCCAGGTTGCCGAGACGCAGGTGACGAAGCCGACGAAGGCGCCGATCGAGAGGTCCAGGTCGTTGCAGGCGATCACGAACATCTGCGCCATCGTCACGAGCACGATCGGGATGGCGAGATTGAGCATCAGCGTGAAGCCGAAATAGCTGATGGCGCGAGGATTGAGCCAGGCGATTGCGGCGATGACGAGCGCAAGCGACAGGGCCGGAAGCGCCGCGCGAAGGTTGCGCCTGAAGTCGGCGCCGCTCGCCCTTGAAGACGTCGAATCTGCGCTTGCGCTGGTCACGTGGCGCTGCCCGCGAACGAGGAACGGATGACGCGCTCTTCCGTCAACTCGTCGCGGCTGAGTTCGGCGACGACCGCGCCGTTGCGAAATACGTACACGCGGTCGCAGTTCTTCAGCTCTT